>JACTMO010000029.1 GCA_014584605.1 Bacteroidota bacterium | reverse complement strand
CGGGAGGGTCGCTTCTTCATGCGCCAAAGAGATCGATCACGCTTCAGCTTGTCAAGATCTCAGCCGCAGGAGTTGTCAACAGGTTCTTCGAACCACCCTTTTGTCAATCCAACCACCACACACCCCTGGTACAAATGTTCATCGATACCAGAAGAGGTCTCATAGGCATCACCCCCTAAATACGTAGACCAGAGCCTAGCGTACTGATCATTGAACCGGGTGATAAAGACATCGTTCAATCCGAGCACGTAATTCTGACCAACAGTATTCGGAAATGCCGCTGACCATGTGTCTCCAGTAGCCGTCATGCCCCGATCGGACATGGCCGTGATCGCACGGGCATTGTCACCCGACGCATCCCCGTAATAAGTGCCCCACTCCGGAGCATAGGGTAAACCGCCCGCAGCGGCGGCCGGCAACCCGATCTGCAAGACCAGTGGAAAGTTGGCGTTGTACGACGGCACATCGAACTTGATCAGCTGGTCGTCCAACACCATCTGGTAGTTGATGCCCACCTGCACCGGTTGAAGGACGCCGTTGTCGTCCTGGTAGCCCACCACGGAGGGGAACATCACCACGCGGCCGCGGAGGTAGGCCCTCAGGTTGCCAGCCAGGTCGATGTTCATGCTATCGTGACCGGTGAAGTGCATCAGGATGTCATTCGGATCACCTCCTGGAGTGACGACAAAAAGATATTTCAACCCTTGGGTGTTCCCATAGAGATGCATGTCGACGTTCGGGTACACCTTCTGTAGTACAACACGTCGGGTGCCATGCACATTCGTGATCCCTTGCTGACAATGGGGCAGGTAGTAGTTGCAATACCACGGAACAGACTCTCCTGTGTATGGGTCCAACGCCTCGTTCACGTTCTCACCTGTCAGTTGCAGGTCGATCCGCAGCAAGGTATCCGTCGGGATGGTATCCTGCAGCCCCACAGGAAGAACGTGGCTCAGGTAGTTCCCATCTCGGACATACACACGTACAGGCGAGCCGCTGGTCACATACCGACAATCCTGAAGAAGATTGCCATCGACATCGGCCACCTGTCCTTGGTTGGGCATGTAGACCAGATTCGCCGACTCTACTTCACCCGGCAGCGAGGGAGGGATGTACGGCGCCTGACCATGAACCGCGCAGGTCATGCCGATCGCAGCGATCAGCGGAATTCCACGCGAACCGAGAAGACCAGCAATAGCTGAAGAACGAGCTGTGAACATGGGCGATCCTTTGTTGAAGGTGATCCGCCGCACCCGTCACTCTCCGCAGAACAGGTGGCGAACGTAGCAGGATCGTCCATGACATGCAAATATTTTTCACGAACGGCCCTAATGTTCATTATGCAGTTCCTGAGTGCGCAGTGCGCAAAACCGCCTCACGCGAACCGCGCAAGGTCCACCTCGGGATCCAGCGGCTTGCCGTCGAGCAAGTGGTCCAGCAGGTGTTGCGCGCACCAGGGGGCGAGCATGGCCCCTTTGGATCCCAACCCGTTGAGCACGGCCTGATGGGGGCCGATGGTGCCGATCAAGGGTCGGCGGTCGCTGGTGGTGGGGCGCACGCCGGCCCAATGGTCCACCACGTGGAAGGCTTCGGCCTCCTCGGGTTCCAGCGGGGTGTGGAGCAGCAGTTTGTGCAGGCGGCGCAGCAGGTCGGCGCGTGCGGCGGCGGTGGGACCGCTCCACACATTGTCCCAATCGTAGGTGCTGCCCACGCGGTAATCATCGCCGCCCAAAGGCAGGATGAAACCGCCGCGATGCACCAGCACGCCCAGACCGAGGCCCGGCAGGCGTACGGTGAGGCGCTCGCCGCGCACCGGCACCAAGCCCTTCAGTTGTGCAAAGGGCCCTTCGCACCACACCAGGTGCGGTGCGGTGTGGCCGTACAGGTCCACCCCGCCGGGCACTTGGCGCACGTCGTCCGGCCGCACGCCGCGTTCTTCCAGGATGTCCTCCTGGGTCCAGCGGGTGCGCCAGGCGCTGAGCAGGCCGACCATGTCCACCCAGGCGGCGCGCTTCACTTGACCATGGCCGTAGGGCTGGTCCACGCGCTGCAGACCTGGATCGGTGCAGGTCTCCACGCTGAGGTAGTGGCCCACCTCGGGGTCGTTCATGCGCACCCGCCACTCTCCAGCCTCCTTGGCGCTGGGGAAGACCTTCACCAGGGGAACAGGATGCCAGAGCTCACGGCCCAGATGAAGGCCCGCCTCACGGTAGAAGGCACCGGCGATGGGCAGCAGTTCAGGGGCGCGCCAGCTCAGGAAGGTGCGGCGCAGCGCCACGGGGTTCACCAGGCCGGCGGCCACCCAGGAGGCACGGCCAGCGCGGGGTTCGTCGAAGAGGCGCACGCGCAGGCCGCGGCGCACGGCGGTTTCGGCCAGCACCGATCCGGCCAGGCCCTGGCCGACGATCAGCAGATCATGGGTGAAGGAGCGGGACAAGCGTACAAAGATGGGGCATCGGGTCGGCATCCAAGGATGCGGCATGGTCCGCCAAGGGACCGGAACTCCCCACCGCCTGGGCGACCCGGGGCTCAGGCGGCCATCAGGCGTTGCATGCGCTCGATCAGGACCTCGTGGTCGCAGGGCTTCTGCACCAGGTCGTCGGCGCCGGCGCTGCGAACCGCGGCGATCAGGTGAGGCTGCTCATAGGCGGTGAGCACCAGGACCGGTACGGTGATGCCGCGGGCGCGCAGGTCCTCCACCACGGTCAGCCCGTCAAGGTGGGGCAGGCCGATGTCCACCACGATCAGGTGGGGCAGGCCCTGCCGCAGGAGCTCGTCCAGGCCGCGGGCATCGGCCAGGGCGGTCACCTGCCAGCCGTTCTCTTGCATCCTGCGGGTGAGCAGCGTGCGCACCAGCGCATCGTCCTCGAGCAGCACCACGTGCGACATCAGAGCGGGGATCTTCCCGTTCCTACGCAGCAGGGACCGGGCGTGTTACAGCTGGCCGGTGATCCAGCGCACCACATCGTTGCCGTTGGCGAACAGGATGAGGCCGAGCAACAGCACCATGCCCACGGTCTGTGCCACTTCCAGCACGCGCTGGTTCGGCGTGCGCCGGAACACCATCTCGTAGAGCAGGAAGACCACGTGGCCGCCATCGAGGGCGGGGATCGGCAGGATGTTCATGAAGGCCAGGACGATGCTCAGGAAGGCGGTCATGTTCCAGAACACCTGCCAGTCCCAACTGGGGCTGAAAAGGCTGCCGATGGAGCCGAAGCCGCCCATCTGTTTCACCCCGCTCGCGCTGAAGAGCAGTTTCAGGGACCGCACGTAGCCCCCGAGCGTTTCCATGCCGTAGGCGATGCCTGCGGGGATGGAGGCCAGCAGACCGTACCGCTCCTTGGCAAGCGTGAAGTACGCATCGGGCGGGCGGTTGCCCACACCGATCAGTCCCTCGTCGCTCACCTGCACGGCCACCTGCAGGGTGTCCGCACCGCGAAGCACGCCCAGGGTGGCCGTCCGGCCCTTGAGCTCCCCGACGGCGTCGCGGAACTGGGCGAACCAGGGTGTGGGCGTTCCGTTGACGGCGATCAGTTGGTCGCCCTTGCGAAGCTCGCTGGCGATGGCGGTGCCGGTGGGCAGCAGCGTGTCCACGAAGAAGGGCACGCAGGGGGTGAAGAGCGTCTTCTCGTTGCGGGCCAGGACGCGGTCGGCCACATCGTCGGAAAGGGTGACGTCCAGGGTGCGGCCCTGCCGCTCGATGGTGAGGCGGCGCGCCCCGTTGATCAGGATGGCCTTGCCGAGCTCCTCGATGGACCGCACGGCGTGCCCCTCCACGGCCGTGACGCGGTCGCCATCGGCCAGGCCCTGTTCCTTGAGCACAGCGGCCGGATGCAGGCCGTAGGCGGCGTTCTCCAGGGGCAGGTAGTCGCGGCCCCAAGTGAAGAGCACTGCGATGTAGATAAGCATGCCCAGCAAGAGGTTCACGGTGACGCCGCCCACCATGATGATGAGGCGTTGCCAGGCCGGCTTGGAACGGAACTCCCAAGGCTGCGGGGGCTGTGCCATCTGTTCGCGGTCCATGCTCTCGTCGATCATGCCCGCGATCTTCACATAGCCGCCCAGGGGGATCCATCCGATGCCGAAGAGGGTGTCGCCGATCTTGCGCTTCCACAGCGCGAACCGCCAGTCGAAGAAGAGAAAGAAGCGCTCCACGCGGGTGCCGAAGAGGCGGGCGGGCAGGAAGTGGCCCAGCTCGTGGAGCGTCACCAGGATGCTGAGGCTCAGGATGAGCTGGCCGGCCTTGATCAGGAATTCCATGCGATGCTTGCCCGTTCGCGGGCGCTGCGGCGGGTCTCTTCGTCGGAGGCCACCAGGTCCTCCAGCGTGGGCCGCGGTACAAAGGTCGCCTTTGCGAGGCGCTCCTCGACCAGGTCGCTCATCTCCAGGAAGCCGATGCGGTCCTGCAGGAAGAGCTCCACGGCCACCTCGTTGGCGGCATTGAGCACGCAAGGCGCATTGCCGCCGCGCCGCAGGGCCTCCAGGGCCAGGGCCAGGTTGCGGAAGCTGCCCAGGTCGGGCGGTTCGAAGGTGAGCGCCGGGTGCTTCATGAAGTCGAAGCGCGGCCAGGTGGTGGCCAGGCGCTCGGGGTGGGCCATGGCGTACTGGATGGGCAGTTTCATGTCCGGCAGGCCCATCTGGGCCTTCATGCTGCCGTCGCGGAACTGTACGATGCTGTGGATGATGCTCTGCGGATGCACCACGATCTCCACCTGCTCGGGCCTCAGGTTGAACAGCCAGCGGGCCTCGATGGCCTCCAGGCCCTTGTTCATCAGGCTGGCGCTGTCGATGGTGACCTTGGCGCCCATCTCCCAGTTGGGATGCTTGAGCGCCTGCGCCTTGGTGACAGCGGCCAGCTGCTCACGCGAGCGTCCCCGGAACGGGCCTCCGCTCGCGGTGAGCACCACCTTCTCGATCGGGTTGTGCCATTCGCCCAACAGGCACTGGAAGATGGCGCTGTGCTCGCTGTCCACCGGCAGGATGTTCACGCCCTTGTCGCGCGCGGCCTGCGTCACCAGCTCACCGGCGACCACCAGCGTCTCCTTGTTGGCCAGGGCGATGGGCTTGCCCGCAGCGATGGCCGCCAGCGTGGGCCGCAGGCCTGCGAAGCCCACCAGCGCGGTGAGCACCAGGTCGATGCCCTCCATGGCCACGGCCTGGGCGATGGCAGCCTCGCCACCGTACACCTTGATGCCTGCGGGGAAGAGCGCGTCCTTCACCCGGCCAAGCTGGGCACTGTCGCCGATCACCACGGCGTTGGGCCCGAAGGCCAGGGCCTGCTCGATCAGCAGGTCGGCATTGCGCCCGGCGGTGAGCAGTTCCACGGCGAAACGATCGGGTTGCTCACGCACCACCTCCAGCGCCTGGGTCCCGATGGACCCGGTGCTGCCGAGGATGGCGATGCGCTTCTTCATGGCTGGGATGGGCCGCCGTGCGCACGGGGGCCTTGGGGGGGCGGGGCGCAAAGATCGGGCTTGTCCACCATCGGCCGGCGGCGGGGTCCCGGTGAGCTGCGCCGCCAGGAGCATCCGGCAGGGGCCGCCGGAGCGCGCAACGGGCTCAGCGCCCCGCTGCGGCCCGCCGGAGCCGGTCGTTGATGGCGCGCCCCAGCCCCTCCTCGGGGAATCGCTCGGCCACGATCAGCTGGCAGTCGCTGGCGTCCAGCTCGCGCAGCACGGCGAAAAGGTGGCGGGCGGCGGCAGCCAGGTCGCCCTCGGGGGAAAGCACCTCGCAGCGGTGGGCCAGGTGCTCGGTCCGGAAGCTGATGACACCTACGGCACGCCCGCCGAAGCGGCGCAACAGGGCCGGCACATCGCCCACATGGACCGGTTTACGCGGCGCGTAGTGGCTCTCCAGCATGCCCGGGGCCTGCGGCCGTGCGCCGTCGGCGGCGGCATGCACCGGGCCCACGACCTGCTCGATGGCCTCCACCGGCAAGCCGCCCGGCCTGTACAACAGCCAGCGCCCCTGCCAGCCCAGGATGGTGCTCTCCACGCCCACCGTGCAGGCGCCGCCGTCCAGGATGTACGGCACGCGCCCACCGAGCTGGTCCTGCACATGCCCTGCGGTGGTGGGGCTCACATAGCCGAAGGGATTGGCGCTTGGCGCCGCCAGCGGTGTGTCCAGGGCGTGCAGCAGCGCGCGGGTCATGGGGTGCGCCGGCATGCGCACGGCCACCGTGTCCAGTCCGCTGGTCACCAGGTCGGGCACGGCAGGACGCTTGGGCAGCACCAGGGTCAGCGGACCGGGCCAGAAGCGGTCGATCAGCACCTCGGCCTCCTGGGGCACCACCGCCACCCGGTCCAGCTGGGCGCGGTCGCGAACATGCACGATCAGCGGATCGAAGGCCGGGCGTTGCTTCACGCTGAAGATGGTCAGCACAGCCTCCTCGTTGAAGGCGTCGGCGGCCAGGCCATACACCGTTTCGGTGGGGATGGCCACCACGGCGCCCTGCTCCAACAGGCGGGCGGCCTGGGCCAGATCGGTGCCGGTCACGGTGGTCATGCCGGTGCAAAGGTCCGCACGACCGGTGGAAATGGACCGCGAACGGCTTTACTTCGTTCCACCCGAGGAGCCCATGCCCGTACGCCGCCTTTTACCGGCCCTGATCGCCCTGCTCCCGCACATGTCCCCTGCCCAGGTGCCGGAGGACTTCGCGCGGTTCAATGCGGAGCGCGACCGCAGCACCGCCACGGGCATGCTGGTGCTGGGCGGGTGGGCGACGGGCAACCTGCTGGCCGGCGGCATCGGCATGGCCACCACCCCCCCGGGCAGCGAGGCCTGGCACTTCCATCTGATGAACGCGGCGTGGAACACGGTGAACCTGGGCATCGCTCTGCCGGCGTGGGCGGGGGCACGCAAGCGGCTGCGCACGCCCGCCGCCCTGGACATCCCCGGCACCTTCGACGCGCAGCGCAAGGTGGAGGTGCTGTACCTGATCAACGGCGGGCTGGACCTGGCCTACCTGGGCGCCGGGCTCTGGCTGTGGGAGCACGGGCACGGCGACCCCGCGTTGGCGCACCGCGAACTGTTCCGCGGGTTCGGCACCTCGCTGCTGTTGCAGGGCGGCTTTCTCCTGGCGTTCGACGTGGCCAGCTACCTGGTGCACGCACGCCACTGGAGGCGCGCACGGGCCGGGCTGTGGCGGCATCTGCAGGTCAACGGGACGAGCATCCGCTACGCGTTCTGAGGGCCGGATGCCTGGCGAGGTCGAAGCGCGGCCACTTCATCCCAGCCCATCCACGTAACGCCGGTCGTTGGCCAGGCGCGGCACCTTGCTCTGTGCGTCGTTCATGCCGCGTGCCTTCATCCAGGCCACGAAGCTGCCGCGCGGCAGGGGGCGCAGCACCAACGGGCGCAGCACCTTGCCGACGATGAGGTCCTTGTAATAGGGATTGCGCTTTTGCAAGGCATCGTCCATCGCTGCGGCAAAGCGCACCATGTCCGCCGGAGGCACGGCGAACTCGATGTGCCATTCGTGGAAAGGCAGACCATCGGACGGCGCTGTCTGCGGGGCCACGGTGAACTCGGCCACTTCACAGGGCACGGCGGCGATGGCGTCCTTCAGCGCGCCCTCCACCTCCTCGGCGATGACGTGCTCACCGAAGGCGCTGGTGAAATGCCGGGTGCGGCCGGTGACCTTGATGCGCGGCGGGGTGAGCGAGGTGAACTTCACCGTATCGCCGATCTCATAACCCCAGAGACCGGCGTTGGTGTACAGCACCAGGGCGTACTGGGTGTTCAGCTCCACTTCGCCGATGGAACGTGGACCACGGTCGGCGCCCTGCATGGGCACAAAGCCGAAACAGATGCCGCTGTCCAGCACCAGCAACAGGTCTTCTTCGTTGCTGCGGTCCTGGTACGCGATGAAGCCCTCGCTGGCGGGGAAGAGCTCCACGCTGGGCACGCTGCCACCGATCAGCGCCTCCATACGGCTGCGGTAGGGCGCGTAGTTCACCCCGCCGTACACAAAGAGCGAGAAGTGCGGGAACAGCTCCTTCACGGTGGCCCGGCCGGTGCGGGCCAGCAGGCGCTCGAAGTACATCTGCACCCAGGCGGGGATGCCGCTGATCAGCCGCAGGTCCTGCCCCATCGTCTCTTCCACGATGGCCTCCACCTTGGTCTCCCAGTCGGGGATGCTGTTGGTGGCGAAGGAGGGCAGACGATTCTTCAACAGGTAGGCGGGCACATGGTTGGCCACGATGCCGCTGAGCCGGCCCATGGGGATGACCCCCTTGCGGTCCAGCACGGGACTGCCCTGCAGGAAGATCATCTTCCCATCGACGAAGTCGGCCCGGCCGCTGTGGGCGATGTAGGCCAGCAGGGCCCGCCGCGCGCTGCCGATGTGGTTGGGCAGGGAATGCCGCGTGATGGGGATGTACTTGGCGCCGCTGGTGGTGCCGCTGGTCTTGCACAGGTACAGCGGGCGGCCGGGCCAGAGCACATCCGCCTCCCCGGCGACGATCCGGTCGATGTACGGGCGGAAGCCCTCATAATCGCGCAGCGGCACGGCCTGCCACAGGTCGGCCATGGTGCGCACCTCGTGCAACCGGTGCTCACGGCTGAACACGGTGCCGGCGCCGTGGCGCAACAGCGCGCGTAGCACGGCATGCTGGGTGGCCACCGGGTCCATGGCACGGCGCATCACCGCCGATGTCACCCGCTGTGCATAGGGCTTGGCGATGGAGGCCTTCAGGCTCATGGGGTGGGACGGGGGCGCGGACCGGGCCCCTTCGGTTCATTTGAACACCATGTAGGAGCGCGGGTCGATGGCCGCGCCGTTGAGCCAGAGCTCGAAGTGCAGGTGAGGGCCGGTGCTGAGCTCGCCGCTGTCGCCCACGATGGCGATGGCCTCCCCGGCCTTCACCCGGTCGCCCGCCTTCCGCAGCAGCACGCTGTTGTGCTTGTACACGCTCACCAGGTCACCGCGGTGCTGCACGATCATGACGTGGCCGCCGTCGCTGGTCCAGCTGGCCAGCGTCACCGTTCCGTCCAGGCAGGCCTTCACGGCCTCATCGGCCTTGGTCACCACATCGATGCCGTAGTGGCCCTGGGCCGGGTCGAAGATGCTGGTGACGATGCCGCGCAGCGGAGGGAAGAGGAAGACGCCGGCCAGGGCCCGCCGCTCGCCGGCGGTGCCGGAGACCTCCGAGAGCGAATAGGCCTCCTGTTCCTTCACCTTCATGCGCAGCAGGCTGTCCTGCAGCCCGGGCCGCAGGTCCTCGGCGGAGGGCACCTGCTCCACCCGGCGCAGGCGGAAACTGCTGTCGGCGGGCACCTCCCCACGCAACAGCCGCTGCAGGTTGGCGATGTACAGGGACTGGTCCGCGAGGCGGGCGTCCAGGGAGTCGGCCAGCAGGGTGCTCCGGTAGGCGTTGAGCTTGGTGGCCTGGTCCGAATAGCCGGGGATGTAGCGCTTGAGCGGGGTGAGCACGATGATGGCCGCCACCAGCAGGCCGTGCAGGGTGAAGGCGCCGATGGCCAGCAGCAGCACATTGAGCCGGGAAAGGCGGATGCTGAACCGCTCCTCGAAGGTGCGGTCGTTGATGAGCAGCAGCCGGTACTTGTTCTGGAGCTTGCGCAGCACCCGTTTGCGCGGGCGGGGTGCGGTCGGGGCGGCCATGTCCGACAAATATCGGCGTGGCCGTGCTTGTGGGCACAGGCCGACCCCCGGTCGGCAGCGATGAAATAACTTCGCCCTTTCGCAGTTAGTGCTCCCGTGAAGCGGAACCCCGCCCTGTCGACCGCCGTCGTCCTGCTCCTGGCTGTGCTGGCCGGGGGGTGTTCCAAGGAGAAGGACCGCTTCCTGAACCGGACCTACCACCGGCTCACCGCGCGCGACAACGGCTGGTTCAACGCCAACGAGAAGCTCAAGGAAACAGTCGTCGGCATCGAGAAGGTGTACGTGGACGACTTCGACAAGGTGCTGCCCCTGTTCGTGTACGGCACCGAGGAGCAGGCCAAGGGGGCCGGCGGCGACCTGGAGAAGTGCATCGAGAAGTGCTCGCTGGTGATCGAGCGGCACAGCATGGACATCAAGGGCAAGCAGCGCAACAACTGGATCGACGACGCCTACTTCGTCATCGGCCGCAGCTACTTCTACAAACGCGCCTGGTTCGACGCGCAACGCACCTTCGACTACATCGGCCGCCGGTTCAAGGACCAGGACCGCCAGTACGAATCCAAGGTCTGGCTGGCGCGCACCTTCCTGGAGACCGAGCAGTACGCCCGGGCCCAGAGCGCACTGGACGAGGTGAAGGAAGTGAAGGAGCTGCCCAAGCGCTTCCCGCACGACGAGCTGGCGGCGGTGCAGGCCGACCTGGACCTGCGGCGCGGCAAGGTCGACGACGCGATCATGAACCTGGAACGGGCGGTGGACATCACCAAGGACGCGCGCAGGCGCGTTCGATGGACCTTCATCCTGGCCCAGCTGTACCAGGCCAAGGGCATGGACGACCGGTCCATCGCGGCCTACCGGAAGGTGTCGCGGATGAACCCGCCCTACGAGCTGGCCTTCCATGCCCAGGTGTTCCAGGCACTGGCCTTCGACCGGGGCGACAGCAAGGCCCTGCGCAAGATGCTCACGCGCATGTTGCGCGACGACAAGCACGTGGACCATTTCGACATGATCCACTATGCGCTGGCCGATATCGACCTCAAGGAGAACAAGGACAGCAGCGCGATCGCGCACCTCCAGCGCAGTGCGTACGTGAGCACCACGGACACGCGCCAGAAGGCCAAGTCATGGCTGCGGCTGGCCGACCTGTACTTCGACGACCGGGCCTATCCGCAGGCACAGCTGTACTACGACAGCACCAGCACGCTGCTGGCCGAGGAACACCCCCGCCGCGAGGAAGTGGTCACGCGGGCCGAGGTGCTGGGTGAGCTGGTGGAGCAGCTGGAGATCATCGCCCGGGAGGACAGCCTGCAGGCCATGGCCGGCATGGACCCGGAGGAACGCGAGAAGGCGATCAAGCGGATGATCCGCGAGCGGGAGAAGGCCGAGGCCGAAAAGGAGGCCGCCGAACGCGAGGCCCGCGAAGCGGAGGCCTCGGGCACGGCCGCTCCGGCACGGCCGGCCACCCCGACCTCCGGGGGCTCGGGGGCCTGGTACTTCTACAACCCCCAGCAGCTGGGGCGCGGCCTGTCGGAGTTCAAGAAGAAATGGGGCAACCGGCCGCTGGAGGACGACTGGCGCCGCCGCGACAAGAGCGGATCGGCCGTGGTGGAGGAAGAGGCCGAAGAGGAGGGCGGCCCTACCGCCGAGGCGACCGAAGAAGAGGACCAGGAAGGAGAGCCCGAATGGAAGGACCCCGCGTTCTACCTGAAGGCGCTGCCCACCAGCGACACGGCGCTGGCCGCCTCCAACGCGGCCATCTGCGAAGCCATGTACCGCAGCGGCATGATCTACAAGGAGAAGCTCAAGGACACCGACAACGCCATTGAAAGCTTCGAGACCCTGATCAACCGCTTCGACGAATGCCGCTTCACCCCCGAGAGCCATTACCAGATGTACCGCATCTACCTGGCCCGCGAGAAGAGCGGCAGCTTCATCGACTTCGGCGGGAGCACCTCGCAGGTCTATGCCAACATCATCCTGGAGCGCTGGCCGGACAGCGAGTTCGCACGACTGGTGCGGGACCCCTCCCTCCTGGAGGGCGGGGAGGCCCGGCGCAAGGTGGAGGCGGCCGAGTATGACCAGCTCTATCGGGAGTTCCGCCAACGCAACTTCCTGCTGGTGATCTCCAGCTGCAACCAGGTGATCGCCAACGAGCCGCGCAATCATCTGCTGGGGAAATACCACCTGCTCAAGGCCATGGCCATCGGCGGCACGCACGAGCTCTCGGCCTTCCGCAGCGCCCTGCTGGAGACCAAGGACAAGTTCCCCGGCACCGAGGAAGGCAAGGCCGCCGAGGAGCTGCTGGCCATGCTGGACCGGCAGGCCGCCACCGAGGTTGCTCCGGTGCCCGGCGAGAAGGGAGCGCCGCCGTCCAGCACCTACCGCATGGACCAGGGGCCGCACTACATCGCCTTGCTCCTTCCCGACAGCGCCGGGGACATGAACTCGGTGAAGATGAAGATCAGCGACTTCAACCGGCGCTACTACCCGGGGCGCACCATCCTCATCGAGACCAGCATCCTGGACGACACCCAGCAGGTGGTGCTGCTGCGGCTGTTCGACGACAAGGCTTCGGCCATGGCGTACTATCAGCAGTTCCTGGGCGATGCGGGCATGCTCAACGGCATCAACGACCAGGGGCATCCCATCTTCGCCATCAGCCCGGACAACTACGCCCAGCTGTTCCGGAACAAAGACGTGGACGCCTACGCCGCCTTCTTCTCGCGAAACTATCTGGCCAAACGATAGGGCCTTCGACCGGCAGCTTGGTGGGATCGCCGCAGCCCTTAACTTTGTCCCTGACGTTCAGGAACCTGTAGGACCATGGCCCTCTTTCATCCCGACAAAAAGACCGAGCCCATGAACAAGGCCGCCGAGCCGGTGAACACCGGCAAGATCAACAGCATCATGGAGGGCACCTCCATCGAAGGGGAGATCCGCAGCGACAGCAACGTGCGCATCGATGGCCGCGTGAAGGGCGCCATCAACGTCCGCGGTCGGCTGATCGTGGGCCAGACGGGCGTGATCGAGGGCGAGGTCACCTGCCAGAGCTCCGACATCGAGGGCACTGTGGTGGGCAAGGTGAACTGCCAGGACCTGCTGAGCCTGAAGGCCACCGCCAAGCTCCAGGGCGACATCAACACCAAGAAATTGGCCATCGAACCCGGGGCCGTGTTCACCGGCAACTGCAGCATGGCCGGAGGCGTGGTGAAGGAGATGGACCCCGTGCGCCTGCGCACCGAGAACACCCGTCCGGAGGCCAGCCCCACGCAGGTCGCCCGCTGACCAGTCCCTGCCGATGACCCTGGGGCGGACCAGCTCGCCCGTGGCGCCCGTGCTGCTGTTCACCGCTACCTGCGGCGGTGCTGCGGCGCTCATCCTTTGGTCGGTCGGTGTGCCCTGGCACTGGGGCTATGCGGCGGCCCTGGCCTATCTGGGGGGCATCACCCTGCTGCTGCACCTCTGGCAGGAGCGGGCCATGGTCAGGGACCCCCAGGGCTTCGTGCAGCGTTTCATGGCGGGCCTCACCTTGAAGATGTTCGTGAGCATCGTGGCGGTGGCGGTGGTGCTGCTCACCCTGCCCCGGTCGCAGGCCGTGCCGCTGGCCCTGACCTTCGCGCTGCTCTACCTCGCATTCCTGGGCTTCAGCACCGGGCGCCTGGTGAACCTCTCCCGCCGTCAGCCGCGTCCATGAAGGAGGCTCGTCCGGAAAAACAGGATGCGAAGGGGCTGCGCAAGGGCTACAACGCCTATCTGCGCTACAGCGGCCTGGGGCTGCAGATGGCGGGCATCATCCTGGCATCCATCTGGGCGGGAAGGTGGTTGGACGGCTGGCTCTCTCCCGGCTTCCCGGCCTTCACCCTGGTGCTCGCCCTGCTCGGCATCACCGGTGCCATGGTGTTCCTGTTCAAGGAGACCCGCCGCTGATCGCCCATCCCGGACCCGGTCGAGGACCGGGCTGACGGGCACCGTGGTTGGATTGGATGCCGATCGCTACCTTCGCGGCCGCAAAAGGGGCCGGTCCCCACTGCCCGATGTCGTTAAAACCCTTGCTGCGCCACGTTTTTCTGCTCATTGCGGCCCTTCTTGCGGGCCGGTCCACGGCGCAGCACGGCACTCCGGACAGCACCGGCCATCCCACGGCGGTCGCTTCCGCCGAAGCACACGTCGACGCCCATGCGGCTGCCGGGAAGTTCAACGCCGGCGACCTCATCATGGGGCACGTGGGCGACGAGCACGGCTGGCACCTTTGGGGTCACACCAGCCTGCCGCTGCCGGTGATCCTGTACAACAGCGAGCGCGGGCTCAGTGTGTTCAGCAGCGCCCGTTTCGATCACGGGCACAAGACCTTCGGCGGTTATGCGCTGCACGAAGGCCATGTGGTGGCCGTGGACGCCCCCGACGGCACCGATGCGCACCAGGCTCCGGTGAACGAGGCGCTGACCAAAGCCACGGTGGACCTGAGCATCACCAAGAACGTGGCCACCATGTTCGTGATCTCGGTGTTGCTGCTCTGGGTGTTCATCAGCGTGGCGCGGGCGTACGGCCGCCGGGAAGGCCAGGCGCCCACCGGGCTGCAGAACCTGGTGGAGCCCATCATCCTGTTCGTGCGCGACGATGTGGCCAAGAGCGCGATCGGCCCCAAGCATGAGAAGTACCTGCCCTACCTGCTCACGGCGTTCTTCTTCATCTTCTTCGGCAACATGCTGGGCCTGGTGCCCATCTTCCCCGGCGGCGCCAACCTCACGGGCAACATCGCCGTGACCCTGGTGCTGGCGCTGATCACCTTCGTCATCGTCACGGTGAACGGCAACCGGCACTACTGGCACCACATCTTCGCCATGCCGGGCGTTCCGGGCTGGGTACTGGCGATCCTCACGCCGGTGGAAGTGCTGGGCATGTTCCTCAAGCCCTTCGTGCTGATGATCCGACTCTTCGCCAACATCACGGCGGGGCACATCATCGCGCTGAGCTTCTACAGCCTGATCTTCGTCTTCGGCGAGACCAGCGCCGGGGCGGGCTATGGCGTGGCCATCGGTTCGTGGGCCTTCACGGTCTTCATGTTCATGCTCGAGCTCCTGGTGGCCTTCATCCAGGCTTACGTCTTCACCTTCCTGTCGGCCATGTACATCGGCGCCGCCGTGGAGGAACCGCACCATCATTAGAAACCCGAACTCCTCAAAACCCGCATACCCCATGTTCCTCTCCGTTCTCCTCGACCTCGGTGTTGGTTACGGTATCGCCGCCCTCGGCGCCGGTCTCGCCGCCCTCGGTGCCGGCGTGGGCATCGGCCGCATTGGCGGCGATGCCGTGCAGGCCATGGCCCGCCAGCCGGAAGCCATGAACGACCTGCGCGCCAACATGATCCTCACCGCCGCGCTCGTGGAAGGTGCCGCCTTCTTCGCCATGGTGGTGGGCCTGCTGGTGGTGCTCAAGGAGATGCCGGCCGCCGTCTAAGGCACCGCGCTTCGTCCAACCCCTCTCACACCGCAGCCATGCCTTTCCTGGCCAGCCTCGTGAACCCGTCCATCGGCCTCATCTTCTGGATGACGCTGACCTTCGTGACGGTCCTGTTCCTCCTCGCCAAGTTCGCCTGGAAGCCCATCCTCAAGGGCCTCAAGGACCGCGAGGCTTCCATCGCCGACGCCCTGGGCGAGGCCAAGCGCGCGCGGGAGGAGATGGCCGCGCTCAACGCCAGGAACGAGGACCTGATGCGCCAGGCCCGCGAGGAGCGTGAACTGCTCCTGAAGGAGGCGCGCGACATCCGGGACCGCGAGATCGCGGCCGCCAAGGACAAGGCGAAGGCCGAGGCCGAGGCACTGCTGGCGCGGGCCCGCACCGACATCCAGAACGAGAAGAACGCCGCCCTCACCGAAATGAAGAATCAGGTGGCCGAGCTGAGCATCCTGGTGGCCGAGCGCATCCTGCGGGAGAAGCTCGCCGACACCAAGGCCCAGCAGTCCCTGGTGGACAAGGTGATGGCCGAAGCCCAGCTGCGCCGCTCATGAACATCGCACCGGTCGCCTACCGCTATGCACGCTCCGTGATGGAGCTGGCCCTGGAAAAGGGGCAGCTGGACGCGGTGCACGGCGACATGCAGCTGGTGGCCAACACCTGTGCCGGAAGCCGCGAACTACGGTCGCTGCTGCGCAGCCCCGTGGTGAAGCCCGACGCCAAGGGCCGGATCCTGGAGAAGGTCTTCGGCGGCAAGGTGGGACCGATGACCGCGGCCTTCATCGGCATCCTGGTGCGCAAGGGCCGTGAGCTGTTGCTGCCCCATGTGGCCGGCGCCTTCACCGAGCTTTACAAGCAGCACAAGGGCATCGTCACCGTGCAGGTGGTGAGCGCCGCAGCCTTGGACGACAAGGCGCGGGCGCAGGTGCGCGCCATGGCCGAGGCACGCCACCCGGGCCGCAGCATCGACATGCAGGAGCAGGTGGACCCCGCGCTGATCGGGGGCCTCAGCATCCGCATCGGCGACGAGCAGGTGGACGGCACCGTGAGCCGTCGCCTGGCCGATCTGCGCCGTGAATTCTCCAAGAACCCGTACATCCCCGCGATCTAACGCCTTCAAGAACCCCTCCCCCGCCAAGGTGATGGCGGCACAGACATGGCCGAAGTGAAACCCGCCGAAGTATCGGCGATCCTCAAGCAAGAACTGGCCGGCTTCCGCTCGGAGGCCGAGCTCGAAGAGGTGGGCACCGTCCTGCAGGTCGGCGACGGCATTGCCCGCATCTATGGGCTGAAGGGCGTGCAGAGCGGTGAGCTCATCGAGTTCACCAGCGGGCTGCGCGGCATCGTGCTCAACCTCGAGGAGGACAACGTGGGCGCGGTGCTGCTGGGCCCCAGCGTGGGCATCAAGGAGGGCGACACCGTGAAGCGCACCAAGCGCATCGCCAGCATCAATGTGGGCGAGGGCATGGTCGGCCGCGTGGTGAACACCCTGGGCGAGCCCATCGACGGCAAGGGCCCCATCACCGGCGAGACCTTCGAGATGCCGCTGGAACGGCGCGCCCCGGGCGTGATCTTCCGCGAGCCTGTGAAGGAACCGCTGCAAACGGGCATCAAGGCCGTGGACGCCATGATCCCCATCGGGCGCGGCCAGCGCGAGCTCATCATCGGCGACCGCCAGACCGGCAAGAGCACGGTGGCCATCGACACCATCATCAACCAGAAGGAGTTCTACGACGCGGGCAAGCCCGTGTACTGCATCTACGTGGCCGTGGGCCAGAAGGGCAGCACCGTGGCCGGCACGGTGAAGACCCTCGAGGAGAACGGGGCCATGGCCTACACCACGGTGGTGGCCGCCAACGCCAGCGATCCCGCACCGATGCAGTTCTATGCGCCTTTCACGGGAGCTTCCATCGGTGAGTATTTCCGCGACACGGGCCGCCCGGCCCTGATCGTGTACGACGACCTTTCCAAGCAGGCCGTGGCCTACCGCGAGGTGTCCCTGCTGCTGCGCCGCCCTCCCGGACGCGAAGCCTATCCGGGTGACGTGTTCTACCTGCACAGCCGCCTGTTGGAGCGCGCCGCCAAGATCACCGGTGACGACGCGGTGGCCGCCCGGATGAACGACCTTCCCGAGAGCCTGAAGGGCAAGGTGAAGGGCGGCGGCTCCCTCACCGCGCTGCCCATCATCGAGACGCAGGCCGGCGACGTGTCCGCCTACATCCCCACCAACGTGATCTCCATCACCGACGGGCAGATCTTCCTGGAGAGCAACCTGTTCCTGAGCGGTGTGCGCCCCGCCATCAACGTGGGCATCAGCGTGAGCCGCGTGGGCGGCAACGCGCAGATCAAGAGCATGAAGAAAGTGGCCGGCACCCTGAAGCTCGACCAGGCGCAATACCGCGAGCTGGAGGCCTTCAGCAAGTTCGGTTCCGACCTCGATGCCGCCACCAAGGCCGTGCTCGACAAGGGCGCGCGCAACGTGGAGATCCTCAAGCAGGGACAGAACAGCCCCATGCGCGTGGAGGAGCAGATCGCCATCATCTACTGCGGCACCAAGGGCCTGCTGAGCAAGGTGCCGGTGAAGAACGTGAAGCAGTTCGAGGCCGAGTTCATCACCGTGCTGCGCAACAAGCACAGCGATGTGCTGGCCGCGCTGAAGAAAGGCGATTACAACGACCAGATCACCGGCACGCTGGAGAAGGTGGCCGCCGACCTGGTGAAGAGCCTGGATAACTAACGTGTGGACACCGACCGGGGCACTACGCCAACGCGTCAACGGATAGGAACATGCCCAGCCTGAAGGAGGTACGCAGCCGGATCGTCTCGGTGAACAGCACCAAGCAGATCACCGCAGCCATGAAGATGGTGAGCGCGGCGAAGCTGCGTCGGGCGCAGGACGCCATCCTCCGCATGCGGCCTTATGCCGAGAAGCTGCAGGCCATCCTGGGCAACGTGAGCGCCACGTTGGATGCGAGCGAAGGCCGTTACGCCCAGCAGCGCGAAGTGAAGCGCACCCTGGTGGTGGCCATCACCAGCAACCGCGGCCTGGCGGGCGCCTTCAACACACAGATCACGCGTGTGGTGCGACGGCTGGCCAATGAGGCCGGGCACGAGGTGCATGTGCTGTCCGTGGGCAAAAAGGCCATGGACACCTTCCGCCGCACACCGATGAACCGGCCCGAGCTGCCGCAGGACCTCGCCGGCCTGTTCGATGGCCTGAGCTTCGACAAGGTGGCCCCCGTGGCCCAACTGCTCATGGACCGCTTCACCGACGGCACCTATGACAGGGTCGTGCTGGTGTACAACCGGTTCAAGAACGCCGCCACCCAGGTGGTCACCACCGAGCAGTTCCTGCCGGTGCTGCCCACGGCCGCAGCCACCGATGCGAAAACCTCCACCGGGGAGTACATCATGGAGCCCGACCGGCGCACCATCGTGGAGGAGATCATCCCCAAAAGCCTGAAGATCCAGCTCTACAAGGCGCTGCTGGACAGCTTCGCCGCCGAGCACGGCGCACGCATGACGGCCATGCACAAGGCCACGGACAACGCGGACAGCCTGTTGAAGGACCTCAAGCTGTCCTACAACAAGGCGCGTCAGGCGGCGATCACCGGCGAGATCCTGGAGATCGTGGGAGGAGCGGAAGCGCTGAAGGGCTGAACGTTCCGGAGCTCGCGGGCGCCACGATCCGGACCCTTGCTTCGGCCGAGCGCCTACTTTCGACGGGTGCCCCGCACCGCTGCCTTCGCCCTGCTCGCCGCCTTCGCCTTGAGCGTGACGGTGCGGCTGCCGCAGCTGGGGCGACCGCTGAGCAAGAATCACGAGTTCTGCACCGCCCTGGTGCTCATGGTCGAGGAAGTATGGCGGCAGGACGGCTTTCTGCGCCACCACGGCTGTCCTGCGGTCACCTGGTCCAACCCGGGCGATCGGGGCGTCACCGGCCTGCACTACGACCACACCGAGACCGACGGTGTTTTCTACTACCTCTCCCACCTGCCCCTGGCCTACTGGGCTCCGGCCGCCGTGTTCGCGCTCACGGGCACCGCGCCGTCCGCCCTCGCGCTACAGGTCTTCAACCTGGTCCTGCATGCCCTCACGGCCTGGCTGCTGGCCGCCTTCCTGGCCCGTATGCGGGCACCCGACCCGCATCGATGGCGGTTCGGCGCGGTGGCGGGCATCCTGTACCTGCTGATGCCGGCAACGTTGTGGTACCACGGCAACGTGTACATGGCCGATATGGCCGCACAGCTTCCCTGGGCCTGGTGCCTGTACACCTTCGCCGGGCTTTGGAACTCCGGGCGGCCGGGGTGGCGCAGGCTTGTGCCGCTGCTGGCCGCCACCGCCGCCCTGGCCGCCACCGAATGGGTGGCGGCCTTCGCGGTGCCCGTGATGGCCGGTCTGTTGGTCGTCCGAAGCAGGCGGGAAGGGGACACCGCGTGGCGCACCGCCGCGCTGGCCATGGTCGTTGCTGCGGCCCTGGTCGCGGGGCTCTGCCTGATGTTGTACGCCTCGGTGGTGGGCACGCACGACCTGTGGACCTACTACCTCCACCGCTACGCCGAGCGTGGCGTGATGCCCGGTGAAGCTTCGGCCACGGTGGCACAGGGCCTTGCCCACATGGGGCGCAACCTGCTCACCGCGTGGGGGCCTTTGTTGCTGCTGCTCGCCGCCACACCGTTCCTCGCCCGCCCGGACTGGAGGCCCTTGCGCACCGTTCTGCTGCTCGCCGGGCTGCCCGGCCTGATCCACCTGCTCGTGTTCACCCGGTACGCCATCCATGAGTTCGCCCTGCTGAAGCTCGGCTTCGTGCTCTGCGCGGCAGGGGCCTGGAGCTTGTACGGCCCCGGCCCACAACGGCGCCCACATCCCTCCGGGCCGCTGGCGGCGACGGTGCTGCTGGGCATGCTCGCCTACACCCGGGTCAACCGTCCGGGCGATGGCCGCGCCACCGGTGCGCCCTACGCCATGGCCTGGGAGCAGGGCCGGGTGATCGCCCACCTGGCGCGACCGGACGAGGTGGTGCTCCTGCAGGGGATCCCCTCCGAACCTCAGCTACAGTGGTATGCACGGCGCAACACCCGTTCCGTTGCCGGAGAGAACGAAGCGCTGCAGGTGCTGCGCGAACTGGGCGCCACACGGGCGCTGCTGGTGCAGGCCACGGACCGCGGGCTCGCCGCCCGCCGCCTGTCCCTGCCCGGCTCACAGCCCGAAGTGATAGCCCAGGGAGAAGGCGACCGGTAGCGGCTCGAAGCGCAGATCGACCGCCGGATCGCCCTTCGCGCGTTCCAGATCGCCCTTGAACCCGGCCGGGCGGAACGGCAGGAACACGGCCAGCTGCAAATGGCCACTGCTCCGCCTCGGGTGCACCTCCAGGCCCAGGCCGGCGGACGGGCCGTAGTAGGTCCGTGCGAAACCATCGTCCCCTCGGGCCGCGATCACCGCGTTGTAGCCGTACAACCCCACCAGGTAGGGACAGCATCGCCTGTGCGGCAGCACGCGCCAGGCCGCCCCGGCGTTGATGCCGGCCCCGTTCAGGTTGTAGCCCACCCCGAGCAACAGGTTGAGCATCGGCATCGGCCGTCCGCTCAGCTGTGCACCCAGACCGCCGAAATCGATGCCGAGCCCCGGTCCGATGGTGATGGTTGCGGGTTCCTCCCGGTCCAGGGGGGCCTCCTGCGCACAGAGGGCCATCGGCATGGAGGCCGCGAGCAGCAGGGTCCACCGTCGCATACGGTGAAAGTAACCCGGCCATCCGGGGTGAGGAGGCCGGTCCCGGAGCGGAAAGTGCCGGTCCCTCGCCCGTCAGGCCGGGCGCTTCAGTTCGAAGTCCTCCAGGAACTTGGTGGTGAACTCCCCCTTGCGGAACTGCTCGTTCTGCATGAGCTGCTGGTGGAAGGGGATGGTGGTATGCACCCCCTCGATCACGTATTCACCCAGCGCGCGCTCCATCTTGGTGATGGCCTCCTCGCGGGTCTGCGCGCTCACGATCAGTTTGCCGATCATGCTGTCGTAGTTCGGGGGGATGGTGTAGCCGGCGTACACGTGGGTGTCCACCCGCACCCCATGGCCGCCGGGGCTGTGGTAGCTGGTGATCTTGCCGGGCGTGGGGCGGAAGTTGTTGAAGGGGTCCTCCGCGTTAATGCGGCACTGGATGCTGTGGCGCGTGGGCTCGTAGTTGAGGCCGCTGATGGGGATGCCGGCGGCGATCTTGATCTGCTCGCGGATCAGGTCGTAGTCGATGACCTCCTCGGTGATGGTGTGCTCCACCTGGATCCGCGTGTTCATCTCCATGAAGTAGAAGTTGCGGTCCTTGTCCACCAGGAACTCCACGGTGCCCACGCCTTCATAGTTCACGCTGGCGGCGGCCTTGATGGCGGCCTCGCCCATCTTCTTGCGCAGCGCCTTGGTCATGAAGGGGCTGGGCGTCTCCTCCACGAGCTTCTGGTGGCGGCGCTGGATGCTGCAGTCGCGCTCGCTCATGTGGCAGAAGGTGCCGTACTGGTCGCCGGCCACCTGGATCTCGATGTGGCGCGGTTCCAGCACGTACTTTTCCATGTACATGCCCGGGTTGCCGAAGGCGGCGCCGGCCTCCTGGCTGGCCTTCTCGAAGGCCTCCTGGAACTCCTCCTCCTTCCACACCAGGCGCATGCCCTTGCCGCCGCCGCCGGCCGTGGCCTTCAGGATCACGGGGTAGCCGATGCGCTTGGCCTCCTTCTTGGCCAGGGCCACATCGGTGATGAGCCCCTCGGTGCCGGGCACCACCGGCACGCCGGCCTTGATCATGGTGGCCTTGGCGGTCGCCTTGTCGCCCATGGCCTCGATCTGCTCGGGCAGGGCCCCGATGAACTTGATGCCGTGCTGCTGGCAGAGCTTGCTGAACTTGGCGTTCTCGCTCAGGAAGCCGTATCCCGGATGGATGGCGTCCGCATTGGTGATCTCGGCGGCGGCGATGATCCGCTGCATGTTCAGGTAGCTGTCCTTGCCCGGCGGGGGCCCGATGCACACGGCCTCGTCGGCGAAGCGCACATGCAGGCTCTCCTTGTCGGCGGTGCTGTACACGGCCACCGTACGGATGCCCATCTCGCGGCAGGTGCGGATCACGCGCAGGGCGATCTCGCCACGGTTCGCGATCAGGATCTTCGTGAACATGTGGAAAAGGGATTAACCGCATCGGCGCAACGAGCGCCACGTGGGGAACTGAGCACGGATCGTGACCTGCATTTCCGTTGCGGCCATTGCGCCGTTACGGTTCAAAAAAACTACGAAGGATCGATCAGGAACAACGGCTGGTCGTACTCCACGGGCTTGGCATCGTCCACCAGCACCTTCACGACCTTGCCGCTCACGTCGCTCTCGATCTCGTTGAAGAGCTTCATGGCCTCAATGATGCAGATGGGCTTGCCCTTCTCGATGTTGTCGCCCACGTTGACGAACACGGGCTTGCCCGGGCCCGGAGCGCGGTAGAAGGTGCCGATCATGGGGGCCTTGATGGTCACATAGCGGCTCTCCTCCTTGGCGGGGGCCGGGGCCGGGGCCGGGGCCGGGGCGGGCGGCGGTGCGGCCACCGGAGCCACCGGAACGGGATAGGCGGGCGGCGGTGCGGCGGCGATCACCTGCACTTCCTTTTTGCCCGCAGGGGTCTTGATCGTGATCTTGAAATCCTTCTGCTCGATCTCGACCTCGCTCACGCCGCTCTTGGCGACGAACTTGATCAGTTCCTGGATCTGCGAGAGGTTCATCGGTTCGCTCATTGTTGGGGCGGAGGCTGCCGGTGGTTCCACTGCCAAAGAACCGCCAATGTATCAAGTCCGGCGGTTCAGCCCCCGTACGCCCACTTGAGGTACACCGCCCCCCAGGTGAATCCGCCGCCGAAGGCGCTGAGGATCAGGTTGTCGCCCTTTTTCAGGCGGGGCTCCCATTCCCAGAGGCAAAGCGGCAGGGTGCCGGCGGTGGTGTTGCCGTACCGGCCGATGTTCACCATCACCTTGCTGTCGTCCAGCCCCATGCGGCGTGCGGTGGCGTCGATGATGCGCAGGTTGGCCTGGTGGGGCACCAGCCAGGTGACATCGGCAGCCGAAAGGCCGTTGCGCTCCATGACCTGGGCGCTCACATCGGCCATGTTGGTAACGGCGAACTTGAAGACGGACTTGCCCTCCTGGTACACGTTGTGCTCCCGGGCCTCCACCGTGCGCAGGGTGGCCGGTTTCACCGAGCCGCCGGCCTTCTGGTGCAGGAACTGACAACCCGAACCGTCGGCGTGCAGCAGGCTGTCGAGCACGCCCAGGCCCTCGGTGTTGGGCTCCAGCAGCACCG
Source organism: Bacteroidota bacterium (assembly GCA_014584605.1). Classification (GTDB taxonomy): domain Bacteria; phylum Bacteroidota; class Bacteroidia; order Flavobacteriales_F; family PHOS-HE28; genus PHOS-HE28. The sequence goes on along the minus strand of JACTMO010000029.1, from coordinate 21,520 downwards.
CACCGCCACCATCGCCGAAGATGATGCAGGTGGCGCGGTCCTGATAGTCGATGATGGAGCTCATCTTGTCGGCACCCACCACCACCACTTTGCGGCACTTGCCCGTCTCGATGAACTGGGCTGCGGTGGTGAGCGCGTAGAGGAAACCGCTGCAGGCGGCCATCAGGTCGAAGCCCCAGGCGTTGCGGGCGCCCAGCCGGTCGCAGATGATGTTCGCCGTGGCGGGGAACTGGTGGTCGGGGGTCACCGTGGCGCAGATCAGCAGGTCGATCTCCAGGGGGTCGATGCCGCGCTTGGTGCACAGGGCCCGCACACTGCGCACACCCACCTCGGAGGTGCCGACGCCGCGGTCCATGATGCGGCGCTCCTTGATGCCGGTGCGCTCGGTGATCCACGCATCGTTGGTGTCCACCATGCGCTCCAGGTCGTGGTTGCTCAGGACCTTGTCGGGCACCCAGCCGTGGACGGCTGTGACGGCGGCGGTGATGCGGGGGTTCATACCAGGGCCTCGCGGATGCGGTCGTTCAGCCGGCTCTCCACCACCTCGCGGGTGAAGAGCAGCATGTTCTTGATGGTGATCTCGTTGCTGATGCCGTGGCCGATGATGACGTTGCCATTGACGCCAAGTACGGGCAGGCCGCCGTAGTTCTCGTAGTCGAATCGGTCGAAGAAGGGTTCATGCACCCCGCGCAGCTTCAGCAGGTCGTGGAAGGCTTCCACGGCCTTGAGCACGATGTTGCCCGTGAACCCGTCGGTCACCAGCACATCGGCCTTGTCGTTGAACAGGTCGCGGCCCTCGACGTTGCCGATGAAGCGGTACTGGGCCTGCTCCTTCATGAGGCCGTGGGCGGCCAGGGCGTTGGCATTGCCCTTCTTGTCCTCCTCGCCGATGTTGAGCAGGCCCACCTTCGGTGCATCGATGTGGTAGACGTGCTTGGCCAGCAGGTGGCCCAGCAGGCCGAACTGGGCGAGCACCTCGGGTTTGCAATCGGCATTGGCGCCCACGTCCAGCAGGATGCCGTAGCTGCCGTTCTCCTTGGGCACCACGCTGGGGATGCAGGGACGCATGACCCCGGGGATGGGCTTGACGCTGAGCACGGCGCCCACGAGCATGGCGCCGGTGTTACCCGTACTGGCGAAGGCATCGAGGCGGCCCTCCCGCAGCAGGCCAAAACCCTGGCTGATGCTGCTTTCCGGCTTGGTCTGCAGCGCCTTGGTGGCGCTGTCCTGCATGGTGATGTCGTTGCGGGTGGGCAGCACCTCGAAGCCGGCGGGGTCCGCACCCTCGCGCTCCAGCCCGGCGGCGATGGCGGCCGGATCGCCCAGGAGCACCAGGCGAACGTCGGCGGGCAGCTCCCGGGCGGCCAAAACGGCACCCTTCACGGGCACCTCCGGCCCGTGGTCGCTGCCCATGATGTCCAGTCCGATCCTCATCGTGGCCGGCAGGGACGTAGGAGGCTTACCGGTGCGGTCACGCTTCGGTCGAGCCGCTCACCACCACCTTGCCGCGGTAGTACAGGTCCTCGCCCACCTTGTAGGCACGGTGGCGCAGGTGCATCTCCCCGGTATTGGGGTCCTTGGACACCGTGGGGGTTCCGGCGCGCTGGTGGGTGCGCCGCTTCATGGTACGCGTCTTGGAATGGCGTCGCTTCGGGTTTGGCATGGCTCAGGGATCGGGTCTAACGATTGTCTTTCAAGGCGTTCAGGGCGGACCATCGGGGGTCGTCCCCGGAGGGGGTGCCGCGTTGATGGTCCAGTATGGCGTCCACGGCGGGGTCGCAGCCGCCCGGGGGATGCACCCGGCGCGCGGGCAGGGCCAGGCGCAGGCATTCGTACATGGGGTGGGTCAGCTGGATGGCATGGTCGGCCGGGTCCAGGCCGATCACGTCGTCATCCCCATCGAACCGTTGGCGGCCGTTGAGGTGGTACACCTGGCGCAGCCTGCCGTCCACCGGATGGTCCAGCGGCGCGTTGCAGTGGTCGCAATCCAGGCGCACGGAGCCCACCAGGTGCAGGTCGGCCACCAGCAGGTTGGGGTTCTTGTCCAGTTTCACCTCCACGGCGCAGGTGCCGCCGTGCAGCTCCTCGTCGGCCGCAGCGGCAAAGAAGGCATCGCTCAGGGTGAAATGCAGGTCGTGCAGACCATCCTTGAGCCCGACGAACTCCACGGTATGCTCCTTCAGCGCGTCCACGGCGAGGTTGGTGCGGAAAACGAACGGCAAATGTAGCGGATCGGGGCGGATCCCACAGGGTGTTGAAAAGCCTTTGTGGCTCAGCGGGGCGGCAGGTGCGCTGCGGCCCGGAGCAGGACCTCCTCGGCAAAGGGAGCCGCCAGAAGCTGCGCCCCGAAGGGCATGCCGTCGGCGTCGGTGCCCAGGGGCACGCTGATGGCCGGGGTGCCCGCCAGGTTGGCCTGCACGGTGAAGATGTCCTGCAGGTACATGGCGATGGGATCGGCGGTGAGGGCGCCCCGCTCGAAGGCGGTGATCGGGCAGGTGGGCAGCAGGATCAGATCGTGCCGGGCCAGGGTGCGCAGGGTGGCTTCGCGGATCAATCGGCGGACCTTCTGGGCTTGGGCGTAGTAGGCGTCGTAATAGCCGGCGCTCAGCACGAAGGTGCCCAGCAGGATGCGGCGTTGCACCTCGGGGCCGAAGCCCTCGCTGCGGCTCAGGCGGTAGGTGTCCTCCACACCCGTGGCCGCTTTGCTGCGGTGGCCGTAGTGGATGCCGTCGAAGCGGGCGAGGTTGCTGCTGGCCTCGGCCGTGGCGATGATGTAGTAGGTGGGCACCTGCTGGTCGGGCAGGGGCAGTTCGGCGGGCTCCACGCTATGCCCTTCGCGCTGCAGGCGGTCCACCAAGGCGGTCATCGCCTCGCGGACGGCCGGGGCCACGCCGGGGCGCTCCACGCAGTCGCGATAGTAGGCGATGCGCAGGGGGCCGGGATGCTCCAGGGTCACGGGCGGCGCGGGTCGGCTGCTGGTGGTACTGTCCAAGGGGTCCCGACCCGCGATGGCGTTGTACACTTCGGTGGCATCCTCCACGGTGTGGGCGAAGGGGCCGATCTGGTCGAAGCTGCTGGCGAAGGCGATCAGGCCGTAGCGGCTCACCCGGCCGTAGGTGGGCTTGAGGCCCACAGTGCCGGTGAAGGAGGCCGGCTGGCGGATGCTGCCGCCGGTGTCGCTGCCCAGGGCGGCGTGCACGGTGCCGGCGGCCACGCTGGCGGCCGCCCCCCCGCTGGACCCACCGGGCACGCGCTTGGGGTCCAGCGGGTTGCCCACCGGCCCATAGGCGCTGGTCTCGTTACTGCTGCCCATGGCGAACTCGTCGCAGTTGGTACGGCCCACGATCACCGCGCCGGCGGCCAGCAGACGCTCCACCGCCGTGGCGCTGTACAGGCTGGTGAAACCCTCAAGGATGCGGCTCGAGGCGCCTGTGCGGTGGTCCTTGTAACAGATGTTGTCCTTGACGCTGAGCATGAGCCCGGCCAATGGCCCGGCCGTTCCGGCGCGCAAGGCGGCATCCACACGGTCGGCCTGTTCCAGGGCCGACGCGTCGAAGAGTTCCAGGAAGGCGTTCTGGTCCTGCTTCCGCCGCGCCTGGGCCAGGGCCGCCTCGGTGAGGGTGCGCACGGTGGTTCCGGAGGCCATTGCCTCGCGGGCCTCGCGCAGGGTACGGGCGGGGCGCATCGGGGGTGTCGGGCGGTCAGCGCTTGTCGTCGGTGGGCGCATCGCCCTTCTGCGCGTCCTTGAATTCCTTCATGCCTTTGCCCAGGCCGCGCATGAGCTCGGGGATCTTCTTGCCGCCGAAGAGCAGCAGCAGGGCCAGTACGATGAGGATGATCTCCCACATGCCGAGTTTCATGGTCGTAGGGCGGGCGCCCGGTGGTACGGGGCGCGGGCCGGGGCAAAAGTAGCCCGATCGGGCTTCACCCTCAGGGCTGGGCCAGCCAGGGGGCGGGGTCCACCTTCACCAGGCCATCGGTGGTCACCTTCCAGAGCTCCACGTGGGCCAGGGCCGTCCCATCTTCGTTCAGCACGGTGCCCAGGCCCTGTTTGGTGTCCACCTTCTGGCCTTTGGCCACCGTCACGTCCCGCAGGTTGCTGTACACGGTGCGATAGGCGCCATGGGTGAGGATCACGGCCTTGCCGGCGCCGGGGATCACGATCACGCTGCTCACCTCGCCCCGGAACATCGCGCGGACCGTGGCGCCTTTTTCGGTGGTGATGTCGATGCCGTTGTTCTCGATCACGATGCCCTTGAGCACCGGGTGGGGCTGCTTGCCGAACCGGCTGGTGATGATGCCCTTGGCCACCGGCCAGGGCAGCCGGCCCTTGTTCTTTTCGAGCTCGGCGTTGAGCTCCCGTGCTTCGGGGGTGAGGGTGAGCTCGAGTTTGCCGCCTTTGCCGGTCCCGCCGCCGCTCTTGGGCTTGAGCTCGGCTTCAATGGCCTTGCGGATGGCGGCATCCAGCTCCCTGCGCTGGCCCTCCTGTTTGCGCAGGGTGCCCTTGAGCCGGGCCTCCTCCTTGCGCAGACGGGCGAGGGCCGTTTCACGAGTGTTCTTGTCCCGGTCCAGCTCGGCGCGTTCCTGCTGCTGGCCGTTCAGCAGGGTCGTTTTCTGGTCGCGTCGTTCGCGCAGCTGCGCGATGCGGGCGGCCAGGTCGGAACGGGTGGCGTTGATCTGGTCCACCTGATGGCGCCGGTGCTCGGCCAGCTGGTCCAGGTAGCGGCTGCGTTTCCAGGCCTGCTGGAAGCTCTCGGCGGCGAACAGGTAGCTGAGGCGGTCGTAGGCGCTCCGGTTGCGATAAGCGTAGTGCAGCATGCGGCCATATTCGGCCCGGAGCACTTCCAGGTCGTCCTCCAGGGCCTTCACCACGGCCTCGTCCTCGGCGATCCGGCGGTCCGTCAGGCGCAGCTCTCCGTCCAGGGCATTGATCAGTTCCTGACGGGCCTCCAGCTGGCGGTCCAGGAGCTGCAGCTGGCGTTCGGTGCCCTGCTGCTCCTTGCGGGCCTGTTCCAGCAGGGTGTTGGTGGTGCGGATCTGCTTGTCGAGCGCGTCGCGCTTGCGCTCCAGCTTCTTGCGGTCCTGGGCCAGCCCGGGCAGCAGGAGGAGCGCGAGCGCGGCGGCCAGCAGGCGTCTACTCCATGGGGACGAAGCGCTCGGGCACGCGGAAGGGAAGCTGGAGCGGGCCGACGGTGTCGATGCGGGTGAGCTGCAGGGTGCCTGAGGCATGGCGGGCCGGGTCCGACAAAGAAAGGGAGATGCGGTGGGGGAAGGGCGGTGCTTCCCCGATGCCGACGTCCGTATAACGCACATCGGCCTGTTGATCGTGCGCCAGATCGCTCACCAGCACGCGCACCACGCGAAAGCTCTCGGGATCCACCCAATAGCGCAGCACAACGGCCTCTCGTTCCTCGGCCTTGCGCAGGGTGCGTTCCAGGCGGCGTTCGTTCATGGGGCGGTCGCCGGAGAGGGGGTCATCCGGCTGGATGTCCTCGGCGGCACGGACGAAGCGCCTGCGCTCGCGGCTGGTGAGCACATAGTGCCCGTCCTCGCGGTCCACGCGGTAGCGGGCCTCGGGGTCGAGCCCGATGGGGCGTCCCAGGAGCGCTTGTTGAAGCAGGCCCAGGTCGGGGTCGATGCCGAAGCGCCCCCAGGCGCTGTCGCGGTCGCCCAGGAAGTACGTGTCCTTCATCCGGTCGAGCAGCTTCACGCTGTCGACGGTCACCAGGGCCCGAGCCACCTCGATGCCCAAGGCCGGGGTGATGCTCACCCAGACGGCGCTGTCGGTCACCGAGCGCACGGTGCTCCGGAAGGAGCGCGTGGTCTCGTCCAGGGTCAGTTCCACGTCGGCCTTGGCGCTGAAGAAGCGGGGCTGTGGCGGCAGTGCACGCAGCGCGCTCTCCACCACCCGTTCCGCCGAGCGCAGGGGCAGCTCACGATCGGCCTGGAGGACCTTCTTCACGGGCCGGCAACCCGGGGCCAGGAGCAGCAGGAGGGCAAGAGCGGTATGGGCCGGGCGGACCATGGGCCGCAACATCATTCGGGCGGGCGCCCGGCGCTGACCTTGCTGCCGATGGCGTCGCTGGCCCCGCCCAAGGCCATGGCTTTGCGCCACTGCTCCACGGCACCGGCCTGGTCGCCCAGCGCGTAGAGGATGTCGCCGTAATGCTCGACCACTTCGCCGCTGGTGGCCCCGCCGCTGGCCAGGGCTTTCTCGATCCAGGTGCGGGCTTCCGCGTGGCGGCCCATGCGGTGCAGCACCCAGGCATAGGTGTCCTCGAAGGAGGTCTGCCCCGGCGCCAGCCTGTTGCTCTGTTCGCTCATCTCCCGGGCGCGTTCGAGCTTGTCGCCCCGCAGGCTCAGGTAGTAGGCGTAGTTGTTGAGGGTGGTGGCGTTGTGCGGGTCCAGCCGCAGGGCCTGGTCGAAGGCTTCGTCGCTGCGGTCGTGGCGGCCGGCGGCATGGTTGGCATCGCCCAGGCTGGTCCAGAAGGAGGCCAGCAACGGATCGTTGTCCACCACCAGGTCGCGCCCGGTGATCAGGGCCTCGATCGCCGGGTCGAAGGCCTTCAGCTGGGTCTGCGCGATGCCCAGGTAGAGCCAGGGTTCGGGGCTGGTGGGGAAGAGTTCGGCGGCGGCCTGGGCGTCGTCGCGCAGGGCGGCATGGTCACCGGCCTGCAGGTCCATCTGCAGCACCTGTAGCCAGATGGGGAACTTGTCCTTCTCATGGTCGAGGGCCTTGCGGAAGGCATCGCGGGCCTCGGCCATCCGGCCGTCGCGCATCAGGAAGTCGCCCCGGATGGTGCTGGGTTTGCCGCTTTCGGGATGGGTGCGTTCCAGCACATCGATGAGCGCGTAGGCCCGTCGCACCAGGTCCTTGCTCTCGGTGGAGTCGCCCGTGGAGGTCATCTCGAAGAAGCCCAACAGCACCTGCATCTTGGGGTCCACTTCCAGGTCCGGGTCGCCGAAGGCCAGGGCGAGCTGCTCGAAGGCGGGGTCCATCTCGCCCTTGGCGTAGTGGTGCTCGGCCAGGGCCAGGCGGGTCATGCTGTCGTCCGGGTCGGTCTCCAGCACGCGGCGATAGAGCTCCAGCGCCCTGTCGCTCTCCCCGATCTCATCGCACAGTTCGGCCAGCATGCCCATGTAGCCCACGTTGTCCGGGTCGTCCTTCAGGGCGGCCTCCAACAGCTGTCGGGCCTCCTCCAGCCTGCCGGCGTTGGCCAGCATGCCGTACTCCTGGGACACCACCTCCTCGCTGTTCCCCAGGCGGGTGCGGATCTCTTTGAACACCTTGCGGGCGTCGTCCACGCGGCCGGCCATGGCCAGGGTGTGGGCCAGCTGGAAGCGCACCTCGTGGCGCTCGGGCCATCGGTCCACGATGCCCTGGAAGGTCTCGGCCGAGCGGTCCAGCTGTCCGTACTGGCCGTAGAGGTCGGCCAGCAAAAAGCGGTACCAGATGTTGTCGGGGTCGGCGGCTTGCGCTTTCCGGGCCCAGGTGAGGGCCTCGGTGGGCCGCTGCTGGGCATGCAGCAGCTTGGCCAGCTCGAACATGGCGGCGTGGTTGCCGGGGTCCAGGCGGAGGCACTGCTCAAATTGGGCGACGGCCTTGCCGGGCTGTCCGCCGAGGCGGGCCTGGGTGGCGTCCATGAACAGGCGCATCACGCGGGCCCGCTGGTCGCCGGCCTGGGTGTGGTCGCCGGGCTCGCCGTGTGCGCCGGGCGGGTTGCCCACGGTGGCCTGCCGCGCGCCTCCGCAGGCCGTGGCCAGCATCAGCAGGAGGCTCAGGAGCGGAAGGGGGCGGCGCATGGGCAGGGGGTCGAAGGGGTGCGGCGTGGGCTATGCCGGCTCAAGATAGCCGGTGCCGGCGAGGTCGCGCAGCGGTACAAAGGTCGCACATCGGCGGACCGCCTCAGCCCACCGTGGCGTCATCGCCAAGGCTCAGGTCCATGGCATGGCCGGTCACCGTGGCCCGCGCACCGATCATGCTGTTGGCGATCACGGCGTCCCGCACGCACACCCCCCCGCGCAGGATGGAGTCCCGCAGCACGCTGCTGGCCACCGTGCAACCGTCCTCGATGGACACGTTGGGGCCCACCACGCTGTTCACCAGTTCCACGTCGTTGCCGATGAAACAGGGCGGGACCACCACGCTGTTCGTCAGCTTCAGGGAGGCGCTCACCAGGGACTTGTCACCCTGCAGGAAGCCGAGCACCTTGGTGTTGGTGTCCACCATGGCGTTCTTGTTGCCGCAGTCCATCCACACGTCCACCGCACCGGCCTTGAAGCGAGCGCCCTTGCGCTTCATGTTCTCCATGGCGTTGGTGAGCTGGTACTCGCCCTTCTCCTTGATGTCGTTATCGATCAGGTATTGCATCTCCGTGCGGAGGCGCTCCCCGTCGGCGAAGTAGTAGATGCCGATGATGGCCAGGTCGCTGACGAACTCCACGGGCTTCTCCACGAACTCGGTGATGATGCCCTTGCCGTCGAGCTTCACCACACCGAAGGGCCGTGGGTCCTCCACCTTGTTCACCCAGATCACACCGTCGCAGTCCTTGTCCAGCTTGAGCTGCGCCCGGAACAGCGTGTCGGCGAAGGCCACGATCACCCGGCCCTTCAGCGCGTCCTTGGCGCAAAGGATGGCGTGCGCGGTGCCGAGGGCCTCCTTCTGGTAGTGGATGCTCCCCTGGCTACCGATGGCTTTCGCGATCGCCAGCAGCTCCTTCTCCACCTTGTTCCCGAAGCTCGGGTGAACGATGAAGGCGACCTCTTCGACAGGTTCTCCGGCCACGGCGGCCAGATCTTCCACGAGGCGTTGCACGATGGGCTTTCCGGCGATGGGCAGCAGGGGCTTGGCGGTGGTGTGGGTGTGTGGGCGCATGCGCTTGCCCATACCCGCCATGGGGACGATGATCTTCATCTCAAGGGTCAGGGTTCACCACAGGGACACAGAGGGCACCGAGATCTGCATTGGGTCTCTTTCCTCCGTGTTCTCTGTGCCTCTGTGGTGAATGTATCCGGCGCGAAGATCTTCATTTTGTGCCAGTATGCCCGAAGCCGCCGGCCCCGCGTGCTGACGAGGTGAGGTCGGCAGCTTCCCGCCATTCGGCGCGCATGTACCGGGCGATCACCAATTGGGCCACCCGCTCGCCATCGTTCACGGTGAAGGGCTCGTGCCCGTGGTTGATGAGCAGCACACCGACCTCGCCCCGGTAGTCGGCGTCAATGGTGCCGGGGCTGTTGAGCACGGTGACCCCGTGCTTGAAGGCCAGTCCGCTGCGGGGGCGCACCTGGGCCTCGGTGCCTTCGGGCAGTTCCAGGTACAGGCCGGAGGGGATCAGCGCGCGCTGGCCGGGAGCGAGGGTGATCGGCGCATCCAGGTTGGCGCGCAGATCGAGGCCGGCGCTGTGCGGCGTGGCGTATTGCGGCAGTGGGTGCCTGCCCTTGTTCACGATGCGGACGGGAGGCATCTCCGTGGCGGTGGCGTTCATGCGGGCAAAGGTCGCTGTGTACGCTACATTTGGAACTGTGAATGCCAAGAACCACACACTTCAGGTCGTCATCGAACACGACAAGGACGGCTACTTCGCCTTTGTGCCCGAGTTGAAGGGTTGCCATACGCAGGGCGATACGTTGGACGAGGTGATGAAGAACATCAAGGAGGCGATTGATCTGTACTGGAGCACGCTTCGTCCGGCGGAGATCAAGCGGATCACGAAACGGCGGGTGTTCACCACGTCAATGCCGGTGAGCGTTGGCTAAGCAGGTGGTCCTTACGGCCAAGGAGGCCGAGAAGCTGTTGTTGAAAGCCCGGTTCGTATGGGTGCGCACGAGCGGCAGCCATCGCGTTTACATGCGAGGGAATGTGCGCGTGGTGCTGCCCTTCCATGCGGGCAGGTCGCTGCACCCGAAGATCGTGAAAGAGGTGCTGGAGGCGACCGAGTGAGTCTGCATCGCCGATCCTCAACTCAACGAGAAGAGGAAGCATGCTTCCGCGCCATGCCCGCGTTCAACTCCCACGCCGGTTCATCCACCTTGGCTTGGGGCACGTCCATGCCCTTGGTCAGGTCCAAGTAGCGCAGATAGTCAAGTGCGCGTGCAGATCGGTGGGGTCCATGCCTACGCTCAAGGTGATGACCACCTCATCCTTCCTGCCGCGTGTGACCTTCAAGGCCATGCTTCAAAAGTAAGCGATCGCGAAACGGGACCGGTCGGCGCAGTGGGAGGTGGCGTACTAAGGCAGTAGGTGCCTACCCTTGTTCACGATGCGGACGGGAGGCATCTCCGTGGCGGTGGCGTTCATGCGGGCAAAGGTCGGAGCGTTGTACGCTCCCTCCGCCATACCATCACCATAAAGAGCACGAGCACCAGCGCCCGTACCCCGTACGTCGTCACTCCCTCCAGCGGCACCTGCTCACAGCCCCACCACAACACCACCGCCCCGGCCATGTACAGCAGCACGCGCGTCACGTTGTAGGGAATAGGGTAGTGTTTCCGCCCCCACACGTAGCTGATGACCGCCATGCTCGCATAGCAGATCAACGTCGTCCAGGCCGCGCCCATGTAGCCCAGCGAGGGGATCAGCGCGAAGAGCAGCGCGATGGTGATGGCGGCGCCGATGAGGCTGATGGTGCTGCCCACGCGCGGCCGGTCGGTGAGCTTGTACCACACGCTCTGGTTGTAATAGATGCCGAGAAAGACGTTGGCCAGCATGAGGATCGGTACCACACGCAGGCCCGCGTGGTACGCCGGATTGGGGATGAACCACTTGAACAGGTCCAGGAAGAGCATCACCACCAGGAAGGCGCTCATGCACACGGCCACGAACACGTTCATGATGCGGGCGAAGGTGGTGCGGCTGTCCTTCTCCCTGGCGTGGCTGAAGAAGAAGGGTTCGGCACCCATGCGGAAGGCCTGGATGAAGAGCGTGATGAGCACCGCCAGTTTGTAGCACGCGCCGTAGATGCCGAGCTCGCTGTCTGCCACGTCCTTGGGCAGCAGGTACTTCAGGATCATGCGGTCGGCGGTCTCGTTCACCATGCCCGCGAGACCTGCGATCATCAGCGGTGCGCCGAAGGCCAGCAGCACGCGCAACAGCTCCTTGTTGAAGCCGCGGAACGCAGGCCACGACGGCAGCAGCACCAGCAATTTCACGGCCGTGCTCGCGAGGTTGATGGCGAACACGTAGCCCACGCCCAGCGCCGGGTCGTACACCGCATCGATCAGCGCGTTGCTCAGGCCCATGTTGTACCGCTTCATGCAGTACAGCAGGAAGAAGAGGCTGAGGGCGATGTTCACCCCCACGCTCAGCAGGTTGATGAAGGCGTACCTCCACGGACGCCCCTGTTGACGCAGCCGCGCCATGGGGATCGCGGTGATGGCATCGATGCCGATGATGAGCGCGAGCATGAGCACCGAGCTCGCGTAAGCGCCGAAATGCAGGCCCTCAGCGATGTGCGCGGAGAACACGGTGCCGAGCACCATGAAGGCGAGGGCCGGGAAGAAGAGCCCCCAGGTGGCGGTGCTGTAAAGGACCGCGCCCTGGTCGGGGTTGTCCCGCACGTGATCCTTCGCGGCGAAGCGGAAGAAGCTGGTCTCCAGGCCGAAGGTGAGCACCACGTTGAGCAGGGCCGTCCAGGAGTAGAGGGCGGTGACCACGCCGTACTGCGCCGGTGCGAACACGAACGGGCTCGTGTACAGCGGCACCAGCAGGAAGTTGAGGAAGCGCGCAACGATGCTGCTCAGCCCGTAGATGGCCGTCTGGCCGGCGAGTTTGCGGAGGACGCTCACGGGTTCGATCGGTTCTCCAGGTCCATGCGACCGTGCAGCACCCGGATGATCTCAATGGTCCGGGCCGCGTGGTTCGGCCGATAGAACACCACATGCGCTTCGACCTTCAGGCCAAGGTAGCCTTCGCGAACATGCCCGAGGTCCTTGCCTGCACCCGGGTCGCGCCGGATCTGGTCGAAGGCATCGAGGATCGAGGTCACATACCGGTCGGCCTGTTCCACGGACCAATGCTCGACCGTGTACAGCCAGATGCCCTCGAGGTCATCGGCCGCAGCGCGGCTGACGCTCAGCTTCATCCTTTGCGGGCGCGCTTCTGGCGAAGTCCTTTCATGAACGCATCCCGGTCGAAGTCCGCGACGAACCCCGACCGTTCGCCCTTCTTGAGTTCTTTGATGAGGCTTTCCTTCTTGGTCTCCTCGAACTCGAACAAGCGCAGGGCCGAGCGGATCACCTCGCTCACGGAGGCGAACTTGCCCGATCTCACTTGGCGGGCCACGAACTCCTCGAAGTGCGGGCCCAGGAGGATGGATGTGTTCTTGCTCATCTGATGTGGAAGTGAACGCGAAGGTACCACGGATTGGTATCGCGGCTTTTCGTTGATCGCGGGCCTGCCTTCTTCCTCCTCAGCCCATAGATGGCCGTCTGTCCGGCGAGCTTGCGGAGGGCGCTCATGGGAATGCGTCCACCGATCTCACTGGTCACACAGATGAAATACGGGATCGCGCATCGGCAAGGAATTCACGCTATGCCATCTGTGAGCTCTGTGGACGATCACGCCCCCTTGAAATCCGCCTTCCGCTTCTCCAGGAACGCGCTGGTCCCCTCCTTGAAGTCCGCCGTGCCGAAGCATTTGCCGAATTCCTCGATCTCGCGCTGCATCCCGTTCGCTCCGGGTTCGTGACCGGCGTTCACCGCACGGATGGCGGCGGCGAGCGCGGTGGGTGAGTTCTTCAGGATCGTGGCGGCCAGTTCGTTGCACTTCGCCATCAACTGGACCTGGGGTATCACGTGGTTCACCAGCCCCCATTGCAGGGCCTCATCCGCCTCGATCATGCCGGCGGTGAAGATCATCTCCATGGCCTTGCCCTTGCCCACGAGGCGCGCCAAGCGCTGCGTGCCGCCGTAGCCCGGGATCACGCCCAGCGAGACCTCCGGCAGGCCCATCCGCGCATTGTCGCTGGCCACGCGGATATGGCAGCTCATGGCCAGCTCCAGCCCACCGCCCAGGGCGAAGCCGTTCACCGCGGCGATCACCGGCTTGCTCATGCGCTCCACATGGTCGAAGAGCTTGCGCTGGCCGTCGGCGCTGAGCGCACGACCTTCCTCCACGCTGAAGTGCGCGAATTCCTTGATGTCGGCACCCGCCACGAAGGCCTTGGGGCCGCTGCCTGTGATGATGAGCACGCGAACGTTCCGGTCGGTATCGGCCTCGCTCAGCGCGCGATCCAGTTCATCGATGGTGGCGCGGTTCAGTGCGTTGAGCTGGTCGGGGCGGTTGATGGTGATGGTGCGGATGCCCTCGGCATCGGACACCAGGAGGTTATGGTATGACATCAGGTCAAAAGTATCCGGCTATCGGGTAAGGGGGATGGTGATGCTGAACGTGGTGCCCTCGTCCACGTTCGTGGAGAAGCCCACACTCCCACCCGCCTGTTCCACCATGCGCTTCACCATGGCCAGGCCCAAGCCCATGCCGCTGCCCTTGGTGGTGAAGCTGGGGGTGAAGATGCGTTCGCGCACCTCCTCGGCGATGCCGGTGCCGTTGTCGCGCACTTCCAGCACGGCCCGGTCGCCAGACCGGTATGCAAGCACCTCGATGAGGCCCGGCCGACCGTCCGGGATCGCCTGCACGGCGTTCTTCAGCAGGTTGTTGAGCACGCGCAACATGTGCTCCCGGTCGGCGAGCACGGGCAGTTCCGGGGGTTCGGGCACGGTGATGCGGATGCCGGGGGTGGCCTGGAAGACGGCCGTGGCGGCGCGCAGCACCTCGCGCAGGTCCAGGGGTTCGGGATGGGCGGACGGCATCTGCGCGAACTGACCGAAGGCGGTGGCCACCCCGTTCAGTGCGTCGATCTGTTGCACAAGACCGGCGCTGAGCTTTTCCAGCTTTTCCCGGGCGTCGGGTGCGGCCGGGTCCCAGCTGCGCTGGAACTGCTGGATGCTCAGCTTCATCGGGGTGAGCGGGTTCTTGATCTCGTGCGCCACCTGGCGGGCCATCTCGCGCCACGCGCTCTCGCGCTCGCTGCGGGCGAGCTTCTCGGCACTGGCCCGCAGCTCCTCCACTTTGCGGTTGTACACCTCCACCAGGCGGCCCACTTCGTCCTCGCCGCGATAGCGCAACGGTACGTTGGCCCCGGTGAGCGCCACCCGGGCCAGGCTCTCCTTGAGCCGGTCCAGCGGGCGGGCCGTCCAGTTGCTGATGAACACGGCGACCCCGACGCTCAGGGCGAAGAACAGGACGAACAGGTTGACCACGGCCACCAGCACCGAGGCGCGCTCCCGGTCCTGCTGGGCCTGATCGGCGAAGGAGGGCAGGCTCAAGTAGCCGAGCAGTTCCCCCTGGTCGTCGCGCAAGGGCATGTAGGCCGTGCGGTGGAGGGCCTTGCCCAGGGATTCGTCATGGACATAGGTGTTGGCCCCCCCCAGGACCACGGCCAGGTAGGCGGCCGGGTCCATGCGCCGGCCCAGGAGGCCCGCATTGAAGAGCTGCGGTCGCGAGGAGGACAGCAGGCGGCCATCGCGCCGATAGACATGGATGTCCGTGAAGAACACGTTGCTCAATCGCCCGAGCAGATGGTCCAGGTAGGCGTCGGTGCTGCCCTTCAGCGGGCCCACCCCGTCGAGCCTTCGCTGCAGGTCGGCATGCACGCTGCGCGTCTTCTCCAAGAGGGCGGCGGTGCTCCGCTCCTCGTAGGAGCGCTCCAGGAGACGGCGTGCACCGAGCCCGAAGAAGACCAGCCCCAGGAGCGAGAAGCCCACCAGGGCGAGCCGCACCTTGCCTGCGATCGTGAGCACGGGAAGACCTTGGTTGCGCAACAAGGCGCGCAACACGATGGCCAGGGCCAGCATCAGGCTGAGAAAGGCGAACAGGTAACTGAAGCCGGTGGCCTTGTCCAGCCATCGCGCGGGGGGCACGCGCAACACCACCAGCGAGCGCGAGGGATCGCCATAGGCCCGCACACCGGGGGCCGTGTGCAGGCTGTCCCAGCGGACCGGCAAAGGCCCCGCCCCTGTCTGCTCCACCAGCTGGCCCCCTTCGTAGCGCCCCCAGTCGTAGCGGTCCACGCGCTGGTCGAGGGGGTCGCGCCCGGCGAGCAGCAGTTCCGGGAACCCAAGCCCCTCGGGCACCAGGCGGGGATGCAGCTCGAGCACGAGCTGTGCGGGCTCCAGGGTGTCGGCGGGCATCACGGCCAGGCGCGCATGGCGGTAGGTGCGCCCGGCCTCGTCGGTGGATTGGTGAAGGTCCGGCATGTCGGCCGCAGCCAGCACCCGCAGGCCCTGGGTAAGTGGGCCCGTGCCCGCCGTGGGCAGGGCGGCATCGGTGGCGCAGCGCAGGCGGCCGTCGGTGCCGTAAGCGAAGAGGCGCACATCGTAGCGCTCCCAGTACCCGGTGAAACGTTCCTGCCGCACGGTGCGGTCCAGATCGGCGGCCGTGCATACGGCCGTGTCCGTGAGCAGGCGGTAGAGGGCCGGGTCCGTGCGCAGGCTGGGGGCCACTTCGCGGAAGAGCAGCTCCACCACCGGGTCCTCCTGGGTCAACAGTCGTTCGGCCACCGCCTGCCGGGTGCGCTCCTCGCGCGCATCGACCGCGCTCGCGATCACCTGGGCGCACAGGGCCGCGATCACCGAAAGCGCGAGAACGGCCTCGGTGAAGCCAGGACGGCGTGTGCGCAAGGAGAGGGCCAGCGCGAGCAGGGGCAACGACCAGAAAGCCTCCAACAGGCCCGGGGGCGCGGCGGGCCAGCGCAGGGCCAGGTTGAGGACAAAGGCGATGGCCAGCCCGATGGTGTTGTGCGCCAGGGACTGCCGGTGCACGAGCCGTGCCCACAGGTCGGCCAGCAGGCACCAGGCAGCGAACAGCAGGGCCACGGCGCCAAGGGCCAGGAAGCTGTACCGGTCGAAGGCCTCGATGTGGCGCAGGTCGAGTTCGATGCGGCTGTCGCTCACCAGCCCTCGGACGATGTTCGTGAGCATGTCCGCCGCCAGCAGTAATGCCAGCGGGAGGAGCACGGTGCCCAGGCGCCCGGCCCTCCCTTGTGGTGGCAAGGGTTCGCGGAAGGCGATCCGCAGATAGGCCGCGACCAGCACCAAGAACACGGCGTGGATGAGCAGGTCGCCCAAAGAGGGCAGCAAGGCCGAACTGGCATAGAGCCCTGGATCGAAGACCCGGAAAAGGCCTTGGTCCGGCAGGTTGCCGAAGCTGATACCCGCCCATCGCAGCACCAACAGCACCACCGGGAACAGCGTTGCGCCGGCCCAAGGACCGTGGTCCCGCTGCACGCGCACCGCCAGTCGCCAAGTGGTCAGGACCAGCAGGACCAGGCCCACAGCCACGGCCAGCGACCGCGTCAGCGGCCATCCGGCGCCCTGGGCAACGTCCCCGCCCGTCACGGCTCGGAACATCACCGCCCCCTGCCCATCGCGGATCACCGGGCCCAGGCCGGGGCCCACTTCGGCCCACACGCCGGCCGGTGCGGCCAATGCCGGATGGAAGCCACGCTCCAGGTAGCGGTTCTCGATCGGCGGGGCGTACCACACCTGCCGGAGCCCATGCACCTGCAGATCGCCCTGGCGCACCAAGGCATGCAGATAGATGCCGTCGGGCAATCGCATGTGCGCGGCATGGCCATGCAGCAGGTCGGTCCTTTCCACCGGAGCGCGGCCGGTCCACCAGACCATCCGGTCGTTGCGCAGGACGTACAGTTCGATGCCCTCCTGTTCCGCCAGCATCACGAGGGTGCTTCCCTCTCGCGCTGCGACGATCTCCACGGGTTCGCGAGCCGCTTCGGCAGCGAAGCCCTCCACACGGGTCTTCAGTTCGGCCCCGGCCTGTGCCACCCGCCGTTGAAGTCGTCCTGCCCGGTGCTCCAAGGCACTGTCCTCCGAGGGTCCGGGCACCCACCAGGGGACCAGGCACAGGAAGAGCCCGGCCACCAGCGGCAGTAGGATCCGGCGCATGCGCTCCGCAGGGCACAAGGCCCGGGCCAAAGTAAGGCCGGTCTCAGCGATCAAGCAGCACCCGGGCCACGCCCACGCGCCCCCCCTGTGTGCATCGCACCAAATAGGTGCCGTCGGGCAGCCCGCCAAGGTCCAGGACCACGTGCGGAACACCCTGCTCCTGTACGCTGCGCACGATGCGCCCAAGGGGGTCCAGCACTTCCACCGAGGCGGGAACGTCCGGGTCCACGGTCAGCGCGAAGCGACCGTCGGTCGGGTTGGGGAAGGCCACAGGGGTCCGCACCTCGGACCACCACGCCGACCGTACGGGCAGTTCGGTGGTGGCGCCGTCGATGTCCACCTGGCGCAACCGGTAGTAGTTGGCTCCCTGGAGTGGCTCTTGGTCCATCCAGGTATAATCCTGGCGTTCCTGGCTGTTGCCCGCACCCGGCACGCTGCCCAGCACATGCCAGGACACCGCGTCCGAGGACCGCTGGATGTCGAACCGGGCGCTGCCGCGCTCGGTGGCCGTGCTCCACGAAAGGGCGATACCTGCCGGCGCTTCGGTCCGCGCTTCGAAGGTGATCAGCTCCACGGGAAGCGGGGTGCTCGTGAGGTTGATCGTCCCCAGGGTGAAGCGTCGCTGGTCCGCGAGCTGGGTAACGCCGCTGAAGCGGTAGATGCCGCCTCCGAGGGCGGACGGCGGGCCGATGGGGGTCTCATCGGCGAAGACCCCGTCATTGTCGGTGTCCACCAGCAGCCGGATGTCGGGCCCGGCGATGGGGCTGAAGCCGTTCAGGTCGAAGTCCATGGTCACGCTGCCCACATCGATCGGGACGGCGGACGTGTTGCGCTCACTGACGCGCCACACCCGGTGCCACCGGCCCTGGATCCCTGCGGGCAGGTCCACCGAACCCCAGGTGCCGAGGATGCCGTTGTCATGGCCCCACATCATGAACTCGTTGTTGTTCAAGCCGCTCGGCGAATGGATGCGGACGATGCTGCTGCCGCGGGCATCGGTGTGCTGGTTGCTCGCATTGATGCGTCCGATCCCGGCCACCTCGTGATCGAAGTTCCCCGAGGCCGCATCGTCCATGCGGTACAGTTCTTCGGCCCCCAGCCACAGACCATACTTGGCCGAGAGGTAGTTGCCGACGATGATGCGCTGGGCGGCGTTCAGCCTGTTGTTGTAGATCACAAGTTCCGCAATGTCCCCGTCCAGGTTCCAGCCCGTCGCTCCTGCGGCATTGCCGATCCGCAGGGGCTGGTTGTTGTGCTGGGGAAGTTGCAGGATGCTGATGTCCGTGTAGATGTTCGCCCCGTTACGGTACACGCTGCGCGAGGGGAAAAGGCCCAGGTACAACGTGTTGGAATACTCCTCCATGGTGAACGCCGCACCGGTGACGTTGTCCACCGTGTTGGGTGCATTGAACAGCCCGAAGATGTCGTAGATCGGCATCTGCATGGCGTTGGTGGTCGTGCTCCACCACCCGTAATTGCAAGTGGTATTGGTGCTCTTGGTGAACCACGCATTGTTGCTCTTGGCCGCGTCCACGGCGTTCACCAGGAAAAAATCCCAGGCATTCAGGTCCAGCGAGGCCGCGTCGTTGATGAGCAGTTCGTCGTCCACACCATCGAAGTCGATGCTTGGATAGCCGTTCACCGAAGCGGCCGCGAACGCCGGACGACGTGCGGGAAGGCCGACCTGGAAAGCCGCATGGTTGTTGTTGCCAGAACGATCGTTCCAGGAGTCCACGGCCGCACCGGTGGTGGTCACGCCCACATCGGCACTCAGCCAGAGCGCATTGCTCGTCGCCGTACCCACCCCGCCCGGGCCGGTCTGCGCGCACGCAGGTACCACCGTCAGGATCAGCGCCACCATATGGAAGAAGGACCTCATGCTGACGTAATTGCCATCGTTCATACGACGAGCGGCCGATATTGTTCGACAAAGGTCCGGGGTATCCGCAATACGTGTCAAGAGAATACTACAATCGATCCGGAGCCAACAGGGGCTCGCCCCAAGCTAGTTCCTGCCGCGTTGGAACATTTCGCCGTAGCGCCCGCTACGCCGCGCATGTTCCGCCTTGCATGAAGACGAAATAGGGGCAGATCTTCAGTTAACCAACTAAGGGGCCACCACACTAGGCGCTTCTTACGGCCTGCAAGCGACTTGTCACCTTTGCCCTCTCGCCATGAACAAGTCCCTTCATCAATTCTTCACCGAGGACCATCGTCGCCTGGACGACCTGTTCGAGCAGGCCACGGCGCAACCCGATGCCGTGCAGATGGACCTCTACCACCAGTTCCGCACGGGCCTGCTGAAGCACATCAAGATGGAGGAGAAGATCTTCTTCCCCGCCGCGCAGAAGGCCAACGGCGGCGAGCCGCTGCCCCTGGCTGCCAAGCTGCGCCTGGACCACGGCGCGCTCACCGCCCTGATGGTGACGCCGCCCACGCCCGAGGTGATCCGCCTGGTGCGCCACGTGTTGGTGCAGCACGACGAACTGGAGGAAGCGCCCGGCGGCATGTACGATGTCTGCGAAAAGCTCACCGAGGCGGAAACAGAGGAGCTGCTGGAGCAACTGCGCCAGGCCACCGAGGTGCCGGTCCATCCGCACAACGTGTCGGACAAGGCCTTCATTTCCGCCCGGAACGCCTTGATCCGCGCAGGGTTCGATCCCGGGGAGCTGGGGCGGTAGGTAAAGGGTTCCATGCCCGCCATCACCATCCTCCTCCCCTTCCGCAACGCGGCGACCACGCTGGATGCGGCCATTGCCAGCATGGTGGCGCAGACCTTTCACGACTGGGAACTGCTGCTGATCGACAACGCCTCCACGGATGCAGGCCCTGCCGTGGCAGATGCATGGGCACAGCACGAGCCGCGCATCCACGTAGTACACGTGGCCGAAGTGGGTATCGCCCATGCCTTGAACCACGGGTTGCAAAGGGCGACAGGCCGCTACCTCGCACGCATGGATGCGGACGACATCAGCCATCCAGAGCGCCTGGCCCGTCAGGTTGAATACCTCGATGCGCATCCCGAGGTCGGTGTGCTGGGCACGCGCACGGCCTTCGCCACCACGGTGGAGCGCAGCAGCGGCATGCGCTGGTTCACGGACTGGCAGAACGCGATCCTCTCGCCGCAGGAGCACTACGTGAAGCGCTTCGTGGATGCCCCGCTCGCGCATCCCACGGTGATGTTCCGGCGCATGTTGGTGGAAGCGCACGGCGCGTACAGCACGGCACCGTTGCCGGAGGATCACGAGCTGTGGCTGCGCTGGATGGATGCCGGCGTGCGCTTCGCCAAGCTGCCCGAAACGCTGCTCACTTGGAACGACCATGCGCATCGCCTCAGCCGCACGCATCCCAACTACAGCACCGAGGCGTTCCATGCCACCAAGGTGAAGTGGCTGGCACGCTGGCTGAAGCGCCACTTGAACGGCAGGCCGGTGATCATCGCCGGGACAAGCGGCATCTGCAGGAACAGGGCCGCCCTGCTGGAAGCCGAGGGCATCCCCGTGGAAGCCTTCACCGACGTGCGTCCGCGCGAGGTGCCGGGATACACCTTCGTTCCGCACGATCAGCTCCCGCCGCCGGGACAAGCGTTCATCACCTCCATGATCTCCCAACGCGGATCCGGCGACCGCATCGCGGAATTCCTGGCTTCGCGGGCGTTGGTGGAGGGCAAGGATTTTTTACTTTCGGCGTAACTTGTTGTGTATCAGTCTTTTTCATAAATGCAAATGACTACTGATCAATTCATAATTAGTATTTGACGACTTAACTACTAATTTTGAACGTATTAGTAGTTGGTATGAAGAAGCCCGAGCCTCCACCGGGTCCGTTGACGGCTGAGGAATACCCCGCCTTTTATGAGCAGATGAACCGGCTTTTCGCTGACGCGAAAGCTCAGGGGGTCCTTGGTGCCGCTGAACGGGACCATCCCAGTTGGGAGAAGTTCAAATACCGCGTGGCTGCCACCGGGTTGGATCCGGCCATGTTATGGCACATGGTGAGCGTGCAACGGCGCGCGGACTCCAGGCCGGTTCACTTGAATGCCGATCCCAACTTCCAATTCAGTTACAACCTCACCAGTTCCATGCAAGAGACCCTGCACCGGTTGGACATGAAGTTCGGGGGCACCATCGGGAGCGGCTCCACCTTCCCGGAAGGTACACGGGACCAGATCCTGGTGAGCTCCCTGATGGAAGAGGCCATCGCCAGCAGCATCCTGGAAGGCGCCGCCACCACCCGGGAAGTGGCCAAACGCATGCTCCGCGAAGGGCGTTCACCGAAGGACCGTTCGGAGCGCATGGTGGTGAACAACTACCGCACCATGCAGAAACTGGTGGGCTGGACCAAGGAGCCGGTCACCGTGGAACGGCTGCTCGACCTGCACCGAACCGTGGTGGACGGCACCTTGCACGATCCCCATCACGAAGGGCGCATTCGCACGGATGACGAAGTTTATGTGGAGGATCATTGCTGTCCGGTTAAAAGTCGAACAAAATCAACTGGTTCGGGATGTTGGCTGGTTCTACTGCTGATCGATCCTTCTGGAAGGCCTGCTGGATGG
>JACTMO010000035.1 GCA_014584605.1 Bacteroidota bacterium | reverse complement strand
ATGCGGTTGGTGCTTCATGCCTCCAAAGAGATCCGCCCCGCTCTGATCTGTCAAGATCCCGAAGCCGAAAGTTGCTCACAGGTTATTAGAGGTGCCCACAAGTGTACTGCTTACTGAATGTGACTCTACAGGAAGAGCGCTTGGCAGGGTCTTCGTCCCTGGATCCAGCAAGTTCAATAAGGTGGCGGTGATCGAAGAGGATACTTTTATCGTGAAGTTCTGGACTCCGAAAAGTCGGCGGCAGGATCGTCGGATCGCAATGGATACGAACCTGTTGAACAAGAAGCAGACCCTGTACGCTCAACGGATCCTGAGCATCAACTATAGGGATGATAGTTCGGATCTGGCCATACGCTACTTCAGGATCAGTAAGAAGGAACTTGATCGATGGGCCAAGCCCCTGACCACAAGGTTTGAGCCAACCTATGGTACCATGACATTCCCCTTGAAGTACAGACCGCAACGCGGTAAAGTCACCAAGGACCTGACGCTTTCAGGGCTTGGTGGCATCCAGTTCAACACGCCTACGCGTGCGTTGAGCATCAGCCTGATGGCCGGGGTAGGCATTTCTGCGGTGACCCTGGACAGTGCAAATACCGATGCGAACATTTTGAGCTCACGTGAGGTCGGTGCGGTCTCACTACCGATCGGCCTGGTGGTTCAGTGGCAACGCTTGCAGGTCGGGTTGATGGTCGGATGGGATTGGCTTCTGTCCGCGAACGAGGAGAGATGGGTCTATCATGGGCGGAGTTGGCTCTCGGCCGGCATTGGGCTCTCTCTCTTCAAGTCCGATGGGCAGGCAGGGGACCGTGAGGAACTCCATTGAGCCATTCCGTGGATCACGGATCCAACTCATGAACGCGATCGGATGGACCGGACAGGAAGGGCCTTGATACGTGAACTCCCCTCCTGCGTGTGGATCGCTCCACACGCCGCACAAGGAGGGGCTGGGGGGAGGTTTCAACTCAGGGAGAAGAAGCGCACAACAGAAACCACCCCGTACCCCTCCTTGCCAGGTCCGGCGGAGCGTTCCGCCGGACAGGAGGGGGCATTCCATTCAACTCCCCTCCACGAGCCCAGCCGTCCACCGCGGCCTGGAGCACGCTCCTGCCGGTGCAGCGAATGATGACGCATATCATATCCCGGCCTATCGGGCCCGGTACTTTTGGTCGCGTGCGGTAAAACCTGTGGGACGACCACGCACCTGGCGCAACCCGGCCTGCGGAGAACGCCGGGATCATGCGAGGGAGCTTCCGGGAGGCCGCCGTCCAACGACGCACCAAGACCGACCCCATGTACCCCAACGCACGCATCCCCTACGGCACCTGGGGAAGCACCTACTTCCCGGCCTGGCAGGCATCGCCGCTGGCCGAGGTGAACATCGGCCAGTTCGCCGGCGAGGCCATGGCCCGGATCATGGCGCTGCGGCGCGTGCCGGTGCGCGCGCTGGACCACCTGGTGATCGGCAGCACCGTGCCCTGGCACTGGAAGTTCTGGAACGCCACCATGGTGGCCGGTTGCATGGGCCACCGCGTGCCCGGCTACCACGTGGAGCAGGCCTGCGCCACCGGCCTCCAGGCCATCCTGCTCGCCGCCGCGCAGGTGGAGAGCGGCGCCAGCGAGGCCGTGGGCGTGCTCACCTTCGACCGCACCAGCGACTCGCCCGTCGGGGTCTTCCCCGAGCGCCGCGCGTACCGCCGCACCGAGGTGATCAGCGATGTGTGGGACAACTTCGGCTTCGACCCGTCCACGGGCAAGGCCATGATCGCTGCGGCAGGCCACGTGGCCCGCAAGCACCGGCTCGACCGACGCGAGGTGGACGAGCTCACCGCGCACCGCTACCAGCAATACTTCGACACCCGCCGCAGCGGCTTCATGGACCGGTACATGGTGCCGCTGGATGTGCTGAACGTGCAGGGCCGGACCATGGGCGGCATCGCCGAGGACATGGGCGTGAAGGAGCTGTCGCTGGACACCCTGCGCGGCATGCGCGCCCTGGAGACCTGCGTCACCTCGGGCACACAGACCCACGCCGCCGATGGCATGGCCACCTTGCTGGTGACCACGGCGGAGAAGGCGCGCGCCCTGAGCCCGCGCCCCGAGGTGTCCATCACGCTGGTGGGCAAGGCCGAGGTGCGCGTGGCGCCCGCCTGCATGCCCGAGGCGCCGGTGGTGGCCGTGCAGGCCCTGCTGGAACGCACCGGCCTGCGCATGGCCGACATGGCCGTGGTGAAGGACCACAACCCCTTCGCCGTGAACGACGCCGTGTTCGCCAGGGTGATGGACTACGACTGGCGACGGATGAACAACAGCGGCTCGCCGCTGGTCTGGGGCCATCCGCAGGGCCCCACCCTCACGCGCGTCACCATCGAGGCGCTGGAGGAGGCCGTGGACCTGGGCGGCGGCAATGTGCTGGTCTTCGGCTGCGCGGCCGGCGACGTGGGCATCGCCGCGATCTTCAACGTGAACGGATGAACGCACTGCAGCCATGAGCACCAGCACGGGAAGAAAGCAAGCGCGCACCACCGCCGCGAACGCACCGGCCGTCGGCACCATGCCGCACCGCATGCGCCCGTCCACCTTGGAAGCGCTGGGCCTGGGCTCCCCCGGAGGAGCGCTGCTCGCCGGCGCGGGCCCCGCCGATGTCGCGGCCCTGGTGGACCGCGTGTTCGGTCCGCCGGACCAGCGCGGCGCCATGGTGATCAGCGGCGCCAACGGGATCGTGGGCGCGGGCAAGGCCATGCAGTTCGCCGCGCGCCTGGCCCCTTACGGCGTGACCATCATCGCCCTCGACCTCGCGGGATCGCCCGATGGACTGGGCGCGCAGTACAAGGGGCTGGAGCGCTCCTTCGGCCCGAAGGCCGCCGCCGCCATCATGCAGCGCATCGTGCGCATGAGCTACGACGGCAGCTCATTGCCCCCGGAACTGAAGGCGTACCGCCCGCGATTCCTCCTGGAAGCGGTGCCCGAGAAGCTCGACCTGAAGCGTGCGCACTATGCCCTCTTCCGCGAAGCCTTCCCCGGCATCGTGATCCGATCGGTCACCTCCGGCTTCCCGGCGGCACAGCTCGGCGTGGGCATCGCCCATCCGGCCTTCCCGCACGAGGTGAACAAGGTCTTCGAGGTCGTGGAGGACGCCGCCTCCGACCTCACGCGCCTGCTCTGGGCGCTGGGGCTGATCCCCATGGCCGTGAGCGACCATTGGTCCTTCGTGCTCGACGTGTTCTTCTGCGGCCTGATGAACGCCGCCACGCGCTACCACGAGCGCAGCAACATGCCCTTCTGGAAGATCGACAAGCTGGTGCGCCGGCTGATCGGCGCCAACCCCTTCCGCGCCCACGACAGCATCGGGGCCAGGGGTGCGAACTTCCTCACGTGGAGCTGCCTGCATCACCTCGCCCAACACTACGGCCCGCTCTTCGAGCCCACCGCCACCCTCGCCGAGCACAAGGACAGCGGTATGAACTGGTACCCGCCCGACCACTTCAGGCCGGTGGTGGACTGGCGCACCACCGAGGCCGACCTGGAGGAGCTGCGCACCCTGGTGCTGGGACCGCTGTTCCAGATGACCTCGATCATGGTGCATGAACGGCGGTCGGACCTTGCGGTGATGAACGCGCTCTGCGAGCTGTGCGCGCAGTTCACCATCGGCATGCCCGCCATGATCCGTCGCACCGGACGCGACGAGGTGTTGCGCACGGTGCGGGCCTATCACGCGCTGCATCCCGAAGCGGCCGGCACCACCTGGTATCCGGAGGTGTTCGACGCCCTGGACACGCCCGCCTGGCAGCAGCTGCACGTGAACGCCGAGCACGACGGCACTTCCGGCGTGATCACCCTGGGCCGCGAACGCTACAACGCCGACGTGGACGCCGAACTGAACCGCGCCATCGACCACCTGGTGAAGGCGGGCATCCGCCGCGTGACCCTCATGGGCGACATGCACCTGAGCACGCAGCTGGTCGGCGCGGACACCATCGACTTCCATCCCGCGCTGGACGATGAGGCCGCCGGCATGCGCCTGGCCACGGACTGGTCGCGCACGGCCCGCCGTCTGCACACCGAGTTCGAGGTGAGCGTGGGCCTGGTGGACGGCAAGCGCTGCATGGGCGGCATGCTGGAGCTGATGATGCACTGCCACTATCTGGTCGCCGTGGACCACGCCATGCTGGCCATGCCCGAAGTGACGCTGCCCGTGGTGCCCGGCATGGAGGGCTGCCACTGGGCCTTGCGCCGGGCCGCGCCCGCCGACCGGCACAAGCTCGTGAACATGCTGCTGGGCGGAGCCCCGGTGAAGGCGAAGGATGCCGTGGGCTGGCTGGTGGACCACAGCAGCGACCTGGGCGGCTGCCTGCGCGTGGCCCGGTCGATCATGCGCGACGGCGCATCGGCGCTCGCCATGCGTCCCCTGGAACCGGGCGCTTTCACGGTGGAAGGGCTCAACGGCGGAGGCCAGGGCGACGAGGCGCGCAAAGCCATCGCGGCATGCATCCAGGCCGCGTGCGGCACGTCGCTGGAAG
The DNA here is from genome assembly GCA_014584605.1 of Bacteroidota bacterium. GTDB lineage: Bacteria > Bacteroidota > Bacteroidia > Flavobacteriales_F > PHOS-HE28 > PHOS-HE28. The sequence continues at coordinate 68,108 of JACTMO010000035.1, read as the reverse complement.
AGGCGCTCGCCGTGCAGGCGCGGCATTCGGCCACCTTCATGGCGGGGCAGCCCTGCCGCCGGGGCCGCGTGGGGGCCGAGCGCGACAAGGTGATGCGGGGCTGAGCGGACCTGCCGATCGCCGCCTCGCGCGTCCGTGCTCCGCTATGCGAGCAGCGCTTCCATCTCGCTGCGCCGTTCGCCGATCTCGGCGTCGAAGTCCTGGAAGCGGTGGTACAGCGTTTCCAGTTCGTGCTCGCTGAAGAGCTGCTCGGCCATGATGAAGAGCTCGTCGTTCTCGGCCGCGATGTGGTCCAGCAGTTCCCGATGGTAGTGCTCCAGCAGGCGCTGGACCTTGGCGTGGTCGCCGGCGTCCAGGGCCTGGTCGATGGCCTGCGTGTGCTCGCGGAACTGCTCGTGGTGGTCCTCCAGTTCGCTCACGATCTCGTGCATGGTGAACTGCGGATGGTCCACCAGCATGGGGAACAGGATCCGTTCCTCCTTGTGGTGGTGCACCTCGTCGCTGTATTCCCGGAAGAAGCGCAGCAGTTTTCGCACGGCTTCGGTGTACGCCTGCGGATCGGATCCCCAGGTGCCGTTGATGCGCGCGATGGCCTCGCCGGTGGAGGTGATCAGTTCATGTTCCTGCATGAGGTGTTCGATGGCGGGACTGGTCATGGCAGCAGGTGTTGGAGGCTTTCGTTGAGGTAGGTGATGATCATGTCGCGGCGGTAGCTGCGGCTCAGCATGTCGTTCTCCACCGAGCGCGCGCCCTTCCACGCCTTCTTCACCAGCGTGGCGCGGTCGTCGGAGGCGGTGCCGCGCACCACCACCGGCCGCGGGTCCACGCCGCCGAGCGCGATGGTGATGCCGCCCTGCGCGTCCACGCTCACCGCCGTGGTGAGGGAGGTGAACTCCATGGTGGCGCGTTGACGCAGCTTGCGGAATACGGCGCGGCGGCCCTCGTCGGGCAGTTGCACCGCGGTGAGCAGGTCGCCCGGACGGAGCACCGTGGGCTTCACGCCGTCGCCGGTGTAGAGCTGTTCCAAGGGCATGGTGCGCGCGCCTTCGGCGGTGTGCAGCGTCACGGTGGCGCCCAGGGCGATCAGGCACGGGGCCAGGTCGCTCACCAGTTCGGAGAAGCAGGCCTTCTTTCCGCCGGAGGCGATGCAGATGTCGCCGCCGCATTTCAGGCAGCGGCCGATGGCATCGCGCCACCACTCGCTCTGGTTGAAGAAGATGCAGCGGTTCTCGCACAGCAGGTTGCCGCCCACGGTGGCGCTGCGGCGCACCACGGGCGTGGCGATCGATGCGGCGGCCTCGACCAGCGCGGGGAAGCTCGCGCGCAGCGCCGGGTGTTCCGTGAGCTCGTGCAGGGTGACGAGCGCGCCGATGGTGAAGCCACCGCCGTCGGTGCGCACGCGCTTCAGGGCGCTGATGCCGCCGATGTCGATGAGCATCACGTCCTCGCCGCTCTGCTGCAGGGAGGGCATCATGTCGGTACCGCCGGCCAGGTAGCGGTGGGGGCCCTGATGCGATGCGGCCACGCCGATGGCCTCGTCGAGGGTGCGGGGGCGGCGGTAGGTGCCTGTCTGGATCATGGCTCAGGCCGTGGCGGGCGTGTTGGTGCGTGCGCGCAGCGCGTGCAGGATCTCCTCGTTGCGGATGGGCAGGCTGGTGATGCGCACGCCCACGGCATCGTGGATGGCGTTGACGATGGCGGGGATGGCCGGGTGCAGGGCGCCCTCGCCGCACTCCTTGGCGCCGAAGGGGCCCTCGGGGTCGTTGGTCTCGATGATCGTCGTGTGTATCTCGGGCGTGTCCAGCGTGGTGGGGATCTTGTAATCGAGCAGGTTGGCGTTCAGCAGCAGGCCCTCGTGGTAGCGCAGTTCCTCGGTGAGCGCCTGTCCCAGGCCCATGTGCCAGGAACCCTCCAGCTGGCCCTCCACGGCCAGCGGGTTGATGGCGCGCCCGGCATCGTGCGCCCCCCACAGCTCCAGCACCTTCACCGCACCGGTGGCGGGGTCCACCTCCACCTCGGCCACCACGGCACCGAAGCTGTAGCTGGGGCTGAGGCCCGCGCCCGCGCCCTTGAAATCACCGCCCAGCTTGGGCGAGTTGTACCAGCCGGAGGTGTTCAGCGCGCCCACCTTGCGCGTGGCGATCTCCACGGCCTCGGTCCAGCCCAGGTCCACCGTGCGGTCGCTGGTGAAGACGCGTTCGCGTTCCAGGATCAGCTCCTCTGCGGGCACGGCGTGCACCGCGGCCACGGCCGCACGCACCTTGTCGCGCAGCTGCTCGGCGGCCATCTTCGCCGCGTTGCCGGCCATGAAGGTCACGCGGCTGGAGTAGCTGCCCAGGTCGATCGGTGTGAGCAAGGTGTCGGCGGCCAGCACGAAGACATGATCGAGGCTGAGGCCCAGCACCTCGGCCACGACCATGGCGAGCATGGTGTCGCTGCCCTGCCCGATGTCGCTGGCGCCGCTGGTGACCAGCACGCGGCCGTCCAGGTCGAGCTTGAGGTGCACCACCGATTGGGGATACTGGTTCCAGTGGATCGGCAGGGCGCTGCCGCTGATGAAGAAGCCGCAGCCCACGCCCAGGCCGCGGCCGAAGGGGAGCCGGCCCCTGCGCTTGTCCCAACCGCTGCGCTCGCGCACGCTGTTCAGGGAAAGGGCGCTGCCGTTGCTGGTGATCCGGTACTGGCCCACGGTGAGGCAGTCCTCACCGATGAAGTTGCGCAGCCGCAGGTCGCAGGGGTCCATGCCGGCCTGCTCGGCCAGGCGATCGATCAGGGTCTCCACGGCGAAGCGTGAGTTCACCGCGCCGTGGCCGCGCATGGCGCCGCTCTGCGGTTTGTTGGTGTACACGCGGCGGGTGACGAAGCCGAAGTTGTCCAGCCGGTACGGGGCCTGCAGCAGCACGCCGTTGTAGTAGCTGGTGACCACCCCGAAGCTGCCGTAGGCGCCGCCGTCGATGGCGATCTCGGCGTCCAGCGCGGTGAAGCGTCCCTCGTCATCGATGCCCAGTTCCACGGTCATCTCGGTGGGGTGGCGGCCGTGGTTGGTGAGGAAGACCTCCTCGCGGCTGAAGCGGGTGCGCACCGGGCGGCCGGTGATGCGGGCCAGCTGGCAGATGATGATCTCGTGCGGGAAGGGATCGCTCTTGCCGCCGAAGCCGCCGCCCACATAAGGCTTCACCACGCGCACGCGCGCCATGGGCACCTCCAGCACCTTGGCCAGGTAGCGGTGCAGGTAGTGGGGCACCTGCGTGGCGGTGATGATGGTGAGGCCGTCCTGGTCCCACCAGGCGGTGGCTGCGTGGGGTTCGGTGAAGGCGTGCGTGACCCCCTGGAAGCGGAACTGCTGGCGGATGCGATGGCGCGAGCGGGCCAGGCCCTCCTGCTGGTCGCCGAAGCGGAGCTCGGCCTTCTTGTGGATGTTGTTGTTGAAGCGCCCGTGGGCATGGATGCGCTCCTTGCTGCCGCAATCGGCCAGGGAGTCCGCGATCTCCAGGAAGGCGGGCAACGGCTCGTAGTCCACCTCGATGAGCTTCACGGCCTGCTCGGCCTGCTCGATGGTATCGGCGGCCACGGCGGCCACGATCTCGCCGATGTAGCGGGTCTTCTCCACGGCCATGGCCGTCTCGTCCTGCGAGATGGGCAGCACCCCGAAGCTGATCGGCAGGTCGCGGCCGGTGAGCACGGCGGCCACGCCCGGCGCGGCGAGCGCCCGTTGCGTGCGGATGGCCAGGATGCGCGCGTGCGGGTACGGGCTGCGCAGGAAGCGGCAGTGCAGGGCGTTGCGCACGAAGATGTCGTCGGCGTATTCGGCCTCCCCCTTCACCTTGCGCTCGGCCTCGATGCCGGGGCGCGGGCTGCCCACCATGCGGAAGTGCGCGTCGGGGTCGGTCGCCGCGGGCGTTCGGCGGCCGCTGGCCTCGAGCGCGTATTCCTCCACGGCGTCCACGATCTTCTTGTAGCCCGTGCATCGGCACAGGTTGCCGCAGAGCGCCTCCTTGATCCCCTGCCGGTCGGTGTCGGGATGCGCGTTGCAGTGGTCCAGGGCGGTCATCACCATGCCGGGCGTGCAGAAACCGCATTGGATCGCGCCCTTCTCCACGAACTTGCGCTGCAGCGGATGAAGCCGGCCCTTGTCGGCGATGCCTTCGATGGTGGTGATGTGCGCGCCGTGGTGGCGCACGGCGGGGGCGATGCAGCTCAGGAGCGTCCGCGGTGCCTCGTCCTCCCCGGGCTGCTGGACCCACACGGTGCACGCCCCGCAGGCGCCCTGTTCGCAACCCTGCTTGGTGCCCGTGAGCTGCAGGCGCTCGCGGAGCACCCGTGCGAGCGTCTCGTTCTGGTTCACCAGCACCTCCACACGGCGCCCGTTCACGGTGAGTTCAAGCGGTCTCATGTGCATTCGCTCCATGCGTTGCGGACAGCAGGGCCATACGCCCCGCGCGGTCGTGCGGTCGATGACATCACCTTGCCCCTGTTATCGTTCTCCCTCTTTGCATCCTTTTCTTCATTCTCCCCATTTTCACTCTCTCACTCTCTCACTCTCTCACTTTCTCACTTGCCCCCCATCACACCCCGGCCCCAATGCTCTTCCCACCGTCCACGTAGATCGTCTGCCCGGTGATGAAGCGCGTGCGCGGGTCGGCCAGGAAGGACACGGCCTGGGCCACGTCCTCCGCCGCGCCGAAGCTCCTGGTGGGCTGTGCCTCGCGCAGGCGTTCGCTGGCCTGCGGCTCCATGGCCTGCAGCATCGGCGTGTCGATGGCCCCGGGGGCCACGGCGTTCACCAGCACCTCGCTGCGGCCCAGTTCGAGGGCCAGCACGCGGGTGAGGCTGACGATGCCGCCCTTGCTGGGACCGTAGTTGCTCTGCCCCGCGTTGCCCAGCCAGCCCCGCGAGGCGATGTTGATGATGCGGCCGCTGCGCTGCGCGCGCATGATGGGTGCCGCCTCGCGGCACATGAGCCAGGCGCCCTTCAGGTTCACGGCGATCACCTGGTCGAAGTCGGCGCTGCTCATCTTCCAGATCATCGCGTCCCGGGTGATGCCCGCGTTGTTCACCAGCACGTCGATGCGGCCGTGGCGTTGCTGCACGGTGTGGAACAGGGCGCGCACCTGGGCCTCGTCGGCCACATCGCAGGGGTGGAACTCCGCAGCGCTGCCGATGGCCGTGGCGGTGGCCAGGCCCGCGCTCCCGTCCATGTCGCTGAGCACCACGCGACACCCGTCGGCCGCGAGGCGCTCGGCGATGGCGCGGCCGATGCCCCGGGCCGCACCGGTGATCAGGGCTATGCGGGGATGCATGCGGTGCTCAGGTTGCGGGTGTTCTTCACCTGGATCAGGCGTGCCACGATGCTGATGGCGATCTCCTCGGGGGTGTGCGCGGCGATCTCCACGCCGATGGGCATGTCCACGCGCTCCAGCTCCTCCGCCGTGGCGATGCCGCCTTCGAGGAAGTGCTTGCGGGTGAGCTCCACCTTGCGGCGGCTGCCCATCATGCCCAGATAGGCGAAGGGGCGCGTGATGCAATGCGCCAGCACCTCGCGGTCGATGGCGTGGTCGTAGGTCATGATGGCGATGTAGGACCGGTCGTCGAAGCGGACGGCCTGCAGGGCCTGGCGGTGACCGAGGGGCATGCGCTGCACCCGCTCGTCGTCCAGCAGGGCCAGGTGCTCCCTCCGGTCGTCGATCACGTAGGGTTCGAACCCGGCATCCAGCGCGTAGCGCGCCAGGGCGCGGCCGGTGTGCCCGGCGCCGAAGATGAACAGGCGCGGCTGGTGTCCCACGGGCTCAATGAAGATGTGGACGCTGCCGCCGCAACACATGCCGTGCTGGTGCAACAGGTCGTGCTTGAACAGTTGCGGCGTGCGGCTGGCGATCACCGCCAGGGCATCGGCGATCACCCGCTTCTCCAATGCACCTCCGCCGATGGAACCCACGATGCGGCCGTCCTCGTGCACCAGCATCTTGCTGCCCGTCTTGCGCGGGGTGGAGCCCCGCGTGTCCACCACGGTACACACGGCCGCGATCCTCCCGGCGTCCATGGCCCTGCCGATCGTGCGGTACAGCTGGTCCATGGTTCATGGCGCGACGGCCGTTGCCCGGTAGGCGGCGTATTCCTCCGGGGTGTTGATGTTATTCAGGCATCGGGGATCGTCCACCGGTACCTCCGTGCGCGGATGGTCCCGCAGCAGCTCGCGCAGGTGGGTGTCGGTCCGCAAGGCGGCCAGTCGCCGGATGATGCGGTTCGGGAGCAGGACGGGATGCCCTGCGCGGCCGACCTGCACGGGTACGGCGTAGCCGTCAGGGGTGGCCGCTTCGCGAAGGGCGTGGAGCGTCGCCGGATCCACATCGGGTTGGTCGATGTGCTGAAGGAAGCAGTGGTCCGCATCGCGTACGGCGGCCATGCCCAGGCGCAGGCTGTGCCACTTGCCCAGATCCGGCTCAAGGTTGGGCAGCACCTGCAAGCCGGGCGATCGTGCGAGCCGGCCGGCCATGCCTTCGAGCAGTGCACCGTTCAACACCACGATGATCCTGTGGATGCCCGCCTGACGGTAGGTGGCGACGATGCGCTCCAGAAAGGTCCTTCCATCACCGGCCTCCAGCAGCGCCTTGGGGCGGCCCATCCGGGTGGATGTTCCCCCTGCGAGGATCACACAGGCCGGGGTGGGTGCAGCGTACATGCCGTGTCGCGCCTTCCTTTCGCGCCAAGGTACCGTGGTGAGCGGATGGAAATATGATGGAGGTCATGTGGGTGGTCTTGGACGAGGTCCAGGTGTCTTGGGGAGGGGATACGGGTGTATGGGCCGTCGGGCGCCGGATGGCGGTGGAAGCGCCTTCATTCAGGGAGCGGACTTTCAGGTAAACAATATGACGCAAATCATATTACAAGGTCGGGAGCGCTCTTACTTTGGCGCAGCCCTCCGGCCGTGCAACGGCATCGTGCCTGGCACAGGAAGGCAGAAGCGACCGGACCGACCATGACGCCCATCGACGAGATCATCAGCACCTGCCGCCAGTTGGCCTTCGACCTGAACTTCAACCGGGCGAAGGAGTGGAAGGCGGCGGACCCGCAGCGCGTGCTGGTCGGGTTCACCCCCATCTACTTTCCACGGGAGGTGGTGCATGCGGCCAAGGGCCTGGCCGTGGGCATTCTTGGTGCGGGCGACCGCAAGCCCATCATCAAGGGCGACGCGTACTACCAGTCCTACATCTGCCACATGCCGCGCGGCATCGTGGAGATGGCGCTGGACGGGAACCTGGACGGGTTCGACGGCTTCGTGTTCCCCAGCATCTGCGACGTGATGCGGAACCTGAGCGGCATGTTCCAGCTGATGGGCAAGGGCCGTTTCGCCAAGTACATGGACTTCCCGCAGAACTTCCGCCGGGAGATCGGCGGTTCGTTCTACAAGGCGGAGATGGAGGACGTGCTCCAGCGCATCGAAGCCATCAACGGGGTGAAGGTCACCGCGGAGATGCTGGACCGCTCCATCGCGCTGTACGACCGGAACCGCGCGATGCTGGCGGCCATCTACGACATCCGGCAGGAACATCCGTGGCGCCTGGCGTACGAGGACCTGTACTGCATCATGCGCGCCGGGCTGGCGATGCCCGTCGAGGAGCACAACCTCATGCTGGAGCAGGTGCTGGAGGCCATCGGGCGGGAGCGGGGCGTGCCGGAGGACCGCATCAAGGTGGTGGTGGCCGGCGCCTTCTGCGAGCAACCGCCGCTGGGCCTCATCAAGACCATCGAGGGGGCCGGCTGCTATGTGGTGGACGACGACTTCCTGTTGGGTTCACGCTGGATCGATGGTGCGGTTGGGGCGGGGAGCGGCGACCCCCTGGCGGCCATCGCGGACGCCTACCTCACCCGCAGCGTGCAGAGCAGCGTGGTGTACGACGTGGGCCGGCCCAAGGAGAAACGCCTGCTGGACCTGGCACGGCGCCGTGGCGCCGATGGTCTGCTGTTCGCCGCGCCCAGCTTCTGCGATCCGGCCCTGCTGGACCAGCCCCTCTATTTCCACCAGTGTGAGAAGGACGGCGTGCGCTACGTGCAGTTCCAGTACAACGAGAACACCGGACAGTTCAAAGTGATCAAGGAGCAGGTGGGTGCCTTCGCCGACAGCATCAAGCTGTGGGAGGGCGAGACCGCCACCGCCTGACAGGACCCGTAGGACCCGAAGAACAGAAGAACCATGGCAAAGCAAGCAGCCCCCGTAGAGAAGGAGCGCAGCATGATCATGCAGAAGCAGATGGTCGAGGGCCTCTTCGAGGAGCTCGCCACCGCGCGCGAGAAGGGCCGCAAGGTGGTGTACACCTTCGTGCCCGGCAACCTCTCGGAGCTGATCCGCGCCTTCGACATGCTGCCGGTGTACCCGGAGATCAACGCCCTGCAGAGCGGCATGCGCAAGAAGAGCGCGGCCTTCATCCGCGATGCGGAGAAATGGGGCCACAGCGAGGACGTATGCACCTACGTGAAGTGCGACATCGGCATGATGCTCAACGGCAACGTGGGGCCCACGGGACAGAAGCTGCCCGAGCCCGACCTGCTGCTGTTGAGCTACACGGGCTGCTTCACCTTCATGAAGTGGTTCGAGAACCTGGAACGGCTCTACCCCAATGCCGAGATCGCCATGCTGCACACCCCCTACCAGGAGGGTGGGCGCATCACCGACGAGATGCGGCAGTACATGGTGAAGCAGCTGCGCGAGGAGGTGATCCCCAAGTTCGAGAAGGTCTCCGGGAAGAAGTTCGATGAGGCCCGCCTGGCGGCCATCCTGGCGAACAGCAAGCGCACCGACGACCTGATCACCGAGATCTTCGCGCAGAGCAAGCAGCGCCCCTCGCCCATCGACGCCTACTTCGCCGGGGTGTACTACATCGGGCCCATCAACATCGGCTTCCGCGGCACGGCGGAGGCCGTCACCTACTACGAGGAGCTGCTCAAGGAGATCAAGCAGCGTGCGGCCGAAGGCAAGGGGCCGGTGACCCCCGAGGGCGAGATCAAGGAGGAGAAGTACCGCCTGGTGGTGGAAGGCCCGCCCAACTGGACCAGCTTCCGGGAGTTCTGGAAGCTGTTCCACGATCAGGGCGCCGTGATCGTGGCCAGCAGCTACACCAAGGTGGGCGGCGTGTACGACCTGGGCTTCCGGCATGATCCCGCACGGCCGCTGGAGACCCTGGCCGAGTACTGCATGAACTGCTACACCAATATGAACCTGCCCCAGCGTATCGACCTGCTGGGCAAGTGCATCACCGAGTACCAGGCCGACGGGTTCCTGATCAACTCGATCAAAAGCTGCAACAGCTTCAGCGCGGGCCAGCTCATGATCATGCGCGACCTGGAGGACAAGCTGGAGATCCCCGTGGGCTTCATCGAGAGCGATCTGGTGGACCCGCGCTACTTCTCGTACTCCAACATCAAGAACCGCCTGGATTCCTTCTTCCAGATGCTGGCCCAGCGCAAGGTGCTCGCCAGCGTCTGAACCGGAAGCTGTAACCGCACGCAACATGGCAGAATACTTCCTCGGCATCGACCTGGGTTCCACCACCAGCAAGGCCATCATCATCAACGAACGCGATGAAGTGGTCGGCAAGGGCATCACCAACACGCGCGCCAACTACGAGGTGGCCGCCGAGATCGCCAAGGTGCAGGCGCTGTACAACGCACGTTTCCACCTGCTGAAGCAGTCGCTCGCCGAGGCGATCGCGAACCGGCCTGCCTACGCGCGCTACGCCGCCGACCTCGACGCCGCCTTCCAGTTCGTGCAATTCGAGAGCCGGCTGGAGCGTCTGCGGGACGAGCTGTCACGGACCGCGCTGGCGGTCGAGACGCGCGTGCCGGCCACCGAGCTGGTGAAGCATGTGCAGGAGATCGTGGACGGCATCCTGTCCACCGTACGGCGGCGGTACATGGACGAGGACCTGGGCGGCAAGGGCCAGTTCTTCCGCGACATCGTGGGCGAAGCTTACGCCAAGGCCGTGGAGACCCGGTCCAAGGAGCTGTTCGAGCCCCTGATGCTGCTCTTCGACAAGAGCATCACCCCGGTGGAGAACGAGATGATGGCGCCCGACTTCCGCGAGCTGGTGCAACAGACGCAGGCCATGCTGGCGAAGCACCATACGGCGACGCTCCCCGCCGCCGAGGCCGCCGCGCTCCAGGAGGCCGCAGGCGCCTTCAGCGCCGTCATCGAGCGCGTGGCCGATGAGGAACTGCACATCGCCCGCATGGTGGGCACCGGCTACGGTCGCGCGCTGCTGCCCTTCCCCGAGGACTGCATCCGCAGCGAGATCCTCTGCCACGCCTTCGGCGCGCACGCCGTGTTCCCCAAGACGCGCACCGTGCTCGACATCGGCGGACAGGACACCAAGGCCATCCAGGTGGACAGCCACGGCCTGGTGACCAGCTTCCACATGAACGACCGGTGCGCCGCGGGCTGCGGGCGCTACCTGGGCTACATCGCCGACGAGCTCAACATCTCCCTGAACGAGCTGGGGCCCATGGCCATGAAAGCCGAGAAGGAGGTGACCATCTGCAGCACCTGCACGGTGTTCGCCGGGGCCGAGCTACGCGAGCTGCTCAACGTGGGCGAGAAGCGGGAGGACATCCTGGCCGGCCTGCACAAGGCCATCGTCATGCGCGCGCTCTCGCTGCTGGCCCGCAGCGGCGGGGTGAAGAACGAGTTCACCTTCACCGGCGGGGTGGCCCGCAACGATGCCGTGCTGCACTATGTGAGCGACATGGTGCGCCGGAACTACGGACAGGACCTCACCATCAACGTCCACACCGACTCCATCTTCATGGGGGCCCTCGGCGGTGCCATGTTCGCCCGCCGCAACATCAAGGCCGACCTGCCCGCCGCCGCCAAGGGCGCCAAGGCGGGAGCCGAGGAGAACGAAGGCATGGCATGAGCGGTAGGCGCGTCATCGTCCTGGGCGCCGGCCTCATCGGTCGCACCATCGCCCAGGGGCTTGCGGGCCGCGGCGCGGTGACCTGTGCCGACCGGGACCCTGCGGCCCTGGAGCGCGTTGCGCGCGATCCGCGCGTTGGCACCGTCCAGGTGGACGTGAGCGATGCCGATGCGCTGCGACAACTGGTCGGATCCTTCGACCTGGTGATCGGCGCCGTGCCCGGCCACCTGGGCTACCGCACGCTCGAGACCGTCATCCGCGCGGGCCGGCATGTGGTGGACATCAGTTTCTTCCCCGAGGATCCCTTCACGCTCGATGACCTGGCCCGCCGTATGAACGTGACCGCCGTGGTGGATTGCGGCGTCGCGCCGGGCCTGTGCAACATCATCGCCGGGCATCACGATGCGCAAAGGCCGCTGCTGCGCTACGAATGCCTGGTGGGCGGCCTGCCCCGCGCGCGCCACCTGCCCTGGGAGTACAAGGCCGTCTTCAGTCCTGCGGACGTCATCGAGGAGTACACGCGGCCTGCGCGGATCGTGGAGCATGGCAGCGCGGTGACGCGCGAGGCCCTCAGCGAGGTGGAGCCGGTGGACTTCGACGGCCTGGGCACGCTGGAGGCCTTCAACACCGACGGCCTGCGCACCCTGCTGGACACCATGCCCCACGTGCCCTTCATGCGGGAGAAGACCCTGCGCTACCCCGGCCATGCCGAGCGCATGCGCACCCTGCGGCACACCGGCCTGTTCGGCACGGAGCCCGTGGAGGTGAAGGGCGCACGGGTGGTGCCGCGTGAGCTCACCGCACGCCTGCTCTTCGCACAATGGGAGATGGGGCCGGGGGAGGAGGACCTCACGGTGATGCGCGTGACCGTGGAGGACGACCGCGAGCGCCACGTGTACCACCTGCTGGACCGCATGGATGCCCAGGGCACCACGTCCATGGCACGCACCACCGGGCACACCTGCATGGCGGCCGCGCTGCTGGTGGCCGAAGGCCGCTTCCGCCGCTCCGGCATCAACGCCCCCGAGCACCTGGGCGCCGATCCGGCATGCCACCAGGCCGTGCTGGCACACCTGGGCACCCAGGGCATCGGTTTGCAACGCACCACCACCAATAAGATCGAACGGACATGAAGGACAACGGCATACTCACCATGGGCGTGGACGTCGGCGGCAGCTACGTCAAGGTCGTGCTGATGCGCTATGACCACGCCGCCGGCGACCACAAGTTGCTCGACAAGCAGGTGGAGAAGATCCGCAAGCGCAACCCCAAGGACGTGGTGGTGGACGCCGTGGCCATGGTCCTGGAACGCAATGCGCTGGACTACGACCGCGACATCGCCTACCTGGCCAGCACCGGCGAGGGCGAACTGGTGGAGCGCAAGACGGGACACTTCTACAGCATGACCACGCATGCCCGCGGCGGCCTCTTCCTCTGCCCCGGCGCACGCACCGTGGTGGACATGGGCGCCCTGTACGTTCGGGCCATCAGCATCGACGAGCGGGGCCGGGTGCTGGACTACAAGATGACCGGCCAGTGCGCCAGCGGTTCGGGCCAGTTCATCGAGAACATCTCGCGCTACCTGGGCCTCTCCATCGATGAGGTGGGCCCCATCAGCCTCAAGAGCGACAAGCCCGAACTGCCTTCGGGCATCTGCGCGGTGCTGGCCGAGACCGACGTGATCAACAGCGTGTCGCGCGGGGTGTCCACCCCCAACATCATCAAGGGCATCCACCTGTCCATCGCCAACCGATCCATCCGTCTGCTCAGCTCCCTGAAGGCCCAGGAACCCGTGGCCCTGATGGGCGGCATCGCCATGAACATCGGCATGGTGGACGCCATGGAGGAACTGGGCAAGGAAGGCAAGAAGCCCCTGCGGATGGTGACGCATCCCGATGCCATCCACAGCGGCGCCATCGGTGCGGCGCTCTGGGGCGGCTTCCGCCACCATCGTATCAAGGAGAAGGCCGCGGCCGTGCTGGCCTGAAACCGCAGCTGCATGAACGCACCTTCCGCCCCCGTGCCGACCCTGCGCTTCCGCAATGTGGCCGAACTGCTGCGCACGAACGCCACGCGCTTCGCCGACCGGCCCGTGTTCGCGGAGAAGGACACCGAAGGTGCCTGGCACAGCACCACGTGGGGGCGGCTGGGCGCCGACGTGGCCCGCGTGGCGGCGGCCCTTCGCGCCCGCGGCTTTGCTCCCGGCGACAAGATGCTGCTCTTCTCGCCCAACCGGCTCGACATGCTGCGCATGGAACTGGCCGTGATGGCCACCGGGGGCATCGCCGTGCCCATCTTCGCCCACTTCAAGCGCGAGACGGCCGAACTGCTGATCCGGCACAGCGATGCCCGGCACCTCACCGTTGCCGGTGCGGCCCAGTTGCAGCGGCTCGGCCCGGACCTGGACCTGCGGCTGGTGGTATCCCTCGACCCGGTGGAGGCCGGGGCCTCCCCGATCCCGGACATCGTGCCTTTCAGCGAGCTGCTCGCACACCCGGAGGACGGCGGTGCGGCCGTGGACACCGCGCTGGACCCCGACAGCTTGTGCCTCAACATGTACACCTCGGGCACCATGGGCGTGCCCAAGTGCGTGCAGCTCAGCCATCGCAACATCCTCTCCCAGCAGGACGCCCTCGCCGCCACCCACTGGTGGAAGCTCGATGAGCACGACCGCTTCCTGTCCTATCTGCCTTGGCACCACAGCTTCGGCGGCATATTCGAGCTGTTGAGCGTGCTGTACAACGGTGCGTGCATGTACCTCGAGTCGTCCTACGGGCGTGATGCGGCCGCGATCATGGCCAACTGGAAGGCGGTGCGTCCCACGGTGTTCTTCAGCGTGCCCAAGGTGTATCAGGCCCTGGTGGACCTGAGCCATGAAAGCCCGGAGACCGGTGCGCTCTTCTTCCACGGCGGGCTGAAGTTCATCTTCACCGCCGCTGCGGCACTGCCCCAGCGCCTCAGCGACGAGTTCGAGCGGCGCGGCATCCCCGTGATCGAAGGCTGGGGCCTCACCGAGACCTCGCCCTGCTGCACGCTCACCGACCCCGCCGTGAAACGCGCCATCGGGGTGGTCGGCAAGCCCATCCCCGGCGTGCAACTGCGCATCGATGCCGACGGCGAGGTGCTGGTGAAGGGCCCCAACGTGATGTGCGGCTACTACCGGAACGACCAGGCCAACGCGGGCATCTTCACCGAGGATGGCTGGTTCCGCACCGGGGATGTCGGCGAGATGGGGCCCACAGGGCTGCGCATCGTCACCCGCAAGGACCGGATCTTCAAGCTGAGCAACGGGGAGAAGGTGATCCCCACCGACCTGGAACGCGCCATCGAGGGCAGCTGCCACTACGTCTCCTTCGCCGTGGTGAGCGGCCACGGACAGGACTACCCGGTGGCCCTGCTCTTTCCCAACAGGCGCCAGCTGGACAACCCCGACTACGCCGTGACCCCGCTGGACGGCTGCCTTTGCCCGCGCACGCTGGAGGAGCTTCAGCAGTGCCTGCGCGGCTGCCTGAAGAACGCCAACTGCAGCATCGGCCAGAAGTTCAGCAAGGTGCGCAAGGCGGTGATCATCGACGACGAGCTCAGCCTGGAGAAGAGCACGCTGACGCCCTCCATGAAGGTGGCGCCCGTGAAGGTGCTGGAGACCTATCGCGAGCACCTGGACCACCTGTACGACGAGACCGGGATGCCCCCGGAGGACGCCTATGTGATCCTGCTCGACGATCAGGCCGCAGTCACCAACACCGGGAAGGCATGACCGCGCAGGGGTACAGCATCCGCAGCACCGCCCGGCTCAAGGAGCTGATGGGCGCCTATTTCCGGCGCCTGGGCTCCGGTGCGCACAAGGTGGCCTGGTGCACCAGCGTGGGGCCGGCCGAGCTGCTGCGCGCCTTCGGCTTCGAGGTGTACTTCCCCGAGAACCACGGGGCCCTGCTCGGCGCCACGCGCACCGCCATGGACCACATCCCCGAGGCGGTGAAGTGCGGCTACAGCGGCCACGTTTGCTCCTACACCACCAGCGACATCGGTGCGTACCTGCGCAACGAGACCCCGCTGCGCCAGCACTACGGGCTCGAAGGCATCCCCCGGCCCGACCTGATCGTGTACAACACCAACCAGTGCCGCGAGGTGGAGGACTGGTTCAGCTTCTTCGCCGACGCCTTCAAGTGCCCCATCGTGGGCATCCACCCGCCGCGCCACCTGGACGAGGTGAGCGACGACGAGGTGCAGCTGGTGGTGACGCAGTTCAAGCGCATGGTGCCGGTGTGCGAACAGGTGAGCGGGCGGCGCTTCGACGAGGAGCGCTTCCGCGAGACCGTGCGCCTGAGCAAGGAGGCCACGCTCCTGTGGCAGCAGGTGCTCAGGACCAGCGCCGCCGACACGCCGCCGCTGAGCTTCTTCGACGGCACCATCCACATGGGCCCCATCGTGGTGCTGCGCGGCACGCAGGAGGCACGCGACTACTACGCGGGGCTCCTGGAGGAGCTGCAGACCAACGTGCGCAACGGCACCGGCTTCCTTCCCCGTGTGCGCAGCCGCATCTTCTGGGAGGGCATGCCCATCTGGGGTCGCCTGCGCATGCTCAGCGACCTCTTCGCCTCCAACGATGCGGCCGTGGTGGCCAGCACCTACTGCAGCAGCTGGGTCTTCGACCGTTTCGACGAGCGGGCACCCTGGGAGAGCACCGCGCGTGCCTACACCGAGATCTTCATCAACCGGAGCGAGAAGGCCAAGATGGCCATGCTCAGGCAATGGTTCGAGGAGTACCGCATCGACGGCATCGTGTACCACGACTCGAAGACCTGCTTCAACAACAGCAACGCCAAGTTCGGCATGCCCCAGCGCCTGAAGGCACGCTCGGGCGTGCCGGCCCTGGTGGTCGAAGGGGACCTGTGCGACATGCGCTTCTTCAGCGATGGCCAGAGCACCACGCGCATCGAGACCTTCCTGGAGCAGCTGGCGGAACGGGAGCCCGTGCGGTGAAACAGGGAAGCGCGCGGGGACCGGGGGAACAAGGAGCGGAGATGATGGGAACAACGGACAACAGCCTGAAAGGAGCGCCGCGGATCGGTGTCATCGGTCTGGGGCCGGTGGGCATGGTGCTGGCCACCAAGCTCCGGGAGGCGGGCTGTGAGGTGGCCGTGGCGGTGCGCAACGGCACACGCGCCCGGCGCATCAGCGAGGCCGGTCTGGTGCTGGAGAACGCCGTGGAAGGGCATGCCACCGGCATCGCCGTGGCGACGGACATCGCCGGGCTGCGGGACTTCCGCCCCCAGGTGTTGTTCTTCGCCACCAAGACCTATCAGACCGTCGAGGCCGCCGAGGAGGCGCAGGTGCTCAACGCACCCGGGCTCCTGGTGGTCTCCGCCCAGAACGGGATCGACACCGAGCAGCTGCTGGCCTCGGCCTTCGGCAGCGACCGGACCCTGCGCATGGTGGTGAACTTCGCCGGAAGCATCACGGGTCCCAACAGCCTGCGGGTCAACTTCAACCAGCCGCCCAATTACCTGGGCAGCATCGACGACAGCCAGAGCGTCCGTTCGCGCGAGCTGGCCGAGCTGCTCACCCGGGCGGGCCTGCGCACCGAGGCGGTGGACAGTTTCGAGCTGCTGCGGCGCAGCTGGGAGAAGACCATCCTGAACTCCTCGCTCAGCGCCCTGTGCGGGGTGGGCCGCCTCACCATGGCCGAGGCGATGGACGACCCCGATTCGCGCGAGCTCATCGAGCAGGTCATCAGCGAAGCGGTGGCCGTGGCCGAGCATGAGAAGATCCGCTTCCCGGACGATTTCACGCGCCGTTGCATGCGCTACCTGCGGCGCGGCGGCGACCACTTTCCCAGCCTCGCGGTGGACCTGATCAACGGCAGGCCCACGGAGATCGACCACTTCAATGGCAAGATCGTCGAGTACGGCCGCAAGCACTACGTGCGCACCTCGCTCAACCTCACCTTCACCAACATGGTGAAGGCCATGACCAACAAGAACATCGTCTCCCGCGTGCCCGGTCCGGTGGGCGATGTCTTCCGCCGGATCCTCGACAAGGGCTTCATGGAGAAAGGCGCGGGTCCGGCCGCGTACCGCGACGTGCCCTGCTTCCTGGGGGTGGACCTGGGCTCGGCCTTCACCAAGTTCACCGTGATCGACGGCGACGGACGCGTGCTCTTCCGCTACGGCCTGCCCACCCTCGGCGCCGATCGTCAGGCCGTGAGCAACGTGATGAAGGCCGTCAGCACCCACTTCCGGATCGTGCACAGCTGCGCCACGGGATACGGGCGCAAGCACTTCGGTGCCACGGACCTGGTGAAGACCGAGATCAACTGCGCCGCCGCCGGCGTACAGCACCATGTGCAGGGCGAGCTGAACATCATCGACATCGGCGGGGAGGACATCAAGGTGATCCGTTGCGATGCCCGGGGCGATGTGGAGAACTTCCACATGAACGACAAGTGCGCCGCCGGCACGGGTGCCTTCCTGAGTGAGATCGCCGAACGCGCCCGGATCGAGATCGGCGAGATGAGCAGGATGGCCGCCCTGAGCACACATGACAAGGAGCTGAACAGTTTCTGCACCGTGTTCGCCAAGACGGAGATCATGAACTGGATCTTCGACGGCATGAAGCCCGAGGACATCGCACGTGGCATCTATCTCAGCATCGCCGGCAAGGTGGCCAAGCTGCGCCTTGCGCCTGGCGTCCCCACGGTGATGATCGGAGGGGTCGTGGCCCACCACCCCTACCTGCGCGAGCTGCTCCAGGCGAAGCTGGGGGTGGAGCTGCACGTGCTGGAGGCCCCGCAATACGTCGTGTCCTTCGGTGCGGCCCTCATCGCACGCGACCATCACCGGCGCGCAGCGGCCCGTCCGGATGTCGTCACCGCAGGCAGTCCGGAAGGAGCGGCCGGAGCACCCGGCACGGTTCCATGACGCACATCATGATCCCTGAACAGCCACCGCGATAAGATCGCAGGCACGACAAGCAGCAGCACCATGAGCGGAACGATGCAGCAATGGAGGATGGAGGCCACGGACCGGCCCTTCGTGCGCCACGAGCTGCCCCTGCCCACGCCCGGCCCCGGAGAGGCCCTGGTCCGCGTGGCGGGCTGCGGCGTATGCCACACCGACCTCAGCTTCTGGCACAGCGGTGTGCAGACCAAGCACGCGCTGCCCCTCACCCTGGGCCACGAGATCAGCGGCACGGTGGTGGCCGGCGATGCGCGCTGGATGGGCAGGCCCGTCATCGTGCCGGCCGTGCTCCCCTGCGGCGAGTGCACGCTCTGCCTCAAGGGGCGCAGCAACATCTGCCGCAGGCAGGTGATGCCGGGCAACGACATGCACGGGGGCTTCGCCACGCATGTCCTGGTGCCGGACCGCTTCCTCTGCGAGGTGCCCGAGGCCGTGCTGGCGCGCTATCCGTTGGAGCAGCTGGCCGTCATCGCCGATGCCATCAGCACGCCCTATCAAGTGGTGAAGCGCTCGGAGCTCGTGCCCGGCGACCTGGCCATCGTGATCGGCGTGGGCGGCGTGGGCATCTACGGGGCGCTCATCGCACGCATCCTCGGTGCGAAGGTCATCGCGCTTGACATCAACGACGAGAAACTGGGCATCGCCAGGTCCCAGGGCGTGGAGGCCACGCTCAACACCCGGGGCATGGACCCGAAGGCCGTGAAGGAACGCGTGAAGGTGCTCGCCGGCGAGATCGGCGCACCCAAGCTGGGCTGGAAGATCTTCGAGATCAGCGGCACCCGCGCCGGGCAGGACCTGGCCTTCAGCCTCATCACCTACGCCAGCACCCTGAGCATCGTGGGCTTCACCATGGACAAGGTGGAGGTGCGTCTGAGCAACCTGATGGCCTTCGACGCCAAGCTCATCGGCACCTGGGGCTGCCGTGCCGAGCTCTATCCCGAGGTGCTGGACCTGATCGCCGGCGGCAAGCTGCGCATCGGTGACTTCGTGGAGACCTTCCCCCTTTCGCACATCAACGAGGTGTTCCAAGGAACCCTCCAGCACAAGTACAACAAAAGGTCCGTGCTCGTGCCCGGCCTGGATTGAACCCGAACCATGGCAACGGAACTGAAGGACCACAACCTCGCACGTACGGACTACAAGGAGATCCTGTTCGAGAAGCGCCCGTGCCGCGACCTGGACGGCACGGCCGTGGAAGACCTTTACACCACCTGGATCTTCCTGAACAACCCCGCGCAGTTCAACAGCTACACCACCGGGGCCGTCAAGGAGCTGATCGCCGCCTTCGCCGAGGCCGGTAACGACCGCAGCGTGGTGGCCGTGGTCTTCACCGCCGTTGGCGACAAGGCCTTCTGCACCGGAGGCAACACCAAGGAGTACGCCGAGTACTACGCGGGCAACCCGCAGGAGTACGCGCAGTACATGCGGCTCTTCAACGATATGGTGAGCGGCATCCTGAAATGCGACAAGCCGGTGATCAACCGTGTGAACGGCATGCGCATCGCCGGCGGCCAGGAGATCGGCATGGCCTGCGACTTCACCGTGGCCAGCGACCTGGCCCGCTTCGGGCAGGCCGGGCCCAAGCACGGCAGCGCGGCCATCGGCGGTTCCACCGATTTCCTGCACCTCTACGTGGGTTACGACAAGGCCACCCGATCGCTGACCCTTTGCGAGCACTGGAGCGCGCATTACGCGAAGTTCATCGGACTGGTCACGGAGGTCGTGCCCGTCCTGAAGGTCGATGGTCGGTTCATCCCCAACCCGTTGGTGGTCACCGACCGCTTCGTGGACGACATGGGTAACATCGTGTACGGCCAGTGGCGCACCGGTGCCGACGCCGAGCGCGGCAAGCAACTGCTGAAGCAGGGCACGGTGGACCTGAGCGAACTGGACCGCGCCGTGGACCAACTGGTCGCCAAGCTGCTGCACACCTTCCCCAACTGCACCGCCAAATCGCTCAGCGAGATCCGAAAGAAGAAACTGGAGCACTGGGACCGCAACAAGGAGAGCAGCCGCGAATGGCTCGCCCTGAACATGATGACCGAGGCGCGTGCAGGCTTCAGGGCCTTCAATGAAGGGCCCAAGGACCGCCGCGAGGTGGACTTCGTGAAACTGCGGCAATTGCTGGCCGAAGGCCATCCGTGGAACGACGACCTGCTGCGCGCCATCAGTCCCCAATACCGAACCGAGCAAGCATGAGCACCACGGCATCCGCCGCAGCGGCCGCACAGCAGGACCGCGACCTGGGCAAGGTGAAACTGGCCTGGCTGCACGGCGGGCAGGTGGCCCGCATCACCCTGGACGACGGCAAGGGCAATGTGCTGGACCATCGGATGATGGAGCAGCTGCAGGAACTGCTCGATGGATTCGCCACGACGAGCTCATTGAAGCTGATCACCTTCGAGGGTGCGGGCCGGCACTTCAGCTTCGGCGCCAGCGTGGAGGAGCATCGGCGCGACGCGGCACCCGCCATGCTCCGCGCCTTCCACGGCCTGTTCCTCACCCTGCGCGACCTGGCCATCCCCACCGTGGCGAAGATCGGCGGCCAGTGCCTGGGCGGCGGCCTGGAGCTGGCCCTGATGTGCGACGTGCTCTTCGCCACCGCCGACGGCAAGCTGGGGCAGCCCGAGGTGGTGCTGGGCGTGTTCCCTCCGCCGGCCTCCATCATCCTGCCCGAGAAGATCGGCCTGGCGCGCGCCGAGGAGCTGCTGCTCACCGGGCGCAGCATCGAAGCACAAGAGGCCCTGCAGATCGGTCTGGTGCATGCCGTGCACGCCGACCGCGCCGCGCTGGATGCGGCGGTGGGCGAGTGGGCCGTAAAGAACATCCTGCCCAAGAGCGCCTCCTCGTTGCGCTTCGCCGTGCGTGCCGCCCGCGTGAAGTTCAACCATGTACTGTCCAACTTCCTGCCCCAGTTGGAGAAGCTGTACGTGGACCAACTGATGGCCACGGCCGATGCCAACGAAGGCATCGCCGCCTTCCTGGAGAAGCGTCCCCCGCGCTGGGAGAACCGATAGGAGGGGCTGCGGGAACGGGTGGACGATCGGGCTCCGTCCGGACGGGAGGCTACCTTGGCGCCCTCGACTTGCGGTGACACTGGCCGCCGGGCGGGTTGGGAGGCGACGGATGGACATGGACCTTGACCACATCGTTCGGCAGGTGGAGAAGTACGGCGACCTCGGCCGTGCCTTGGAGCCGCCCGGCACGCAGCGCCAAGCGCTCTTCGCCAAGGTCCAGGGATACGCCGATCGTTTCCTTGACCGGATCGGTTCGCTCAAGGCCTATGAGACCGATGGGCATGAAAAATGCGAGGCCGATGGCATGTTCGAACCGCAGGAAGAGGGAGGTGACCTGGACAGGCTCCTGGACCATCTCGCGCTGCGCGTGGACGGACCCGGGCTGAACCCCGCCTCGGGTGGACATCTCGGCTACATCCCCGGCGGTGGAGTGCCGGCAGCGGCGTGGGGAGACCTGCTTGCGGCCATCACCAACCGCTATGCGGGGGTCTTCTACTCGTCGCCCGGTGCCGTACGGATGGAGAACGCGATGGTGCGTTGGAGCGCCCGCCTGGTCGGTTACCCGGAGAACGCCGGCGGCTGCCTGCTCTCGGGGGGCAGCATGGCCAACCTTACGGCCGTCGCCACGGCACGGTCCGCCATGGGACTTAAGGGAAGGGACCTGGAGCGCGCCGTGGTGTATCTCACCCACCACGCGCACCACAGCTTGCACAAGGCCTTGCGCATCACCGGCCTGGGGGAGTGCATCGTGCGGTACGTGCCCATGGACCATCGGTACCGGATGAGGGCCGATGCCCTGCGCGACATGATCGGAGCCGACGAGCGGGACGGGCTGCGACCGTTCCTGCTGATCGCCAATGCGGGCTCCACCGATGTGGGGGCCGTGGACCCGCTGGACGAACTGGCCTCCGTGGCGGCCAAGCATGGGGTCTGGTACCACGTGGACGCGGCCTATGGGGGCTACTTCCTGCTCACCGACCATGGCCGGTCGGTGATGGTCGGCATTCACCGCGCCGATTCGCTGGTGATGGACCCTCACAAGGGGCTTTTCCTGCCCTACGGCACGGGGATCGTGCTGCTCAAGGACATCCGGCATCTGATGGCGGCCCATGGCTACCAGGCCCACTACATGCAGGATACGCGTGAACGGGCGTTCGAACCCTCGCCTGCCGAACTGTCGCCGGAGCTCAGCAAGCACTTCAGGGGGCTGCGCATGTGGCTCCCCTTGAAACTGCACGGCGTTGCGCCGTTCCGCGCCTGTCTGGAGGAAAAGCTCTGGCTCGCGCGATACTTCCGCCATCGGGTGGCGGCCATCGGTTTTGCGACCGGACCCGAACCCGACCTGTCGGTGGTCCACTTCCGGCTGGAAACACCTGAGGCGGACCCTGAGGTCATCAACCGCGACATCGCACGCGCCGTGGTGAAGGATGGCCGCGTGTTCATCTCCACCACGCTCCTCGATGGCCGGTTCACGCTGCGTTTCGCGGCGCTGTCCTTTCGCACCCACCGGGAGCAGGTGGATGTTCTGCTTGAGCAGCTGGAGCTCCTGGCCAGGGCGGCCGCCACGGGGTCGGGCGCGCAGCCCGTGCATTGAGGCAGGGGCGGAAGGGGATCGCTGGCCCGGTCGCGCAGGAGCCTTGTGGGTGGTGTGGAGCCCCGGAGATGCAAGCCGCGGCACCGAACGGCGCCACAAGGACCGTGGCTGCGGGACCTGCCATCACCCGCCTCACCCGCCGATGGCCACCATGGCACGGTTGGCGCTGTGCAGCACGGGGTCGCTCAGCTGCTCCAGGTCCTCCATGCCCCCGCGGCTGCGGGCCTTGTGCAGCACGCTGCGCACGATCAAAGGGGCGAGGTCCTCACCGCGGCGGTGGGCGCTGAGCAGGTCCGTCTCGGCACCGGCGAAGAGGCAGTTCTTCAGCTTGCCGTCGGCGGTGAGGCGCAGGCGGTTGCAGGTGTCGCAGAACGGATTGCTCACCGAGGCGATGATGCCGAAGGCGGTCGCGGCGCCCTGCAGGCGGTAGAGCCGGGCGGTATCGTGGGCCTCCCCGGGAACCGCTTCCAGGGCGTGCTCTCCGAAGCGTTCGTGCAGCTTGCGCAGCACTTCCTCCTGGGGCACGGTGCGTTCCATGTTCCAGCGGTTGCCGTCGAAGGGCATGAACTCGATGAAGCGCACCGGGATACCCTGGTCCGCGCCCCATTGCACGAAGTCGCCGATCTCGTCGTCGTTCATGCCGCGCAGCAGCACCACGTTCACCTTCAGGTCGAAGCCCTCGCGCCGCAGCAGTTCGATGTTGCCCATCACCTGGCGGAAATGGTCGCGGCGCGTGATGGCGGCCACGCGTTCCGGCCGCAGGCTGTCCAGGCTCACGTTCACCTTGCGCAGGCCCGCCGCGTGGAAGGTGGGAACGAAGCGGTCCACCAGCACGCCGTTGGTGGTGATGGCCAGTTCCAGGGGAAGCAGCGCCAGCCCCCGGATGATGGCATCCGCATCGTTGCGCACCAGGGGTTCGCCGCCGGTGAGCCGCACCTTGCGCACGCCCAGGCCGGTGAACACTTCCGCGAGGGCCAGCACCTCCTGCTGCCGCATGAACTGCTCGCGGGGCCGCAGGGGGATGCCCTCTTCCGGCATGCAATAGGTGCAGCGCATGTTGCAGCGCTCGGTCAGGGAGATGCGCAGGTAGTCGTGCCTCCTCCCGAAGCGGTCCGTCAGCATGCCGGTGGGGAGGTCCATGCGGCGTGGATCAGGAGGCGAGGCGGTCCAACTCCTCGCGGCCGATCAGCTTGCAGGCCAGGGGGAAGAGGATGTTGTCCTCGCGGTGGATGTGCAGGCGCAGCGCTTCGGAGAGCTCGCGCGCGGCGTCGAAGGCGGCATCGTAGGTGAACAGCGCCGAGCGGTCGTCGGGCAGGCGGGCGGCCAGGCCCAGCAGGTTGAAGGCCAGGGCGCCGAGCTGGATGAACTTCACGTGGTCATCTTCCATCAGGTCCACGGCCGTGGTGGGCTGCGGCCCGGTGCTGCGCTCCCCGCTCTCCACCAGGCGGCGGTGCAGCAGGGGGAAAAGCTCGCGCTCCTCGCGCCGGTTGTGGTCCAGCACCTTGTCGTCGAAGAAGGTGAAGAACGCGCGGAACACCTCGTTGATGGAGGCGTCCAGCTTGTAACGCGAATCCTTGAAGCGCGCCATGGCCTCCTCGAACTCGTGGATCTGCGCCTCGGCCTTGCGGTGCTCGTCCATGTAGCGCTGCAGCAGCGCGGGCATGTCCTCGTAGGCCACCGCATCGATCACCTGGCCGCCGTAGGCGTCCGGCGGGTCCATGGGCGAATGCTCCGAGGCGTTGATCTCCTTCTCCACCTCGCGTTGCAAGGGGTCGGTCTTCTTCAGCTTCTTCAGGTCCAGCTCGCTCGCGGCACGGCCGTCGACGCGTTTACCGGTGGCGGGGTCGATGATCTTCATGGCGTTATGACCGAAATGTCATGGCGGTGGTGAAAGTACTTCCTTCCTGGAACACAGGCGGCTGCGCAAAGGGCACACGGCGGTCGCCCGGGATGGATGGTGGGCAAGTTACCCGTCCCTGGGGGCTTCCCGACTGACACCGGTCATTGTTTGGCTTGCTGCCATGATCCCAGCTTCGCGTTTTAGCTGTACGGTCCGTGGAAGGCGGAGGGGGGTGTGCGGTGGGTTTTGGGGTGAAGCGGAGAAGGGACCATACGTGTCGATAGCACCTGTGCGAGAACAATGGACCTGAACCTGCAGCCATGAGAACGACGCGGACCCCCTTTCTGCTCATCCCGCTCCTCGCGACATCGGTGATGGCACAGACCTACCTGCCGGATTCCCTCTTCGGCACGAACTCCCGGCTGTACGTGAACACGGGCGGCTCCGAGACCTTCTCCAACTTCGTGCTGCAACCCGATGGGAAGATCGTGGCCGGAGGATGGGAGTACGGCGCCGGCGGCACCGGGGAGTACAACATCATGGTGCGGTTCGACCCGTGCGGCCGCATTGATAGCACCTTCGGGACCGATGGCATGGTGCATCATCATTTCGACCAGCGCAATTTCGGATACACCTATGTGCGGCAGCCCGATGGCAAGATCCTCGCGGCCGGGGTGCAGGCATCGAGCAACAGCAGTTCCGCGCAGATCCCGTTCGTGGCGCGCTACCTGGCCGACGGTACGCCGGATACCGCGTTCGCCGACACGGGGACCCATGCGGTGCGCTTTGCGCCCGGTGCGGCTGGCTATTTCCGCAGCATCGAGGTGATGCCGGATGGCCGCATCCTTTGCGGCGGCAGATACACGTTCAACGGCAGGGGTCCCGGTGCCATGCGCTTCCTGTCCGATGGCTCCCTGGACAGCAGTTTCGGCGGGGACGGCATCGTGCAGTACGATATGAGCGGGAGCATCAGCTTCGCAATGCAATTCCATGCGCGCACCTTCCAGGACGGCGATGTCGTGGTGGGCGGACGTATCCTGGGCAACGGGAACATCGGGTATTTCGTCGTCGTGGGCTTCGACTCCACCGGGGTGTTGGACACCACCTTCGGCAATGCCGGCGTTTTCATCGATACGGTGCCCCTCAACGATATGTCCGTGGAGAACTACATGGTGATGGACGCGGATGAGCACCTGGTGATGGCCTGTACACGCCTTCCGGAAGCGGATGGGATCGAGCTGGTCCGGCTCACCCCTTCCGGAACGCCCGACAACACCTTCGGCACCAACGGGCATGTGACCATCACCGGTTCCTCCATGTACTGCATGGGCCTGAAGCGGATGGCGGGTGGCGGCTATCTCGTCATCGGCAAAGACCTTGGCACCGGCTTCGGCTTCGCGATACGCCTGCTGGCGGATGGGAGCACGGACGCATCGTTCGGCAATGCGGGCTACCTGTCCGTCGACCTGGCCAGCGGCAGCGACAATGTTCACGATGTGGTGGAACTGCCGAACGACCGCCTGCTGTTCGGTGGAAGCAACAACGGCCTGTGGATGCAACGCTACGGCACGGCATTGAACGTGCCGCACATCACGGGTGATGCGGCCTTGCTGCACACCACGGGCGGCATCAGCTTCCAGTGGTATCTGGACGGCGTGCCGCTCGCCGGGGAGACGGACACCGTGCTGGTGCCATCCGGCAACGGCGACTACAGCGTGCAGGTGACCGATGACCTGGGCTGCACGTACATGTCGGACGTGTTCAACATCACCGGCATCGGCATCGGAGAGGTGGATGGCGGCGAAAGCGTGCTGCGCGTGCATCCGAACCCGGCATCGACGCGCTTCACCGTGGCCCATCCGCACTTGAAGGACGCGTCCCTTGTGCTGTTCAACGCGATGGGCGAAGCGGTCCTGGAACAACGCAGCTCCGGCGGTGCCACCTCGATCGATGCCACCCTGTTGCCAGCGGGCCTTTACATCGTGCACCTGACCGACGGGACCCGTGTGCGGACCGGGCGGGTGATGGTGGAATAGCGCTAAAGGGCGCTTGCCGTTCAGAACCGCAGCCCGGTGAAGCGGTCCTTCATGCCCGGGCGGTACAGGATGGCGATGTAGCCCCAATTCTGCACCGCCGCCGGATCGGCCACGCCTTCCAAGTGCTCGAGCGTGCCGGTCTGCAGCAGGTGCGAATAGCCCAGTTGCAGGGATACGACCTTGTTCAACAGGTGACCCACGGTGAAGTCGAGCTCCGTACCCAATCGATCGTCCATCCGTTCACCGTTGCGCATCACCGTGGCCGCAGCGTGGAACTCGTGGGCGTTGAGGGAGAGGAAGGTCCGGCGGCCCACGTCGTAGCGCAGGCGCACATGGGCATCGATCAGGCCCACGCCATCGGCCCAGCGGCCGCCCGCATAGAAGTGGTCCATGTATCCGTTCCAGGCGTGCTTGGTGCTGTGGATGGGGTCGTAGGACCGGTTGATCGCATCGGTGGCGTCCTGTGCGGTGCCGGAGAGCAGTTCCGCACCCACCGTGAAGCGGAAGCCCGAACCACGCGCGGTGTCCAGGGGCAGGGCGTAGGTGATCCAGGCGCCTGCATCGTGGCCCTGGACGTTGCGGCCCTTGCGGTCCTGCCCAAGTTGCAGATAGAGGAAGGCCGCTGTCGTGAGTCGACCCCGCACATAGCGCAACGTGGGCAGGCCGAACGTGTACGTGTACCGCATGGTGTGACCGGTGACATTGCCGACGCTGTCGGTATGGTGCTGTTGCAGCCCATTGGCCCAGAGCATGGCGCTCCCCGTGAAACCGCCCAGGCGCTGTTCGACGCGCACGAACTGTGCGGCCTTGTAGCGGTTGTTCACGGTGTAATGCTGTTCCGTCAGGCTCTCGCCGACGACGTTGTACCCCCCGCCCGCGTGCACCTTGGTACCCTTCTTCTCGAAGCGCAGCAACGCGAGGTCGTGGGTGGCCGCCCGCAAGGTCCAGTCCCCGTTCCCGAGAAAACGGGCTTCGTCGTAGGTCAGCTCCTGCCGCCCGAGCTTCAGGCTCCAGCTGGGGTTCAGCGGCAGTTCCGCCCAGGCCTCATGCACGGAGAAGTAGGGGTCGCCGGCATTAGGCTGGTCGGGTGCACCCCACGGGCGCGCATCCTGGATGCTCACGAGGAAGCGCACCTTCTCATGGTCGTACCGCGCATGGATGCGCGCCCGGTGGCCGATGAAGACCGCGGGGTCGGCCGTCCGCGCGATCAGCTTCCCGTAGCCACTTCGGTACTCGCTGCGCTGCATCAGCTGGCCGCCCACGGAGAACTGGGCGTGCAGCCCTGCGGGCAGAACGAGGAGCAGGAGGGCGAGCGGAACGGTGCGGCGCAGGTACAGGG
Source organism: Bacteroidota bacterium (assembly GCA_014584605.1). GTDB lineage: Bacteria > Bacteroidota > Bacteroidia > Flavobacteriales_F > PHOS-HE28 > PHOS-HE28. Next base: position 40,416 of record JACTMO010000035.1, on the reverse strand, counting down.
TGATCGGTGGTTCATGGTGCCACCACATGCGGAGCGTGCTTTTTCGATCATCCATGGCCGGTGACAGGTCGCTCTTCCGTGGCATGTTCAGGTCCGTGCGTTCGGGGGCGTCGCACGTTCAGCAGGGCCTTGCGCATCCCTTGCGGTGGTAGAAGTTCCAGTTGACCCAGGTGGCGATCAGCAGGAAGACGAGCAGGCCCACGAAGAACCCGTTGGCATTGCCCGTGGCGCCGATCACGGCACCGATGAGCATGGAGAAGATGAAGGGACCGTAGGCCGCCACGGCCGCCGTCCATCCGATCACGCCGGCCGCCTGCCGCGGGTTGTGCCCGAAGATGATGGGGAACTGCCGGAAGGTGGCGGCGTTGCCGATGCCCGCGAACAGGAACATGCCCAGCATGCCGGCCACGAACACGGGGAATTGCTCCATGGACGTGGGGGCCAGCGAGCCGCTGAACAGCATGACGGCACATCCGGCGAGCAGGCCCAGGCCGGTGACGGTGGTGAGCACGCCGCCACCGGTGCGGTCGGCCACGAAGCCGAAGAGCACGCGGCTGGCCGAGCCGATCAGCGGGCCGTAGAAGGCGTACTTGAGCGGGTCCGGGGCGTCGGGGAAGTTGCCGTAGAGCGCCTTCATCATCAGCGGGAAGGCGGCGGACAGCCCGGCGAAGGTGCCGAAGGTCATCACGTAGGTGATGGTGCAGTACCAGGTATGCCGCTCCTTGAAGATGTCGAGCTGCTCCCGGAAGCTGGCCTTGATCGGCACGCTTCGGAGACCCCACCAGCACACACCGGTCATGATGAGCAGCAGCGGCACGTACCAGAGCGCCGCGCTCTGCAGGTAGATCCATGTGGTGCCGGACGTGCCGCTGCTGCCACCGGGCGTGATCCATTCCTGGGGTGTTCCGAAGAGGGCGACGCCGAGCAGGGCGGGTGTCATGAACTGGGCCAGGCTCACGCCGAAGTTGCCGATGCCGGCCTGGATGCCCAGGGCCGCACCCTTCAGCCGTTTGGGGAAGAACAGGTTCGTGCTGGGCATGTAGCTGCTGAAGTCGCCCGCTCCGAAACCGGCGGTGAGCGCCAGTACCATGAACACCCAGAACGGCGTGGTGGGGTCCATCACGGCCAGACCTATGCCTATGCACGGAATGAGCTTGATGAGGGTGGAGTAGGTGACCGTGTGGCGTGTGCCGTAGATGGGGATCAGGAAGGTGTGGACGATGCGCAAGGTGCCGCCGGCCAGACCGGGCATGGCGGCCAGCCAGAACAGCTGGTCCGTGGTGAACTTGAACCCGATGCCCGGCAGCTTGGTCACGATGGCGCTCATCATGAACCAGGTGGCGAAGGAGAGGGTCAGCGCGATGGTGGTGATGATGAGCGTGCGCCAGGCCAGGCGTTCACCGCTCTCCTCCCACTGCGTCTTGTTCTCGGGGTCCCATGAGGTCAGCCAGGTAGCCATCGGAACAGCTTTTTAGTGTGTATGATGCTTTTCGAAACGGTTCGCATCAGGATGCTTGATGCCCCGCTGGATGCGGCTCACCACCAGGTGCATCCACCAGAGGCTCACCCCCGACAATACGAGCATCAGCATCCAGGAACTTGTCCAGAGACCGGTGGTGTCCAGCAGGTAGCCGAAGAGGATGGGGCAGAAGAAGCCGCCCAGGCCGCCGATCACTCCCACCATGCCGCCGACCACGCCGACCTCCTTGGGGAAGTACTCGGGGATGTGCTTGTACACCGCCGCCTTGCCGATGCCCCAGACGATGCCGATGATGATGACCAGAACGGTGAACACCCAGATGTTCGCCTGGAAGTAGATCCGCGTGATACCTCTTGCCAGCAGCTGGCGTTTCTGGACCGCTTCGCCCTCCTTCACCACAGGCTGATGCCAGGCATCCTTGGTGGGCATGATCAGTTGCTCATTCCCGATCACCTCCAGGTCGCGCTTCTTGTTCTGCAGCGGATATTCGGTCCCGGACACGCGGATCAGGCTGTCGCTCACCAGTTCCACGTTCCCCTTGCGCTGCGCCATCACGCCGCGTCCGGGGGAGAGCACCTCCATCCGCGGCACCATCAGCATGCAGCTGATCACCAGCGAGGAGCCCAGGATCCAGTACATGACCCGCCGCGCGCCCCAGCGGTCGCTCAACCATCCCCCCAGGGCGCGGATCACACCGGAGGGAAAGCTGAAAAAGGAGGTCAGCAGGCCGGCCAGTACCAGGGAGGCGCCATAGACGTTCACGTAGTAGGGCACCAGCCATTGTGCGAAGGCCACGAAGCAGCCGAAGACCAGGAAGTAGTAGAAACCGAAGCGCCACACGCGCACGCTGCCCAAGGGTTTCAACAGGTCGGCCATGGTGCGCCTTCCTTGGTCCGGTAGCCGGTTGAAGCTGAACAGGGCGAAGAACACGGCCATGGCGGCGAGCACCGCGGCATAGATGCGCGGCAGCTGCCGCCAGCCCTCCGGATCGGCACCGTCGTTCGTGAGCTGCAACAGCAGGCTCGGGGCGAAGACGGTGGTGAGCGCCGCGCCCGCATTGCCCGCACCGAAGACCCCAAGGGCCACGCCTTGCAGGCGCTTGGGATACCACACCGAGGTGTTCGCGATACCCACCGCGAAGCCCGATCCCACGATGCCGAACCCGAAGCTCATCAGCGCGAAGCCTGCATAGGAGTCCATTTCGGAAAGCAGGTACATCGGTACGGATGCGGCCAGCAGCAGCAGGGTGAAGACCCATTTGCCTCCGAACCGGTCGGTGAGGATGCCCATGGGCAGGCGGAAGACCGATCCGGTGAGCACGGGAATACCGAGAAGCCAGCCCACCTGTACAGGGGTCCAATCGAACACCGAACGGTCCACCAGGAAGGTGACCAGCACCCCGTTGAGCATCCACGCCCCGAAGCACACGGTGAACGCCAGCGTGTTGAGGAACAACATCCGGTGCGAGCGGCCGGTGACAGGCACTTCGTCGTTCATGATCTCGGTGGTGATCCGTGAGACCGCAGCATCGGCCCATTCACGATCGTGAGTGGGAGGGAACGCACGCACGTGGCGGTGCAAGACGATGCGCTGGTCGGGAAGAGCCGCAGCGCGAAGCGCGATCTGCCCGCCAGGGACCAGGCCCGCAGGGCAGAGAGCACCGTCGACGCCCCGTCCATTACCAGCGAAATGGGGAACGGATGCTTGATCCCGCTCAATTCGGGGACGTGGGGCGTCCCTGCACCATCGTTGGTCCTGTAGCTATGTTGTGCCATTCGGACAGACCTCATGCCGTGCAAGCCTTCCATCCGGTCCGTTGATCAATTGCGCGCAATGGTTTCATCGGGTCGTGATCAAGGCCGTTGAGAACAGGAACAAGAGTATGGTGCTGTGTGCTGTGCGGACATGGGCAATGTCATACTGCGTGATGATCTTGCTCACGCACGCCCCCCCGTTGGAGGCTGAGGTGACGTTCATCATGCGGCAACCGTTCAGCGATGCCGAACTTGGTCTTCCATGAACCCCGAAGCCATGGTCACGGACAAGCCCGATACCGGTATTCCCTCCAGGGAGCAGATCGTTCAGAGCGAACTGTTCACCGCCACGATCGGATTCTGGTTCACGGGCAGCGCGCACCTGCGTTCGCCCTTTCCTGCGGCCTGGCACGAACGGTTGCGGGAGCGCACGGCCGACAGGTTCCACGCCTGGCTGAGCGCTCTGGGCGAGGAGGCGCGCCATGCGGTGAACGACACGATGGTGGGCGAGAAGCTGGAGGAGCTACTGTTCCAGTGCGGTTCAGAGCTGGCCACGGACGAGGAGGAACGGCTCACCATCCTCTACCCCTTCCTGCCCCGTCCGGGCGACCCCATCGTGAAGGGCGGAGCCGGTGGGCAGGCCGACAGCGTGGTCACGGGGCGAAGGCTGCACCGCGAGGGCAAGGACGCCTTCCTGGAGGTGCATGCCCGGCGCACGGCGACGGGGGAGGAGTGGAGCACACGCTTCGAACTGCCCTGATACGGGCCCGGCCCGGTCGCCGTACCGCAGAGCGGTCCCGGCTGGTTGTCCGCGTTCACCGACCGGAAGGGCCTGCGTCGATGCCGGTCGGCGGCGGCGCTCAGTGGTTGCGTGCGCGGTGTCCCATGTGCCAGGCCTTGCCCTGGCGGATCATGCGGCGGTTCCAGTTCCAGATCACCAGTTGGTAGCCGCGCCAGAGGTAGTCCACGGGCGCCACCAGGAAGTGCATGAACCGGGTGAAGGGGATGATGGCCACGATGAAGTAGGCCGAGAAGATGTGCAGCTTCACGGTCCAGGGCATCGCACTCACCGCGGCCACATCGGGATTGAAGGCGAACACCGAACGCAGGTAGGGGGTGAGGGTGGAGGCGAACCACGAACTGCCCCAGCGGTTGGCGTAGGCCACGATCAGGCCGCTCACGATCTGGGTGATCAGCACCACGTACACCAGCATGTCCATGCGGTTGGTCACCATCAGCACGCGCCGGTTGGTGAGGCGGCGGCGGATCAGCAGCAGCAGGCCCAGCAGGGTGGCCAGGCCGAAGGCGAAGGCGGTCATCTCCAGGATGAGCAGGCGGACGGGCATGTGGTTCCAGGCGATCACCGAGGCGGGGAAGAGGAAGGCGATGAGGTGGCCGAAGAACAGGAAGAGCAGGCCGTAGTGGAAGGGCTGGCTGCCCCAGAAGAGCTTTTTCCGCTCCAGGAAGTTGCTGGAGAGGGAGGACACCTGGAAGCCGCGGTTCATGTAGCGGTAGATGGAGCCGATCAGGAAGATGGCCAGCGCCAGATAGGGCAGCACCAGGAAGCTGAAGGTGTTCAGGATGGGGATGTTCTCATCCCAGCCCAGCTTGAGGCCGTAGGTGACCGCGCCTGCGGCGACCAGCATCACCAGGAACACCATGGGGTAGCTGACGGGCTGGGGACGCACCATGGGGCCGAGCTCGACGGCCATGCGGCGGGCCCGCAGGATGGTGGGCAGGGCGAAGAGCAGGAGCACCAGTACCGTCGCGATGACGATCACGGCGATGGTCTCGTTCGCAGGGGCCGTTAGAAGGAAGCGCATGGTTCAGGTGGTTTGGGGCTTTGGGGTCGGATGGCTGGTGCAGGTCCCGCAGGAGGAGGCACCGGTGATGAAGGCTTGTGAGGCGGGGGCGCGGGGCACGGTGCGCTCCTCGAAATCGGTGCGTAGCAGCTGCAACAGGGCCTGCAGCACGTGGACGTAGATGTTCTGGTCGCTGCGGCCCTCCAACAGGATGGCGTTGTGCTTGCGCTTCAGCATGCGGTCGCGCATCGCCATGCGGGCGCTCTCGAACTCCTCGAGCATCTTGCGCAGCGCGGGGATCATCACGCGGCTGCCGAGATCGGTCACCAGGTCTTGGTCCTTCAGCAGCGGCAGCAGGTTCAGCACGTTGGCCAGGTTGTCCGGCAGTTCGTCGCCGCAATCGTTGCCGGCCAGGGCCTGCTCGCGCTTCATGTTCACCAGGAACTCGCCGCGCTTGTAGTCCTCGCCGAAGAGCACGAAGCCCAGGTCGAGGTAGCAGATGGCCTGGATGTGGAAGGTGCGTGCGTACACCTCCTCCTGGTCGTGCAACGGGGTGTTCACGAGCCATTGGGCGAAGGGGGCCAGCGTCGCCACGGCTTCCGGGCAGTGCAGCTCCAGCATGTCCAGGCATCGCCCCAAAGCGGCGGGCAGCCCGGCATCGGGGTAGGCCACCAGCGGGGTGAACAGCCTGTATTTCGCGGGGTCGTTCATGGCTCAGAGGCCGCGCGCGGGCCGCATCTTGAAGCCGAAGCCGGTCTCGCCCTTGGTGTCGGCGGTGGCCTCCATCATCTCGATGCTCTCCTCGCGGTGCGCGGGCGGGATCACGAAGCGTTCGTTGAAGGTGGCCAGGCTGGTGAGGCGGAAGATGTTGTCGGCCTCCGAGGCGCTGGTGCGGCCGATGCGCAGGGCCTCCTCCACCTCCTCCTTGGGCAGGTCGCCCACGGTGGCGTCGCGGCGGTGGATCTTCACGGCCAGCAGCTTGCGCAGCACGTTGCGCACCTTCTCCTCATCGCCTGCGGTGAACAGGCTGGCGAGGTACTTCATGGGCAGGCGGGCCGTCTCCACCCCGCCCCAGAGGCTCTTGGTGGTGCTGTCGTACACGCCGTCGGCGTCCACGCTGGCCATGGCGGGCAGCATGGGCGGCACGTAGAAGAGGTTGGGCAGCGTGCGGAACTCGGGGTGCAGCGGCAGGGCGATGCCCCACTGCTTCACGAACTTGTACACCGGTGAGAGCTGTGCGGCGCGGATGGTGCTGTCGGCGATGCCGTTGGCCTTGGCTGCGGCGATCACGTTCTCGTCGAAGGGATCCAGGTAGATGCCGAGCTGGGCGTCCACCAGGTCCTTCTCGTCGGCACTGGCCACTTCATGGATGCGATCTGCGTCGTAGAGCAGCACGCCCAGGTAGCGGATGCGGCCCACGCAGCTGTGCATGCAGGCGGGTGCCTGGCCGCTTTCCAGACGCGGGTAGCAGAGGATGCACTTCTCGCTCTTGCCGGTGTGCCAGTTGTAGTAGCTCTTCTTGTACGGGCAGGCGGTGACGCACATGCGCCAGGCCCGGCAGCGCTCCTGGTTGATCAGCACCACGCCGTCCTCGCCGCGCTTGTACAGGGCACCGCTGGGGCAGCTGCCCACGCAGGCTGGGTTGAGGCAGTGGTTGCAGATGCGCGGCAGGTAGTGGAAGGTCATGCGCTCCAGCTGGAACAGGCTCTCCTGCTCGGCCGGGCTCAGGTCCTTGAAGTTCACGTCCTGGCGGGCGTAGTCCGGCGATCCGCTGAGGTCGTCGTCCCAGTTCGGGCCGGCCTTCACGTCGATGGGCTCGCCGGTCACCAGCGACACGGGACGGGCGGTGGGCTGGTCGTCGCCCTCGGGCGCGGTGAACAGGTCGCTGTACTTGTAGGTCCAGGGCTCGTAGTAGTCCTCGAGCACGGGCAGGGCCGGGTTGTGGAAGAGGTTCTTCAGGCCCTTGAGCTTGCCGGCGCCGCGGAGCGACACGCTGTTGCCGTCCTTCTTCCAGCCGCCTTGGTAGATGTCCTGGTCCTCCCACTTGGTCGGGTAGCCCGTGCCGGGCTTGGTCTCCACGTTGTTCCACCACATGTATTCGGCCCCGCGCCGGTCGGTCCAGATGTTCTTGCAGGCGATGGAGCAGGTGTGGCACCCGATGCATTTGTCGAGGTGGAACACCATGGAGATCTGTGAACGGATGTTCATCGTCTTGGCTGCTTGAGGTTGATCAGAACTCGACCTTGTCCATTTTGCGCACCAGCACGTGGGTATCGCGGTTGGAGCCCACCGGGCCCCAGTAGTTGAAGTGGTAGCTGAACTGGCCGTATCCGCCCACGAGCAGGTTGGGCTTGAGGTGCACGCGGGTGAAGCTGTTGTGGCCTCCGGCGCGTCGGCCACCGCGCACCTGGCTCTTGGGCACGGTGTAGGTGCGCTCGGGGCTGTGGTACACGATGCACACCCCGCGGGGGATGCGGGCGCTCACGCAGGCGCGGGTGCAGTACACGCCGTGGTCGTTGTACACCTCCACCCAGTCGTTGTCCTTGATGCCCAGGGCCTCGGCGTCCTTCTCGCTCATCCAGCAGGGCTCCATGCCGCGGCTCAGGGTGAGCATGCGCAGGGTGTCGCCGTAGGTGCTGTGGATGTGCCACTTGCCGTGGGGCGTGAGGCAGTTGAGCATGCGGGCCTTGCCGTCGTTCACCGTTTTGCGCAGGTCGCCGTACACCTGCGGGGTGGGGGAGGGCTTGTAGGTGGCCAGGTGCTCGCCGAACATGATGTAGCCTTCGTGGTCCAGGTAGAAGTGCTGGCGGCCGGTGAGGGTGCGCCAGGGGATCAGCCGGTCCACGTTGTAGGTGTAGGCGGCGTAGGCACGGCCGTTGTTCATCAGGCCGCTCCACAGGGGCGAGGTGTTGTAGCGACGGGGCTGGGCCTGCAGGTCCTTGTAATCGATGGCCACGTCCTGGCTGCCCTCGCCCAGGTCGGCCAGCACCAGGCCGCTCTTCACCTCCATGTTCTTGTAGGCGCGGTAGTTGAGCTTGCCGTTGGTGAGGGTGCTGAGGCGCAGCACGGCGTTGCAGGCCTCCACGTCCTCGCGGACGCTGGGCAGGTCCGTGCCGTTGAAACGTTGCACGTGGCGCTTGTCGGCCTGCATCTCCTTGTACACGTCGTCGGCCATGTAGCTGTTGCCGTGCGCGCCCAGGGTGCTGTTGAGCAGGCGCTCGCCGAGCGCGATGTACTTGTCGTGGATCCTGGTGTAGTCGCGTTCCACCAGCACCATCTTGTGCATGGTCTTGCCGGGGATGGGCTCGCATTCGCCCTTGGCCCAGTCCTGTATGGTGGGTTGGGTGATCTCGTCGGCGCTGTCGTGCTGCAGGGGCACGTTCACCAGGTCGGTGACGGGTTGCGGCAGGTAGTGCTTCGCCAGCTCGCTCACCTTGCGGGCGATCGCCTGGAAGATCTGCCAGTCGGTCTTGGCCTCCCACACGGGCGCCACGGCCTCGCTCAGCGGATGGATGAAGGAGTGCAGGTCGGTGCTGTTGAGGTCGGCCTTCTCGTACCAGCTGGCGGTGGGCAGCACGATGTCCGAGTACAGCGCCGAGGTGTCCATGCGGAAGTTGATGTCCACCACCAGGTCCATCTTGCCGCTGGGGGCCTTCTCGCGGTAGATGATGTCCTCCACCATGCTCCCGGCCACCTCGTCGGCGATGTCGTTGTGGTGGGTGCCCAGGTAGTGGTTCAGCATGTACTCGTGGCCCTTGGCGGAGCTCATCAGGGCGTTGCCGCGCCAGATGAACCAGTTGCGCGGGAAGTTCACCGGATCGTCCGGGTCCACCACGCTGTGCTGCAGCTTGCCGCCCTTGAGCTGTTCCACCACGTGCTTGCGCACTTCGTCATCGTTGGAGGCACCGGCGGCGCGGGCCTCCTTCACGATGTCCAGGTTGCTCTTGTTGAACTGCGGGTAGAAGGGCATCCAGCCGTTGCGCACGCTCTTCACCACCCAGTCGGCGGTGTGCATGCGGGCCATGGGGTTGGCCTCGTCGGGGATGCTGTTGTAGTCGGCCTGGTTGTTGTCGTAGCGCCACTGGTCGCTGTTGATGTAGTGCCAGATGGGGGCCTGCTGCAGGCGGTTGGCGGCCTGCCAGTCCTTGGCGGCCATGATGGTGCCCCAGCTGTCCACGGGCGCCAGCTTCTCCTGGCCGACGTAGTGGTTCATGCCGCCGCCGTTGCGGCCGTTGCATCCGGTGAGCATCTGGGCCATGATGCTGGCGCGGTACATCAGGTTGCCGTGGAACCAGTGGTTGATGGCGGCCCCCACGATCACCATGCACTTGCCTTCGGTGGCCTCGGCGGTGCTGGCCCATTCGCGGGCGAACTTGATCACGGTCTTGCGGCCCACGCCGGTGAAGATCTCCTGCCAGGCCGGGGTGTAGGCCTGTTCCTTGTCGTCGTAGGTGCTGGGATATTCGCCCGGAAGACCGCGGCCCACGCCGTACTGACCCATCGTCAGGTCGTAGATGGTGGCCACGGCCACGCGCTTGCCGTCGTGGGTGGTGATGTGGCGCACCGGTACGTGGCGCACCGCCTTCTTGCGCAGGCCGAACTCGGTGAACTCCACCGGGAGGGTCCCGTCGTTCTTGTCGATCAGGCTGAGCTCGGGGTCGTAGGGACGGTCGTCCGTGCCGTTCTCGTACTTGAGGTTCCAGTTGCCCTTCTTCTCATCCCAGCGGTAACCCATGGTGCCCTTGGGGGTCACCGGCTGGCCGCTGGTGCTGTCGAAGCACAGGAACTTCCAGTCGCCGTTGCTGATGTCCTTGAAGCGGTCGATGCGGTTGGCGCGCAGCATCTGTCCGGGGCGCCAGCGGTCGCCGTCCTGTTGCAGCTCCACCAGGAAGGGGCTGTCGGTGTAGCGCTTCACGTACTCGTGGAAGTAGGGCGTGCGCTTGTCCACATGCCATTCCTTGAGGATCACGTGGGTGACGGCCATCCAGAAGGCACCATCGCTGCCAGCGTGGCAGGGGATCCACTGGTCGGCGTGCTTGGCCACCATGCTGAAGTCGGGCGACATCACCACGGTCTTGGTGCCGTTGTGGCGCGCCTCGCTGAAGAAGTGGATGTCCGGCGTGCGGGTCATGCCCAGGTTGGCGCCCATGCTCACGCAGAACTTGCTGTTGTACCAGTCGGCGCTCTCGCACACGTCGGTCTGCTCGCCCCAGATCTCCGGATAGGCGCAGGGCAGGTCGCAGTACCAGTCGTAGAAGCTCAGGTTCACGCCGCCCATCAGCTGCAGATAGCGGGCACCGGCGGCATAGCTCAGCATGCTCATGGCCGGGATGGGCGAGAAGCCGATGATGCGGTCGGGCCCGTATTTCCGGATGGTGTAGATGTTGGCCGAGGCGATCAGCTCCAGCACTTCGTCCCAATGCACGCGGCGGAAGCCGCCCTTGCCCCGGGCACGCTGGTAGCGCCTGCGTTTCTCGGGGTCCTCCTGCAGGTTGGCCCAGGCCTGCACGGTGTCGCCCTTGGTCCTTTCCTTCTCCGCCTTGAACAGGTCGAGCAGGGCGCCGCGCATCAGCGGGTACTTCACCCGGATGGGGCTGTAGAGGTACCAGCTGTAGCTGATGCCGCGCTGGCAGCCGCGGGGCTCATAGGGCGGCAGGCCCTCCTGCAGCAGCGGGTAGTCCAGGGCCTGCATCTCCCGTGCGTGCTGCGCACCACCTTGTCGTACTGCCAGCGGTTGCGGTAGAACTCCTCCCATTGCCGCGTCTTCGGCGAAATGATGTCCTCGATCCAGCTCATGGTCTTTCGTTTGAAGGATGGGTGGTCAGATGGAGCGCAGTTGCCTGTCCAGGATGTCCTGCTTCACGGATCCGCGGAGCCGGTGGCGCCAGTGCAGACCGATCAGCAGCAGGATCAGCAGCAGGCCGCCACCGCCGAACATGCCGTAGGTGACCGCGGCCGAGCGGGTGGGCGCTTCGGCGCGTTCGGCGTTGGCCTTCTCCAGGAAGGCCGCAAGTTGATGGGCCTCCTCTGCGGTGATGGGCGCGTTGGCGTAGCTGTTGGCCATGGCCGGGAAGGGCGGTGCACCCAGGATGCCGGTGATCCCGGCATGGCCCATGCGCGCGTGCACCTCGGTGAGGTCCTTGGCCAGGGTGCCGCCGACCATCAACGAGGCGTTGTTCACGTTGTGGCAGCTGATGCAGGCCGGGCCCCGGGCGGACAGTGCACGGGTGCCGTCGAACAGGTCGCGGCCTGCGGCACGGTCGGCGTCCGTGTAGGTGATGGGGGCCTCCGGAGTGGTGTCGGCGGCCGCGGTCGCCGTGGCGGCCGGCTTGCTGAAGGTGCCCACGTAGGCCAGCACCTGGTCGATCTGCGCTTCGTCCAGGTTGATGTCGGTCATCACCAGCTCGTTGTTCTCCTTGAACACCGCCACCGCATCCGGATCGCCGCTCTTGATCAGCGTCTGCGAGCTGCGGATGAACTTGTGCAGCCATTCCTTGCTCCGCTTCTCCGTGATCCCCGTGAGGTCGGGGCCCACGAGCCGCCTGCCGATCACGTGGCAGGCGCCGCAGTTCTGCTTGAAGAGGGTCTCGCCGTCCTGCGCACCGGCCGATGCCGGGAGCAGACCGAGCAGCACGATGGACATCCGCAGGAGTTGGCCGGGGTGGGGCATGGTGGTCATCGCTTGGGTCGTGGCTGGTGATCGTGGAAGCGTGACAAGGATCGGGGGATGCGCGTTCATCAGGTATGATATATGTCATAATAGGTACTGCGATCAGGGGATGCCTCCCCGGTGGATCGTCATGGAACCCGCATGTGGCGGGCTCTGCAGCGTAATGCGCGTGCCTTGAAGGAAAAGTCGATGGGCGCTGGCCCGTGCGGGGCGGGCTATGTACGGCCGATCGAGAAGTTCCGGGAGGCATGATCGATATCATTTCCACGGGTCCCCGGCCCGCTACCTTGGACCGTTGTTCCCGGAATGACATGACGAAAGGCTCCGAAAGCCTGCAGGTGCGCAGCAGGATCTGGATCGACCGCGACGGCCGGGCCTTCCTTGGTGGCGGCCGCGTGGCCCTGTTGGAGTGCATCGCCTCCACGGGCTCGATCAGCCAGGCGGCGCGGGAACTGGGCATTTCGTACCGCAAGGCCTGGGGCATGGTGGAGGCCATGGAGCGCACGGCCGAGGAGCCGATGGTGGAACGCGACAGCGGTGGAAAGGGCGGTGGCGGCACCAGGCTCACCGCCTATGGCCGCCGGGCCGTGAAGGTGTTCCGCCAGATGGAACAGCAATGCCGCGATCGCGTGGATGAACTGATGGAACAGGCCCGTCTTTGACCGAACTTGCACGCCCCGGCATCCCCGCCATGAACCGCATCCTCTACTTCGGCCTGCTCGCCGAGACCACCGGCACCACCGAGGAACGCCTCGAGGCCTCACCCGCCACGGTGGCCGGGCTGCGGGCGGAACTGCTGCGCCGGCATCCGGCGTTGCAGGGCCTCAGCTTCCGCATCGCCGTGGACCGCCAGCTGGTCGATGAAACCGCCGCGCTGCCTCCGGACGCCGAGGTGGCGCTGCTGCCGCCCTTCGCGGGCGGTTAAAGCCCGCTGCCATGGACCGCTACGCCCGGCAGATCGTCCTTCCCCAGGTGGGCCCGGCGGGCCAGGCCCGCCTGGCCACCGCACGCGTGCTGGTGGTGGGTGCCGGCGGGCTGGGCTGCCCGGTGCTGCACTACCTGGCGGCGGCGGGCGTGGGCCAGATCACCGTGGCGGACGGCGACACCGTGGACCTGGGCAACCTGCACCGCCAGCTGCTTTACGCGGTGGACGACGTCGGAGCCGGCAAGGCGGGCACCGCCGCGCGCCGCTTGCGGGAGCAGGGCTTTGAGGCCCGGGTGGAGGCCGTTGCCGCACATCTCGGGCCGCACAACGCGCGCGCTCTGGTGAGCTCCCACGATGTGGTGGTGGATTGCACCGACGACCTCTTCACGCGCTACCTGATCAACGACGCCTGCGTGCAGGACGGCAAACCCTTCGTGCACGGCAGCCTCCATCGGTTCAGCGGACAGGTGGCCGTGTTCAACCACGGCAACGGACCCACCTACCGCTGTGCCTTCCCCCGGGAGCCGGGAGCCGGAGAGGTGCCCGATTGCGCCGATGCCGGCGTGCTGGGCGTGCTGCCCGGTGTGGTCGGCACCCTGCAGGCCGCCGAAGTGCTGAAGCTGCTGCTCGGCATCGGCGGTCTGCTGAACGATGGCATCCTGCTCGTGGACCTGCTGACCCACCGGCACCAACGGCTGGGCCTGCAGCGCGATCCCGCGCAGGTGGCCCGGGCGCAGGCCCGCGACATCGAACGGGAGGGGCGGGCTGCCACCGCCTGTTCCGCAGGGGAGGAGGCCATCGAGCTTGAGGCCGGTGACCTGCTGGAGCGGATGGCACGCGGTGAGCCCTGGCAGACGGTGGACGTGCGCGGACCGGAGGAGACCCCGCAGCTCGCCGGGCTGACCATGCATCGCATCCCGTTGCACGAGCTGGAGGCCCGCGCCGGGGAACTGGACCGCGAACGGCCCGTCCTCCTGTATTGCGCCTCGGGCGTGCGCTCCCGCACAGCCGCCAACATCCTGTTGCGCCTCGGCTTCCGCACCGTGCGCTCGCTGCGCGGCGGCGTGCGGGCATGGCCCGTGGCCGATCACCGACCCCTTCAACCGGAACGATCCCGATCATGAGCACCACCACTTCGGACAAGAGCAAGGTCAAGAGCATCTTCGTGGACGGCCCCATCCGGCCCGAGCGCATCGCCGCATCCATCGCGGCGCACAGCAGCAGGACCGGCATCGGGGCGCACGACATCTTCCTGGGCCAGGTGCGGGCCGATGCGGTGGACGGGCGACGGGTGGCCGCCATCGAGTACAGCGCCTATGTGCCCATGGCCGAGGAGGCCATGCACCGCATCCGCGAGGAGACCTTCGCCCGATGGGACCTCAGCTGCATGCACGTGTACCACAGCCTGGGGCGTGTGGAGGCCGGGAGCATCTGCCTGTTCGTGTTCGTGAGCGCGGCCCATCGCCAGGTGGCCTTCGACGCCTGCCGCCATGTGGTGGAGGGCATCAAGGCCCACCTGCCCGTGTTCGGCCGGGAGCTCTTCGAGGACCATGGCCATCAGTGGAAGACCAACCGGTGAACCGGGGGACCCTGGCCGCAACGGCCCCAACTTTGTGACCGACGACCGCTTCTTCTCCAGCCACGATCCCCATCCCGAACCTCCCGTGATCGACATCACCCACAAGCCCACCACCCTGCGCGAGGCCACGGCCCAGGCCATTGTGCGCGTGAGCGCCCAGGCCACCATGGACGCCGTGTTACAGCGCACCGTGCCCAAGGGCGACGTGTTCGAGATGGGACGCGCCGCCGGACTGCTCGGGGTGAAGCGCACGCCCGACCTGCTGCCCGACTGCCATCCCATCCCCATCGAGCATGCCCGGGTGGCGTACCGCACCGAGGGGCTGGACATCGTCATCGAGATGACCGTGCGCACCATCTACCGCACCGGCGTGGAGGTGGAGGCCATGCACGGCGCCTCGGTCGTGGCCCTTACCCTGTACGACATGCTCAAGCCCATCGACAAGGGCATCGAGGTGCTGCACATCAAGCTGCTGGAGAAGAAAGGGGGCAAGAGCTCGTTCACGGACCGCCATCGCGAGGGGTTGCGTGCGCTGGTGGTCATCTGCTCGGACACCATCGCGGCCGGCAGGAAGGAGGACAAGGCCGGCAAGGCCATCGCCGAGCGCTTGCGGGCGGCCGGTGTCACCGTGGCCGACGAGGTGGTGATCCCCGATGAGAAGGACCGGATCCAGGATCAGGTGATGCGTGCGGTGGATGCCGGGATGGACCTTGTGCTGTTCACCGGGGGTACGGGCCTGTCGGCGCGTGACGTCACCCCCGAGGCGCTGCTGCCGCTCTTCGACCGCGAGATCCCCGGCGTGGCCGAGGCGGTGCGGGCCCACGGCCAGCAGCGCACACCCTATTCCATGCTCTCACGCGGCGTGGCCGGCGTGGTGGGACGCACCATCGTGCTGGCGCTGCCCGGCTCCACACGAGGGGCCGTGGAATCCATGGACGCCGTGTTCCCCGCGTTGCTCCATGCCTTCCTGATCATGGGGGGAAGGCGCCACGATTGACCGTACGGCCATGTTCGCTTACGACAGCCGCCATAAGATCATCATCGGCATCGCCATCATGGTGTGGGCCGCCTGGCACTTCTTCCTGCGCGGACCGGTCCAGGACCACTACGCCAACGGGCAGGTGAAACGCAGCGGCGGACAGGTGAACGACCTCAACCAGGGGCTGTGGACCTGGTACCACGAGAACGGGCGCAAGCAGATGGAAGGGCGGTTCGACAAGGGCGAGCGCGAGGGCACCTGGCTCACCTTCTCCACCGAGGGCGACACGCTCACCAAGGCCGCGTACGCCGACGACCGGCTCAACGGTCCCTACGTGGAGTACGGCCCCGGCAACAAGGTGCTGCGCACGCTCGTGTACCGCAACGACCGGCTCGTCGGGTCGCCCCCATAAGGCGCTACACCTGCTCCAGGGCCTGGCCCAGGTCCCAGATGATGTCGGCATGGTGCTCCACGCCCACCGACAGGCGCACCATCCTGCCGGTGATGGACATGGCCTCGCGGTGCGCGGGGTCCACGCCCACGTGCGTCATGGTGGCGGGGTGCTGGGCCAGCGATTCGGTGCCGCCCAGGCTCACGGCCAGCTTCACCATGCGCAGCGCGTTGAGCAGGCGGAAGGCCGCCGGTTCGCCGCCCTTCACATCGAAGGAGAGCATGGCGCCGGCCGAGCTGCATTGCCGCTTGAACGTGTCGTGGTCCGGCGTGCCTTCGGGGATGAAGCCCGGGTAGTACACCTTTTCCACCTTCGGGTGCTCCGCGAGGAACTCCGCCACGTGGCGTGCGTTGATGGCCTGCTGGTCCATGCGCAGCTTGAGGGTCTCCAGGCTGCGCATCAGCAACCAGCCGGTATGGGGCGAGGCCATGTTGCCCAGAAAGGTGCGCAGGGTCTTCACGCGGCCGATGGTCTCCCTGCTTCCGCACACGGCGCCGGCGATCAGGTCGCTGTGTCCGCCGATGTACTTGGTGGCCGAATAGATGGAGAAGTCGGCGCCGTGCGCCAGGGGGTGCTGCCACAGCGGCCCCATGTAGGTGTTGTCCACGGCCACGCGCACCGGAGCGTCGGACGTGGCGAAGGCATCGGCCACCCGCCGGCAGGCCGCGATGTCGATCAGGTCGTTGGTGGGGTTGGCCGGCGTCTCCGCATAGATCATGCGCAGGCGGTCGCCCATGCCGCTGGCGCGGACCATGGCCTCCAGGTCGCCGCGCTCCTGCCCGGGGGTGAAGGCCAGCGTATGCACGCCGATCTTCTTCAGGAAGTGGTGGATGAAGTGGTCCGTGCCGCCATACAGCGGCGTGCTGTGCACCAGCAGGTCGCCGGGCGCCAGGAACTCCAGCAGCACGGTGGTGATGGCGCTCATGCCGCTCTCGAACACGGCGCAGTCCTCGCTGCCGTCCCACAGCGTCAGCCGGTCCTCCAGGATCTCCAGGTCCGGGTTGTTGATGCGGCTGTAGATGAGGCCCTGCTCCTCGTGGGGCCCGCGTTCGCGCAGCCCATAGGCCACTTCGAAGAAGGCCTTGCCCTCCTCGGCGCTCTTGAACACGAAGGTGCTGGTGAGGAAGATCGGGGACTTGATGGCCCCCTCGGAGAGCGTCGGCTTGTAGCCGTAGGACATCATCAGGCTCTCCGGTCGGAAGCGGTGCGGTCGGTCCATGGCGGGTGGTTGCGGGTTGTTGCAAAGGTCCGCTTTCCGCAGGCTGCCGACGGCACAAGCCAAGATCCTTGCACAGGGCACGAGCCCTCCCGGGGTGCACCACCGATGCACCCGTTCCTCGGCGCCCACCCCGGTCAGGCCGCCTTCGCCGTACCCCGGCCCAGCATCAGGCCGACGGCGCCACCGATACAGGCGGTCCAGACCGTGTTGGACAGCACGTCCACCACGGCGGCCATCGGGCCGTCGTAGAAGTTCATCATGGACAGGAAGGCCAGGTCGATGCTGAGGTAGAAGAGAAAGCCGATGACGGCACCGGTCATCAGCCCGCTCTGCAAGGCGCGTACACCCATCCGCTGGAAGGCCCAGGCGAGCAACAACGACATGCTCAGGTTGCTCAGGAAAAGCAATGCCAGGTTCATTTCCCCTTCCGGCTTCATCAGGCCGGGGTAGCTCACCATGTGGGCCTGCATGTAGCCCGAGAGCAGGATGCCGAAGAGCAGCCAGCCCAGCAAGAAAGCGACGACACCACCCACCAGGGCGGCCAGAAGCGTACGCGTATCCATGTTGCTTGGTTTTTGAGTACATCGAAGGTAGGGAACAGGGTGGACATTCCTCGGAGGGGCCCGGCGCACCGGACAGGCGGATGAAGCCACACAGCATCGTCGCCGTTACGCCCAACGTGGTGCGCACCATGCGGATGCGGTCGGATGTCGCGCTCGTTCGTCAGCGCCAGCCGTGTGGCGCTCACCGGTCAAGACCTGCTCAGGGCAAGGGTATACGCACGAGCACCCGGCCAGAGTTCGCATCGCAAAAGCTGAGCGAGGTTCCGGCAAGCATTTGCAGCGTGTCGCCGTCCAAATGGAACAGCGGTTCCGCCCGGTAGCGCGACGACACCTCTGGCCCTTGAGGCAATTCTGCCGACCATCGTCGTTCCAGGCTGTCCCGTCCGAAGCAGGTGAGCACCCGGTTGTGGCCCGATGCAAGGCTCGAGCGGGAGATCACGAAGAACGCGTCGCCATGGGTCACCGGCACCTCGCCGCTCAGCCGCTCCAGCCGCCACACCAGGTGGGGGATCGGGCGAAAGTGCGCCTCTGGGATCCCGTTGATCTCCGCTTGATCCCTTACGGTGGGACAGAGGCACCGGTCCTTCCGAAGGACAATACCTTCGTTCGTCATGGATCCATCCATCGCTCGTCCGAACGGATTGGCGAGAAACGACATGGGCAAGCACAGCATGATCACCGCCGAACGACCCGAGGATGTGCCCCGGCTCTTCGTGGCGTACTGGAACGCCCGGCGCGCGGACCGCATGGCAGCGCTCTTCGCCGAGGATGCCGACTTCGTGAACGTGGTGGGTCTGTGGTGGGAGAACCGCCAGGACATCTTCGCGGCGCACGACTACGGCCTGAAGGTGATCTTCAAGGACTCCACCTTGAAGATGGGACGGCTCAAGGTGCGGCACCTGACGGACGACGTGGCCGTGGTGCATGTGCGCATGCGGCTCAGTGGCCAAACGGCCCTGGCCGAAAAAGCCGGGTTGCGGCAGACGGTCTTCAGCTTCGTGGTGCACAGGACCGGGGAAGGCTGGCTGTGCGTCTCGGCCCAGAACACGGACATCGTGCCCGGCGCGGAGACCTACATCCGCACGGAACGCGGCGAGCTGGTCCCCGCCGACTACCGCAAGATGTGATCGGCCCAAGCCCCGGCCCGGATACACGCCTGCGGCACCGTTCCGTTGGGCATGGCACTACCTTCGTATCATGCTGCTTACCATCCGCAACATGGTCTGCGACCGCTGCAAGGCAGCTGTTTGGCGCGTGCTCACCGCACAGGGCCTCACCGTGCGGCATTTGGACCTGGGCGAGGTGGAGCTGGGCGGCCAACCCACGCTGGATGACCTCCATGCGTTGAACCGGGCCTTGCGCGCCGAGGGCTTCGAGCTGGTGGACGACCGCGATGCCGCGCTGATCGCCCGCATCAAGGCCGTGGTGGTGAAGCTTGTACACCACAGCGGCGACACCAACGAACGCGTGAAACTGGCCGAGCATGTGGCCGCCGCGCTGCACAAGGACTACTCCACGCTCAGCGCGCTCTTCTCCCAGGTGGAGGGCATCACCATCGAACACTACTTCCTGCTGCAGCGTCTGGAGCGCGTGAAGGAGCTGATCAAGTACGGCGAGCTCAACCTGAGCGAGATCGCCTTCCGCACCGGCTTCAGCAGCGTGGCCCACCTGAGCACGCAGTTCAAGAAGCTCACCGGCATGACACCTTCTGCCTTCAAGCAGATGGGACAGGGGAGGAAGGAGCTGGACAAGGTGGGGTGAGGCGGGATCGTCCTCTGGGATCACTTCTTTTCCTTGATCGGCCTCCTGCTCGTATGGAACACGTTGTACACGACGATCGTCCCGTTGTCGATCTCGAAGATGATCAGGAAAGGGAACCGCTCAACAGGCGCATGCCGGAAGCCATTCACGCGAACCTGGTAATGGGCAGCGACGGTGCTGAGATGTTCCAGTGTGGCGAGGACCGCTTAATCGAACCGATCACCCAAGCCTTGCTGCTCCGGATCATACCACAATGAAGCGTCCTGCCATTCCAGCCATGCTTCATCGCGAAGCTCCAATGGCAAGGCCTTCATTTCTTTTTGGCCAGCATGCGCTTCACCTCGGGTAGCGAGTAGCCCTTGCCTTCACCGGCCCGCCTGCGAGCCCGCCGCTCCTCGAGCAACGCCAGATGCTCCTTGGTAAAGGCCGTTGCCCCGGTTCCGCGATCAAGCACCTTGCCTACTTGCTCCAGGATCTTCTCATCCGTGGTGGCAATGATCCGTTCGATCAGGTCCAGTTTCGTGAACATGGTCTGAAGTTACTGCAAGGAGGAGGCACATCCCATGATCCGTGGAACTGAGGCCGGTCACTACCGGCTCTTCTCGCCCTCCGATGCAAACCTTACCCATTTGGATGTAACACCCCTGCAGCATGGCCGCCAGACCATTGTGCCGTTGATCCCGAGCACCATGAACACCCAAGGACAATTCCCCGCCACCCAACGCTTCCGTTTCACCACCACCGGCATCACCTGCGGCGGCTGTGCCAACAGCGTGCGCATCCTCCTGGGCCGGTTGCCTGGTGTGGTACACGTGCAGGTGGATGTGGCCGCTCAAACAGCCGAAGTGGAAGTGGAGCGTGGTGCCACCGCGCCAGAGGAGCTGGCCACCACCCTCAAGCCCGCTGGTTACGGGTCGATCCCTGCCAACGCCTGAGCCGTGATGATGACCCAAGCTGACCGAAAGGAGGTGAAGGTGGTGAGAGAAGTGAAAGGGGGGGAAGGGGTGCGAATGGTGAATACGTGAGAAAAGCCCGCAGCACCTCAGCTTCGCCGCAGGTCACAGGAACGCTGAGACCTACTTCCTCCGACCCAGCCGCTTCACCGGGAGCTGCCAGCCCAGGCCGGCCCCCAGGACCACTTCATCCAAGGGAATGGCGGCGCTGTACGGACCGGTGTAGCGGGCATGGGTGTATCGCGCATCGACGAAGAACTGGAAGTAGTCCCACACCACGAAGGTGAGGCCCGCACAGAGCGCCATGCTGGGCATGACGCGCAGCGGTGCCGCCTCCACATGCAGGCTGTCCCGCGTTGGCCGGGTCAGGGTCACGCCCGGTTCCACGCCCAGGGCGACGTCCAGCCGACCATGGGTGAGGTGGACGAAGGGACCGAAGGCGATCTGGCTGTTCTGTTCCAACAGGCCCACATCGCCCTGGTCACCGATGTACCACAGCCCTTCGCCCCGCAGGCTGATGCGATCGTCCGCGAAGAGCTCCAGTTTGCCCGCCACATAGATGTTGGTGACCGGCTGCCGGAGCATGAAACCCGGGCTGATGGCCACGGAACCCCGCAGCAACAACGGCTCCGCCACCGGCACCTCGTCCTGGGCCCGCAGCACCGGCCCCTGGAGCAGCACGGCCATCGCAAGGAGGGTCCTGATCACCATAGGTCGGCGATCTTGTAGTTGAAGCTGAGGTGCAACAGCAGATGGCCCTCGAGGTCGGCGCCCTGCTCCTCGTGGAACTCCACCGCACCCTCGTGCTCTTCGGCATGCACATCGGTGCCGAGGTGGATCATGTACTGGCACACCAGGGAGAAGTCGGCGCGGTCGGTGATGTTGAAGTGTGTGCCCAGTCCGGCCTGCACGGCGCTGCTCCAGCGTTCGGCGAAGTTGGAGTCGTCGTTGATGGCCTGCTGGAAGGTGTGGTCGAAGCAATGGCCTGCGAGCACGTACGGTTGGAGCAGACGGCGCTCCGGCCTGGGCTTGAGCGGGTAGAACATCACGCTCCATCCGATGTGCTGGTCCTGCCGGTGCGCCAGACGGCCCGCCGAGCCGGTGAAATAGTCGTAGAACCAATCGGTGTTCACCCGGTCGCTGATGCGCACGCGCATCTGGCCGCCGGCACCGGTGCCCGGCACGCCCTGGGTGCCGCTGCTGAAGAAGCTGAAGGAGGACCGCACACCGAGCGAGACGGTGCCGCCCGGACCGCGCCCCACCTGCCGCAGCGGCTGGGCCCATCCACTTGTGGCAACGAGCAGGGCGAACGTGGCTGTCAGGAACCGCATGTACCTTGAACGGATCGGGGACCCACCATAGTATGGACGGATCCCGCATCGCATGGGGATCGGGCGGCCGCCATGCGCTGCTCGACCCCGGTGACCGCCCTCGGAGGGCATCGGGGATCCTCCGACCGGATATCTTTCCCACCCAGCCCTGCACCATGCACCACCTGCCGACCCTTGCCCTCGCGCTGTCCGCCTTCCTGATCCACGTCTCCGGCGACCTCGGCGCCAGCACCATGGCCTTCGCACCTGGCATGCGCACGGTGTCCGGCCCTTCCCCCGCCGCCTTCCCCGACGCCGCGCTCCCCCCGGTGCCGAACGACGACTGCAGCGGCGCACTGCCGATCGCCTGTGGCGACACCGTCCAGGGCTCCACCACCGATGCGCTGGCCGATGCCGTGGCGGGCTGCGGAACAGGCATCGAGGCACCGGGCATCTGGTACAGCTTCATCGGATCGCAGGGCAGCACCACCTTGAGCACCTGCAACACGGCCAACTACGACACACGCATCAACGTGTACAGCGGCAGCTGCGGGAACCTGGTGTGCGTGGGTGGCAACGACGATAGCCCGTCCTGCACGGGCTACACCTCGGAGCTCACCGTGCTGACCGATGCGGGTGTGACCTACTACGTCCTGGTACAGGGCTACAACGGGCAGACCGGCGAGTTCACCCTGGCGATGAGCTGCAACAGCTGTGTACCGCCGCAGGACGTGGTGGCCAGCCCTGGCAACACGGAGGCCATCGTGTACTGGACCAGCGCCAACGCCAGCGGCACCTTCACGGTGGAGCACGGACCGGCGGGCTTCACCCCGGGCACGGGAACGGTGGTGAACGGCACCCTCGGCCTCAACGGGCCGCCGGTGACGCTGAACGGCCTGATGCCGGGCACCGACATGGAGGTGTACGTGCAGGAGGACTGCGGCGGCGGTGCGGTGAGCGCGCGGGTGGGGCCCATCGCCTTCACCACCCTGCTGGACCCGGTGGCGCCGAACGCGTTCTGCAACCAGGCCGCCGCCATCAACTGCGGCGATACGCTGGCGGGCAACACCGAGGTGGGCCTCTATGCCCCGGCGCCCACCTGTGCCAGTGCCGCGGTGAGCGCCGCCGGGCTCTGGTATCTGCTGATCGGCGGAGGCGAGGACGTCACGCTCACCACCTGTGGCCAGGCCTCGTACGACACCCGCATCAGCGTGTTCGAGGGCAGCTGCGGCGCGCTGGTCTGCGTTGCCGGCAACGACGATGGGGTGAACTGCGCCGGGAACACCAGCAGCCTCACCTTCCCTGCCGGGAACGGTACGGAGTACCTGGTGCTGGTCCATGGCTATAACGGCGCCACGGGCAGCTTCCTGCTCACCATGAGCTGTGCGCCGCCGTGCGGCACCGTGCCCGCGAACGATGCCTGCACCGGAGCCACACCTCTGCCCACCCTGCCCCTGGGCCCCTGCAGCTCGCCCACCCCGGGCACCAACGTGTGCGCCTATGGATCGCCGCTGCCCAATCCGCCCTGCGACCCATGGGCCAACATCGCCGACGTATGGTTCGGGTTCAACACCGGCGACACGGGCACCCATGTGCTGACGTTGGAGAGCCAGAACGCCGCCCCCTGGAACATGGCGGTGTACACCGATTGTGCAACGCCCGCCTACATCGATTGCTTCACCGGGGTGGATGCGCCCGTGACGCTGGACGGCCTGCCGCTGAACACCGACCTGCTGGTGCGCGTGTGGAACGGCGGCGGCGCCGATGCGGGCACCTTCACCCTTTGCGACCAGGCCGCGACGACCACGGCGATGGCCGAAGCGGAGGCCCCCGCCCTGGTGGCCTTCCCCATGCCGCTGCGCGATGTGCTGCACCTCGTGGGGGTGCCCGCCACCGCACGGCAGGCGACGGTGCACGACCTGCAGGGCCGCACCGTGCGTGCCATGACCCTCCGCGCACAGGGCGGCATGGTGGACCTTCCCCTGCACGACCTGGCGAACGGCACCTATCTGTTGTTCCTGGACGCAGGTGCCCACGGGTCCGTGCGCATCGCGGTGGCCCGCTGATCATCGCGCCCCTTCGGACAGGCGGCGCTGCACCTCGGCGGCCCAGCGCGCCTGCGCGGCGGCATCGCGACCATGGTCGGTCTCGCGGTCGTAGCGCTCCTGCTCCTCGCGCAGGCGGACCATCATGCGGTCGTGCGCCCTTTGGAAGGCGGCCTCCGGGTCCGCTCCCTTCAGTTGTGCCGGCAGCTCCCGTGCGAAACGTCGGGCGTGCAGCTCGGCGAGGTCGAAATGGAGCTGTTCATGCGCCAGCAGCTGTGCGCTGGCCTTTGCCGGGGGCCGCACCCAGCTCTTCTCAGGCATGAACACGCAGCTCACCTCGGCGGTGATGCGTCCCCGTTCATCGCGTTCGGAGCTCGCGGAGATGCCATAGTAGGTGTAGGCATCGCGGTCGTTGCCGCGGGGCGGTGCGCCCTGGAAATCGGCCCAGGTGAGCGGACGGTCGGCCCTCCATGGGACCTGCGGCTGGGCCTGCAACGACGTTGCGGACAGGGTGCCCGCGAAGCACATGGCGACGGCCGGAAAAGAGGGGATCGGGAGGAGCATCACCCGGGTTGAACGCGAAGGCCGTGCCGATCCGTGCGCCTCACTGCTTGAGGAGCGCACGGGTGCTCGGCCCCGCCGCACCGCGCAGCTCCAGCTGGTACACCCCCGCGGGCAGCGTGCTGACGTCCACGAAGAGCCGCCCATCGGCCGGGGTGATGCCGTTGAAGATCGTGTGCACCAGGCGACCGGTGGCGTCCAGCAGGCGCAGCTCCACACGTTCGTTGCGGCCCGCCTCCACGCCCACCACCACGATGGAGCTGGCCGGGTTGGGGTAGAGCGCGGCGAAAGAGGGGGGCTCCACCGGCACCACCGCCGTATTGGCGTCCAGCACGCGGAAGCTCCACCAGCCCTCGGGCGCCACCAAGGGCCGCACCTGCACCTTGCCGCTGTTGGCCGTGGCCTCGATGTAGTAGAAGATGCGGGTGCCGGCGGGCTGTGCAGGGATGGCGCCGGCCCACACGTTGCCCCCCTGGTCGGTCATGGGCAGTGCGGCGAAGCCGGCGGCGGTGTCCACGGACCAGTACAACTGGGCCGTGGCGATCCCCGTGCGATGGCGGATGTACGCCTCCACCGGATACGGGTTCACGTCATCGTAGGTGTCGTCCAGCCGCTGATGGCGGATCAACAGCGGATCGCTGACGCCGATGCCCTTGGTGATGCAGTGGATGGCCCCGCTGGCGCTGATGATGTTCATGCCCTGGTCGTCGCAGTCGATGCCCATCACCTTGTAACCGGGCAGGCTCTCGCCCAGGATCCGCAGGCCCACCGTGTCGTAGGCCGTGCGGTAGGTGGGCACCAGCACCGTTCCGTTGATGAACACGTTGTTGGCGTAGGTGCGGTAGCTGGCATTGGGCGGATAGTCGCCCCCGGTGCTCGGCGGCATCGGCACGCGGATCACCTCGTACGGTGTGCCGAACACGCTGTTGTACGTGGCGGTCACATCGTCCAGGTTCGCTTCCATCTGCGGCCCGTCGCTGAGCCCCAGGGGGAACTCCCCCACCAGCAGGTGCTCCTCGTCGAGCAGCTTCATGTGCATGTCGATGTGGTGGATGTTGTCGTAGGGCAGCGTGGGCATCTTGATGTATCGCCCCGGCTGGATGCCCATCCAGGTGTTCATGAGGGCGTCCACCTGCGCCTCGTTCTTCACGGTCTGGTTGAACTGGCCGTTGGGACCGTTCTCGTCCATCACCAGCCAGCTGCTGAAGGCCGTGCCGAAGCCGTCGCACATGAAGTTGCCTCCGGTGTGCACCAGGTCGTTCGGTGCGGCGGTGGTGCCGTACACGGGGATGCCTTTGGCGCCGCCGACCAGGTCGGACATGACGTCGTCCAAGGGCCGGGGCCGGTTGTAGATCCAGTCCAGCAGGAGCAGCGAGTCCACCTCGTTCAGGTAGATGCTCTCGGCGAAATAATCCCGGGACCAGATGCTGTTGTAGGGTCCCTCCAGCAGCGTGATGTTGTTGAGGTTGTCCAGCGGGCCGCCGTACTGGGCGTTGTTCAGGTAGCTGGTGACGTCGGAGGCATCGTCGCACACGATGATGACCTCGCACTCCTCCTTGGCGTGGCGGACGATCTGCTTGAGGATGCCTTCGTACTGGGCCCAGCAGACCACCAGGCTCTGGATCTCCTCCCACTCGGCCATGGTGCGCACGGGCCCTGGAGGCGGGGTGGTGATGCCACGCCCGTCCACGGCGCGGCTGTCGCGGTAGTCGCGGACGAGGGCGTGCTCGTGCGGGGCCATGGTGTGCGGCAGCGGGGCCTGCTTCTGGGCGACCAGCGCCAGGGCCGGTGCCAGCAGAGCGGTCGGAAGGACGAGGCGGCGCAGCATGCGAACAGGGTTGTGCGGGCAAGGTAGCATGCGGTCCCGCGCGCTGCGCAACGCGTTGCCCGCCGGCCTTGGAAGGCCGTGTCAGGGCAGCTGCTCGATACGGATGGCGGTGGGCACCGAGCCGCCCACGTTCACCAGGACGGGGTCGCGGTCGTTGGCCGCGCCGGCGTACTTCACCTGTCCGTCGAGGTTCGCATCCTCCGTGAAATAACCGCCGACGGTGCCCGTGGGCACGGTACCCCCGACGCGCACCAGGATGGGGTCGCGGTCGTTGGCCGCGCCGGCGTACTTGAGCCGGTCGTCGTCCAGCACGTTGCCGGCCCACATCGCCTGCACCCCGGCCACACCCTTGCGTGCATCGGTGCCCCAGGTGGACGTGGCCGCCACCGTCAGGTCGAGCGCGGTGGGGCCGGCGCCCAGCACGAGCGGAGCGGCCGTCATCACCGCCAGGTGGTTCCGGTGGCGCACCGCCACATGGTAGTTGCCCGGCGGCAGATCGAACAGCACCGGCGAAATGCCGTCGACGCTTGCGATGTCGCCGTCGCGTTGCAGCAGCGCGGTGCGCGAAGCCAACACCTGGGCCGGGTCGCCCGCCGCACGCAGTTCCAGCAGCACCCAGTCCGTGACGGCATCGGGGCCGGTGACGGCCAGCACGGGCGCCGTGGTGGTGGGTGTGCTGTTGTTCACCACGGTGAAGCCCGCCGCGGTGTACGGCTCGGTGAGCGGGACCAGGCCCTGGGCGCGCAGGTCATCGCGCATCAGGCCGGCATTGGTGTCGAAGGCCCCTTCGAGGAAGGCGCGGACCGCCAGCGCGAGGCCGGGGGCCGGAACGGCCGTGAAACGCCACCATCCCTGGGGCGCGGTGATGGGCCTCACCTGCACCTTGCCGTCGGTGGCCACCGCCCGGATGTAGTAGTACACGGTGCCGCCACCGGGCTGCTCGGGCAACGTGGCGGCCCACACGTTGGCACCGGCGTGGGTCATCGGCACGGGCAGGTAGCCCTGCGTGGTGTCGGTGGTCCAGTACACTTCCGCCGAGGCGATGCCGCTGCGGTGCCGGATGTAGGCCTCCACCGGGTATCCGCTCCCGTCGTTGCTGCGGTCGTCCAGGGGTTCGTGGCGGATCAGCAGCGGCCGGGCCACGCCGATGCCCTTGGTGATGCAGTGCAGCGCGCCGCTCTGTGCGATGATGTTCCCGCTGCCGTCGTCGCAGTCGATGGGCACCACCTTGTAGCCGGGCAACGCCTCGCGGTAGATGCGCAGCGCGGTGCTGTCGTACTGTTCCCGGTAGGTGGGCACCAGGATGGTGCGGTTGATGAAGATGCTGTTGGTGTAGGTGCGGTAGCTGCTTCCCGGCGGATAGGCGCCCCCGGTGCTGGGCGGCATGGGCACGCGGATGATCCGGTAGGGCGAGCCGAAGACGCTCACCTGGTCCTGCTGGATGTCCTGCAGGTTGGCTTCCAGCTGCGGACCGTCGCTGACCCCCGGAGGGAACTGGCCCACCAGCAGGGTCCGCTCGTCCAGGAGCTTCATGTGCATGTCGATGTGGTGGATGTTGTCGTAGGGCAGCACCGGCATGCGCACGTAGGTCCCGATGCCCATCCACGCGGACATCATGGCGTCCACCCCGGCGGGCGTCCGGTCGGTCTGGTTGTACGAGCCACCCGGGCCGTTCTCCTCCACCACCAGGTCGCTGCTGAAGGCCGTGCCGAAGCCGTCGCACATGAAGTTGCCGCCGGTGTGCACCAGGTCGTTCGGTGCGGTGGTGGAGCCGTACACGGCGATGCCCTTGAAGGTGCCGATCGCATCGGAGGTCGCGTCGTCCGCGGGCCGCGGGCGGTTGTAGATCCAGTCCAGCAGGAACAGCGAGTCCACCTCGTTCTGGTACATGCTCTCCGGGCCGTAGTCCCGGATCCAGATGCTGTTGTACGGCGTGCTGAGGAAGCTGATGTTGTTGAGGTCGGTCAGGGGTGCGCCGCCGGCGTTGCTGGCCTGCAGGTAGCTGGTGATGTTGGCCTGCGAGTTCGAGGTGCCGGGGGCCCCGCAGAGGATCAACACCTCGCATTCCACGCGGGCATGGCGGACGATCTGCTTCAGGATGCTGGGGAAGGACACCCAGGCCACGCACAGGGTCTGCACCTCCTCCCATTCGGCCATGGTGCGTGGTGCGAAGGGCGGGGGGCTGGTGATGCCCCTTCCCGCCACCGCCCGGCTGTCGCGGTAGGCGCGGACCAGGGGCAGCTCCGAGGGGTCCAGCGCATGGGGCAGCCCCTGCTGGGCGCCGGCGATGCACGGCAGCAGGATGGCGAGGGCGAGGGTCGGGAGATGCCGGGCGATGCGCGAGCGAAGGGGCGATGCGGAGCACATGGTCCGCAAGGTAGCAGGTGATGCGTTCAGCGCCCCGCCGCGCGGAACCTGCCGTAGAGGCCGAGCACCTCGCGCACGTACAGGAAGGTCTGGGCGCCCTTGCAACGCCCTGCGGTGATGCCCGGCATCCGGTAAAAGCGCGGTAAGGCCAGCAGGGTGATGGCGCGTTCCACGTTCCCGGTCCACCGGTGGCGGTCCAGGCCCAGCTCCCCGGCGAGGCGCTGGGCGTCGCGGACGTGGCCCGGGCCCGCATTGTAGGCGGCGAGGACAAAATGCAGGCGCTCGTCCGGGTCGGGGATCGACCGACGCCACAGGCTGTCCAGCACGGCCAGGTACACGGCGGCGGCGTGCACCTGCCCTTCCACCATCTCCACGCTGTCCATGCCCAGCCGCTCGGCCGTGGCCGGCATCATCTGCATGAGGCCCTGCGCGCCTTTGACGCTGATGGCGGAGGTGTCGAAGCGCGATTCCTTGAAGGCGATGGCGGCGAGCAGCTCCCAGTCCCAGTGCATCAACCCGGCCTTGGCCCGGAAGACATCGTCGAAGGGGGAGAGCGTATCGCCCACCGGTGGCCGCATGCGTTCGCCACCCAGGGGTCCGCGGTCCGGCAGGCGCCGGCCGTAGGCGGCCACGATGAGGCCGCGCGCCTCCTGCTCGTCGGGCTGGAGCAGCCAGCGGTCCAGTGCCTCGCGCAGCCGGGTGGCGTTACGGCGCACGGCGAACACCAGGTCCACCGGCGGGGCGTCCACCGGATCGAAGGCCAGCTGCGGAAGTTCCTCGGCCAGGTGGCGCGCCTCCAGGTCGGTCACGAGGGCGGCCGGAACGGCACCCGCCGCCACCGCCTCGAGCAGGGCCGTGCCCGTGCGTACATCGGCGACCCCTGCCATGGCGGTGTCGCGGGCCCAGGGCCCGTGGACGGGGACCCGCACGGAATCGGCCACACGCCCGTCCGTGCCCGTGGCCCGGTCCGGGCGCAGGTGCACCAGCACCGGCGTGGTGTGCCACCAGGGTCCGGTGCAGGCCACCGCATCGCCGAAGCGGTCGCGATGGAGCAGGGCGGCGATCACATCACCCGCACCGCGTTGCAGGAGCGGCAGCAGGCTGTCCGGCGGCACCGGCAGCACCTGGAGCGGGACCTTGTTCCACCGGGCGAAACGCTCCAGCAGCTCGACCTCGGTCCCGCGCTCCCCGCCGGGAAAGCGTTCGCAGGTGAGCGGATGCTCCTGCACCAGCACCCGCAAGGTGTCGGCCGCGATGGCCCCGAGGTCGCGGTCCACCAACGGCACGGACCACGGCCTTTGCGGGGCCCGCGGCGTGCGTACATCGCGCCGGGCCCAGATGAAGAGGCCGAGCAGGCCGAGGGCGAGCAGACCGAGGACCGCGATGCGTCGGGAGCTGTTCATCGCTGTGTGGTGGTGGCACGCTCGATGTCGGTGAGGAAGCCGATGAACTCCGCGCGGTAGCTGTCGTAGTGCCGCCAGAGCACCTCCTCGGCGCCCGCCATCACCTGCCCTTCCGGGGCACGCCGGGCCATGCCGCGCAGGGCCGCCGCGAGGCCTTCGCGCTGCGCGTAGGCGCCCAGCCAGTCCTCGGCGATCAGGTGCGGCAGCATGCGCGCGGGCCGTCCCTCCATCCATGCGGCATGGGCGCCGAGCACCGCGTACATCCTGGCCGCGAACCGGTCCAGCGGTTCGGGATGCAGCGCGCTCCAGTGGGCCGCCAGCAGGTGGTCGTAGAAGAGGTCCATGACCACCGGTGCATAGCGGCCGGCATGTGCGCGCGCCCGCTCCCGGCCGGCGCGGGCCAGCGGGTGTCCGTCGGTGTACTGATCGATGGCGCGGTGCAGGCGGATGCCCTTGCGCAGTCCCTCCGGGAAGCGTGCAAGGTCGCTGCCCTTCACCGCATCGGCCATGAAGTTGCCCGTGATCACCAGGGGGTCGTCGCCGCTCAGGTACAGATGGCCCAGGAAGTTCATGGCGGGGCCCGAAGGTACCGCCCATCCAACCCGCAGGCGCGCCGCCCATGGAATGCCGATGCACGTGCGGCACGGTCCCGGTACCTTCGTGCTGCCGCATGACGCCGCGCCGACGCCATCTGCTCTACTGGGCCACCCAGCTCCTGGCCTGGGGCGGCTACGTGGGGCTCTTCGTGCTGTGGAACTACCTGAAGGGCTCGCTGGACCCCGAGCTCTATCTGGTGATGGTGCTGGTGTTCGCCCTGGGGATCGGCACCAGCCATGCGCTGCGGCAGGTGATGGTGCGCAACGGCTGGCTGGACCGGCCGTTGGGCTTCCTGATCCCGCGCCTGGCGCTGGTCGGCCTGCTGCTGGGGCTCGCGGCCACCACCATCGAGGGCACGCTGGTGAGCCTGTTGCTGCCGGAGTACGGATCGCTGTTCACGGGCGACATCGCCCGGTTCTTCAGCCAGCTCGTCAACTGGGTGGTGCTGCTGGTGATGTGGTCCCTCTCTTACCTGGCCTACCACTACTTCGCCCGCATCCGGCTGGAGGAGGTGCGCAACCTGCGCCTGCAGACGGCCGACCGCGAGAACCAGCTCAACAACCTGCGCAGCCAGCTCAACCCGCACTTCATGTTCAACGCGCTCAACGGGATCCGGGCGTTGATCGACGAGGACCCCGCCCAGGCCAAGCGTGCCATCACCCAGCTGAGCGCCATCCTGCGCAACGCCATGAGCACGGTGAAGCGCCGCACCGTGCCCCTGGGCGAGGAAGTGGACATCGTGAAGGCCTACCTGGCGCTGGAGGCCATGCGCTTCGAGGAACGGCTGCGCGTGCAGTTCGACGTGCCCCTGGGGCTGGAACGCGAGCCCGTGCCACCGATGCTGCTGCAGACCCTGGTGGAGAACGCCGTCCGCCACGGCGTGGCCACGCTCACCCAGGGCGGCGACATCCAGATCACGGCGCGACAGCTGGCGGACGGGCTGCACCTCACGGTGCGCAACACGGGGCACTACGAGCCCGGCCGCATCAACGGCAGCGGCATCGGCCTGCGCAACACCCGCAAACGCCTCGACCTCATCTACGGCCAGAAGGCCAACATGCAGATCAGCAATGAGCACGGCATGGTGGTCACGGACGTGCTGATCCCGCGCGTGGAACCATCGGCGCTGGAGAACGAAAGCTGAGCCCGGCGCATGGACCAAGGAACCGCACCCCTCCGGCCGGACGCCACCGCCCCTGCGCGCCGGAGCAGATGAAGCACCCCACCCGAACACCCCACGACCATGAAGACCCTGATCATCGATGACGAAAGGCTGGCCCGCAAAGAACTGGTCACCCTGCTGGAGAAGCACGAGGATGTGGAGATCGTGGGCGAAGCGGCCAACGCCGACGAGGCCGAGGCCTTGATCGCCGAGAAACGGCCGGACCTCCTCTTCCTGGACATCAACATGCCGGGGCGCGACGGCTTCGAACTGCTCTCGGCGCTGGACCGTCCGCCGCACGTGATCTTCGTCACGGCGTACGACGAGCACGCCATCCGCGCCTTCCAGGTGAGCGCCCTGGATTATGTGCTGAAGCCGATCGACCCGGAGCGCCTCAACGCGGCACTGGCCAAGGTGCCGCACACCAGCGGCGAGGACCTGCCCCAGCGCGACATCCTGCGCGAGAGCGACCAGATCTTCCTGAAGGACGGCGAGAAGTGCTGGTTCGTGACCTTGAAGGACGTGCGGGTCTTCGAGAGCGAAGGCAACTACGTGCGCGTGCGCTTCGCCGACCAGAAGCCGCTCGTGCTGCGCAGCCTCAACAAGCTGGAGGAGAAGCTGGACCCGCTCACCTTCTTCCGCGCCAGCCGCAAGCACATGATCAACCTGCGCTGGGTGGACAAGATCGAACCGTGGTTCAACGGCGGGCTGATGGTGAAGCTCAAGTCGGCCGACAAGAGCGGGGCCCCCGGTGAGAGCATCGAGGTGAGCCGCCGGCAGGCCACGCGCTTCAAGGAGCTGCTGAGCCTCTGACCGGCAACGCCGGACCAAGGCCCCACCCGGGGCTACCGCAGCACGACCAGCCTGGCCCGGCCGATCACCGCCCCATCAGCCGCGACGAGCCGCAGGATGTGCATGCCCGCGGCCAGGGAAGTCGGCAGGTGCAGCACATAACGGTCCGGTCCTCGCCCACCATCGATCGCCAGCGGCATGGTGTGGCCGTACGGTCCGATCAGCTCCGCCGTCGCAGCCCACGCAGCAACCCCTTGGGCCTCGATCATCGCCGACCCTCCGGCACGCAGCGGGTTGGGCATGATCACCAGGTCGGGGACATCCTCCTGCTCGTCAACACCCGAACCCACCTCGTTCAGGTGGCGGAAGATCGTCGCATCCAGGTCGGTGGTCATTTCCGCGTATCCCGCCACGATGATCTTCCCATCGGCCGTCAACGCCATCGACGTGGCCGCATCGCTGCCGCCCATCACGGTGGTGAGCACCCGGCCATTGATGCCGAACGCCGGGTCCGGCGCGCCGTCGGACAGGTAGCGCGCCAGCACCTGGTCGCGCGGATCGGACAGGGGGCCACCCGATGTGCCGCAGACCAGCACCCTTCCATCGGCCATCACGGCCACATCGTCGAACAGGTCCACCACGGCGTTCTGGAAGGTCACCAGGCCACCGTTGCCGAAGCCTCCATCCTCCTGTCCCCCCGGATCGAACTTCATCACGAAGGCATCGAAGGTCAGGTCCGTCTGCACGAATTGGCCGCAGAGCAGGATGTTATCGTTCGCATCGATGGTCATGGCTTGAGCGCTTTCCGACATCTCCACCGAGATGGGCATGATGATGGTGCCCCCGTTGCCGAAGCCGGGGTCAAGGGTGCCGCTGTCGGTGAACCGCGCCACGAGCACATCGCTGTCCAGGTAGCCTCCCGTGCCCGTGCCCTGGTCGTACGCGCCGCAGGCCACGATGCCGCCGTCGCTCTGCAGGCCGATGTCCCAGAACCTGCTGTCGTCCTCGATCACCGGAACCTCGGCCACGCCGGCGTTCCCGAAGGTGGGATCGAGCGCGCCGTACTCATCCACCCGCACCACCACGGGAACGTCATCCGTCGATCCGAGCTCTGCCGCGCCGGCCAGCAGGATCCGATGGCCGGATAGCGGGGACGCCGCGTAGGCGTAACTGTTACCTGTACCGATGACCAATTCGCTGATCCCACCGACACCGAAGGACGGATCGAGGCTGCCGTCGGAAAGCAGGCGCACGACCAGCATGGCGTAATCCGAATTGGCATCGGCCCGCACCCCGGCGACCACGATCTTCTGATCATCTTGCTGGAACAGGTCGAACCCGATGGTGCCGTTGAAGGCATTGATCTCCACGACACCATCGCCATCGAACCCCGTGTCGAGCGTGCCGTCGGGCAGGGTCCTGACCACGATCAGGTGGCCGCCGGTGCCGGGGGGCATCGTGTACCCCGTGGCCACCAGGTACTGATCGGCCTCCTGCACCAAGACCTTTTGGAACCGGTCAGGCGCCCCGAGGTCGTGCACGAAGATGCCGCCGTTGGCGAACAGGGGATCCAGCCCGCCGGTCTGGGCGTGGGTTTCAATGCCCATGCCGAACATCATGGCGCCCGAAACGAGGATATGTCGTAGGGTTCTCATGGGTTGAAGCGGTTGGTGACACCCCGAAAGTTACTGTGCTCATTAGCAGGCTTCCCCGCCATCCGTCCGGCATGCACCGGTCACCGACCCACCGCGCCCGGGCGGGACCACCACGGCTACCGGTCGGCCCGCCGGCCCCACCCGGGCCGACGCACCGCCAGCCGCGCTGGGATCCCAACGGAACGGCCCGTATGTCGGCGTCTGCCTGGCCGCCGACCTAATTTCGCAGCGCGCCTCGGAGCCCCTTCCGGGCCGGGCGTGCCGAACCGATGAAAAAGCACTTGCTCACCGCCGCCCTGGGCCTCAGCACGGCCCTGGCCCCGGCCCAAACGGCCACCGACTTCAACTGCGCCGATTGC
Source organism: Bacteroidota bacterium (assembly GCA_014584605.1). Taxonomy (GTDB): domain Bacteria; phylum Bacteroidota; class Bacteroidia; order Flavobacteriales_F; family PHOS-HE28; genus PHOS-HE28. The sequence continues at coordinate 6,201 of JACTMO010000035.1, read as the reverse complement.
TCGGGCACCGCGCACCAGCTCTTCGCCGAACTGGACGCCGGCAAGGTGGTGGTGCTGGCCTGGGTGATGCCGTGCAATACCTGCGTGGGCCCCACGCTCACCACCTACAACGTGGTGGAGAGCTACCAGGTAACGGACCCGGGCAAGGTGGTCATGTACGTCTGCGACGACTATGCGAACACGAGCTGTGCTGCGCTCAACAACTGGTGCAACGCCCAGGGGCTGACCAACATCACCACCTTCTCTAACGCTGCGATCAGCATGAGCCACTACGGCAGCAACGGCATGCCCAAGATCGTGGTGCTGGGCGGCAACAGCCACACAGTGTTCCTGAACGTGAACAACACGGTTAACGCCAACGCGCTGCAACAGGCGATCGACAACGCACTGACCGTCACGGGCATCGACGGCCCGGATGCAACAGCCTCCGGCCTCGAGGTCCTGCCCAACCCGGCGACGGACCAGGTCTGGGTGGGCTTCGACATGCCGGGTGCGGGACGGATCAGCATCGACCTGTTCGACCGCATGGGCAGGCTGCTGCGCAACCTCCACAACGGCGACGTGCCGCAAGGCCGGACCCGCATCGCGATCGCCACCCAGGACCTTGCGGCCGGCAGCTACCTGGTGCGCCTTTCGGACGGGAAGCGAAGCCGTACTGCGGACCTGACCATCGTGCGTTGATGGTGGAGGACAAGCACGGACCGCAGGGAGGTGAACGGTCGGCGCGCCGCGCATCGGCAGGCGGGCACATGGCGTGGGGGACCGCAGTGCTGCTCGTGCTTTCGACGCTCCTGCGGCCTGCCCCGGTCCGCGCCCAATGTTGCGCCGGTGGCGGGGGCAGCTGCATCGTCGGCGGTGCGGCCCAGGGCGTGCTCCAGGAGAAGGAGATGGAGGTCAACGCCAACTTCCAGTACATCGGCACCGAAGCCTTCTACAAGGGGGGCCGGCGCGTGGACGAGCGGAGCTTCGACCGGTTCGAGAGCCACTACGGATACCTGCGGTTGGCCTACGGGGTCACCTCGCACCTCACGCTCTCCCTGGAGAGCGGGTATTACCTGCTCAAGAAAGAGGTCGGGCTGGACAAGGACCCGGCAACGACCTACCGTTCCCAAGGGTTCGGCGACCTGGTGATCTTTCCGCGCTACGATGTCCTGCGCCGGTCGAACAACCGCTCGTCCAACGAGATCGCCATCGGCATCGGGTACAAGGTGCCGCTGGGCTCCTACAACGATTCCACGGGCAACGTCGAGCCCTTCTCGGGTGAGACCTTCTACGTGACCAAGCCCACCAATGTGCAGCTCTCCTCCGGGGCGCACGACCTCATTTTCCACGCCTTCCTGCACCATGGGTTCCTCCGTTCGAAGTTCAACCTGTTCGCGAGCGGCCAGTACATCCTGAAGGGCTGGAACCCCAACGGCGAGCGCCTGGGCGATTTCATGAGCGTAGCGCTTTATGGCTCCCGGCCGATCGGCAGGCTCGTCGGGGTCACGCTGCAGGTGCGCTACGAGGTCGTCAAGCCCACGCGGATCCTGGAGAGCGTGCTGCTGTTCGGCAGGCCCTCCAACTACTTCCCGGAAGCCACGGGCTACCGCAAGCTGTTCCTCACCCCCCAGGTGAGCGTGACCAAGGGCCGCTTCACCGTCTTCGCCTCGGCGGACGTTCCCCTGTACCAGCACATGAACTCCGCGGAGCACTACACCCAGGCGGGCTCCCAGCACACCGCCACCGTCGGCCTCTCGTACCGGTTCTCCCTCGGTCGGTCGGCCTTCCCCTTCCCCACGGTGAAGGGCCGCTACTACTGCCCCATGCACCCCGAGGAGAATTCCGACAAGCCGGGCAGCTGCAGCAAGTGCAAGATGGACCTGGAGCTGGCGAAGTAGCGCAGCACGGCAGGTGCGCCGCAGGTCCCCCGGCGGGCGTTGCGCCCGGCACCGGGTGCGCTCCACCGGTCGTTGTTCGCACGGACCGTGCACAGGTGGTTGCGCACCGGGCCCATGCGCCGCATCTTTACCGGACCGATCCGCACCCCCTCGAAGGGCAACCCACAAGGTCCCGAGTTCGTCAGGCCCATACAACCGCCATGTTCATGAAGCAAAGCATCATCGCGTGCGTCCTTGTCCTGTCCACTGCACTGAAGGCACAGGTGCCCATCATCGACTACGGTTTCCTGGCGGATGACCCCAGCGTGCTTGTCAACAGCGTGCTGGTGCAGCCCGACGGCAAGATCCTCGTGGGCGGCGTGTTCACCAACTATGCCGGGAGCGGGCTCGATCATCTGGTCCGGCTGAACACCGATGGCTCGTTGGACCCCGCCTTCAATCCTGGTGGCCCGGGGCCTGGCAACGGGGTGGCGGACATGGTGCTGATGAACGATGGTCGGATACTGATCTGCGGCAACTTCCTGACGTACAACGGCATGAGCAGCTCCTTCGTCGCCCGGTTGAATGCCGATGGCAGCCTGGACACCAGCTTCAATGTGCCGCCGAACTCCATCAACGGAGCGGTCCTCGCGATCGCCCAGCACGTCGAGAACAAGGTGCTCATCGGCGGCGAGTTCTTCACCTGCGGCGGGCATAGCAGCCCGCACATCGCCCGGTTCAACACGGATGGCTCCTTGGACAGCACATTCGTGGTGGGGACCGGATTCGACTGGAACGTCCACGATATCCTCGTACTGCCCGATCTGCGTGTGGTGGTCGGCGGCCAGTTCGTGCAATACCAGGGAACGCCCAGCGGGCACATCGCCCTGCTGGCCGCGAACGGCGCACTCGATACCAGCATGGACAACGATCCCGGGCTGGTGGCCACCGGAGGCATCGTACGCAGCCTGGCCCGACAACCGGACGGCAGGATCCTTGCTGGCGGATATTTCCAGTACCACAACGGCGTGGTGCGCAGCGCGGTGGAGCGATTGAACATGGACGGCACGCATGACCTGTCCTTCACATCCCCGCTCTATGCGTATTCCATGGTGCGTGCGTTGGCGGTGCAGCCCGATGGACGCATCGTGGTGGGCGGCGAGTTCACCGGCAACGAGTACGTCAACATGCAGCCCGGTCCGGCACGTCTGGTGCGCCTGATGGCCGATGGCAGCGCGGATCCCGACTTCATGATCGGCGTCGGTATTGGGCCGGGCACCGACCCCACCGGCTTTGTGCAGACCGTGTTCGTGCAACCCGATGGCAAGATCCTCGTGGGCGGCCACTTCGAAACAGTGGACACCGAAACGCAATACCACCAGCTGGTGCGTTTGCACGGTAGCATGGTCAACGGTGTGGAGGTGGCCACAGCTGATCCTGGGTGCCGCGTTTGGTACGACGGGGACGGTTCCGTGTGGCTGCGTACGGACCATCACAACACCGACGCCGCGATGGTGGAACTTTACGATCCGACCGGTCGCCTGTTGCACACGCAACCACTCCATCCCGTCCTCGGGACACAACGCCTGCGTGCTCCGTCGTCGCCCGGCCTCTACATGGTGAGCGTGGTCGATGCCGGGTTCCGCACAACCGCGCGGGTGGTGCTGGAGTAGATGGGACCAGGACCCTTTCGGCGGCCATGCTGCGAAGGGTCTTCCACGCGGGCCTCATCATGCCGCATCGGCATACCGGGAAAGCCGTGCATCGCCACACCATGGCCACTGCCGACCCCAAGTTCGCCAGCGGCTTCCTCGCCGTGTTGGTGGGCATCGGGCAGGCCGAAGGGCACAACGCTACGATGCACCCCGGGGAGAATTCCGACAAGCCGGGCAGCTGCAGCAAGTGCAAGATGGACCTGGAGCTGGCGAAGTAGCGCAGCACGGCAGGTGCGCCGCAGGTACCCCGGCGGGCGTTGCGCCCGGCACCGGGTGCGCCCCACCGGTCGTTGTTCGCACGGACCGTGCACAGGTGGTTGCGCACCGGGTCCATGCGCCGCATCTTTGCCGGACCGATCCACACCCCATGAAAAACACCATTACCCTCGGTCTGGCCCTGTCAGCGCTCTGCACCACCGCACAGCCCGTGCTCGAGTACGCCAACGTGGACCTCATCGGCAAGACCTTCCCCCTGCACCTGGTGACCGACCCCGGCAACGCCGACCCGACCGCCACGGGCGCAAACGTCAACTGGGATTTCAGCGGCATCACCCTGCAGCTGAACGCGGGCACCTCGGCCTTTGTGGACCCCGCCTCCACACCCTATGCCGGCTCGTACCCCACCGCCAACCTCGCGCAAATGGTGACCACCTCCATGGGCACCACGTACAATTACTTCGTACTGACCTCCGCCGGACTGGACATGCTGGCAGAGGAAGTGGGCGGTGCAAACCCGGACGTGTACACGGACCCCAAGACCCCGCTCCAGTTCCCCTTCGCCTACCAGGACTCGTTCGTGGACAACCACACCTCCAACGGTACGCCCGGAAGCACCACCCGCACCTACTCCGGCTACGGCACCGTGGTGCTGCCCACAGGCACCTATGCCAACGTGGTGCAGGTGACCAGCAGCAGCGGCAGCATCGACTTCTACCGCAGCAACCCGGTGGAGCCCCTGGGCCACATCGAGGACGACGGCACGGCGATCGTGTTCGGGGATGCCATCGTCAACGGCATGGACGAACACGCGGCATCCGCCCTGCTCTTCGCCACGCCCAACCCCGGTACGGGCCGCGTGCAGGTGTTCGGCTTGGCCACTGCGGCGAAGTGGCAGTTGATGGACGTCCAGGGCCGCGTGTTGCAACATGGCAACGCGACTTCCACCGCGTTGCAACTGGACCTGACCACCCTGGCCCCGGGCCCCTATGCCCTGGTGGTGCTCGATGGCTCAGGACGCCGGAGCATCCGGTTGGTGAAGGAGTGAGGGGAGGGGGGCTGCTGCGGTCACCGCGCTGCCGATCGCTGCGCTTCGGCTTCACGCCTCGGCGTGCTCCAGCGGCTTCTCCGGCACGGGGCTCAGTTCACTTGCCGATCGTCTCCTTCACCTTGCCGCAGCTGAGCATCGCGGACCCGTAGAAGGGATTCTTGATCGCCTGCTCGCGGCTGAGCCAGTCCGCGCCGCCGTGGTACATGGGGCAATGGTCCAGGTAGACCGGTTGCGCGGTGGGTGCGGCCTTGGCCAGCTGCAGCATGCCGGGCGTGAGCTGCGCGAAGAGCGCGCGTTGCTCCTCCAGCCCCGTGGCGACGTAGAAGGGATGCAGCGGCTCCATGATGGTCGCCATCAGCTCGTCCCAAGCGGCCTGTAGTTCCGCGGTCAACGCGTTCCGGTCCATGCTGTGGAAGGTGCCATCCAGCGCCACCGCCAGCTTGGGTGCCTGCACCGAGTCCGCGGCCACCAAGGCATCCTTCAGGCGGAAGTAGGCCTCGAACACCGGTGCGATGGGATCCGCTGCGGCTTGGGTATGAGCCGGCGCCTCGTGTACGTGTGCTGCATGGTCACCATGGGCCGGGCTGTGGTTTGTTCCGGTGCTGCATGCGCCGAGCAGCAGCGCGGCCAGAACGAGCGAAGGGAGATGAAGGGTTTTCATGTTCCTGGTTTCTCGGCACAAAGCAACCAAGCCGTCCAGGCAGCAGCGTTACAAGATCTTGGGGAAGGTTTGTATGGGGGGGGGGCCAGACCCGGAAGCACTTTGCTCAGGACGAGACAGCCGCCATTCCCGTGCCCTCCTTCTCCGATCGCCCGATCTGCTGATCTTCTGATCGCACCATCACCTGCCCGTTCATCAGCAGCGGCAGCAGCCACGCCCGCACCGCGGTTATGTGGTCCAATTAGCCGAGCATCGATCGACAATAACCACGTCAGCTTTCCATCCGCGAATGTAGCATGGCGACCAACCGGATGGTTCTCGGAATTCTCAACGGCGACGCGCACTTGTGTGCATATCTTCTCGCGAACCACCGCTGAGCCAACGCGTAATTTCACATCCCGGACAGCGGGCAAACATCTCCTGCGTCCACCAGATAGCCATGGCCAACAAAGGCAGGCAAAGTGGTGGTTCGTCGTCCGGCAATGGACACAACTACCGGAGTTCAGAAAGTGGTCAGTTCGTGACCAAGCGCTATGCGGAGAAGCATCCGCGCACCACGGAGAAGGAACGCCGCAAATAGCATGGTGAGACTTCTGGGCACCTCATTGCTGTCCGGTTAACTGAAGCTCGAACATGAGCTGAACCGAGCATGGACGCTGGTTCTCGAAAGAAAGAGCGTGGGGCGGATTTGAATCGGGG
>JACTMO010000014.1 GCA_014584605.1 Bacteroidota bacterium | reverse complement strand
CAAAACCGCATGAGACCAGCGAAATAGGCAGGAAATGAACACCCAGAGTCCTCAACTCAACAACCGCGCGGCGTCCGTGAGGTTGTTAGAGGTGCCCTTATCCCTGTTCATCGATCGCAAGAGAAACCCCGCGTGAGGGGGCGCAGCGGCAGCCCCCGCGACTGCGGGTCCCGAAAAGTGGGGCTATTCCCTCGGTCCCCATCTTCTGATCATCTGATTTTCTGATCGTCTGATCATCTGATTTCGCATGTTGCCTATATACATCATTAATTGTACTCTAGATCGTTGGGATGCTTATACCCATCATTACATTGCATCGATTTGCAGAATTTTTGCGTATACTTGTGGTGTGAAATCTGCGTTAGTACACTGAGACATCATTTACGATGCCTACGAGCAACATCAACTGGCAGGGCATGCGCGATGCCCAAGTGGTGGAACGCCTCGGTGCCGAGCTCCGGCGCATGCGCTTGGAGCGCAACCTGAGTCAGGCCGAGGTGGCCACGCGCGCCGGGCTGGACCGCACCACCGTGGTGAAGCTGGAGGCCGGTCGTGCCGCCACGCTGCTCACCTTGGTGCAGGTGCTGCGCGCCATGGGGCGGCTGGAGGTGCTGGACGGCTTCCACGAGGAGCCCCGCCTCTCGCCCATGATGGCCCTGGAGCAGGAGGCCAAGTACTACGCCAAGCAGCGCAAGCGGGCTTCGCGGCAGAAGCCCACCGTTGTGAAACCTAAACCCAAGAGCACATGGTAACGAAAGCACGGGTGAGCCTCTGGGGCCGCACCGTGGGTGCGGTGTTATGGAACGAGGAGCGCCAGCGCGCGGAGTTCCAATACGATGCGGCGTTCTGCCGGTCGGGGCTGGACGTGGCACCGATCATGATGCCGTTGGCGCAGGCGGGCGATGGCGCCACCATTTTCAGCTTCGGCGATGTGCGCGACGAGACCTTCCGGGGGCTGCCGGGCTTGCTGGCCGACAGCCTGCCCGACCGTTTCGGGGAGCAGATCATGAACGCGTGGCTGGCCACCCAGCAGCGCTCGCCCGGCAGCGCGAACCCCGTGGAACGGCTGTGCTACACCGGCCGCCGGGGCATGGGCGCGCTGGAGTTCGAGCCGGCGCACCACGAGCTGGAGGCCAGCAGCGAGGCCCTGCAGGTGGAGGAGCTGGTGCGCGTGGCGAACAACGTGCTGTACGCGCGCGAGGCCTTTGCCACGAACCGGAAGAAAGGCCGTGCGGAGGCCTTGCTGGACATCCTGCAGGTGGGCACCTCGGCGGGCGGTGCGCGCGCGAAGGCGATCGTGGCGTACAACCACGACACCGGCGAAGTGCGCAGCGGGCAGGTAGACGGCCTGCCGGGTTTCACGTACTGTTTGATCAAGTTCGACGGGGTGACGAACAAGGCCCTGGGCGACCCGATGGGCTACGGCCGCATCGAGTATGCCTACCACCTGATGGCGGTGGCCAGCGGGATCAGCATGATGCCCTGCACCTTGCTGGAGGAGCACGGGAGAGCGCACTTCCTCACCCAGCGTTTCGACCGCGTGCGCGACGACCATGGGAATGTGCACAAGCTGCACATGGCCACGCTCTGCGGCATCGCGCACATGGACTACAACCAGCCGCTGGTGCACAGCTACGAGCAGGCTTTCCAGGTGATGCGGATGCTGGGCCTGCCCTACCCCGATGCCGCCGAGCTCTTCCGCCGCGCATGCTTCAACGTGATGGCCATGAACTGCGACGACCACACCAAGAACGTGAGCTTCCTGATGGACCCGCAGGGCGACTGGCACCTGAGCCCCGCCTACGACGTGACCTACGCCTACAACCCGCAAAGCCTGTGGCTGCGCCAGCACCAGATGAGCATCAACGGCAAGCGCACGGACATCACCCGCGACGACCTGCTGGCCGTGGCCAAGGCGATGAACATCAAGAAGGCCGCCGCGATCATCGACGAGGTGAAGGCCGGCGTGAAGACCTGGAAGAAGTGCGCGAAGAAGGCCGAAGTGAACGCGAAGCAGGTGGAGGCGATCGGGAAATTGCTTCAGACGAGGTTCTGAACCCGGGTGCAGGTGGAAGGCGGGAATGGCACGGCGATCGGCCGGATCGTACACCCCCGAAAACGACCGAGTTCAAGCACTGTTGTAACCGGAGCATCCGCAAAAGGCGTCATAGGCACATGCGGATCAAACTCACCCGGCTTGGCACGGGAGCAGCCCTGCTCCTGGCCCTTTCATGGACCCATGCTGCAACGGCACAAACCGACACCACGCTCACCGCCCGCATGGATGCGGTGCTGGCCGAGCACTTCACGCCTGATGCGCCGGGCGGCGTGGTGCTGGTGGCACAAGGCGACCGCATACTGTACGAGCGCGAGCTGGGCATGGCCGATGTGGCGGCGAATAAGCCGCTGACCACCACCAGCCAGTTCCGCATCGGCAGCGTGACGAAGCAGTTCACCGCGGTGGCCATCCTGCAACTGGCCGACCAGGGGAAGCTGAAGCTGACCGACGAGATCCAGCGCTACGTGGACTTCCCGAAAAAGGAGTATCCCATCACCATCGAACACCTGCTCACCCACACTTCCGGCATCCCCAATTTCACCGATCTGCCCGCGTACAACCCCGACGCTTTCGCGAAACCGGTGAGCCTGGAGGCCGAGATCAAGATGTTCAAGGACCTGCCGCTGGAATTCAAACCCGGCACGAAGTGGAGCTACAGCAACAGCGGCTACATCCTGCTCACGGCTATCATCGAGAAGGTCTCGGGCCGGTCGTGGTCGGACTATGTGGCGGAACAGTTGCTGCGGCCGGTGGGCATGACATCCTCCAGCGCGGCGGTGGATGACCACTACCTGCCCCATGAGCCCGGACTGGGCTACCAACCCGAAGGCGAAGGCTGGGTGCCGGCATTGCCGGTGAGCCTCACCTGGCCGCGCGGTGCGGGATCGATCCGCAGCACCGTGGAGGACCTGTGGAAATGGAACACGGCCGTCCAAAAAGGCAACTTGATGCCGGTACAATTCCGTGAGCGGGCCTTCCAGTCGTTCGTCCTGGCCAATGACACGGCCTGCGGCTATGGCTACGGCTGGATGTTCCAGAACGTGCAGGGCAGCCCCACGCGGGAACACAGCGGCGGCATCAACGGGGCCACCAGCAACATGATCTACCTGCCCAAGGAGGACATCTTCGTGGTGGTGCTGGTGAACCGCGAATCGGACGATGCGCACAGCCTGGCGCCCGAGCTGGCGGCGATCGCGCTGGGCAAACCTTATGGCGGTCCGGAGGTGCCGCTCACACCGGAACAAGCGCGGGCCTATGCCGGTGTGTACCGGAGCGAGCAAGGCGTGACGCGCTACGTTACCAGCGATAGCGACGGCCTGCACGCACAGCGCGAAGGCGGTAGACGTTTCCGCCTGCAATACCAGGGCAACGACCGGTTCCGCTATGTCGGCGATGTGATCAACATCACCTTCCAACGGACCAACGGCAAGGTAACTGGCGCCCGGTTGCAGACCCGCCAAGGAGATGATCCCATGACCCTGACCGATGAACCGCTCCCCGCGCGTACGGCCATTGCCCTGCACAACGCCGACCTGTTGCCGTACGTGGGCGAATACGAGCTGGCGCCCGGGTTCACCATCACCTTCCGCGCCGAGGGCGATCGCTTCTTCGTGCGCCCCACCGGCCAGCAGGAGATCGAGGTGTTCGGTTCCGCGCCGAACGAATTCTTCCTCACCGTGGTGGACGCCACCATCACCTTCCACCCCGAGGCCGATGGAAGTGTGCAGCGCCTCACCTTCCGGCAAGGCAAGGAAATGGAGGGCAAGCGGGTGAAGTGAACGAACTTTACGGGGCATGACCACGGATCGCCCCGCACACCTGCCCACGGCGGCGTTCTTCCAGCGCCCGCGCCCCACGGCGGAACAGCCCTTGGTGGTGCTGCTGAGCGCCTGCCTCGGCGGTGTGGGTTGCGGCGTGGACGGCGGCACCAACGGCGACCACGGCTCCCTGCGCTCCTGGCTCTTCCGTCCCGAAGTGCGGATCGTGAAGTTCTGTCCCGAGGACTTCTCCTTCGGCACGCCGCGCATGACGCCCGACAGCCACGGCGGAAACGGCTTCGATGTGCTGGACGGCAAGGCCCGCTCCCTGGCCGAGGACGGCACCGACTGGACCGCAGGCATGGTGAAGGCCGCGTACGCGATGCGCGACCTTGCCCTGCGTGAAAAGGTGGACCTGGCGATCCTCATGGACATCAGCGGCGCATGCGGCAGCACCGTGACCTACCTGGGCTCGCGCTTCGCGGAGAACAAGGTGTACCAGCAGGGACCGGGTGTGGCGGCGGCCGCGTTGATCCGCGCAGGCATCCCGGTGATCTCGCAACGCGACGACCGCTCGCTGCGGATGCTGCGCGACCTGCTGGACGGTACCGCCATGCTCAGCGATGAGCGCGACCATTGGGAGAAGGCGTGGTACCATGGCTATTTCGGGGCCGGATCCTGATCAAGAACCTCGACCTGCACGCAAACGCACCCGGCGAGGTCTGCCGATCAGGCGGCCTGGGCCTCCTGCTCCTCCTCCGCCACGCGCTTGATGCCCACCAGCACCTCCACCCACTCCCGTCCGGCCTCACGGGTCCGGCGCACATCGTGGGGCAGGCCCGCGAAGTCGCCATGCCAAAGCTCCAGCCGCGTACGCCCGTCACGTTCGGGTTCCAACAGGATGTCCACCGTGGTGTAGCTGGACGGCTCGTCGGGAAGGTCGCCGTCCACCATCAGGCAAGTGTATCGCAACCGGCGGTCGGGCTGGCAGGCCATGACCGTTCCCTTGGCCCGCAGCCGCTCCTGCCCTTCCACGTTGTCCACCCACAGCACCGGGGCTCCGGGCTTCCAGGTGCTGCGGGCCTGTGACCCTTCCAAGTAGAGCTTGGTGAGCTTCGGATCGGTCAACACCCGCCAGATGGCGCGGGGTGAGGCGTCCACGTACAGGGTCCTTTGGATGATGGTCTCGCTTTCCATGGTCTCACCAGGAGCAACGCACGATCCGTGCCGATGGTACCTCGGCGGCGGACCGAGTCGGCCCCCACCCTCGGAAACCCAAGCCGACAAGCTCTGGCGATCCGATGACATTCAACATCCGTGTGCCCTCATAAGGCCGCAGGACCAATGGACCGGCCTCCCCTTGGTGGGCTTGCATTCCCGGGAGCGGACAGAAAGTCATGCCACGCTGTCCAAGACTGCCAAAGCACCCGCCGGGGTCTCCTTGATAGACCGGTCAACCCGTCCACGGACCACTGGTCCCCGCCCTTCCTGTCCGCGGCACGATTCTTCGTACTATCGTCGCTGAAGAACAACGAGGCCATGCCCCGCAAGAAGACCATCATCCTGACCCAGCCCGTCCCGGACGGGAAGACCATCAAAGTGCGCCTCGACGGAAGGACGATCGTGCATCTGAAGAGCATGAAGACCTTCGAGTTCTGGCGCAAACGGTATCCGAAGGCCGAAGTGATCGGCTGATGGAACGGCGCCCTTCGATCCACCGGGCTGTCCCGTTGGCGGCCCTGTTGCTGGGGATGCTGGCCTGCGCCCCGGCCCCGAGCCAAGGACCCAGCCACCCGATGACCGAGCCCGTCAATCCTTATTACAGCGAAGTGGACAGCACCCCGCTCGAGCTCCCCGACAGCGTCTGGCGCAGGGTGCTGCCCCCCGAGGTCTATCACATCGCCCGGGAGAAGGGTACCGAACGCGCCTTCACGGGCGCCCTGTGGGACCACGAGGGCATCGGGCGCTACCACTGTGCCGCCTGCGGCAACGCCCTGTTCCTGGCCGACAGCAAGTTCGCCAGCGGCTGCGGCTGGCCGAGCTTTTACCGCACCGAACGGTCCGGCAGCGTGCGCTATGTGGAGGACCGGAGCCATGGCATGGTGCGGACCGAGGTGCTTTGCGGCCGCTGCGGCGGCCATCTGGGCCATGTGTTCGACGACGGTCCGCCCCCTACCGGCAAGCGGTACTGCATGAACTCGGCCGTGCTCCGGTTCAGGCCGCAGGTGCCTTCTTCCGAGCCGTCCCGGTGAACGGAAAGGGTGCGCTGTGCCGAGGTGGTGAAGTGGTGACGGTCGGTTCAGCCTCAGGATCCATTATACTTGTCGGACAGCCACGGCAGGGACCCGTGGCGACCCTGATCAGAACAACCCAACCATTCACCCCGATCGATCATGAAAAAAACCCTACTCGCATTGCTGCTCGGATCAGCCGGCCTTGGCGCCCAAAGCCAGGTGATCCTGAACGTGCTGGAACCCGCCAACATCGCGGGCAGCTACACCTTCACCTGGGCCGATCCCGCCGGCGGATGGGGCTGCCCGGACTTGAACGACCCGTTGAACGCCGTGACGGACACCCTGGCCCTGGCGGTGGACACCACGGCGGCGGACAGCCTGTGCTGCTTCCCCGTGGCCAACGATATGACCGGCAAGATCGCCGTGCTCTTCCGCGGTGAGTGCGAATTCGGCACCAAGGCCCTCAACGCCCAGAACGCCGGTGCCGTGGCCGTCTTCATCATCAACAAGGTAGGCGGTGCGCCAGTGGCCATGGGTTCCGGTGCCGATGGGGCCAACGTGACCATTCCGGTGGCGATGATCACCTTGGACGACGGTGTGCTGGTCAAGGATGAACTGGAAGCGGGCACCCCCGTGGTGGCCTTCCTGGGCAGCATCAACAACTTCTTCCAGTACAACCTCAGCGCCTACAAGCCCGACGTGTTGGTGGCCCCGGCCGCCGGGCAGCCGGCCCTGGTCTCGCAGAACGCCAGCGAGTTCAGCGCGGAACTGGGCCTTTGGATCCACAACTACGGCACCGCCGCACAGAGCGATGCCAGCCTCAACGCCAAGGTGGAACAGAACGGCAGCACCCTGTACGACCAGACCTCCACAACGGTGAGCGTGAACCCCGGTGACAGCGTGTTCGTGACGCTTCCCGCCTTCTCGCAAGCTTCCTACACCGACGCACCCTACACCATCACCTACACCATTTCCACCGGCGCCCTGCCCGATGAGTTCCCGGCCGATAACAGCTTCTCCTGCTCCTTCCTGGTCGATTCGGTGCTGAGCTACTGCCCGATGGACGCCACCACCGGCAAGCCCGCGCCCAGCGCCCACTATCGGCCCAGCGACGACGTGGACGGCTTCCAGTCGTGCATCCACTTCCAGAACGCCAACGCCAGCCGCATGGCCGCCACCGGCATCTACACCAGCGCCACCTCGGCCTCGGGCACCACGCTGGACGGCGAGTTCATCGGTGTTCGGGCCTACGAGTGGGGCGACACCTTCACGGGTCTGAGCGACCCGAACTTCCCGGCCCAGACCGCCTACACCCTGAGCGAAGAAGCCGCCGGTGAGTACTACTACCAGGCCGACCTGCAGGGCGAGGTGATCTACGTGCCGTTCACGCAGCCCCTGGTGCTGGTGGACAACTCGCGTTACCTGTTCTGCGTGTACACGCTCAGCGACGCGCTCTATGTGGGATATGATGCCACCCTGGACTACAATGTGCACACCACCGAGTATGATCAGCCCGTCTCCCTGATCGAGGATGGCGGCACCTGGTACAACGTGGGCTTCGGCACCGACGTCACCTGCGCGGCCGGTGTGGCCATGATCCCAGCGGGCAACATCGGCATCCACGAACTGAACACCGTGGAGGCCACCCCGTACCCCAACCCCACCACCGATATGATCCGGGTGCCCCTGGCCAACCTCACCGGCATGGCCGACCTGCGCATCATGGACCAGACCGGCAAGCTGGTGGATGAGCGCCGGGTGAACATCGCCAACGAAGTACTGGTGCTCAATGTCGCCGACCTCGCCGGTGGCAGCTACCAGTTCGCCCTCAACTTCCGGGATGGCGGCCGCACCACCTTCCGCGTGGTGGTGTCCAAGTGATCCGGAACACCAGGAAAGGGAAGCGCGGGCTTGGGCCCGCGCTTCTTTTTTTCCCCCTGCGGATGGTGCACCGGACCGAAGGCGCACGTACGTCGCGATGCCGACGACCGGACCTGTGTTCACGCGGCAATACACGCCCGCACCCAGTGGGAACGGCCTGGTCGTGTTCTGCTCCACGGACGTAGCTTTCGGCTCCTGACCCGAACGGACATGCCCAGCTTCGACATCATCAGCAAGATCGACGTGCAGACCCTCGACAACGCGGTGAACACCGCCAAACGCGAGGTGGAGACCCGCTACGACCTCCGCGGAAGCAACAGCAGCATCGAACTGGACCGGAAAGCGCTGACCATCAAACTCAGCACAGAGGACACCATGAAGCTCGATGCCCTCGAGAAGATCTTGTTGGAACGCAGCACCCGTCAACGGATCGATGTGAAGGCCTTCGACCTGGGCCAGGAGCCCCAGCCCAGCGGCAAGCTGGTGCTCAAGACCATCAAGGTGCAGCAGGGCATCGAGCGTGAAAAAGCCAAACGGATCCTGAAGGCCATCAAGGACAGCGGCCTCAAGGTGCAGCCACAGATCATGGACGACATGGTCCGCGTGACGGGTAAGAAGGTCGACGACCTGCAGGCGGTGATCGCCTTGTGCAAGGCCACGGACTTCGAGGTTCCCTTGCAGTATGAGAACATGAGATCGTAGAGCCTGTTCGGGATCTCGTGCGGGATGGGCGCCGAGGCTGTCCCTCGCTCCCGGTGGTGGCGCAAGACGTCCGCGTGGTGATGCCGACGGGATCAAGGCGCGTTGAGGCCGGTCCGGAGGATCGCGAGGGAGCGGCTGCGAAGAGGTCCCGAACAGACCTTCAGCCCCACGGCCACGTCGGCCACGAACGAGGAAGCGCGCCTTACGGGGCGCGCTTCTTTCGTTCTCCCGTTGCCGGCTTACGGGCCGGGACGGGGTCTTCTGGCGCCTCTACAGGCATGGACCCCGAACAACGGGTATGCGTGGTCGGCCTTACGGGGCCGGTTGTCCAAGAGGTCTTACGGGACCTCCGTGCCTGTGTAACGCAAGCCTCGTGCCGGAAGTTTCGGTATAATGGACAAAAGGGATGGTGTTTTGGGAGCGTATGTGCGGTAATGGACAAAAGGGATGGCGAGTTTTCAACCGTTTTCAGGTCCCTTGTCG
>JACTMO010000052.1 GCA_014584605.1 Bacteroidota bacterium | reverse complement strand
GCCACAGAGCTCGGCTGTTTCCTTCAGGCCCATGCCTTTCAGCCTGCATTGGACCGCTTGGCGCCTACGCTCATTGAGCGCGGGCATCGTCAGTTTCCTGGAATCATTCTCCCTCATACCATGGCAAGATCCACAGATCGTGCCGATCGTCCGCTACTTCGATGCCGGATCAATAAGTTCAATAGAACGCGTCGACACGGTGGCGTACTCGACGGGATACATCCATCAAGAGGCAATTGCCTTCGCGCCATTCTCCTTACCGATCAACTACCTCACTGCCGATACTCCGGCCTTCCTACATATCTATTTCTCCACGAGTAAAACCCTGGCCGAGAATCCTGGGAACACGACACCTTACCTGTACGCCTATCCTGGCACCACGCTCTGGATAGACGATGTGTACAACAGTGGAGGGAGCGTTTCCCTATCAGAGGACCAGCCCGACCAAAAGCCGCTCTTCCATCCCAACGCGGCATGCGATAGGGTCCATTTCAGTAGTATCCCTGGTCCGGGTGTTCAGGCGGTGACCCTGATGGACCACCAAGGTCGGGTCGTCCTCTCCTCCACGTCCGTTGGTTCCGCACCGCTGTACATCGGTGATCTTGCACCGGGGCTGTATCTGATCCATTCCACTCTTTCCACGGGTGGGAACACCATTGAAAAGCTGATCGTCGAATGAGTTCTTTGACCAACATGGTGGAACCCGCAGGAATGTCCAACTCGGGCGCGGTCTTCAGTAAAGCAGCCACTTCATGAAGAACCCCGCCTTACCGACCGTCACCGCCGTATGGTCGTAGTGGTAGGTTACGAGCGGCACGGTCCCTTCAGAAAGGCGGGTCCACGAGCACCCAAGCTCGCGGAGGTCCTGCTCCACGCATCGGTTGGGCATGGATGATTTGTCAAGGCCGATACTGTCCAGGCATTGCGCGTGCGTCATGGCCGGAGCCGACAGTGCCACCGCTGTGCCGAGAGTTCGCAGCAGGGCAGCAGCTCTTTTCATTTCCGCACGGCCTCCTCCAGGGGCAGGTAGCCCAACAGCTGAAGCATGCGCTCGGCGCTCTGTTCGGAGGCGAAGAGGCGGTCGGTGAGGGTGCCGTCCGGGGTGCGGTCCAGCAGCACGTGCTTGGGCTTGGGGATCAGGCAGTGCTGGATGCCGCCATAACCGCCCAGCGTGTCCTGGTAGGCCCCGGTGTTGAAGAAGCCGATGTACTGGCGGCGGTCCTCCCGGAAACGCGGCAGGTAGATGGCGTTGATGTGCTGCTCGCTGTTGTAGTAGTCGTCGCTGTCGCAGGTCATGCCGCCCAGAAAGACGCGCTCGTACTCGTCGTTCCAGTTGTTCACCGGCAACATGATGAAGCGCTTGCTGATGGCCCAGGTGTCGGGCAGGGTGGTCATGAAGCTGCCGTCGATCATGTTCCAGCGCTCCTTCTCGTTCTGCTTCTTCTGGTGCACGATGCTGAAGAAGGTGGCGCCGCTGTCGCTGACGGTGAAGCTGCCGAACTCGCTGTAGATATGGGGCTCCTTCACCTTGTTCTCCGCGCAGATGTCCTTGATGCGGCCGGTGATCTCGCCGATCATGTAGTCCAGGTCGAAGCTGAAGTTGAAGCTGTTCTTGATGGGCAGGCCGCCGCCGATGTCCAGGGTGTCCAGCGTGGGGCAGAGCTTCTTGAGGTCGCAGTACACGTTGACGCACTTGCTCAGCTCGTTCCAGTAGTAGGCCGTGTCGGTGATGCCGGTGTTGATGAAGAAGTGCATCAGCTTCAGGCGGAACTTGCGCTGCCGGCTGACGTTCCGCATGTAGAAGGGGATGATGTCCTTGTAGCCGATGCCCAGGCGGCTGGTGTAGAACTCGAACTTGGGGGCCTCCTCGGCGGCGATGCGGATGCCGATGTCGCAGGTGCCGGCGATCACCTCGTCCAGCTGGTAGATCTCGGCCATGTTGTCGATGATGGGCATCACGCGCACCCCCGCGTTGGCCAGGCGGCCGATGTTGCGGATGTAGCGTTCGTCCTTGAAGCCGTTGCACAGGATGATGGCGTCCTTGGGCATGCGACCGCGTTCGAGCAGGAGCTCGATCATCTCCAGGTCGTAGGCGCTGCTGGTCTCCAGGGTCACGCCCTTGTCCAGCACGCGGTCGATGATGTAGCTGAAGTGGTTGCTCTTGGTGCAGTAGAAGTAGGTGTACTCGCCCTGGTAGCCGTGCTCGCGAAAGGCCTTGGCGAAGCTGGCGCGGGCCAGGTCGATCTTCTCGCCGATCTTGGGCAGGTAGGTCACCCGCATGGGCGTGCCGTAGCGTTCCAGCAGGGGCACCAGGTCCACGCCGTTCCAGGTGAGGCGGTCGCCTTCCAGGCCGAACTCGTCCTTCGGGAAGTCGAAGGTCTGCTCGATGAGGTCGATGTAGCGGGTCTTCATGCGCGGAGAGTGCGGATGGGCGGGGTGGGACGGAGGCCCGGGGCCGTGCGCGGGACGTGCCGGCGCGCGGGACGGGATGCGTCCGGAACGGGCGGTGAGGCGTGCACGGGAGCGGCTGGTGAGGGCCGGAGGGGCACGCGCGCGTTCATCAGCGGAAAGCGGTGGCGGGCGTTCCCTGCGGTACGACGGCCGCGCCGCCCACGGCGATGAGCAGGGCCGACCAGGTCTGGTCGCAGAGGCCGGTGGCGCGCTTGGTCATGGGCGGGATGGCGCAAAAGTAAAGGCACCGGATGATGCCCAGGGCCGGTGACCTGGAATTTCGCAGGGCGCCTGGCCACCCCCCTTTCCATACCCCCGTTCGTCCGGCGGTTTGAGCAACGCCATCCACGAATGACGGAGCCGCATCGGTCTGATGCGGCTCCGGACGAAGGATCGACGCGGTCAATGCTTCACGAACGGCGTCGTCGCAACGCGATGACCTTCCCGGTCGAGTGCGACGAGCAGATAGGACCCGGGTGCAAGTCCGCCCAAGGAGATCGGTTCACCGGCCACGGTGGCCGCGCTCCTGATGAGCCTGCCATCCGTAGCGTGAATGCCGAAGCGGCGCGCGGTGCCTGGAATGCCCTCGATCCAGACCGCTTCCGTCGCGGGGTTCGGGTACGCGCGCATCGGCCTTGCCGCCCCCGCTTCGTTCATGCCCACGTTCAGCACGACGAGGGGATCCGAAAGCGTGGAGCATCCGTTCGCGTCGGTGGTGCTCACGGTGTAGGTGCCATTGACGAGCGGCTCATGAACGGTGCCTGTGGCACCCGGTATCGCGATGCCATCCACGTACCACTGGAGGTTGGTGGTGGCGTTGGTGGAAAGCAGGTTGTTGGCGAAGGTGATGCTGGGCTCAGGCGGAGCGCTGAACGAGACCGCGATGGTGTCGCCGTCGGAGCAGCCCCCTGCCGTGGTGATCACCACGGAGTAGTTCCCGGAGGTGGTCACCGGCAGCACCTGCTGCGTGCCGCTCGTGCTCCAGAGGTAGCTGCTGCCTGGCATGCCCGCGTCCAGTTGCACCGTTTCACCCACACAGGCCTGGATGTCCGGCCCCAGGTCCGCGAAGTAGCCCGCGTTCGGGTCGGTCGTCATCTTGATGGTGAGGGCGACCGCGTTCGGATAGCCGTCACGGCCGTAGACGATCACGTTGGAGGAGTCCAGCATGACACCACCGCCGATGTATTGGTCGCCCGTGATGTCCGGGACCATCAGCACGCCATTCGTGCCGAAGGAGGCGTCCGGCGTTCCATCGGCAGTGCGCTTCAGGATGTAGTGGCCCGTGCCGTTGTTGTTACTGCCGAATTGAAGCGTCCCGCCATCCGGAAGGAGCTGAAGCCCGTTGGCGATATCGTTGTTGGCCGTGGGGTCCATCTCACTGATCCCTGCCACGCCGTAGGTCGTATCCAGGGTTCCATCAGGCATGAAGCACGCCACCATGGCTTTTTGGTTCGCGGCGCGCACACCGAGCAGGAATCGGCCATCAGGCATCAGCACCGCGGAGATCCTGCGCACGGAACCGGCCTCACCATAGGCGACGCTGGTGACCACCTGCCCGTTGGTCCCGAATGCGGGATCGAGCGCGCCATCCGGCAGGAACTTGGCCAGGTGGATGCTGTACGGGTCGATGTCATTGCCTACCCCACCGATGTAGATGATGCTCGTATCAGGCAGGAGCAGCGCGGTCTCGGCGCTCATGTAGAAGAACGGTGTTGGAGGCGGGAACCACGACTTCCCGTCGCCGCTGTATGCGGGGTCCAGTTCGCCATTCTCGGTATAGCGCATCATTCCGAAACCAGGTACGCCGCCATTGTTGTTGTAGGCGGAGCGACCCACGGCGAAATAGCCGCCACCGGGCGCCTCGAACACCGCCACGTTCGCGCCGCCGCTCAGCGGATCGAATCGGTCCGTCCTGTATCCGGTGTGATTGAACGATGTGTCGATGGAACCATCGGGCATGAACCGGTAGATGGAATTGAGGTGGTCCCAGATGTTCAAGCCGGTTACCTCACGCCCTGTGCAGAGGATCTTGCCGTTCTGCAGAAGGATCATATCGTAGGGCACGCTACTGAACATGAACTGATGAGCTATCGCACCGCCATTGCCGAAGGAGGTGTCCAGCACGCCGCACCCCGCGTCGAGTCGCATCAGGCTGATCACGTCCCCGTTCAACACAGGCATCCCGCACAAGAGGAGCTTGCCATCGGGCTGCATGGCATGCCGGAAGAGCAGGTCGTAGCCGGATCCGATGTCTGTATTGGTGGCGCCGTTGACGCCGTATGTGGGTGAGGGTACCCAAGGCTGGGCCTTGAGCTGGGTCAGACAGCCGAGGCTGCCCAGAAGCAGGAGTAGTTTGTTTCTCATGGTTCGGAGGTGGTTGATGGTGCTCGACGAAGGGAGCGATCCACGCGCAGCCGGGCAATACTGGTAAACCATGAATTCGCGGGCGGGCGCTGACTCACCAGCGCACCAGACGCGCGGTGCCCACCTGCCTGCCGGCGGCGTCCGTGGCGATGAGCGTGTAGGTGCCGGCGGCCAGTGCCGATAGATCGAGGTGGGCACGCATGGCCTGGGCGCCGACGCGCGCACCATGCAGCACGCGCCCCTGCGCATCCAGCACGCGCAGATCGCGGATGCCGGATGCTTCCTCCTGTGCGTTCCATCGCACTTCCACGGGGCCATCGGTGGGGTTGGGCAGCACCGACAGTATCGCACCGGCCGCGCCGCACGGTTCCAGGGGCAGAACGGCCAGCACCTCCTCGTGGCCATCGAGGTCCACCTGGCGCAGCCGGTAGTACGCGAGGGCACCATTGATGGGCGCTTCATCGACCCAGGCGTACTCCAGTACCTGTTGGCTGTTGCCCGCGCCCGCGATCTCCCCAACGGCATCCCAAGCCTGCGCATCACGGCTGCGCTCGATCACGAAGCGCGCGTTATTGTGTTCGGTGGCGGTGGCCCAGGTGAGCAAGGGTTTGCCCCTGTCGCAGGCGGCTTCCATCCAGAGCATCTCCACCGGCAGCGGGATGTTGTTGTGCGTGCCGTGCCCATCCAGGTAGCCCGGCATGTAGCGCCAGGGGCCGAAGACCTGCCCGGTGAGCGCGGTGGCCAGCGGATAGCGCAGGCGCGCACGCAATTTGGTGGCGGTGATGGGGAAGGTGCTGGTGAGCTTGTTC
This sequence comes from Bacteroidota bacterium, assembly GCA_014584605.1. Classification (GTDB taxonomy): domain Bacteria; phylum Bacteroidota; class Bacteroidia; order Flavobacteriales_F; family PHOS-HE28; genus PHOS-HE28. The sequence goes on along the minus strand of JACTMO010000052.1, from coordinate 3,501 downwards.
ACCAGGTCCTTCAGCTGGGTGCCGGCCACGGCGGTGAGCGTGCTGGCCGCCTGCTGCGCGGTGCTGGCCGTGCTGTTGGTGATGCGCCCGCCCGCGCTGCTGAAGGCCTGCCCCTGGATGCGCGTTTCCCACACCAGGCGCGTGCGCTGCCTGCCCAGGAAAGGTTTGGCATACAGCCCAACCCCGAACTGCGCGACCGGGATATTGCTCGCGCTGATGGGTGCCGTGAGGTTGGTGTTGTAGAGGCGGAGGTTGTGGCGGCGGCCGGTGCCGTTGTTGCCGTGGTACACGAAGGCGCGGCCTTCATCGGTCTGGCCGTTGTCGTAGATGAATGCTCCAACTATCGCATCGCTGTAGCCATCGCCGTTCACATCGCCCGCGCTGGAAACGCTGTGGCCGAACCGCGCATTTGCCTGATCGCTCTCAGCGGCCCATGCCGCTGTGGCGCCCAGGCCCATGGGCGAACCGTGGTACACGAAGGCACGGCCTTCATTGGTCTGGCCGTTGTCGTACCCGAATGCCCCCACGATCACATCGCCGTAGCCATCGCCGTTCACATCGCCCGCGCTGGAAACGCTACAGCCGAACCACGCACTTGCCTGATCGCTCTCAGCGGTCCATGCCGCTGTGGCGCCCAGACCCGTGGGCGAACCGTGGTACACGAAGGCGCGGCCTTCGTCGGTTTGGCCGTTGTTCCACCAGTATGCCCCCACGATCACATCGCTGTAGCCATCGCCGTTCACATCGCCCGCGCTGGAAACGCTGGAGCCGAAGTACGCCTGCGCCTGATCGCTCTCGGCGGTCCATGCCGCTGTGGCGCCCAGGCCAGTGGGCGAACCGTGGTACACGAAGGCGCGGCCTTCGTCGGTTTGGCCGTTGTCGAAATAGACCGCCCCCACGATCACATCGCTGTAGCCATCGCCGTTCACATCGCCAGCGCTGGAAACGCTGTAGCCGAAGTACGCAATTGCCTGATCGCTCTCGGCGGTCCATGCCGCTGTGGCGCCCAGGCCGGTGCCCGAACCGTGGTACACGAAGGCGTGGCCTTCATTGGTCTGGCCGTTGTAGTAGATGACTGCTGCAACTATCGCATCGTTGTAGCCATCGCCGTTCACATCGCCCGCGCTGGAAACGCTGTAGCCGAACCACCGACCTACCTGATCGCTCTCCGCGGTCCAAGCGGCGTTGGCCGCCAAACCCTCTGCCGCGCCGAAGAACACCGCAGCATTCCCTTCCTGTGCCTGACCACCATGGTGTCCGGGTGCTCCAATGAGGATATCGCTGTATCCATCGCCGTTCACATCGCCAGCGCTGGCAACGCTAGTCCCGAATCCCCCGCTTGCAGTTGTGCCATCGGAGGTCCAATAGGGCAGCCCAGAGATCCCGCTTTCGGTTCCGAGCCAGAGTTGCACGCGGCCGGCGCTAACAAGTGCCTGGTCGTAGTCCGGCGCACCCACCAGGATATCCGCGAAGCCGTCACCATTGATGTCGCCCGCACAGGCTACTGCTTCGCCGAAGTGCGCAACGGCCTGATCGCCTTCGCGCATCCAAGCGTGTGCGGCAGCCAGCCCCGCTGGGCCCCCGTGGTAAACGAAGGCGGCACCTTCGGCCACCAACCCGCCGTTGTACTGCCACGAACCGATGATCGCGTCGCTGTAACCGTCACCGTTCACATCACCAGCGGTCGCCACGCTGTAACCGAACCACGCGTCGGCCTGATCGATCTCCTCGCTCCAGTTGGGTGCGGCAGGGAGGCCGGTGCCGCTGCCATGGAACACCAGTGCACGCCCTTCGTTGCTCTGGCCGTTGTCCCAGCCATACACCCCGATGATCACATCGCTGTAGCCGTCGCCGTTCACATCGCCCGCACCCGCCACGCTACGGCCCAAGCGGGCACTCACCTGGTTGCTCTCGTAGGTCCAACTCGGCGCTGCGGGCAAATTGCCAGCGCTTCCGTGGAAGACGTATGCCCGGCCCTCGTTGGTGTGGCCGCTCGACAAGTCGTAGGCGCCCGCGATCACATCGCTGTATCCGTCGCCGTTCACATCGCCCGCGCACGCCACGGAATGGCCGAGGCGGGCGAGTGACACATCGCTTTCGTAGGTCCAGTGGGGCGTTAGGGGCAGGCCCGTGCCCGAACCCCGGAAAACGTAGACCCGCCCTTCAGTGCTCTGCCCATTGGTGTATCCGGCGGCACCGATGATGGCATCGCTGTAGCCATCGCCGTTCACGTCGCCGGCTGTGGCAACGGAGATTCCCAACTGCGCGTTGGCGGCATCGCTCTCGAAGGTCCAGTTGGGAGCTGCGGCCGTCCCCGTGGCGGAGCCATGGTACAGGTAGGCCCTGCCCTCGTTGGTCTGGCCGTTGTCGAAATCCGGTGCCCCCACGATCACATCGCTGTAGCCGTCGCCGTTCACATCGCCTGCGCTGGACACGCTCTGCCCGAAGTGCGCGGTGACCTGGTCGCTCTCGGCGCTCCAATCGGCCGTGGTGCTCAGCGGATCCACGGTGATCGGGTACTGCGCTCCGTGATCGAGCACAGAGAGCACGATCGCATCGTTCTCCAGGCTGGCTGTGGCTTCGAGCGTATCGCCGTTGGCATCCCACACGTGCAGGTCCTTGTACCAGAGCACGGGCTGGTAACTGTCCGTGCCCTGCACCGCTTGACAGAAGGCGATGGCATTGTCGCCCTTGTCTGCGGGGCGCAAGGTGCCCGAGTAGCGCAGGCGCACCTCCAGTGGCGCCGCTCCGGCGGGCTTCTCACGCACGATGAAGTTCTGCCGCATGCCCTCTTCGGCGTTCTGGTATTCCACGGCGAAGGCGCCATGGTCGGCCCTGAGCCGTGCATCGGTCACGGTGATGGCCGCTTCACCCGTGGGCCGGTGCCATTGCCCCTGACGGCCGATGCCCTCCAGCGCCAGGGCGACGGACCAGAGGCTGTCGGCCACGCGGGGCTTCAGGCTGAAGCCGTCCGCGCGGTACGTGATGCGCAGGTCCTGCTGGCGGTTGGGGCTTTGGAAGGCGCCAACGCGTTCCTGCCAGTTGATGTGGTACTCACTGGCCGCGATGTTCTTGGTAACCTGGGCGTACCAATCGGAGGGTACAGCGTCCGTGTTGGATGCGTTAAGGTCGACGGATGGGGCTTGGTCCAGGCCGATGGCGCCACCGATGGGCAGGGGCGGGAGCACCGCGCGCTCAACGGGTGCGGCGTGGGTGGAGGTGATTGAAAGAGCATTCCGACGGGCGCAGCTTTGCACATGCTGAGGCCATGCAGGGAGCAACACGAGCACGCTGAACATCGCGCACTTGAGCACAGAACTGGTCGGGAGCATCTGCAGGTGGGCCGGATGGCGTTCAGCATCCCAAAGCACGTTCCCGGCAGCGGGCGCCACAATCATGGTAAACCATTGCTGTCCGGTTAAAAGTCGAACAAAATCAACTGGTTCGGGATGTTGGCTGGTTCTACTGCTGATCGATCCTTCTGGAAGGCCTGCTGGATGG
>JACTMO010000041.1 GCA_014584605.1 Bacteroidota bacterium | reverse complement strand
CTTCTCTTCCTTGCTGAATTTCCGTTTGTTGCTCATCGGGACACAGTTTACAGTTTTGCCACTGTAATCGTGTCCGGGTCATTAGGGGGCTAGAGCAAGAAGACCGACTGGATTGCGAACAACTTGATTGCTCGGCTCGGAGATTCTCCTAATTCATTCAACCTGAATGGTTACGAACAGGCAGACCTGGACTTGCCGTGGTGGCTTTTCATAACCTCACCCTTCTCGTGGTTCATGCCAGCGCCTGATTCCATCGACATACAATCGCCTGCGGAGGGTGCGACATTTCTTGCTGGGTCGACAGTACCCGTGGAAGTCACTGCCTCCAGTGCGAACATACGTTATCGCCGTTGCAGTCTTAGTCTGAATGGGGAAGAGTTGGTTGGACGAGATACCGTGGATAGTTCTTTAGCATTCGACTACGAATTACCACCAGATGTTGTTGGTGACGTGCGGCTCTTGGCCGTTGGCATAGGCAATGATGGCGGAATCCGATACGATTCACTGTCCATTCATGTAACCACCTCAGCGCAACTGGATAGCATCGGATTCATCTATCATGAAATGTGGTTGCCCGATGGCAGAGCGCAGCGGCTCTTCGTCAACGGCTACTATAACGATGGTATTACTCGTGATGTATCGACGCTTCAAGGTGTAGGATACGCTTCCTTGAATTCGGGCATTGCAGACGTGATCGGGACGAACGTTGTTTTGACTCTCCAGCCTGGTGCGGCCTTCATTGTTGCATCTCTTGGAGGGTTCACCGACACGCTTCGGATAGAGGTCTACGAAGAGGAGAACATCCATGTGGCGGCATTCAGTGTCAGCAACTCCGTTGTTTGCGGTGCTGGCTCAGTGGAGTTCACGGATGATTCGGAGGGGTCCCCAATCAGCCGTAGCTGGCAATTTGAAGGTGGTAGTCCATCATCATCATCAGACCCAAGCCCAGAGGTGTACTATTCGACGTCAGGTGTGCATGATGTCACATTGATAACCATTTGGTCCGACAAAGTGGACACGCTCTTCGCTCCGGGGCATGTAGTCGTCAGTGAGTTGCCCTCCGTTACGATTGAAGCTGAAGACGGTGCAGTGCTTTGTCAGGGCAATGAGACCGATTTGATTGCAATCGGCTCATCCGGAATCGAGCACTACTTCTGGTCCACTTTGGACACAACGCAATCACTATTGGCTCAAGCAGAAGGGCAGTACACCGTACTGGGCATTGATGAGAATGGTTGTGTTGCATCGGACACCTTGTCGATCAGCTACGTTGCGCCCCCGCAAGCAGGTGCGGATGGTGACAGCACACTTTGCACTGCGGCTTTTGGTCCTTTTGACCTATTGACCCGTCTTGCAGGCACCCCAGAGGCTGGTGGTGCATGGCAAGATCCGTTCGGTCAACCATTTGATGGCTCCTACGATGCTGCGACCGATTCGGCGGGCACCTACACCTACACCGTACAGGGCGCCGGTACTTGTCCGGATGCGAGCGCAACGGTGACTATCTCCTTGGTTCAAGCGGCTTCTGCCGGTGTTAGCACGACCACTACAGTCTGCGAGGATGGTGCGGCAGTAGACCTCGTCACCGCACTAGGCACGATGAGTCAAGGAACTTGGACCGATGGCAATGGAGATCCCTTCAGCGGTGTGTATGACCCGCTTGTGAATGACCCGGGAACGTTCAGGTATGTAGTGGATGGTACCGCTCCTTGTATCAACGATACCGCGTATGTCACGGTAGTAGAAAGCACGGCCGCGAATGCAGGCATCAACGGTGCGGTTACCGTGTGTTCCACTAACGGACCGGTCGACCTGCTGACAGCTCTCGGTGGTTCGCCGGACCTCAGCGGTTCGTGGACGGACCCCGGAAGTCTTCCGCATGCTGGGTCATTTATCCCCGGCACGGATACTCCCGGCACATATACCTATTCCGTTCCTGGCTCCGGGAATTGCGCCGGGGCGATGGCCACCGTGGAGGTCGTGGTGAACAGTGCTCCATTCGCCGGTTTGAGCGATACGCTGCTCCTCTGCTCGAGTAGCGGACCTGTCGACTTGGCCACCGGACTTGGGGGTGTGCCTGATCAGAATGGAATTTGGACGTTGGATGGTGTGCCGCACGCCAGCACATTCGACCCGAACCTTGATGTGCCGGGGATTTACGTGTACACAGTTTCCGGCATCAGCCCTTGTCCTGATGCAAGCGCGACTGCTGAAGTACTTGTGACACCGGCGATGATCGCTGGAATTGATACTACGTTCTCGCTATGCAATAGCGCTGAACCGTTGGACCTTTCCACGGTGTTGGGCCAGCATGATGTGGGAGGCACATGGGCTGATCCCAACGGGAATGCCTTTGGTGGGACCTATGACCCGGCAGTTGATGGTGCGGGTAGCTACGTGTACACGGTTAGCGCAATTGGACCATGCGCTGCCGATCAAGCTAGCGTGACGATCACGGAAGTCGAACAGCTAAGTGCGGGCGGAAATGGATCCCTGACGATCTGTGAGATTGACCCAGGGGTTGACCTCTTCACTCTGTTGAGCGATAGCCCGGACATCGGCGGTCTCTGGACCGGACCTGGTGGTGTGTTCAATGGAACGTTTGAACCGAGCGTCGACAGTTCTGGCACCTACACCTACTTCATCAGCAGCCCGACACCTTGCTTGGATGCTTCCGCGAGTATCGTTGTTACGGTAGTTGCTCCCTCCAATGCAGGAGTCAGTACGAACGTTGACGTTTGTGCGGATGGAGCACCGATTGATCTGTTCTCTCAGCTTCAAGGGATGCCCGAATTGGGGGGGGCTTGGACCGACCCGAACGGCGACCCATTTGCCCAGACGTTCTACCCTGATGGAGACTTGCCGGGCACTTATACCTACACGATAGCCGGTATATTTCCTTGTCCTTCTGATTCTTCATATGTTAGCATCAACGTGCATTCAGCACCGGCACAACCCATTGCGATAAATGGTGCGCCGAGCCTTTGTTCGGACTCCACCGGCCACTATTGGATCGATCCAGTTATTGATGCGACAGCGTATACATGGTCCGTTGGCTCCGGGTGGAGTATTTTGGGTAATGGGCCATCGGTTGACATCACATCGGGACTCTTGGCTGATACCGTTGCCGTTCAGGTGACGAACAATTGTGGTTCGAGTCCTCTGCAGATATTAGTAGTCAGCTTGGACTATGCCCCTGCTCAGCCCGTCGTGCTCGGTCCGGACAGTATCTGCTCTGGCGATACCGCGATGCTCTCTGTCAGCGCGCCCCAACCTGGAGTTACTTACACATGGTCGCTTGGTGGAACCGGAGATACCGCCTCGGTTACGGCTGCTGGCGTCTACTTCGTGACCGCATCGAACACCTGCGGCACCGTTGTTTCAAGCTCGGTCGATCTGGAACTCGTCTTAGTGGAGGCCCCCGGCTCGATTACCGGTCCGCCCGCTGTTTCACCCAACGAGACTGTCAGCTACTCGATACCGGAGATACCCAGCGCGACTGCTTATGTGTGGTCTGTTCCGTTGGATTGGCAGGTCTTGTCAACTGGTGACACGATCACGTTCTTAACCGATGCGACCAACAGTACTGAATTGCTGTGCGTGTATGCAATGGTTGGTGATTGCGTTGGTCCGGACACATGCGTTGTGGTATCATTCACCACCGGATTCGTTGCGGGCGATGGAACTGGCTGGTTCGCGATAGTTCCAAATCCATCACAAGGAATTCTCCAACTCGTGCCAACTGGAACTATGGCTACTACTACCTGGATTGAGGTGTACGACGGTCTTGGACAGCTCGTTCAACCACCGTTCCAATTCGCAGGTGACAAGCGGGTGGTCATTGACATGGGTGATCACGCTGATGGATTGTACTTCGTGAAGGCCACACAGGCGGGTGTGATCAGGATATCGCAGTTCATCCTCAACCGGTAGACTTAGACCTGAATAAGAATTTCACGTGCGGCTGGGTTGTGGGTGCTTCGCGTGACGGATCGGAGCGGAAAGCCCGCAAGCCCTGTTCCCGGCCCAAGCCGGGACAGGGCGCGGACTTGCAGCGAAGAGCCGGACCCCGAGGTTTGGGGAGGGGGCACGCCCACCAAACCCTCACCTCCCCACCATCATCTTCAGCGTCACGGTACGCTCACCCTGCGTGACCTTCACCAAATAGCTGCCCGCCGCATGTCCGCGCAGATCGATCGGCAGGTGCTGGGTACCCGCAGCGTAGCGGCCATTGAAGAGCGAGTCGATCTCGTGACCCAGCGCATCGTAGAGCGTGCCGGATAGGCGGCCCGCCTCCGACATGTGTACGACCAAGGTGGCCTGGTCCGCGCCGGGATCCTGCAGCAACTGCGCGCTGAACGATGCGTTCGAGTGCTCACCGATCGCGTTGGCCGGCGTCCAGGTGTCGGCGCCGTCGGTGAGCCAATCCAGGCTGAAGCGCGCGAAGCTGAGCTGGTACGTTTCGTACTCGCCGTTCTCGTAGAAGCAGCCGATGGTGCCGTCGTCCAGCACCGCCAGGCTGGAGTAGGCCGAAAGGCCGGGGTGCAGGGTCTTCACCACCGGCCAGGTATCGCCTTCATCGTAGCTGAGGAAGATGCTGAGGTTCTGCCGCGTGGTGGGGTGCGCGGGGATGGAGAAGAGCAGGCGGCTTGTGTCGTAGCCGTCGAGCACGGAGGTGTAGCGCAGGATCTCGCCGTTCACGAAGGGGTCGATCAGCTCGGCCTGGAAGGTGGGCGAGCCCCAGGAGTCGCCACCGTCGCTGGAGCGCACAATGCGGCGCAGGTTGGGCGTCTGGTTGCGGATGTTCATCATCAGGTCGCCGTTGTCGAGCTCCACGAGTTTGGCTTCATCGCCCACGCTGGAGGCCACGGCCGGCTTGTAGTTCCAGGTGTTGCCGCCGTCGTCGCTGTAGATCATGAAGTTGCTGATGCTGTTGCCGGAGTTCTGGCGCACGCCGATGGCGCCCACGATGCGACCGCTGCGCATCTGGTGGATGTTGCCGGAAGCGAGCCAGGCCGCGTACCACGTGGGCGCGTAGATCTCGCTGGTGTGCTCCACCGGCGCGCTCCAGGTAACGCCGTTGTCCTGGCTGCGGCACACCTGGAAGCGGATGGGCACGGTGGGTGTGGAAGCGAACAGCCCGGTGTGCGAGGCGAACAGGCAGAGCAGGTCGCCGGTGTTGCGGTCCAGCACCAGGGCGGGATCGCTGGCACCACTGGTGCCGAAGTCGGCGATGGTGAGCGCGGGCGACCAGGTCTCGCCGCCGTCGGTGCTGCGGCGCACCACCACATCGATGTTGCCGGGCAGGTCGCCGGGGCCGTTGATGCGTGCATCGGCGGCCACCACCAGGGAGCCGTCGGCCGCACGCACCACCGCAGGGATGCGGTAGTTCGCCGAGCCGAAGTCGCCGCCGGAGAAGAGCAGCTTGTGCTCCAACAGGATCGGGCGTTGGTCGGCGTTCGACAACACCGACGGTGTGTAGGTCTGTCCGTTCACGACGATCGAGACTAGTTCCCCCTTGATCAAATTGCCCTCCAGCGCGCTGCCCGACACGTCGCATGCGATCCAGAAGTGGTTGTTGCCTTCCATAAGGGTGTGCGTGCCGGTGGCCACGATGGTCCCCGCCTGCGCAGTGACCGTTGCGAAGACCGGTGCGTTCGTGTCGAGACGCGGGTTGATGCCCGTCGCGTAGATCTTCAGGTTCTGCAGATCGGCCAGGTCGGTGGTGCCGTTCAGGTTGAAGCTGATCTCCGAGAGGCTGAGCGCGGCATCGCTGCCGGTGGTGGTGATGCGCACGCCGATCACACGTTCGCCGGGCTCGCCCTTGCCCACCGGGGTGCTGGTGGAAAGCAGATCACTGCCAGTGTAGGTCATGGGTGTAACAGCCTGCACGGTGGTGGCACCGCCATACAAGGTGCCGGGATGCGTACCGGTGATCTCGCTCACGGTGGTGCCGGTCACGTTCTCGAAATCCCAGGCCGCGATCAGTCCGGGTTCGGATCCCGTTAGCACCGCTGTCATGTCGGCCGTGATCTCCGTCGTGCCCAACGGGTTCTGCCAGATGCGCACATCGTCGAGCAGCACGGGCATGAAGAGCGTTTGCGCGATGGATGTGCCCAGGAGCAGTGGTGTGCTGTTGGCGAAATCCTCGGCGCCGATGGCCGCTGAAACGACCGACTGCTCCTGCACGCCATCCACATGGATGCTGGCCGTGCCCGCGGTGGCATCCACCACCATGGCCACGTGGTGCCAGGCACCATCGGTGATGGATGTGGTGCCGTACGGCGGGCCTGCATTGGTGTTGGTGGTGCTGCGCAGGTTCACGCCGAAGGCACCGGGACCGTTCTGGGTGATCAGTTCATAGCCCGCACCGGCACCGGCGGCGCGTTTACTCAGGATGCGGTAGGCATCGGTGCTCTGGCTGGTCTTTACCCACAGTGACACCGTGAAACTCTCGCCGGGATCGATGTCCAGCGCGGTGTGATCGGCCACTTCCATGCGGTCGTTCACGCCGTCGAGGCTGAGCGCCATGCCGCTTTGTGCATCGGCGCAGTGGGCGAACACGATGAAGCAGAACAGGAACAGCGGCGTGCTTGATGTGCGGGATGTCATGGCGGTATGAACTGGTGGCTGCGACCGATCGACGGGAGGCTTCGGAAAGGTATCGCGGGGACGGAAAGATCGGTGCGTACAACCGGGCTGCGGACCGGGAATAGGCTCGGCAACATTACCCGCCCTGCGCTACATTGCCCGTACCATGACCGACAAGAACGCCGTCAAGATCTTCGAGGAGAAGATGGTGCGCACCGTGTGGGACGAACAGCAGGAGAAGTGGTACTTCTCGATCATCGATGTGATCGCAGCGCTGACGGGTAATGAACGACCCCGGAAATACTGGAACGACCTGAAGACCAAGCTCCTGCGGGAGGGAAGTGAACTGTCCGATAAAATCGGACAGTTGAAATTGCCGGCTGACGACGGCAAGCTCCGGCTCACGGATGTAGCCGATACCGAACAGCTCTTCCGCCTGATCCAGTCCATCCCTTCACCCAAGGCCGAACCCTTCAAGATCTGGTTGGCACAAGTGGCATCGGAGCGGCTCGATGAGATGCAGGACCCGGAGCTGACCATCGATCGCGCGTTGGAGCAATACCTACGCCTAGGCTACTCGGAGAACTGGATAAATCAACGGCTGAAGAGCATCGAGATCCGCAAGGAACTCACCGACGAGTGGAAGAGGCGCGGCATGAAAGAGGGCATGCACTTCGCCACACTTACGGACATCATCACCAAGGCGTGGAGCGGGAACACCACCAAGGAGTACAAGGTGCTGAAGGGCTTGAAGAAGGAGAACCTCCGCGACAACATGACCAATACGGAGCTGATCCTGAACATGCTCGCCGAGGCGTCGGCGAAGGACATCTCACAAGCCACCGATCCGGAGACCTTCGAGGACAGCAAGGAGGTGGCGCGGCAGGGTGGGAATGTTGCGAAAGTGGCTCGTCTGGAATTGGAAGCCCGTACGGGCAGGAAGGTGGTCACACCGCTCAATGCGAAGAAGGCATTGAAGCCATCGGAACGGCATAAGGTAGGACGACGTAACCTGAAAAGGTGAACCGTCAGGTAGCTGAGCCACTCCTCGCCCGCCGCGTGCGCTTCACCGTCGCGTATCCGCCGTGGGTCCGAAGAGCTCAGGGATGGGTACATCCAGCAGCCGCAGGTACACGCTGAGCTGACCCCGGTGATGGATCAGGTGGTTGATGTGGTGGCGGGCCAGCAGCCCGCGCGGCACCGTGCGGCGTGGGTCCTTCATTTCGCCACCGTTGCTCAGGGCCGTCTCGAAACCGAAGAAGGCGAAGAACAGCAGCAGCGATGCGGCGCCCACGCTGCCTGCGGTGGGAGCGACGGCCCAGCGCAGGCTGGTGGGCTCCACGATAGCGATGGCTACGCGCACCAGCACGATCAAGGGGATGCGCTTGCCCAGCGTGGCCAGTTCCACGAAGCGCACGCCCCGGCGATCACCGAAACAGCCGTCCGCCAGGCCGGGCCCGACAAGCATTTCCTTTCAAACAGCCACCAATTTGTCGGCAACGTCGGAAGTGGATCCAAACTTGGATACCTTGCGCCCCGATACACCGGTGTTTTACCGGTCACAAAAGTCCTGCCTGGAGCCGGACGCAATACAAGCAGACATGGCAAGTGGTACAGTGAAGTTCTTCAACACGGAGAAAGGGTTCGGTTTCATCACCCCGGATGATGGTGGCAAGGACGTGTTCGTCCACAAGACCGGCACCCGCACGCACCTCAACGAGGGTGACAAGGTCACCTATGAGGTGGAGCAAAGCCCCAAGGGCCCCAACGCAGTGAACGTGGAGAAGGCCTGAGGAGCGGTCCTCTTGGAAAAAGAAGCCCTGGCATAAGCCGGGGCTTTTTCATTGATGGGCACCGTGGGCCTAAGGGAATAATCCCTGCTCGGCCCGTTCTTTTTCGCTGGCGGATCCAACCAATAAACGCGATCGCCTGGGTCATCGGGTCAGTCGGTTGAACTGATCGATCGGGGTGTCGAGGTTGAAGCGTTTTCTCGGTCTGTTGTTGAGTTGATCCTGAACATGCTGGCCGAGGCGTCGGCGAAAGACATCTCACAAGCCACCGATCCCGAGACCTTCGACGAGAACAAGGAGGTGGCGTGGCAGGGAGGAAACGTGGCCAAGGTGGTGCGCCTGGAATTGGAAGCTCGTACCGGCAGAAAGGTGGTCACACCGCTCCATGCGCAGCAGGTCTTGAAGCCGTCAGGCCGGCGCAACCTGAAAGGGTGATCCGCTGGGAAGACGAGCCTGACCGCTCCGCACCCAACTCGTGCGCTTCACCGACGTGTATCCGCCGTTGGCCCGAAGAGCTCGGGGATGGGCACGTCCAGCAAACGCAGGTATACGCTCAGCTGTCCGCGGTGATGGATCAAATGATTGATGTGGTGCCGGGCCAGCACGCCGCGCGGCATGGACCAGATCACGTGCTCCCCGCGCCGCATGGTCCAGGTCACGGCCAGCTGCTCGTCGGTGGCCTTAGACAACAGATCCTGAGCTTTGGGCCAGATCTCGTCCAGGCGGGCCAGGATCTCGTGGTGCGCCGTAGGCGTGTAGGGCGTGTAGCCCGCAGCCACGAAGTCGAATTCCGGCAGCTCGAATGACTTCACGATCCAATGCGGGATCTCGGCCACGTGCATGCCGAGACGGCCGAGGCTCATGGACCTCTCGTGGGGCTTCCACGCGAGCTTGTCGGCTGGGATGCGCTCCAGCAAGGTGCGCGTGGCGGCCTGGTAGCGTTGCAATTCCGCGGCGATGGTCTCTCCGTTGGTCATGCGACGAATGTAGCGGGAGGCGTCGTGCACGCTTCAGATCCGCGCCATCACCGCCGCCACCAGCGCATCACAATGTGCATTGCCGAAGGTGTACGCATCGCGATGCGGCTGCATGGCGAGCAGGGCGTCCTTCAGCATGGCCTTCGCACGGTGGGTGCGCACTTTCACGTTGCTCTCGCTGATGGCCAGCGCTTCGGCCACCTCGGCCACGTCGAGCCCTTCCACCTCGCGCAGCAGGTACACCACGCGGTAGGTTTCTGGCAGCCGCGCGATGGCGCGTTCCAGCATCGCGCGTTCCTCTTGTTGGATGGTTCGTTCCTCGGGACCGGTCATGGGGGTGTCGGGCAATTGGATGAGGCCCTCGGTGCGCACATTGGGGTCGAAATGTTTCCGCGCGGAGCGAATGCGCTTGAGCCGTTGCAGCGCTTCGTTGATGCCGATGCGGATCAGCCAGGTGCTGAAGGCGGCCTCGTGCCGGTACTGGAACAGCTTCTCGTAGGCCTTCACGTAGGTGTCCTGCATCACGTCCTGCACGTCGTCGGCATCGGTGAGGTAGCCGCGCACGGTGCGGTAAAGGCGCTGATTGTACCGGCGCATCAGGATCTCGTACAACCCTTTCTCCCCTTGCAGCACACGGGCCACCACCTGCTGGTCGGTAAGCTGGGCGGGTCCTTCGGAGGCGAGTTTGACGGCGTACATGGTGGGTGCGGATGGGGCTTGTTCACACGTTGGATGCCCGGCACGGGGAAAAGTTACAACGCCGCGGATGTCCGTACGGTATCAAGGATCCTGGCGAATTCCGAGGGAGCACGAAGGACGGGTAACGAGATGCGCATTCACAAGCGCACGAGGATGCAGGGATCTTCTGGACCCTCACCCACGCACCCATTTCCAGGGAAGTCGGCGATCGTTGTAACGCGAAGGCGGTGTGGGTCATCCAACGCCCACAACACGACCACACGCCATGAACACCGCTGCCCAACTCGAGATCCGCAACCTTCAGATCCTGCTCCGCTACGGCTACGGCCTGATCCCCATCGCCGCCGGGGCCGACAAGTTCCTCAACCTGCTCACGGATTGGAGCGGCTATGTGCCCTCCGGCGTGGCAGGCATGCTGCCCTTCGCACCGGCCACCTTCATGATGGTGGTGGGCGTGATCGAGATCGTCGCAGGCATCCTGGTACTGGCCCGTCCGCAGATCGGCGCTTACGTGGTCTCCGCCTGGCTCACGCTGATCGCCCTGGTGCTGCTCCTCGGCGGCAGCCACCTGGACGTGGCCGTGCGCGACCTGGTGATGGCCCTGGGCGCCTACGCGCTGGCGCGGCTCTCGGGGATCACACGAGGATCGGCGCGTACCGCGTGATGAGGAACTCGATGCCCGATCATCTGGACCAAACACGCATCCATGGACCACGCCGTTCGCATCATCCGCTCCGAAGCGCTCAACCACAACGTGGTGCGCCTCACCTTGGAACGCCCGGAAGGGTATAACTTCTCCGCAGGACAGGCCATCGACTTCAAGCTGCCGCGACCCGGGCTGGAGGAGAGGGTCTCCGCTTTCACCTTCACCGGCCTCGCCACCGACCCGCACCTGGAGCTCACCATCAAGTGCTATCCGGAGCATCGCGGCATCACCGCGCAGGTGGCCACGCTGAAGGCGGGCGATACGGTGCTGATCAGCGACCCCTTCGATACCGTGGCGCTGAAGGGTCCCGGCGTGTTCATCGCGGGCGGCACAGGCGTTACACCCTACATCGCCGTGTTGCGGCAGTTGCAGGTGGAGGGTCGGCTGGCCGGCAACACGCTCTTCCATTTCAACCGGACAAGCGCCGACGCCTTCCTGGTGGACGAGTTCACCGCGATGCTCGGCCGTGACTTCTACGGCGTGCTCAGCGAGCAGGAGGCACCGGGCTTCCTGCACGGCAGGATCGGTGCGGATCTCCTGCGCAAGCATGTGGCCCGCTTCGACCAGCCCTTCTACACCTGCGGCCCGGAGGGCTTTGTCACGGCCGTGAAGAACGCCTTGCTCGAACTCGGTGCGAACGCTGAACTCATCGACGTACAATTCTGATGGAGAACACCCTGCTTAACGGGAACGTGGCCAAACGCGCGCCGCATGCCGAAGCACTGCCCAAACCGGTGCTTCATCCGGTCCTCGACCACGATAGCGACGAGGAGAAGATGGTGACCATCCGCCATCACTTCGGCAAGATCATGGAAACTTTGGGCCTCGACCTGAACGACGCGAGCCTGCGCGACACCCCGCAACGCGTGGCTAAGATGTTCGTGAAGGAATTGTTCCAAGGTCTTGATGACCGGAACTTCCCCACCATCACCACCTTCCCGAACGACTACGGCTACCGGGAGATGCTCGTGGAGAAGAACATCAGCCTGTACTCCTGCTGCGAGCACCACTTCCTGCCCATCATCGGCAGGGCGCACGTGGCCTACTTCCCCATGGAGAAGGTGGTGGGCCTCTCCAAGCTGAACCGGCTGGTGCAGTTCCATGCGCGTCGCCCGCAGGTGCAGGAGCGCCTCACCATGCAGATCGCCGAGAGCCTGAAGGACGTGCTCGGCACCGACGACGTGGCGGTCCACATCACGGCCGACCACCTCTGCGTGGCCGCGCGCGGCGTGGAGGACACGCACAGCGCCACCACCACCAGCTACTTCGGCGGGCTCTTCCAACGCACCGAGGAGCGGCAGGCCTTCCTGGATGCGGTGCGGTAGCAGTCCGCACCCTCGCGGCCACCGTGTGACGAAAGGGTGACCTTTTCCACCAACGGTCATGCCGGTCGCGCGGGTCCCCCGGAGCTTTGCCCGCATGAAAGCCGCGCTCGCAACCGCCTACGGAGGCCCGGAGGTGATCCGCATCGCCGAGGTGCCCACGCCGACCCCGAAAAGCAACGAACTGCTCATCCGCATCCATGCCTCGGCAGTGAACGCGGCCGACTGGCGGCTGCGCCGTGCCAACCCCTGGTTCGTGCGGCTCGTGTTCGGGCCGTTCAGGCCTCGGAGGCCGATCCTGGGCGTGGTGTTCGCGGGCGAGATCGCGGCCGTGGGATCGGCTGTGACCAAGTACAAGCCGGGCGACCGCCACTTCGGATGGACCAGCTTGATGGGCCTCGGCGGGCACGCCGAACACATCGCCCTGTCGGAGAACGGCGCCTTCGCTCCGATGCCTGCGGGCATGGCCTACACCGATGCCGCCGCCATTCCCTTCGGCTTCTGCACCGCCATGGATTTCCTGCGCAAAGCCGGGGTGATCGCGGGGCAACGCGTACTGGTGTATGGTGCCAGCGGCGCGGTGGGCAGTGCGGCGGTGCAACTGGCCCGCTCGATGGGCGCGGAGGTGACCGGCGTGTGCAGCACACGCAACATGGAGTTGGTGCGTTCGCTTGGTGCCTCCACCGTGCTGGACCACACCAAGGATGACCTCCTCGCCCACCGCAACAGTTACGACGTGGTCTTCGAGACCGTGGGCAAGCTGCCCTTCGAAAAGAGCATAGCGCTGATGAAGGACGGCGGCACCTTGATCCTCGGCTCGGACCTACCGGCGGACAAGATCAAGCGTGCGTTCACCGGCACGGGTGGCAGGAAAGTGAAGGTGATCAGCGGTACCGCCGCAGGCACCGGCGATGACATGCGGCTCCTCGCCGAACTGTGGGAGCAAGGGAAGGTCCGGCCGGTGATCGACAGCACGTTCCCGCTGGAACGCATCCGCGAGGCCCACGTGCTGGCCGAGAGCTGGCACAAGGTGGGGAGCGTGGTGGTGACGATGCCCTGATCGTCCGCACCCACGCCCTACCGCCACCCGCCGCCCAAGGCCCGGTACAGGTCCACGCGGGCGTTGAGCTGCCGCTTGTGCGTCTCCACCAGTTCGAAGCGAGACTCGAGGGCATCGCGCTGGGTGAGCAGCACCTCCATGTAATCGGCGCGGGCGGAGCGGAACAGGTTGGTGGAGATGGTGATGGAGCTCGAAAGCGCCTGCACCTGCTGCTGCTGCAGTTCATAGCTCCGACGCAGGTTCCGCAGCTCCGAGAGCCGGTTCAGGACCTCCACGTAGGCGTTGAGCACGGTCTGCTCATAGCCGTACCCGGCCTGTTGCTGCCGTGCGGTGGCACCGATGTACGCCGCCTTGATCGCATTCCGGTTCACCAGCGGCGCCACCAGGTCCCCGGCGACCCCGTACAGCAGCGAGGCCGGCGCCTCCACGAGCAGCGCAGGGTCGAAGGCGTTCAGCCCCACCCCGGCCGTGAGGTCCAGCGTGGGAAAGAAGCCGGCCCTGGCCGAGCGTACGTCCAGCTTCGCCGCCTCCAGCTCCAGCTCCGCCCTGCGAATGTCCGTGCGGCGCTCCAGCAGCTGAGCGGGCAGACCGATGGGCAGGCTGTCGGCCTCCAGACCGGCGAAGCTTGTGGACGCCCTGGCGACGGGGCCGGGGTAGCGCCCCACGAGGAAGTTGATCCGGTTCTCGGTCTCGGTGATGCGCTGCTGGACCTCGAACAGTTTGCTCCGGTTCTTCAGCACTTCGGCCTCGAAACGACGCACCGCCAGTTCCGTGGCCTTGGCCGCCTGCTTCTCCAGCCGCACGATCCCCAGCGCATCCTCCTGGATGGCGATGTTGTCGCGCAGGATCCCCAGCTGGTTGTCCAGCGCCATCAGCTCGTAGTAGCTGCTGGCGATCTCGGCCACCAGGTTGGTGATCGTGAAGTTCCTGCCCTCCACCGTGCCCAGGTAGCGCAGCGCGGCCGCCTTCTTCGCGTTGCGCAGCTTCCTCCAGATGTCCAGCTCCCACGATGCGCGCGCACCCACCATGAGGTCGGGCAGCGGCTCGGGGAAGGCGGTATGCTCCTTCACCTCAAGGTGTTCCTCCACCGCGCCGTTCCGCGTGTAGGCCCCCACTTTCTCCACCCCGGCCCCTGCAACGATGGCCACGCCGGGCAGGTACTCTCCCTTGCGCGCACGCACCTCGGCCTTCGCCGCCTCGATCTCCTGGGCCATGATGTGCAGCTCCCGGTTGTGGGCCAGGGCACTGTCGATCAGGGCCCGCAGTGCGGGATCGGCATGGAACTGCCGCCAGGGCATGTCGGCCGCGTCGGTGCTGTCCACGGACCCGGCATAGGCTGCGGGCAGGTCCGTCCGGGCCTCGTGGACCTTGAGCGCGGGCACACAGGCCGTGAGGGCGGCCGCCAGCAGCAGGGCGAGCGGAAGCACCGGCCCGCCGGTCCGGGAGCGGCTCCGGCCCGCCCGCTTCATCCGCCCCGGTGCGACCGCGCGGCCGCACCGGGCCCCTTCACATCCCTTCCGCATCGTTCTCATGGTTCCTTCCTGCGTTTCAAGAGGTCGTTCACCCGGGCCATCAGCGCACGGATCGTCTCCTTGGTGTCGCTGGCCTCCTGGGCTCGGCGCACGAACTGTTCCGACACCGGTTCATCGCGTTCATCGCTGATCAGCTTGCGGCCCTTGATCAGGTCGGCGAACACGTAGTAGAGGCCGGGGATCAGCAGCACGCCCAGCACGGTGCCCACCAGCATGCCGCCCAGGGCCGAGGAGCCGATGGTGCGGTTGCCGATGGCCCCCGCACCGGTGGCCGCCACCAGGGGCACCAGGCCGGCGACAAAGGCGAACGAGGTCATGAGGATCGGGCGGAAACGCGCCTTCGACCCCTCGATGGTGGCCTCCAGCACAGTGGCCCCCGCGCGCTGCCGCTGCACCGCGAACTCGACGATCAGCACCGCGTTCTTGCCCAGCAGACCGATGAGCATGATGATGCCGATCTGCGCGTACACATCGTTGGCCAGCCCCATGGCCTTCAGCAGCAGGAAGGAGCCCAGCACACCGACGGGCAGGGAGAGGATCACCACCAGCGGAAGGATGAAGCTCTCGTATTGCGCGGCCAGCACCAGGTACACGAAGACGAGCACCACGAGGAAGATCCACACGGCCTCGTTGCCGCGTCGGGCCTCGTCGTACGACAGGCCCTCCCACGCGATGTCGTAGCCGCGCGGCAGGGTCTCTTTGGCCACCTCCTGGATCGCGCGAATGGCGTCGCCGCTGGTGTAGCCCTCCACCGGCAGACCCCGGATGGTGGCCGAGTTGTACATGTTGTACCGCGTGATCTCGTTGGGGCCGAGACGCTTCTCGAACCGCATGAAGGACGAGTACGGCACCATCTCCCCTTCCTCGTTCTTCACGAACAGGCCGGTGAGGTCGGACGGATAGCGCCGGTACTCGGGCGCGGCCTGGGTGTACACCTTGAAGAAGCGCCCGAACCGGATGAAACCCTGCTCGTAGGTGCTCCCGATCAGAATGTTCAGGTTCTCCACCGCCTTGCCGATGCTCACGCCCTTCTGCATCGCCAGGTCGTTGTCGATGATCATCTCGTACTGGGGGAAGTTGGCCGCGTAGAACGTGAACAGCCCGGTGAGCTCCTTGCGTTCCGCGAGCGCGGCCATGAACGCGTTGTTGATCCGCTCGAACTCGTGGTAGTCCGCGCCGTTGGTCTTGTCGATCATCCGTAGGGAGAAGCCGCCGGAGGAGCCGAAGCCGGGCACGGCGGGCGGCTCGAAGAACTCGATCACAGCCCCCAGGTCCCGGGTCCTCTCCTCGAGCTCCTCCATCACCTCGTTCACGTTCTTGTCGCGCTCGTTCCAGGGCTTGAGGTCGATCAGGCAGGTGCCCGCGTTGGAGCCCCGTCCCTCGGTCATGATCTCGTAGCCCGCGAGCGACGACACCGAGGCCACTTCGGGGATCTCCTCGCAGATCCGCTGCAGGTCGCGCGCCGCCTCGTTGGTGGTCTCCAGCGTGGACCCCGGGGGCGTCTGTACGATGGCGTAGATGGTGCCCTGGTCCTCGCTGGGGATGAAGCCCGCAGGCAGCACCTCGTTGGTGAGCCAGATCGCCGCGCAGGAGCCGACCAGCACGCCGAAGGTGAGCACGCGGCGTACGACGATCCGGTTGAGCACCGCCACATAGCGTCCGGTGAGCCGCTCGAACCAGCGGTTGAAGGCATCGATGCCCCGGTCGAGGATCGACCTTCGGCGCGCGCCGTGGTGCGGCTTCATGAGCATGGCGCAGAGCACCGGCGTGAGCGTGAGCGCCACCACGGCGGAGATGACGATGGACCCCGCCATGGTGATGGAGAACTGCCGGTAGAACACACCCACCGGGCCCGTCATGAACGAGATCGGGATGAAGACCGAGACCATCACCAGCGTGATGGCGATGATGGCGCCTCCGATCTCGTTCATCACCTCCTTCACGGCGGCATAGGGCATCAGGTGCTTCTCCTCCATCCGCGCATGCACCGCCTCCACCACCACGATGGCGTTGTCCACCACGATGCCGATGGCGAGCACCAGGGCGAAGAGCGTGATCAGGTTGATCGACAGGCCGAAGAGCTGCATCACGAAGAAGGCGCCGATCAACGACACCGGCACGGCGATGATGGGGATGAGCGTGGACCGCCAGTCGCCCAGGAAGATGAAGACCACCAGGGCCACCAGGATGAAGGCGTCGCGCAGGGTGTGCAGCACCTGCTCGATGGAGGCGTCCAGGAAGGTGGAGACATCGTAGCTCACCTTGTAGTCCACGCCGGGCGGCATGAAGGCGGACTGCGCCTTCAGCGTCTCCTTCACCCGGTGGATCACCTCGGTGGCGTTGCTGCCCAGCGTCTGCTTCAGCACGATCGAGGCGGAGGGCCGGCCGTCGAGGTTGGAATAGATGTCGAAGAACTCGCTGCCCAGCTCCACGTCGGCGATGTCGCGGAGCTTGATGGCCTCCCCTTCCTCGTTGGCGCGGATGATGATGTTGCGGTACTGCTCGGGCTCGTTGAACTGCCCCTGGTAGATGAGCACGTACTCCAGCGCCTGCGCGTTGATGCCCGAGCTCTGGCCCAGTCGTCCCGGCCGGGCGATCAGGCTCTGCTCCTCCATGGCCTTCATCACTTCCTCGGCGCTGATGTTGTAGGCCCGCATGCGGTCGGGCTTCAGCCACACCCGCATGGCATACTTGCGGCTGCCCAGGATCTGCGCCTGGGCCACGCCCGGGATCCGCTGGATCTCGGGGATCAACTGCGTATAAGCGTAGTTGTACAGGAAGAGCTCATCCGCGTCCCCGCCGTCGCCGTAAAGGTTCACGTACATGAGCATGCTGGGCTGCACCGGGGTGATGACCACCCCCTCGCGCTGCACCAGCACCGGCAGGTTGGGCATCACCTGGTCTACGCGCGTCTTCACCCGCACCACCGCCTCGTTGGGATCGGTGCCCGGCTCGAAGATCACCCGGATGGTGCCCTCCCCCGCGCTGGTGGCGTCGCTGGCGATGTAGCGCATGCCCTGCACCCCGTTGATCGCCGTCTCCAACTGGATGATGGTGCTCTTGGTGAGCACGTCGGCACTGGCACCCGGATAGGCGATGAAGATGTTCACCGTCGTAGGCGCGATCTCGGGGAACTGCGCCGTGGGCAGCTGTTCCATGGCCAGCCCACCGACGAACAGTATGAGCACCGAGATGACGATGGCCAGGACGGGCCGCTGGATGAAGTTCCTGAACATGGATCGAAGAGGTTGGGGATAGGTTCACCACAGAGGCACAGAGGGCGCGGAGAAACGCAATTGCGGAGAGCTGGCCCTTCCCTCTGTGTTCGCTGTGCCTCTGTGGTGAAGCATTCACGCATTCATTCAGCGTACAGCTCCAAGTGCTTCATCACCGAGTCCGGCGGCAGGTATGCGCACTCCACCTTGTCCTTGTCCTTCACCTTGCGCAGCCCCTCCAGCAGGAAGCGATCATCCTTGCCGAGCCCCTTGTTCACCACGAACAGGTGCTGCAGCTCCGGGCCCACCTCGATGCGGGTGGTTTGCACAACGCCGTCATCCCCCACCTTGAACACGTAGCGGTGATCGAGCACCTCGAAGGTGGCCTTCTGCGGCACCAGCAGCACGTCCGTGAGCCGCCGCCCCATCAGTATGTTGCCCGTCTGCCCATGGCGCAACAACCCGGCGGGATTGGGGAAGGTGGCCCGGAAGGCGATGTTGCCGGTCTGGTTGTTGAAATCGGATTCCACGGCCGTGACCTCCCCGACCTGCTGGAAGATCTCGGTGTCGGCAAGCATGAGGCGCACCTGGGTGCCCCGCCCCGCCTCCTTGTCGCGGGCATAGGCCAGGTATTCCGCCTCGGGCACGTTGAAGTACACCCACATGGAACTGTTGTCGCTGAGCTCGGTGAGCAGCTCGCCCTCGTCGAGCAGGCTGCCCTTCCGCACGTGGAAGCGGCCCACGATCCCGTTGAAGGGGGCCGTGATCTCGGTGAAGCCCAGGTGGGCCTGTGCGGCGACCAGCTCGGCCTTCGCCTTGTCGTAGCGGGCCTCGGCCAGCGCCAGTTCGTTCGGGGAGACCACGTTGCTGTCGGCGAGCGCCTTGGTGTTGCGGTATTCGATGCCGGCGTACTCCGCCTCGGCCTCCGCCCGCTTCACCTCGGCCTGGTACAGCACCGGGCGGATCCGGAACATGAGCTGCCCCTCCTTCACCTGCTGGCCCTCATCCACGAGCACGTCCTGCAGGTAGCCCTTCTCCAGGGCCCGCACCTCGATGTGCTGCACCGAATGGACCTGGCACACGTACTCCTGCAACACCACGGTGTCCGTCCGGTACGGCGTGCTGGCCTGGAAGCGGCCCAATTCATGGCCCTCGTGATGCTCCTCGGCCGGATGGGCCCCGCAGCCTGCGATCAGCACGGCAAGGGCGGTCAGCGGCAGGGCGAGGCGGACGGTGCGGAACGGCGGAACGCGCGACCACGGTACCAGGCGGCATGGAACAGCACCCGGTGGGACGACGACGGAACGAGCTTGATGACCGATGGAACGGAACATGGGTTGGGATGATCGGGATCGGGGGAAAGGCGGTCCCGCGACCTGGCGGGCACCGGAACTGCATTCGATACGGATCGCAGGGGACCGCATCGCGCAGCCGCCGCACGTCCACATGGACACGCGGCGACGCCCGGCTCAGCGCCGGGTCGGTACAGGCATCAGGGGGCCGAGGGGTGGTACCCGCACACCGGCAGGACCGGGGGAAGGGAGGCGCGCTCCCGGCGCGGGCAACCGCCGCCGGGCACCACCGACCGCACGGGAGGCAGCACGCGTGCCACCTGGTGCGGCGGAAGGTCAAGGTCGGGCTGCAGGCCGGGCTTGTCGGTGGGGTCCTTCACGCCGAGGCCGATGACATCCACCGACAGGACCGTGGCCTGCACGGAGAGCGGCAGGCACAGCTGCAGGCCCAGCATCAGCATGCTGGCCAGCATCAAGCGCTTCAACCAAGGGTGCGTTCCGGTGGGCATCGCCAAAGCGGCGGCGAACATAGAATGACCCACATCGCATGCCAGCTGCCTTAACAACTATTTATCATTTCCCCGGGCCACCGCCCGCAGGTCAACTGGGTACCTTGGCCCGTCCGGCCGCACATGTCCAAAACCCCCTCACGCCCCATCGACCTGCGTTTCCTCGAAGGCCCGCGCAGCCGCTGGCAGGAGCTCCTCACCGTGGCCAGCATCGCCCGGGAGTTCGTCCGCGGCTTCCGCAAGCTGCACTTCGTGGGCCCCTGCGTCACCTTCTTCGGCAGTGCACGCTTCAAGGAGGACCACCCCTACTACGCCGACGCCCGGGAGCTGGCGCGGCGCATCGGGCGCGTGGGCTTCACCATCATGACCGGCGGTGGACCCGGCATCATGGAGGCCGCCAACCGTGGTGCACGCGACGTGGGCGCCCGGAGCGTGGGCTGCAACATCGTGCTCCCGCACGAGCAGGCCGCCAACCCCTTCCTCGATGTCAGCCTCACCTTCGAACGCTTCTTCGTGCGCAAGGTGCTGCTGGTGAAGTACAGCATCTGCTTCGTGGTGATGCCCGGAGGTGCAGGCACGCTGGACGAGCTCTTCGAGACCATCACCCTTATCCAGACCGGCAAGGTGAAGGACTTCCCCATCCTGCTCTATGGCAAGGACTACTGGGGGCCGATGCTCCAGCAGCTCGAGCGCATGGTGGCCGAGGGCACCATCGGTCGTCGCGAGCTCGAGTTCGTGTTCGTGGCGGACAACGTGGAGGAGGCCACGGAGCTCCTGCAGGACCGGCTGGTGGCCATGTGGCAGGCGGCGCGCCAACGCAAGGACACCCCGAAGTGGTGGTTCCTGGAACAGCGTGCCAACGGTCGCCGGCCCGCTCAGGCCACCGCGCGCAAGGCCCCCAGCAATACTGCGTAGCGCGCCGCCTTCCCGATGAACATGAGCAGCGCCGTGACCCACGGGTCCGTGCGCAACAGGCCCAGCGCGATGGCGATGGGGTCCCCCACCACCGGCAGCCAGCACAGCAGGGCGGCCCAGGCACCGAAAGGGCGCATCCGTTCCGCCCAGGCCATCGCCTTCGCCGGGTCCGCACCGGTCCAGCGCGCCAGGCGTTGCAGCTCGCCCAGCCTGCCCAGCCCGTAGCTCGAAAGGCCGCCCAAGGTGTTGCCCAGGCTCGCCGTGGCCCACAGGGCGGTCCACGACCAGGGCCCCATCGCCATGGCCGCCAGCAAGGCCTCGCTGCTCAACGGCAGAACGGTGGCCGCAAGGAAACTGGCCAGGAACAAGCCCGGAAGGCCCAGCCCCTCCCACATCGGTCCCAGTTCCATGGTGCGAAGAACGGCGATCGCACCGCCCGATGGAGCCACCTCGCGCCGGTCACATCAGCCGGGCCCCATTGGGCAACGGCCGCTCCACGGCCGTGAGCACGATATCGCCGTTCGCATCAGCGAAACCGGTGACCAGGCACTCGCTCCTCACCGTGCCGATCTGCTTGGGCGGGAAGTTGATGACCGCCACCACCTGACGGCCGATCAGCTCTTCCTTGGTGTAATGCTTGGCGATCTGCGCGCTGCTGCGCTTGATGCCGTGCGGGCCGAAGTCGATGGTGAGCACGTAGGCCGGTTTGCGCGCGTTGGGCAGGTCCTCCGCAGCAAGCACGGCGCCCACGCAGAGCTGGACCTTCTCGAAGTCGTGCCAGGTGATCGGATCCATGGGCATCAGGTGGTCGGCCATCGCCGCTTCATCAAGCGGTGGTGCCGTGTCCGGCAAAGATGCTGGCGATCGGGTGACTTGCCGCGGCGGTACGCCGGACGGGACCACGGGGCGGTGCCACCCCGACAACACCGAACCACGCAGGGCGGTCCGGACGGACCTTTGCACCGCCCGCCATGAACCGCACCCGCCCGAACCCCCGATCGGACCCGCAGTGGGTGGCCGCCCGCTACGACCGCGTGGCCTGGTGCTACCCGTGGTTGGAGAAGCTCTTCCTCGTTCCCACCACCGCACGGCGCGAAGCCATGACCCAACTCATGTTTCAGCCGGGCCACCGCGTGTTGGTGGTGGGCTGTGGGCTGGGTAGGAGCCTGCCCCGGCTTGCGACCATGGTAGGCGCAGGCGGCCGCGTGGTAGCGGTGGATCTCTCACCGAAGATGATCGCGAAGGCGCGGAACCTTTGCGTGCGGCATGGCCTCAAGAATGTCGACGTGTGGTGCGCGAACATCCTGCAACACCGGGATCCCATCGGCTACGACCGCATCTGGTTCGAGTTCTCCCTGAACAGTTTCGGTGATCCACAGGCGGCGTTGCAACAGGCTTGGGCGCTTCTTCGACCCGGCGGCCGCTGCGTGGTGCTTGACGGTCGCTTGCCACCGCGGCTCCACTGGCTGACCCGGCGCACCATGCCCGTGATCCGTTGGCTGCTGGAACGCACCGTGCTGGGCGACCCGGACATGGACCCTTCCGAAGAAGTGGCGCGGACCGGTCGCGCACATCAATTGCACTGGTTCCGTGGTGGAACGTGGTTCGTGGCCACGATGGAGAAGGCAACCATACCAGCCTGATCTCAGCTCTCCCTTCGGATGCGACCCTCTGGATGGACCGCGTGTGATGCCGCGCGTGAAGTGCTGTATGCGAGTGCGCCCTGCCGTCGCAAAGGAAAATGTCCTCGTCTCTGTAACAGCACTCCGGTCCGACCACCACAACGAAAGACCTGCTTCGCGCGGGTACAGGAGCGGTACGCACAGGGACGTTCAATGGCCTGGTCTGGCGGAAACACGATCAATTCCAAAATGATCGAACAGCGTGGGATCAAGTAGGGTCTCCTCCCCTGTTTCCTTGTTTCTCACGCGAACCACATCATGGTCCTTCCAGAATGGGCTGGATAAAAAGCCATGGAGGTCGATCTCGCCTATGTACAGCTTGCCAATGACCGCGTCCACCTCATACCGTCCATCGAGTCCTGCGTGTTTCAAATGTCCAAGCAGGAGCGAAGCCGAGAGCGCTGTGTAGCCGACGCAGTTGGCCGGTCCACCATGGCGCAGGTCGCCAGGGTCATTGCTCACCACGCCGGTGGAAAACCGAAGAAGAACGGCCGTTGTGTCCAAGGCCGATCGCATAGCGCTATGCAAGTCCATGGATGCCTGTGCTGAACTCGGCAATGGTCGAACAGGGCCACGTTCACCCACGATGCGGTATTGTACCACCGCCCGAAAGATCGGCCCACGCACGATCCACAAGGCGACCGCCACCAACACCAAGCCCAGTATGAAGTGCCGCAGCATGCGCATGGCGAACGCTCAATACCCCCCACCCCCGCCCGGCCCGCACCCGATCGGGTGCCAGGTGGTCTTCACTTCCTGCGTGTCGAGGATCAGGGGCAGTGGGTCATTCATCTTTGATAAAGCAGCAGATCGATCTCCTTCTCCACTTTCTTGAGATCCTTGTCAGCGGTCATCAGCCTGACACCCAAGAAACGGGCACTGGCCGCAATGATGGCATCCGGTACCTCAAGCCCGCTTTTTCGTCGCAGCTCGATCGCGTCTGAATGATCAATGGATTGCTTTCGATCACGGGGATCTGCTCCAGGAAATGCTCAATGAGTGCGATGCCCGGTTTGTCGATCCCAGGAAAACTCAGCAACTCGATCCGGGTAATGAACGAGATGAACAGATCCTGCCCATCGATCAACTCCGTCAGGGCCATATCGCCCTTCAGTGCGTAAAGGATGATGTTCGTATCAACGAGCAACCTACTTCCATCCATCGCACATACGCTTCTGAATGACCAATGGATCGCCCTCCAGCTTCAATTTCCCAGCAAAGCTCTTCACATCAACGCCTTTCGCCTTGCGTGCACGCTTTTTCCCCTTTAACAGGGCAGACAACTGCTTGCGTGTCGTACTGCGTTTGATGATCGTGGTCATGGCGGTAGCTCTCCTCAAAGATAAGCCCAAGATGAACGCGAAACTGGAACACTCAATACCCCCCGCCCCCGCCCTGCCCGCGTTCGATCGGGTGCCAGGTGGTCTTCACCTCCTGCGTGTCGAGGATGCAAAAGGGGCTTTGTGCTTCGTCGCTGCTCCAGTCGCTCACCTTGGGATAGATGATGCGTTTCAAGTTGCACGTGGCCTCCAGGTCGAGCATGGAACGCTCTTCCGTTTTCGCACCGGCCACCACCACCGCATTGATATCCATGTGCGTCACGAGCGGCTTCAGCAATTCGGTGCGGAAACCGGTGAGCAGGTTCACCACACCGCCGGGCAGGTCGCTGGTGGCGAGCACCTCGGTGAAGGTGACGGCCGGGAGCGGATGGTGTTCGCTGGCCACTGCCACGCAGGTGTTGCCGCCTGCGATCACGGGGGCGATCAGGCTCACCAGCTCCAGCAGACCGTTGCTGCCAGCACATTGGATGCCCACCACACCCGTGGGTTCGTACACGCTGAAGTTGAAGTGTGAGGTGTTCACCGGGTTCACGCTGCTGAAGAGCGCCTGGTATTTGTCGCACCACCCGGCATAGTGGACCCAGCGGTCGATGGCCGCGGCCACCTCGGCCTCCGCCTGCTTCGGCGTGGCGCCATGCAGCACCAGTTCGTGCACGAACTGCACACTGCGGCCCTCGAGCATCTCACCGATCCGATACAGTATCTGCCCACGGTTGAACGCCGAGCGGCTTCCCCAATCTCCGAAGGCCTTGCGGGCGGCCACTACGCCGTCGCGCACATCCTTGCGGCTGCTGCGGCACACATTGGCCAGCGGCCCGCCATCGCTACCCTTCGGCTGGTAGTAGCGCCCGCTCTCGGTGCGCGGGAACTTGCCGCCGATGTAGATCTTGTAGGTCTTCATCACCGGCAGGCGTCCGGCCTTCCTGGAGATACCGCTGGCGCTGTGGCCGTTGAGGTCGGCTTTGGTGGCGGGCTTGCTGAGGGTCTTGCTCATGGGCTGGACTTGCGTAGCCAAAGCTACGGCTGTGCCGGTCACGCCACTTCGACCTCAGCCCTGCTTCATGCCCACCACATTCCCATCCCTGTCCATCTCCAGGAACGGGTTGTACGCGACCTCCCACAGGTGCCCGTCGGGATCGGCGAAGTAGCCGCTGTAGCCGCCCCAGAAGACCTTCTCCGGCATCTTGGTGATGGTGACCTTGTGCTTCTTCAAGTGGGCAAAGAAGGTATCGACCTCCGCTTCCGATCCCAGGTTGTGGGCAAGGGAGAAGCGCGCTCCGCGTGCATCATCCTTCACGTGGGCGTCCTTCATCAGTTCGTGCTGCGGGAAGAGGGAGAGCACCACGCCGTTCAGCCGGTACATCGCCACACCTTCCTCATCGTGCATGGGTTTCAGGCCAAGCACCTTGCCGTAGAAGCTTCTGGAAGCAGCAAGATCGGAAACACCGAGCGTGACAAAGGAGAGGTAGGGTCGCATGGGGCGAAGCTATCCACGCCTACCTTGGTGCGACAGATCCCTGCACCATGTCCCGACACGTCACCGGCATCGGCGGATTCTTCCTATTGCTGCTCCATCGGCTTGTCTTTGCGTGCGGATGTGATCGGAGGTCCCTCCGGCGACACCTGGTCGTTCTGTCCGCGATCCCTGCCGTGGCCGTTGTACAAGCGCAGGCGCCCCCGGTCCATTCCCAGCGTCCCCGCATGCTCGCCGACTCCGCGCGGATCGCCTGGATGCAGGCCAGCCACCTGTTGCCCGGGGAGTTCGGCGACACCTATTCGGAATTCCTGTACCGGTATGAGAACTGGTGGATCAATGACCCGCAGCTCTACCTGCTCGGGTCCGACAGCACCCAGTGGACCTGGGATTGGACATCGGTCTATGCCACCAACGAGGCCGAGTTCACCGTGGCGCTGTGGCGTGTGGCCGGGGATCCGTTGAACCTGAAACGCTGCCGCTTCCTGGCACGGCAGGTGATCGGCCGGCTGGACACCGCCCACTATGCCACGATGGAATGGTACGCGGCCGAGGTGCTTCACCGGCAGATGAGCGCCGCAGGCATGCTGCTCCTGGACTGGTGTTACGACGACCTGCCTGTGCCGCTGCGCGACTCGCTGACCGTGGTGCTCTACGGCCAGTCCCGCGCGTTCATGGAACGCTTCATCCTGAGCGCGGCAGGCACGAGCTACGTCTCCAGCCACAACACGTGGAACTGCGTGTATGCGAACCAGAACGCGCTGGTGCTCGCCGGCGCCGCTGCGCTCACCGCAGCCCAACAGGATACCGTGCTGCAATGGCACCAGGCGGTGTACGACAAGTGGGTGAACGGATTCCTTCCCGTGTACGAGCACTATCGCGATGACGACGGCGGCTGGAACTGGGGCGCCGCCTACAGCATGTGGTCCCTGGTGGACCAATACCAGTTGTTCGACAACATGCTCATCGCCACCGGCACCAATTGGTACGACAGCCTGCCCTGGGTCGAGGAGAGCATCAACCAGTATTGGTATTTCATCCAACCCGATGGCAAGACCATTCACTTCGGCGACGGCCTGTCCGGGATGACCGGCGACCGTGTGATCTACCGCCATGCCGCCCTGTTCCAGGATCCGCGCAGCCTGTGGCTGCAACAGACCTACTCGCAACCCGCGTACCTGGGCTCCACCGCGCCGTTGTTCAGAAAATTCATTTTCATGGACTTCGATCTGCCCACCGTGCCCTTTCCCGCACCGCCGCTGGACTGGTGGAGCGACAAGGTGGGCTGGAGCGTGAGCCGTTCCTCCTGGAGCGATGACGCCACCCTGATGAGCTTCACCTGCGCACCGAGCAAGCGGGCCTCGCATGAACACCGCGACAACAACAGCTTCGCCGTGTTCCGCCACGCACCGCTGCTGCTGGATGCCGGCCACTACGACACCTACGCCGGCACGCACATGCGCAACTACTACAACCGCAGTATCGCGCACAACACGGTCCTGGTCCACGACAGCACGGAGCAGATGACCAGTTTCGGCCAGCCGGCCACCAACGACGGTGGGCAGATCGACAGCCCGGCTCTACGGAACTACAACGACATCTTCCTGCCGCAGAACCAACGCGGCGAATGGGTAAGGTGGTCCTCGGGTCCCGGGTACCAGTTGAACATCGCCGATGCGGCCCTGAGCTACGATCCGGCGAAGTTGAACCGGTTCCGCCGCCGGCTGCTGTTCATGAAGCCCGACCGCCTGATCGTGCTGGACCACCTCGGCCTTGTGGGCGTGGGCACCGCACAACGCGATGTGCAGTGGATCGCGCACTTCGCCACCCAGCCCACCATGAGCGGGACGCTCCTGGCCAGCACCGTGCCCGGCCATATCGAGACCTACGACGGTCGCGACCACCAAAGCACCAATGGCGATGGCAGCGTGGCCCTGCGCACCCTGCTGCCGGCCTCAGGCAACACCACGCGCGTGGGTGGCCCGGGCTACGCGTATTGGGTCGATGGTGCGGACCATCCGCCGATCACAACGGTGGACACCACCTTTTATACGCCGGGGAGCTGGCGCATCGAGGTCAGGCCGCAGCAACCCACGAACTCCGTGATCTACCTGCATACGATCCGCACCGGCACCGACCTGGCCCCTGCTCAGCCCGGCGGTGAGGCTCTGGTGAGCGTCAGCACCATCGCCGTGGACTGGAGCGATACGCTGATCCTGTTCGCCGCCGACGGGGAGATCGGGCACAACTACCATCAAGTGAACAATGTGGCCGGAGGGCGCAACGTACTGCTCTTCAGCACCGACCTGTTGGACAGCACCTACTGCGTGCATGTCAACGGCAACACGGTCGGTGGTCCAACGCCGACGGACGGACAGGGAACGCTGGTGCTGTCGATCGCGCTGCCCAGCGGCCTGAACACCCTGGAGGTGACGGCTTGTACGGTCGGTGTCGCAGAGGTCGGAAATGACGACGAACTTCGTGTGTACCCGACGCCCACCAGTGATGTGGTGCACGTATGGAACCCCGGCCCCGCAGCGCAGGAAGCTGTGTTGTTGGACGTGGAGGGGCGAGTGGTTCGCACGGTGCACCTGGACCATGGCACCAACGTCCTGGATCTCGCGGACCTTCGGCCGGGTGTGTACCTGTTGCGCTGTGCCAACGGTTCGCGCGCACGCGTGGTGCTGCACTGATCCGGCGGACACGGAGACTGGAACGGAATGTCCCCATCTTTCGGGTTGAACACACCCTGCACCATGTCCCGACACGTCACCGGCATCGGCGGCTTCTTCTTTCGCGCCAACGACCACAAGGCACTGGCCAAGTGGTACAACGACCACTTCGGCATCAACGACCAGGAACATGGCTGGATCTGGCAACAGGATGCCGGCCCCACGGTGTTCTCCCCCTTCAAGAAGGACAGCGACTACTTCGACGCCAAACAACCGTTCATGCTGAACCTGCGCGTGCAGGGTCTCGATGAACTGCTGAAGAAGCTGGAGGCCGCCGGTGTGCGCATCGACCCCAAGCGGCAGGACGAGGACTACGGTCGCTTCGCGTGGGTATATGACCCGGAAGGGAACAAGATCGAGCTGTGGGAGCCGAAGGGTTGATCCCCGGCCACCTGAACACCGTCCTCCCCTTCCGGCCGGCGTTCCGATCGCATCGGCCCTGACGGCAAGCCCGCAGGAGCGGCCCAAGGCCACCCTTACGGCACCTGTCCCTGCCGCACGTTGGTCGGTACCGAGCCGCCCACGTTCACCAGGATGGGGTCGCGGTCGTTGGCGGTGCCCGTGAACTTCGTGGTGCCGTCCATGTTGATGTCGGTCCGGTGGTAGCCCGTGGCGGTGCCGGTGGGCGAAGCTCCTCCGATGTGCAGCAGGACCTGGTCGCGGTCGTTGGCCCCTCCGGCGTACTTCAACAGGTCGTCCCCGTTCACATCGCCCGCCCACAGCATCCGCACACCGGCCTCCGTCCGCATGGCGTCGGTGCCGTACAGCGCCACACCCGGGTCGCTCAGGTCGATGGTCGTGAGCGATCCACCCAGCTCGATCGGGTCCGCGGTCATGGCGGCCAGATGGTTGCGATGGCGCAGCACGATGTGGTACATGCCCGGCGGGGCGGTGATCCACGGTGCGCTGCTGCCGTCCTTGTCCACCACATCACCGCCGCGCAGGATCAGGCAGGAACGCGTGGCGACCACCGTGGCCGGCGCCGTGCCGGTCCGCAATTCCACCAGCACCCAGTCCACCACCGCGTTGAGGCCGGTGGTCTGCAGCACGCTCGGCGCGACGCTCTCTCCGCCTCCCGCGCCCGCGTGGGCCATGCCCATTGCGGTGAAGGGTTCCACGAGCGGGATGAGGCCCTGTGCCCGCAGGCTGTCGTGCATGAGCTCCTGCCCGCTCAGGTAGGGGCCCTGCAGAAAGGCCCGCAGGGGCACACGCACGTAGGGCTCGCTGCATGCACCTGCGGTGGACAGCCGCAGGTACAGTTCATCGAAATAGCTGTCGTTGTCGGTGCCTGCCTGGCGCGTACCGGTGAGCACCACACGCACCGTGCGCGTACCCGCCGGCACAGCCACATCGCTCATCACCTGTGTCCACGTCGCCGTGTTGGACCCGATCTGCGGGGCGTTGCCCAGTAGGGTGCCGCCTCCGTCGCGGAACTCCAGCTCCATGCGCGGAAGGTCGCTGCCCTGCCAGTTGGCGAACCATCCGCCGTAGCGCACGGCGGCGTCCCCCGCATCCACGGCGGTCGCGTACGCCGCGATGCTCACGTCCTGGTAGGCGCTGCCGAAGGCGTTGTCCGTGCAAAGCGCGCCCACGGCAAAATAGAAGGTGCCCTGATAGGGTGAGATGCCGGCGCATTGCCCGGCGGTCAGCGCTTCGATCACACCGGCCGTGGCCGTCCAGTTGGCGGTTCCGCTCTGCGCATCCCCGTTCAGGAGCAGGTTCGCACCGAAGGAGCCCGCACCGGTGTGGAAGGTCAAGGGCGTGCTCCAGGGGCTCCAGCGCAGGCTCCGGTCCCGGTAGCGCACCCTCCAGGCGTAGGCGGTGTTCGGCTGCAGGCCCTGCACCCGCTCGTCTGTGAGGTCGTCGCCCGCCTGCAGGTCCTGCCCGAAGTACCAGTTCTGATACTGCCGCCAGCTGTCGACCACCGGAGCGCTCCAGTCGCCCGGATCGGTGGAGACCTGCCAATGGGCGTCGCCGTGCCCATCGCCGTCGGCATCGAAGAACGGGTCGGCCTTAAGCACGACGCAATCGGGCGATACCGTGTCCTGCGTCGCGGGGAAGAGCCCTGTGGGCATCAACGGCGTGTTGTTGTACCGCCGCACCGTGACCAGGTCCTCCAGGGTGTTGTCCTCGATGTTGTTCTCATCGCCGAGGCTGAAGCGTTTCACGGTGAAGCTCGGGTCGGCGCCGGCCCGGACCTCGGTGAGCACGAAGCCGTACTCGTCGTCGCTGATGTTGTGCTCGGCATAGTCGAACTGGGCGAACTCGCCCCAGTAGTCGATGTTGCCCCCGGCGGTGGCCACGTTCACCATCACGTGGTCGTGGTCGCGGCTCTGGCCGCGTGAATAGGCGTGGGTGTGGCCATAGAAGTGGATGCTGGGCTTCCCGCAGGAACTGCTGAACTGTTCCATGCGCGCGATCACATCACCGGTGTAGTCCGTGTTCCCATCGATCCACAGCTCGCTGTGGTGCGGATGGTGCATCTGCGCGAAGACGAAATCGATGTCCGGATCGGTGCTGGCATCGGCCAGCACGCCGTCCAGCCAGTCCAACTGCTCCTGGATCCGGTAGCCGGAGTTGGTGTTGAGGCCGATGATGCGCACGTTGCTGTGGTCCTTGTACCACCAGTGCTCCTCGTAGCCCGGCGTGCCGTTGTCCGGCAGCTGGAAGTAGTTGAAGTAGTGGGCCGAATTGTTCTCGTGGTTGCCGATCGCCGGATACACGGGCACATAGCTGAACAGCGGGTCGGCCGGGTCGAAGAAGGTGCTCTTCCAGGAGGCGTAGTTGAGGCCGTCCTGCACCAGGTCGCCCGGGATCACCACCATGGCCAGCTCCTGGCTCAGGTCCGGGCCCATGCTGTCGGTCACGTGATCGATCACGCCGTTGTGCACCACCTCCCAGAACTTGGTGGGCTGGCCGCTGTCCTGTTGCATGTCGCTCATGGCCACGATGTTGGTGCCGACCTCGGCCCCCGGCAAGGCCGGGGTGCGGAAATGCCGGATGCTGGAGATGGCCGTGCCGGTGACCGTGCGGTAGTAATACAGGGTGCCTGCGCTGAGGCCGGTGAGCGTGACGCTGTGGATCCGCGCACTGCCCGAGCTGACGAAGGAGGTGCCCGAGACGGCGCTCCCCAGCGCCGGGGTGAGGCCGTACTCCACCGTGCTCTGCGTGCCGCCGCTCGTCTCCCACAGGATGCTCATCCGGTCGGGCTCCGCATCCTGCAGGTAGGGTTGGACCAGGATGGTCTGGGCGTGGAGAGCGGCCGCACCCAGCGGCACGGCGAACGTGGAAAGGAAGCGGATCGGATGGGGCATGGGAGCAAATTACACGAACGGGGCGTACCCGCACGGCCCTCCCCCTGCTGGAACCGGGGTCGGCGACGCGGTCCGCCCCCTCAGCGCGCCGCCCCGTCGAGCTCCTGCACCAGCTGCAGCAGGTCCTGCTTCACGAGCTTGATGGAGGCCTCGAGCTGGTCGAGCATGTCGCCGCGCGCCTCCAGCTGCCCCGTACCGTAGCGCCCGCCATCGCCCAGGAGCAGGGCCAGGTCACCGCTGGGTGCGGTGCCGCCGTGAACGCCCCAGCGCTCCAGCAACTCCTCGCGCAAGGACCGCTGCCCTCCGGCAACGGCGCGTGGCTGCACCAGGCAGTACCACACCGAGGGCGGGAAGATGCCGTCGGGGTCGCTGCCCTCGTACACCGCCCGCAGGGCATTGCGCGGATGCCGCACCTCGGTGCGCGCCCCGTTCAGAAGGATGGCCGCGCCCAGCGCGGCCTCGGCCACGCCGGACACGATGCCCGCACCATCGATGTTGCTGGAGCCGTCCTCGTCCAGCAGATGCACACCGGTGATCACCGCGCCCGCCGCACCCACCGCGATGGCGGCGATGGTCAGCCGGGTCTCGCGCCGATCCTCCATCCCGCTCAACAGGTCGGCCAGCTGGCTCACCTTCTCCTCCTCGCAGTCCAGTTCGGAGGCCACCGCGCTGATCTCGAGCGACGCCCGATCGCAGCGATCCGCGATCCGGTCCTTCAGCTCCAGCGCCGCCAGCCGCTGCTCCACGGTGCGCTGCGACGGCTCGGTCGTCTGCCGGGCGATGTGCTCAGCGAGCTCCGGCAGCACCCCGATGGCGTGGGCCATCCGCAGGCTGTTCGGGCTGAACCGCATCCGCACCGCATCCGGCACCGCGGCGCTGTCCAGCGGGCCGACCGGTACCCGTGCCGCCGCAGGCCCCACCTGCCAGGGCGTGCAGCCGCCCTCCCTGAGCCGCTCCTTGTATCGGGCCAGTTCCCGCTGGCCGCAAGCGCACAGCAGCAGCAGCAGGAGCAGGACCGGCAGTCCTCGGACGAGATCCTTCATGCGGGTAAAGTTCGCCATCATGACCCTCGGTACAGCCTGTGCCGTGCCCTGGTCGCCGCCGGGGCAAGCGGCGCACGGCCACCCGGGGCAGGCCTCACCGATCATCCGGGGAGACCGCCCGGAACGACCGGCCCCGCCCATCATGGTGCAGACTGTCCGGGTAATAGGCGTTGGCCTGCCGGATGAACTCATCGCCCCGGATGAACATGTCCATGCTGACATCCTCGATGCGGTGCACCCCGCAGGCCGCCATCAGTTCCATCACCGCATGCAGCGTGTTGCGGTGGAAATGGTACACCCGCTCGGCCTTGTCGGTGACCACCAGGCCACGCGCCAGCGAGCGGTCCTGCGTGGCCACGCCCGTGGGGCAGCTGTTGGTGTTGCAGCGCAGCGCCTGGATGCAGCCCAGCGCGAACATGAAGCCGCGCGCGCTGTTGCACAGGTCCGCCCCGGTGGCGAGCATCTTCAACAACGACGAGGCCGTGAGCACCTTGCCGCTGGCGATCACGCGGATGCGGTCGCGCAACCGGTAGCGCTGCAAGGTGGTGTGGACGAAGATCAGCGCCGGGCCGATCGGAAGGCCCACGCTGTCGTTGAACTCCAGGGGCGCCGCACCGGTGCCGCCCTCAGCCCCGTCCACCGTGATGAAGTCGGGCAGGGGCGCACCGGCCGCCATGGCCTCGCAGATGGCGACGAACTCCTCGGTGCGCCCGATGCACAGCTTGAAGCCCGTGGGCTTGCCGCCGGAAAGCGTGCGCAGTTCATCCACGAAACGCAGCAGTCCGGCCGCATCGCTGAAGGCCGCGTGGCCAGGCGGGGACAGCACGGTGGTGTGCGGGCGCAGATGCCGGATGCGGGCGATCTCCGGCGTGTTCTTCGAGGCGGGCAGCACCCCCCCGTGACCCGGTTTGGCCCCCTGGGAGATCTTGAGCTCCACCATGCGCACCTGCGGCAGCACCGCCTTCTCCCGGAAGCGCTCCGGGTCGAAACGGCCGTCCTCGGTGCGGCAGCCGAAGTAGCCCGTGCCGATCTGCCACACCAGGTCGCCCCCGTGTCGCAGGTGGTAATCGCTGATGCCGCCCTCCCCCGTGTTGTGGTAGAAGCCGCCCTTCTTCGCCCCGGCGTTCAAGGCCAGCACCGCGTTGGCGCTCAACGCGCCGAAGCTCATGGCCGAGATGTTCAGCAGGGAGGCGTCGTAGGGCTGCGTGCAGCGCTCCCCGCCGATCCGCACCCGGGGCGGCACCTCGGGCACCGGCGCCGGATAGATCGAATGGCGCAGACCTTCGTACGCCTCGGCGTTCAGGTCCAGCAAGGTGCCGAACGGCGTGGTGTCGCTCACGTTCTTGGCCCGCCGGTAGGCCAGGTTGCGGTGCTGGCGGCTGAAGGGGCGCCCGTCGGTGCTGCGCTCGATGAAGTACTGCTGCAGCTCCGGCGAGATCAGCTCAAAGAAATAGCGCAGATGGCCGAGCACGGGGAAGTTGCGCAGCACCGTGTGCCGCTCCTGCCTCATGTCCACCAGGCCCACCGCCACCAGCGGCAGCACCACCGCATAGGCCCACAGCACGCCGGGCCGCACCAGGGCCACCAGGGCGATGAGCACCGTGAGGCCGATGCTGAGCCGCACGAACAGCCCCCTCATCGGCGCCGCGTGTTGTGGCGATGAACGCCCATGGCCCCGTCAGACATGCGCCGCGATGGCTTCATGCAACGCCCGGACGTTGCGGTCGATGCTGTTCCGCTGCCCCACCAGCACCTGCTTGAGCCGGCCCGGGCCTGCGGCGGCGATGCCCTCGTCGTAGAGGTCCCGCAAGTGCCGCTCGCCGCGTTCAAGCTCCCCCAGCACCTCCGCCGCCGCAGGATGGCCGATGGCGTCCCGCACGCGGACACGGATGTCGTTCAGCAGTCCGCCAACACTGGCTGTCGGCTCCAGCTCCTCCCCGTCCAGCGCCGCCTCGTGCACCAGGGCCGCCATCATGCCGCGGCGCTCCGCGCAGATGCGCTCGATCATGGCGCGGTCCCGTGCCAGGGCTTCGCCCTCGGCCAGTGAGGCGTACAACAGGCCACTATCGCCCAAGTGGGCATGGATCTTCCGGAGTTGCGCTTTCATGGTCACTGGGTCGCCATCCCTCCGTCGTCGCCCGGCCCGACCTGCGGTACGGCGACCTGCCGCACCACCACTGGCACTCCCGGCGGTGCGAGCTAAGATAGGCCCGCGACCCTCCGGGGGCGTCGGATCTTGGGATCTTTAACACCGGCCGCGCAGACACACCCGCCCGCGCCGGCCTATTGCAGCACCAGCCGTTGTTCGCTGCGCGAGCCACCGACGGTCACCCGTAGGAGGTAGGTGCCGACACCGACACGGCCGGGATCGAGCTCATGCACCGAGCCCGGGAACAGCGGAAGGGCCTTGTGGTACAGCACCCGACCCGTGAGGTCGATCAGCTCGACCCGCCCGGGACCGCCAGCGCCTTCATAGCGCAGACCGACCGTTCCCGCGGAGGGATTCGGGTACACCGACCAGGCGGAGCCGCCGGTCCGCTCCGGGATGCCGATACCGATACCCGTTCCCTCCACTACGCATATCCCGAAGGTGGGCACCGCCGGGTACCCCGGGGCCCAGTCGTAGACGCGCACGTAGTAGGTCTGCCCCACGCTGAGGCCGGCGGCAACGATCTCCTCGGGCTCGTTGGAATACGTCTCGTCCGCACAATCCATCTCCACCAGGTTCCCGCAGGAACCGCTGTAGAGCTGCACCACGGCATTGAACCCGGTGCTGTTCGAGCCGTCCCCGTCGTCCGTGCCCACCACACCAACGGCCATGGTGGTCGCACTGGCCACGAACGTGAACCACACATCGTCGTTGGCGAAACCCGTTGTGCCGTTGCAGTCCACCGCCGGTCCGGACTGCGTGCCTCCGTCGCTGGTGAAGGTGGACAGCTCGCACCAGGTTCCCGGCACCACCGCGATCGCGTTCGCACAGTCGTCATTGGCCGGGGGGGCTGCACAGGCCTCGGCGCTCACCACGATGTTGTAAGGCCCGACCGCCGGTGCGTTCTCGTTCAGCAGCACGGGGAGGAAGTAGGTGCCGGCCGGAAGCGCAACGTAATACACCGTGCCGTTCCCGTTGCCGCACTCGGTGTAGTTGTAGCTGAAGTACTGCACATAGTCCGACCCCGCCGGGCAGCTCGGCGAAAGAAAGGCCGCCACCCCCGCGAAGGTCGGCGTGGTGCCGCAATACGATACCACGATATCGGCACAGCCCGATGTGCTGAACTTGTGCCACACACAGGGGCCAATGCCGTCCAGGATGCTGCCCGGAACAAAGTCACCGGCTTCAGTGGCTCCGGTATTGTCACCGGTGAAGGTCAATGAACCGCCCATCGGGAGCGGCTGTGCCACCGCCGAAGAGCAGGCGTCATTGGGTGGTGTTTGTGCGAATCCAGGGCCTCCCATCAAGAGGAGGGTGGCCAGTAGGGCGCGGGTTCGGAGATGTCCCATGAGCAGGTTGGTTTGAACGGCACTTTCCCGGGCAGCAAAATAAACCGGCTCCGGTCCACGGTCGTGCGCACCCGGTCGGATCGGACCGCAAAGGACTCAAGGCCGCTCAAAGCCTTCCCGCAGAAAAGATCCATCGTCCGGGTAGCTTTGACCGGATCGATCACGAGCCGGTCATGCTCGTTCGCGCAGTGCTCGCCTTCATCGCCCTCCCGGGCATGGTGGCCTTCGTCATTCCCATCTGCTGGCTGTGGGCCGCCGGACGGACCACCGTGATCCAACCGTTCGGCCTTGTGCCGCTGATCCTTGGGGCGATCGCCCTGCTTGGGTGCGTGCGTGACTTCCTTGTCCACGGCAAGGGTACGCTGGCCCCGTGGTCACCCACGGCCAACCTGATGGTCATCGGGCTCTACCGCTTCACGCGAAACCCCATGTACGTCGCCGTTATCCTTATCCTGATCGGTTGGGCCATCTCGTTCGGGTTGGTGGGCTTGTATGCGTATGCTGGCATTGTGGCCGTCGCCTTCCATTTGCGCGTGGTGTTCGGCGAGGAGCCCTGGCTCGCGCGAACCCATGGCGCCCAGTGGGACGAGTATTCCCGCAAGGTCCCACGGTGGTTCTGGTAAGCCTGCTCTCACGTCATGCGCCCCACCGCTGCTCCATCAACGTCATACTGGACGGTTGCTACGATCACTCCGTAGGCATCCCGGACCCGGATCTGCACCGCAATGGGAGGAATAGGCGCGCCGTGTACCGCGGTGGCTCCAGTGTGGTGGCCCCCAAGTTGGTTAACTGCAGATCTGCCCCTATTTCGTCTTCATGCAAGGCAGAACATGCGCGGCGTAGCGGGCGCTACGGCGAAATGTTCCAACGCGGCAGGAAGGCGAAAGAGGGGCGGAGATGGTTAATGAACTTAGGGGCCACCACACCAGTATGCGCAGACATGCGTCGGCATCACGCCGGGGCCGCATGGAAGCGTTCCTCCCGCTCCGGTCCACCGATCCATTACCGCACTACGGCCAGCCGCAGCTGCCATCGGCCATCTCCGCTTCGGACCTCCACCGCATAGATCCCCGCAGCAAGGTGATCATTCAGGTCCAAGCGGATCGGACCTGCGGCCGAGTATGTCCTGTGCCGTTCCCCGCCCGAGGTATCGCGGATGATCACCGTCGCCGGGCCTTCCACGCCTTCGATCCGCACTTCGCCCTGGCCCGCCGGGTTCGGTATGCAGCGCACCTGCCTCTTCCGCTCCACGGTGGGTACTGAAACGCCCTGCGGGTATTCGTACGCACCAATGTCATACCCGGCTCCTTGCGGGCGTGGCGTGTGCTCGATATCGTCCAGCACGTAGGCCAGGGCGACACCCGCATCGATGCAGGGGCTGCCCGGGAGCAGGGAGTGGTCGTCGTTGTTCGGATCCGTGAACTGTGGGTCGCCTGTGCTGTTGCCGGTCCCAGCAGGCATCGAGATCGGAATGTCATCGAAGCGGCAGTGCTCGAACGCGTAGTTGTCGTCCTGCGGCCCGTTCTGCCAGGTGCCCACCCCGCTGATGATGCAGTTGATCAGCGCATTGTCATGCACATCGTCGTTCC
This sequence comes from Bacteroidota bacterium, assembly GCA_014584605.1. GTDB lineage: Bacteria > Bacteroidota > Bacteroidia > Flavobacteriales_F > PHOS-HE28 > PHOS-HE28. Next base: position 7,348 of record JACTMO010000041.1, on the reverse strand, counting down.
AGTTGCGGAAGAAGGTGGTCGCGTTCACGAAGGTGCAGTTGGCCACGGTGTTGCTGTCGATGGGGCTGCCGGTGGTGTATGGACCGAAGGGCGTGCTGTTGGAGATGGCCACGGTGGGGTCCACGAACAGGCAGTTCTGCACCGTGTTGTGCCGTCCGGCATATTGTGCGCCGCCATCTTCCGATGTATCGAAGAAGCCGATGCCCGACCATGCCTGATAGGAGCGGATGCCTTGGTAGGTGTTGTGGCTCGCGCCATCGCGGATGGAGATCACGGCGCTGCCGTAGGCCTCGCAGTCCCTGAAGGTGTTCCAGCGCACGTTGCGGTGCCGCACGCAGAAACCGTCGGAGGTGTTCACCGCCGTGCAAGCCGTGAACAGGTTGCGTTCGCCGTGCTCCTTCACGGTGAAGCCATGCCCGTAGTGCGCCAGCTCGCCCATGCGTTCCATGCGGCAACCGCTCACGGTGTTCGAGTCGCCCACCACGATGAAGTAGTAGTCCGTGGCGGTATTCGCGTTGTCCAGGCCCTGGTTGCACACCGCCGTGCAATTGGTGAGCAGGTTGCCGTTGCCGAACACGGTGAAGGCCTCGGCGGCGGCGTTCATCACCAGGCAATCGATGGCCTGGTTGTAGTGGCCGGGCCAGCCGCTGTTGAAACCCAGCGCGATGCCGATGCCGGCATAGTCGTTCAGCGTATCACCCACGGCGGCCACCGTGATGTTCTCCAACGTGATGTGGTCGGCGTTGTAAGTGATGATCCCGTACTGGTAATGCTTCAGCTGGAAGTTGCGCACCTCCACATAGCGCGAGGCGTTGGAGAAGTCGAAGCCCAGGCCCTGGCCACGCGCGACCGGACCGAGGAAGGGCATCAGCAGCGGATCCAGCTGGTCCGCGAGCACATCGTTTTGTTGAGGCACGTAACCCAAGGCGGGCGCATCACCTGGCACATTGGTGTAGCCCTCGAAGACCACCGGCGCTGCAGCGGTACCGACCTTGTCGAACTCGACCTGCTCGTAACCATAGTCGCCAGCTTTTACAAAGACCGTATCGCCCGCACCCACCGGCGAGCCGTTGCCCGCCGCGTAGGTGAGCGTGGCCCATGCGGTGGCCTCGGTCAGGCCGTTGTTCGAGTTGCTACCGGCGGTGGTCACGTAGTAGCGTGTTGCGTGGGCTTGGCCCACGGTGAGGGCAAGCAAGGCCAGCACCGAAAAGCGGTGGATCGTCTCGTGAAAGCGTTGCATGATCGGTCTTCTCGGTTGATTCATTTCCTCAGGATCTTCTCCATTGCTTTTCCCTTCGCCAGTTCATCCACCAGCTTGTCCATGTATCTGTTCATCGTCTTCGCGTCAATCTAATCGCCTGAGATCGTTGTCGGCGTTCCTGTATTTCATCAGTTAGAGCCAATGACCAGTGGGTTACCATCGTGTCAGCGCATCTACGTGCGTTCCCGTAGTCCGTGAAGTCGTGGAAAAGCAACGAATTGCCCAGCTGGTCATGGCAGTAAAGGTCATAGGTGCGCACACGGACATTGGTTTCGACGCCGCGATTGCTCATTACTTGCGACTCGTTTACATAGCGTATCGAGATGCTGTTATACCGATCCATCCCGATCCACGTGCCGAAATGAAACTTCCCTAGTGCTTTGTAAACACGCGCTCTCTTGTTAGCGATGTCGACCTCGATGCCCGAACTCAATAGGAATAGAGCGATCGCCAATGCCACCATTATCGCCATCAGCCCCCAATGCACAAGAAACAGAACACCTCCAGCGATCAGCACGAACAGGCCATGAATGAGGAAGTCGTTCGTACGCCCTTCTGCGATGTCGATGACGTTACGAGGGTTCATTTCCTCAGGATCTTCTCCATCGCTCTACCCTTCGCCAGCTCATCCACCAGCTTGTCCAAATAACGGAGCTTCTGCATCAGCGGATCCTCGATGTCCTCCACGCGGTAACCGCAGATCACGCCAGTGATCATCGAGACGTTCGGGTTCAGGCGAGGGGCTTCGGCGAAGAAGGTGCGGAAGTCGGTCTTGTCGGCTATGACTTGCCTCAGCGCCTGCTCATCGTAGCCCGTGAGCCAGTGGATCACGGTGTGCAGCTCCTGCACCGTGCGGCCCTTGCCCACCACCTTGTTCACGTAGTGCGGGTACACACTCGCGAAGGACATCGCGAAGACACGTTCGTTGTTGGCGGAGGGTTTCATGGTCTGACAAAGTTGGGGGCTTTCGCGAATGGACAGTGTGCCCGGATCAGCCGTGCAAGGTGGTCGCGAATTGCGGCCTCCGATCGCGATCGCCTAACTTCGTGGGCATGAAGGAGATCATCTTCGTGGTGGAAGAGTCGCCCGAGGGTGGCTATGAGGCCCGTGCGTTGGACCATTCCATCTTCACCGACGGCGATGACCTTGAGCAATTGAAGGCGAATGTGAAGGATGCCGTGGCCGCGCATTTCGAAGCCGACCAGATGCCCAAGGTGATCCGCCTGCACATGGTGAAGGAGATCGTGATCGCGGCATGAGGGTCCCGCGCGACCTTACGGGCAGGGATCTTATCAAGGCGCTGGGCAAGCTCGGATACGCTGTTACCCGGCAGAGCGGAAGTCACATTCGCCTGACGACTTCAAAGAACGGAACGCACCATATCACGGTCCCGGACCACCGGCCGATCAAGGTCGGAACGTTGTCGGGGATCCTCAGCGATGTCGCCGCACATCACCAAATGACACGTGAGGATCTCCTGACCCTTCTCTTCTGAGCGTCTCTATTGCTCAGTAACGGCTCCATTGCCAGGCTTTTCCGGAAACTTCAGGGCGCTAAAGCGCAAGATGGTCTTGTCGGCGATCACCTTATACAGCGCTTGCTCATCGTAGCCCGTGAGCCAGTGGATCACGGTGTGCAGTTCCTCCTTCGTGCGGCCCTTGCCCACCACCTTGTTCACGTAGTGTGGGTAGACGCTCGCGAAGGACATCGCGAAGACACGTTCGTTGTTGGCGGAGGGTTTCATGGCCTCAACGTTGAGCGGTGCCAATGTCCTCACCTCAGTGAGATTTGAAAAGCGGCATAGTCTTTTATACTTTCGTGGCGTTTATTTGAAATGCGGTGATCCCTTTTCAACTTTCCGCAAGACCCTGACTATGAAGGACTTTAGAGCAGGATGGCCCACCAAGGTCCCCCAAGGGTACAGCGCCTTCATGCCCGAACGCATCAACCGGGCCTACCGGCTGGACGACCCCAAGCTCCAGGGCCTGGTCGAACAGGCCAACCTCAAGCTGGGGGCCTTGGGAGCCTTCGGTGAGCTGGTGCCGAACATCCAGCACTTCATCCGCTTGCACGTAGTGAAGGAGGCAACGGTAAGCAGCAAGATCGAGGGCACGAACACCAACATCCAGGAGGTCTTCATGGATGCTCGCGCCGTGGATCCCGAGCGCCGCAATGATCGCCGCGAAGTGAACAACTACATCGAGGCTATGCAGAAGAGCCTCGCGCACATGTCGAAGCTTCCCTTGTCCTCACGATTGCTTCGTGAGGCACATGGCATGCTGCTCAAAGGTGTGCGCGGTGAGCACAAGATGCCGGGCGAGTTCAGACGGAGCCAGAACTGGATCGGTGGCGCAGGCCTCGCGGATGCCAGGTTCATCCCGCCGGTATGGGAGGACGTGAACCCTTTGATGGGCGACCTCGAGAAATTCCTGCACAGCAGGGACACACAACTACCGCATGTGCTCAAGGCCGCGCTCGCGCATTACCAGTTCGAAACGATCCACCCCTTCCTCGATGGCAATGGACGGATCGGGCGATTGATGATCACACTCTACTTCATGCATGCCGGCGTGTTGAAGGAACCCGTGCTCTATCTCTCCGACTTCTTCGAGCGCAACCGCAGCGCCTACTACGATAACCTCATGCGCGTGCGTACCCACAACGACATCGACCAGTGGTTCCGTTTCTTCCTGGTGGGTGTGGTGGAAACGGCAGACAAGGCCACGAACGGCCTGCGCGAGATCCTGCGCTTGAAGAAGGAGTGCCTGGAAGAGCGTATTCCTCGTATCGGACGACGCACCACCGCCGCGCCTCGCTTGCTCGACTTCCTCTTCCAACAGCCGGTGGTGTGGGCCACCTCGGTCGCCGAAGCCGTGGATCAAACACCTGCCTCGGCCTACAAGCTGCTGGAGGGCTTCGAGCGCATCGGCATCCTGCGCGAGATCACCGGCAACAAGTGGGGGCGCATGTACGTGTTCGATGAGTACTTCAAGGTGTTCGAGTGATCGAGCGGGGTCCCCAACGATCGATCAGGCTCCGCGCCGTAGCCGCCGAGCGAGATGGTTGCTGTGGACGAGGAGGCGGGGCATGGGGACATAGTGGATCAACGTTCCGGTTCACGATACAAACGGGTGGTGCATTCACATCCCCTCTCAGGGGTCTCCTCAAGGATCATGGAATCAGCCGACATGGATACGATCCTTGCGCTGGTCCAATCACTCGCCGTCTCATGTCTCACCCGGAGCGTATCGCCATTAACTTGATACACACCGTCCTTCGACCACGCGCCCTCCTCTTTGGGATCCATCCAGGTCTGAACAACACCGTTCGCGCCGAACTGGAAATGTGTTGTGCCCTGAAACCCGTCATCGATCATGGTCTGACCCTGGCATCGGCAGAACATGCGACCGGACCATTCCCCAACAAGCCTCTCTTCTGCTGACGAACAGGACAAGACCAAAACACCGACGACGAGCGAGATGGAGTAGTTGTGGACGAGGAGGCGGGGCATGGGTGTGTTGTGCTGGATCAAAGTTGGGCGCTTTCGCTCAGCCTGGTGCATCGCTCACCCGCGCCAGATAATTTCGATCCACCTAACGATGGACCAACCGATGAGTGTCGAATGGCTCGTCCCCTGGCATCCCGAGGACAACGCAGAAGCAAAGCGCAGCTTGCTGGCCGAGTTCCAGCGAGAAATTCCGGTCGGTCACGTTCTCTCAGGAGCAAGCCTTACACTGATTGGCAGGCGACAAGACTGTGACGATGTACTCTTCGCGTTGGACGACGGTCGAGTGGCGATCGTTCATCTAACGTGGTCAGGCAAGCGCGAACCCGTCCCTAGCTCACCGTGGACGAGAGTCTTCGATTCATTGGAGCGCTTCGTCGAGGACGAGATGAAGCCGGAACACCGCGACTGGGAATAAGGGCCCGCGCCGTAGCCGCCGAGCGAGATGGTGAAGCTGTGGACGAGGAGGGGGGGCAGGGGGGATTGTCGCGAATCAGCGTTGAAGACTGCGCGAGGTAATATTGAATCACACACCACCACAAGCAGGCAATGGCACGCTCACACTATCAGATCAAGCGGCAAGTCCGAAATATCACGGAGTCGCTTGCCTTGGATCATAGTATTGATGGAGTCCTCATGCTCGCTCATGCCAAGAGCCTTCACAGTATCCAATAGCTCATATAGAGCGAAGTGGTATACGTGGTCGATGTCACCAGTTCCTAGTGCGATGGAGGCAATACGGTTCGGTGTTGGTTCACCTGTAATGACGGTGATATGAGGCAATCTGCCCTTGCGATTACGTACCAAATTCAATCCCTCTGAGCGCGCGTTCTGGGATCGGTCACTCCGGATGGTCCACTTACAACTAATGCTAGCGTGAAGGATTGGGAGCGCGCTGTTGTGCGAACGAAGGCCTGTGTGAAGTGCTTCTCTATCGCTAACCATCGTGCCGGGTGTATTGAAGGTTTCATCCGGCTCCGGGTCACGATAGATAACTACATCTGGTTTGATGAGATAGTCACTCCCAAGGGCTGCAGCGAGCTCCGGAGTCTTCGAAGCCAACGTTGCCAAGGCATCCAAGTGAGAGTATTGCTCGAATCGTGCTATGCCCTTACTTCCACCGCCAACACCCTTCGTGACCGTCCAACGGCCAGGTCGCATATGGCTAAACGCATTGAATGTCTTTGCGATGAATGCGCAGCAGATTTCCTCGAACTGTTTCCCTGAGCTCTGTGCAGCCATGCGGTCGGCGCCCGTGTGCGTGCCAATGCGTTCAATGATGCCCTTCGCAATGGCGATGCTTGGATTACTCCCCGAGTCGGCATTGCTTGGCACTCTCTTACTATCAATCGTAAGAACGGACCCAAGCAGAGCCGCATGGAATTCGCGTCGAGCGTTGGTCAAGAGCACCCCCTTCTTCGCCATCACGCGACCATTACTGACCTCACAGCGGCAAGTTCAAACATCTGTGCGATGCTGCGGCCAACCGCCTCCGCCACTGGAGGAGGGAAGGCATTGCCGACTTGACGATAGGCTGCTGTCTTGCGGCCCGTGAAATGCCAGTCATCCGGGAAGCCCTGTACACGAGCCACCATGCGAACCGTGAGTCTTGGATTGCCAATAAAGTCTCGCTCCGGAGCGAATTCAGCAATGGTACCTCCTTCAACTCCGAGTTGTGCCCAGGCCTTGCGCGCCCGTGATGGACCCAAGTCTGGACCGCCATGCTTCTTGGACCCGCCGACAATAGTTGGCGCAATGGCTTGCGCACCAGCCGACCAGCGTTCAGCATGCCGCCAACCGTTCTCCGCCATTAGGTCCACTAAGGTGTCACCTACAGTAGGGGCTGCTCCAGGAAGTTTCTCGGGCCAGCGAAAATGCTCGACATCTTCCGGTTGCAATGCGACTATCACAACACGCGGTCGCAGCTGGGGCACACCAAAATCAGAAGCATTGAAGAGCTTGATGTCCGGCTGATATCCCAGAGCTCGGAAGCTATCGAATAACCGCTCGCGATAGCTCGAGAAGTCGGGATCGAGGAAGCCACGCACGTTCTCCAACATGACAGCCCGAGGCCTCATTTCCTCAGTAAGCCGCAGCGCATGAGGGAAGAGATCGCGTTCATCGTCCTCACCGAGTTGGTCGCCGGCAACAGAGAACGGAGGACAAGGAACTCCACCGGCAAGAAGGTCCACTCCAAAATATGGGCGGCCATCAAAGCGAGTGACGTCACCATGTAGCACATTCCAATCGGGTCGATTCGAACGCAACGTCGCGCAGCAGGCGTCATCAATTTCAACTAAGGCCTCATGGTCGAAGCCCGCTCGCTCCAAACCCAAGGATTGCCCTCCGGCACCGGCACAGATCTCAACACTTGTCATCTTCTTGGTTGACGGTTCTTTCGTCAGAACACAGGACAGCAACTTAGCAACAGGAAAGGGTCATTCTTTCTTGCCCTTGAGAAGTTCTTCACAGTCCGAGGCATTTCGCGTGAGCGATTATTCTATGACATGTGCAAGGGGTGTTCGTATCTCGTACGGCTCGCCTTTTCGGATGACTGCGCACACGCGATGGATGAGCTTGTT
>JACTMO010000026.1 GCA_014584605.1 Bacteroidota bacterium | reverse complement strand
TGGAGCCAGTTACACCGCGTGGCGTTGCACGAGGCGGCGGGGATGTACCAGTGCACGTTGCGTTGGGGTGGATGGGCGACCTCCGTACGTGTGGTGGTCGGTCCATGAGATGGCGGCGGATGCTTTGGGGGTAGGCCCCGGGTGTCGCGCACCGGTGCGGTGCTCATTCCCCGGCCTGGGCCATGGCGAGCTTGAAGCAGTCGCATCCGAGCGCGGCGTCCACGAAATGTTTGAGCACCCGCATCTCATCGGCGGCGCGGAGCCTGCCGGCACGGGCCATGAGCACCAGCACCACGGTCCCCACCCCGGACACGGGCAGAGCCCCAAAACCCCAAGCGCCGTGGCCCAGCGAAAGCTGTGCGAAGCCCAGGGTGATCCCGGTGAGGGCCAGCAGGCTGAGCACGATGTACCCGGCGCTGAACAGCATCCAGATCCCCGGGGACGGCCCGATGAGGCAGCGCACCAGCGTGCCCGTGTCGTGCACCTCCAGGTTCAGGTCCATCTGCGGTGACCAGGCGTGGGTGCGCCGGCTCGGGAAGCTCAGCACCAGGTGCCCGTCGCTGTCCTTGAGCCAGAGCTGTTGCGGGTTGTCCGTGCGCAGCCGCGCCCCGATGCGCCCCACCACCTCGTGCTTGGCCAGGGGCGTGGTGAACCGGAAGCGGGGGCGGAACTCCAGGATGCCCACGGCCGTGAACATACGCAGCCTGCGGGAAAGCGGTGTGGTGCGCCGGCCCGCGGTCCGGTCCACGTGCGTTTTCTTTGCGGCGCATGCGGCGGCTGTTGATCACGAATGCCAAGGCCCTGGTGGGGGTGCATCCGGCGGGTGTGGAGCGCGTCGCCGGGCCGTCCATGGCCGTGCTGCCCACCATCGCCGCGGGGTGGCTGCTGGCCGAGGACGGCCTGATCACGGCCGTGGGCAGCATGGCCGCACCGCCGCCGCTCGGCGACCGCCACGGCCTCACGGTGATCGACGCCGACGGCCGACTGGTGCTACCCGGCTGGTGCGACCCGCACACGCACGTGGTGTTCGCCGCCCCGCGCGAGGAGGAGTTCGTGGACAAGGTCCGCGGCCTCAGCTACCAGGACATCGCCGCCCGTGGCGGAGGCATCCTCAACAGCGCGCGCAAGCTGCGGGCCATGCCCGAGGATGCGCTGGTGGAGCAGGCCACCGGGCGGTTGCGCGACATGATGCGCCAGGGCACCGTGGCCGTGGAGATCAAGAGCGGTTACGGGCTGTCGGTGGAGAGCGAGCTGAAGATGCTGCGGGTGGTGAAGCGCCTGAAGGAGGTGCTGCCCCTGCGCATCAAGGCCACCCTGCTGGCGGCGCACGCGCTGCCCCCCGAGTTCGCCGACGACCGCACGGGCTACGTGCGCATGATCACCGAAGAGCTGCTGCCGCAGGTGGCCGCGGAAGGGCTGGCCGACTACACGGACGTGTTCTGCGAGGCGGGCTACTTCACGGTGGCCGAGATGGAGCGCATCCTGGAGGCCGGCCTGCGGCACGGGCTGGCGGGCAAGGTGCACGTGAACCAGTTCACCAGCCTGGGCGGCATCGCCGCCGCGGTGCGGCAGGGCGCGCGCAGCGTGGACCACCTGGAGGTGATGGCGGAGGACGACCTGGCGGCGCTGGCCGGTTCGGCCACCATCCCCACGCTGCTCCCCTCCTGTTCCTTCTTTCTGCGCATCCCCTACGCGCCGGCCCGCGCGCTGGTGGACCGCGGATGCGCCGTGGCCCTGGCCAGCGACCACAACCCGGGCAGCACCCCCAGCGGCAACATGAACCTGGTGCTCTCCCTGGCCTGCATCCAGCTGCGGCTGCTGCCCGAGGAGGCTGTGAACGCCGCCACCCTCAACGCCGCCGCGGCCATGGACCTGGCCGACGAGCTGGGCAGCCTCACCCCGGGCAAGCGCGCCAGCCTGCTGATCACCCGCAAGGTGCCCTCCCTGGCCTACCTGCCCTATGCCTTCGGCACCGACCACCTCGACACCGTCATCATCGATGGCATACCCGTCCGGGCCGGAGACGCCCTTGCCTGAGGACCGCCTCGACCCCGAGCTGTCCATGCCGCCCGGCCTGCGCTTCGCACGCGGCATGGGCATCTTCCTGATCGTGTTCACCGCCTTCTTCCTGGTGCAGACCGGCGCCTTCATCGCCCATTGCCGCGCGGTGACCCCGGCGCTGCAGGGCCTGGCGGTGCCCGACCTGTTGCAGGACCCCGCGCTGATGGAGGCTTTGCAGCAGCAAAGCACCAACGGCACGGCCATCGCCAAGGCCAGCCTGTGGAGCGGGTTGGTCGCATTGCTGTTGTTGCTGCTGCTGGTGCGCCAGTGGACGGGTCCGCACTTCCGCCGTTTCCTGGGGCTGCGCATGCCCGCCTGGCGCAAGGCCCTCACCTGGGCCGGCGTCTTCCTGCTGGTGGCCGCCGCACAGGAGGGGCTGAGCCGCCTGTTCCCGGTGTTCACCACCGACTTCATGGCGCAGGTGGTGCGCACCGCGGGCGACCCGCTGATGCTGGTGCTGGGCATCGGGGTGCTGCCGGCCCTGTTCGAGGAGGCCCTGGTACGTGGCCTGCTCTACGGCTCCCTGCGCCAGATCGCCGACGAGCACCTGGCCGTGGCCCTGAGCGCGGCCACCTTCACCCTGATGCACATGCAGTACCCCGCACCCATCCTGCTGCTGGTGCTGATGCTGGGCGTGGTGCTGGGCTACGCCCGCTCGCGCACCGGTTCCATCTGGGTGCCCGTGGCCCTGCACATGCTGAACAACCTGGTGAGCCTGGCGATCGCCTGATCACCAGCGCACGTGCACGAACAACGCGGGGAAGCCCACGCTGAACCGCCACGGGTGGGTCCACGGCTCCACCTGCGGGGCGGTGCCCGTGACGCTGCCGGCCAGCATGAAGCGCCAGCGGAGGCCGAACGGGACACGGGCCTCCAGTTCGATGCGCCGGCCCACCTTGCAGCTCAGGGCCAGCGCCGCCTCCACGCCCAGGTGCCCCCAGGTATCGCGCCGCTCCCCGTCCAACGCGCTCACATGGCCCGGGATGGCCTCCAGCACGCAGTCCACGCAGGGCAGCGTGTCCGGCCGCAACCCGGTGGCGGTGCGCACCGCCTGCTGGCGTTCCACGCCCAGCACCAGGGACGCACCGGCGGACGGCGCGAAGGTGCGGTCGCGGTGCTGCACCACGGCCCCCACGCGCAAGGTGTGCGCCTGCTCCCGCGCCGCGATGTGCTCCTGTTCGAAGGTGGCGCTGTCCAACACCACCAGCCGTTCGCGGTCCTCGGTCCACCGGTCGCTCACCATGCCGTAACCCGCCCGCCACGCCAGGTCGCCCCAGGCCCAGTGCTGCACCGCCGCATCCAGCTGCAGATAAGGCTCCGCACCACCGGCGGTGAGCGCACCGCGCACCGGCCCCACCAGGTCCACCGCCAGGGACCACTGCGGCCCGGCGGTGGTATCGCTGTCCTGCGCCATGGCGCCCGCGGCCACCAGGAGCCCCGCCCAGCCCAGGCTTTTCATGGCCGGCAAGGTAGCGGGCCGTTAGCTTTGCCGCCCCATCCCGAAGCCATGTCCACACCCCTGATCGAATGCGTGCCCAACATCAGCGAGGGCCGCGACCGTGCCAAGATCGACGCCATCGCCGCCGCCGCCGCCGCCGTGGAGGGGGTGCGCGTGCTGGACGTGGACCCCGGGAAGGCCACCAACCGCACGGTGATCACCCTGGTGGGCGCGCCCGGGCCGGTGTGCGAGGCGGCGTTCCGCCTGGTGCGCAAGGCGCAGGAGCTCATCGACATGCGCACGCACCGCGGCGAGCATCCGCGCTTCGGGGCCACCGACGTGTGCCCCCTGGTGCCCATCAGCGGCATCACGCTCCAGGAGCTGGTGCCCTACGCGCAGCAGCTCGGGGAGCGCATCGGCACGGAGCTCGGCATCCCGGTGTACCTGTACGAGCACGCCGCCCGCGAGGAGAAGCGCCGCAACCTGGCCAACAACCGCGCCGGCGAGTACGAGGGTCTGCCGCGCAAGCTCGCGGACCCCGCGTGGAAGCCCGACCACGGGCCGGCGGCCTTCACCGAGAGCGTGGCCCGCAGCGGTGCGGTGGCCGTGGGCGCCCGCAAGCTGCTGGTGGCCTACAACGTGAACCTCAACACCACCAGCACGCGCCGCGCCAACGCCATCGCCTTCGACATCCGTGAGGCGGGCCGGGTGAAGCGCGACGGCGACCCGCTCACCGGCAAGCCCGTGCTCGATGCGGCCGGCAACCCGGTCACCATCCCCGGCAAGCTCAAGAGCGTGAAGGGCATCGGCTGGTTCATCGAGGAGTACGGCATCGCCCAGCTCTCGCTCAACCTCACCGACCTGGACGTGACACCGATGCACGTGGCCTTCGACGAGGCGTGCAGGAGCGCGCAGGAGCGCGGCATCCGCGTCACCGGCAGCGAGCTGGTGGGGTTGGTGCCCAAGCAGGCGCTGCTGGATGCGGCCGACTTCTTCCTGAAGCGCCAGGAGCGCAGCCTGGGCATCAGCGAGCGCGAGAAGATCAAGATCGCCGTGAAGAGCCTGGGGCTGGACGACCTGGCACCCTTCGACCCCGAGAAGCGCGTGATCGAGCTGCTGCTGGCCGATGCCGCCGAGGAGCGGCTGGTGCGCATGGACCTCAAGCGCTTCAGCGAGGAGACGGCCAACGAGAGCCCGGCCCCCGGCGGCGGCAGTGTGGCGGCCTACTGCGGTGCCCTGGGCGCCGCCCTCGGCACCATGGTGGCCAACCTCAGCGCCCACAAACGTGGATGGGACGCGCGCTGGGAGGAGTTCAGCCAGTGGGCGGTGAAGGGGGAAGCGTACCGGCGCGAGCTGCTCCGCCTGGTGGACGAGGACACGCGGGCCTACGACCGCATCCTGGCCGCCATGGGCCTGCCCAAGGGCAGCCCCGAACAGGTGGCCGCACGCAAGGACGCCATCCGCGAGGCCACCAAGGGCGCCATCCTCGTGCCGCTGCGCACCTTGGAGGTGTGCGTGCAAAGCATGGAAGTGATGCGGGCCATGACCGAGAAGGGGCTCAAGGCCAGCGTGAGCGACGCCGGCGTGGGCGCCCTGTGCGCGCGCACCGGGGCCCTCAGCGCCTACCTCAACGTGCGCATCAACTGCCTGGGCCTGGACGACGAGGCCTGGAAGAAGGACGTGCTCGCCAAGGCCGAGGCCCTGAAGGCCCAGGCCGAGGCCGTGGAGACCGAAGTGATGACCCAGGTGCTGGGCAAGGTCTGATCCACCACAACGCCACGGGCCCCGCGGCCGTATAACCCGCGCGATGGTCCATCTTTACCGGATGGCGCACAGGAGCACGCGGCACTGGCTGCGCAGGGTGGTCTATTTCTTCCCCCTGCAACTGCTGCTGTTGCACCTGAAGAAGAACCACCTGCTGCTGCTCTTCTGGCTGGTGCTGTGGGCCTACATCACCGGCAACCTCGGCCAGAAGTACGGCATCCCCTACCTCTTCCTCTTCCCGGAGTACATGGGGGCGGTGACCCCGTGGGGCTTCCTGCTGAACGGCTTCGCCCTGGGCGGATTCATCACGGCCTTCAACCTGTACAGCTACACGATGCACGCCTACCGGTTCCCGTTCATCGCCACGCTGAGCCGGCCCTTCCTGAAGTTCAACATCAACAACGCCGTGATCCCGGTGGCCTTCACCCTCACCTACCTGTGGTGCTCGGCCCGGCTGCAGCTCACCAAGGAACTGGTGCCGCCCGGGGAGACGGCCCTCAACCTGGCCGCGTTCGTCGCGGGCGTCTTCCTGTTCCAGCTCCTGTCGCTGGCCTATTTCACGCGCACCAACACGGACATCGTGAAGATGACCGGGCGTCGGCCCGAGGAGTACCGGCCCGAGGAGGTGCGCGACGACCCGCCCGGGCCCATGCCGCCCATCCCCCCGATGCGCACCGAACAGCGCCGCGCCACCCGCTGGCTGCGCCGCGAACAGCGCACCCGCAAGTGGCACGTGGAGACCTACCTCGTGCCCCCCTTCCGCATCGCCCTGGCCCGCAGCAGCAAGCACTACGACAAGGAACTTTTGCGCAGCGTGCTGTGGCAGAACCACATCAACGGCTCGATCTTCGACGTCATCGTCGTCATCACCTTCGTGGCCCTGGGCGCCTTCGCGGGCGTGCCCGTCTTCGAGATCCCCACCGGCGCCAGCGCCTTCCTGCTGTTCACCATGCTGCTGATGGTGATGAGCGCCCTGTACAGCTGGTTCAAGGGATGGACCCTCACGGTGGTGGTGGGCGTGGTGGTGCTGCTCAACCTGGTCAGCCTGCGCACCGAGGCCTTCCTGTACGACAGCCAGGCCCACGGCCTGGACTACCTGGTGGCGCCCGCGCCCTACGGCCGCGACGCGCTGGTGCGGCTGGCCTACGACACCGCCGCCACCGACCGCGACCGTGCCGCCATGGAGCAGGTGCTGGACCGCTGGCATGCCAAGAACACGGCCCTCACCGGCGACAGCCTGCCCCCGTTGGTGCTGGTGAGCACCAGCGGCGGCGGCCTGCGCAGCATGCTGTGGACCTACCTGTGCCTGCGCGAGATCGACAGCCTGCTGCAGGGCACGCTCATGACACGCACGGCCATGATCACCGGCTCCTCCGGCGGCGCCATCGGGGCGGCCTACTTCCGCCAGGTGGCCCGCAACGCCGAACAGGGCGCCCCACCCGTGGGTGACCCGCGCCATGTGGACAACATGTGCCGCGACATCCTCAACCCGGTGGCCTTCACCCTGGTCACCAACGACATGTTCATCCGCTACCAACGCGTGAGCGACGGCATGCGGCTGTACACGCGCGACCGCGGGTTCGTGTTCGAGCAGCGGCTCAACGACAACACCGGCGGCGTGCTCGATGTGCGCCTGGACCAGCTGGCCGAGGATGAGCGCGCGGCCCGCACGCCGCTGTTCATGGTGGCCCCCACCTGCATCAACGACGGGCGGCGCCTGCTGATCAGCGCCCTGCCGGCGGCGCACCTCAGCACCAACGCCCCCTCGGCGCCGCTGCACTACAGGCCCGAACCCGACGCGGTGGAGTTCCGACGCCTCTTTGCCGAACAGGGCGCGGGCGACCTGAAGCTCACCAGCGCCCTGCGCATGGGCGCCACCTTCCCCTACATCACCCCGGTGGTGACCCTGCCGAGCCAACCGCCCCTGCGCGTGATGGACGCCGGCATCCGGGACAACTACGGCTTCCGCACCCTGGGCAGCTTCCTGCGCGAGCACCGCGCCTGGATCGCCCGGCACTGCTCCGGTGTGGTCATCGTGCAGCTGCGCGACAAGCAGAAGGACCTCGAGGTGCATGAGGTGGGCAGCTCGCTCCTGGGCCGCCTGCTCGACCCGGCGCGCAACGTGTACGGCAACTTCGTGCGGGTGCAGGACCAGGACTACGACGGCATGATGCAGGAGATCAGCACCTGGACCCCGGTGCCCGTGCAGGTGGTGGACCTGCAGCTGCGCCACGACGAACGCGAGGAGATCAGCCTGAGCTGGCACCTGACGGCCGTGGAGAAGCGGCAGGTGCATCGCACCCTGCGGAACGCGGAGAACACGCACGGCTTCGCGGTGATCCGCAGCGCCCTGGAGGTCCCGGCCCGCGCCGTGGGCCTCACGGAAGCCACACCTGCCGGGCGTAGGTGATGAGGCCGGGCAACGGGTCGGCCACGGCTTCCGTGAGCGACAGGCCCTGCGCCCCCAGCGCCCGCGACAGTTCTTCGCGGAAACCGGCGGCCACCGACCCCACGGCGCGCAGCTCACCGCCGCCGAGCACGCGGCCCACCTCGGCCGCCAGCGCATCGAACCGTTCCCGGAGCAGGGCCTGCACATAGGGATCGTGGCGCACCGCCCGTAAGCGTTCCACCGGCCGGGCCAGGAAAGCGGCCGCCCCGGCGTTGCGGTACACCTGCCCGATCACCTCGGGAAGCGCCGGCATCGTCCCGAACACGGCCTGCAGCACACGGGGCGGCATACGCTCGCGCAGGGCATCGCGCCAGAGCACCCGTCCGATGTCGGCCCCACCGCCCTCGTCGCCCAGGATGTAGCCCAGGGACGGGATGCCTGCGGACAGGCGTTCCCCGTCGTAACGGCCCGCGTTCATCCCCGTGCCCGCGATGAGCACCAACCCGGCCGCAGTACCCCATACCGCACGGGCCGCACCCAGCAGGTCGCCTTCCACCGTCACGGTGGCCTTCGGGAACAGGGGGGCCAGCTCGGAGGCCAGCCTTTGGGCGCGCCCGGCGGTGCCGCAGCCGGCGGCATGCACCTTCACGCGGGTCGCATCGACCGTGCGCGACGCCGCGCCGCGCAACCGTTCCAGCAGCGCGGTGCCCTCGCCTGTTGCGGCGTTGTAGCCCGGCCAAGCCCCACCTTCGTGCAGGGGCAGCGCACCGGCCCCGTCCACCAGGGCCCAACGGGAGGAACTGCCTCCCACATCCCCGATCAGCAGCGCGCCCATGGGCGGCAAGGTAGGCCGGTCCTCAGGCCGGCACGGCACCGAAGAGGTAGCGGTTGGGGCTGGTGAGGCCGTGCTTCACGGCGTACATCACCAAGGCCGCCGTGCTGTTCACCCCCGCCTTCTGCATGATGTTGCGGCGATGCGTGGTGACCGTGTGCGCCGAAACACCCAGCCGGTCGGCGATGCGCGTGTAGGACAGACCGTCGGCAATGAGGCGGACCACCTCGCACTCCCGCACCGTCAGGGTCACGGGCGTGCAGCCCAGCTCCCGGTCGCACAGCTTGTCCAGGCTCAGTTCCGAGCGCTCCAGGGCCGCGAGGACCTTCCCGCAGAAGAACCGGGAACCGTCGGCCGTGTCCAGCACGGCGTTCACGATCTCCTCGCGGTCACAGTCCTTGCGGATGTAGCTCACCACGCCGCTGCGCAGCGCATGCGCCAGCACCACGGGCGAAGGGTCGTTGGTGATGGACACGAAGCGCGTGCGTTTGCAGACCTTCCGCCCCTCGCGCACCGCATCGGCGCCGAGCGAGGCCGCCGTATGGTCGATGAGCACCACGTGCGGCCGCTCGCGGCGCAGCATCTCCATCAGCGTCTCCGCATCGCGCGCCTCGCCCACCAGGTCCACCCGCGGCACATCGGAAAGAATGGCCCGCAGTCCTACCAGGGCCAGGTCGGCCTCGTCGGCCAGGAGGGTTTTCACACGCACGGTCCAGCTGTTTAGATTGGTTCTAAACAGCGCCAAAGATATTCCAAGCACCGGTTCAGTCGCGCCCGAACTTCTCCCCTTCGGGGCGTGCGACCGGATAGCGGTGTCCCTCCTGGCTGAGCGCGACGTTGGCAAAGACCGCGCTGGCCTCTGCGAGCAGCGGCGTGAGGTCCTTGTAGCGCGAGGAGAAGTGGCCCAGCAGCAGGGCGCCCACGCCCGCTTCGCGGGCCAGGGCTGCGGCCTGTGCGGCGGTGCTGTGCATGGTCTCCCGGGCGCGCGCGGCCAGATGTTGGGTGAAGGTGGCCTCGTGGTAGAGCAGGTCCACACCGCGGATCCAGGAGGCGAGGTCCGCGCGTGGGGCCGTGTCCGAGCAATAGGCGTAGGCCGCAGGCGGTGCCGGGTCGGTGGTGAGCTCCGCGTTGGGGACCGTGGTGCCGTCGTCCCGCACCAGGTCGCGACCGTCCTTCACGGAAGCCCGCTGGTAGTGCGGTATCTCGGCGATCCGCTCGGGCCGCAGGCGGCGCGGTCCGGGCCGTTGCCGGAAGAGGAAGCCGGTGGTGGGCAGCCGGTGGCGCAGCGGCAGCGAGGTCACCGTGAGCTTCTCGTCCTCCAGCAGAAGCATCGGGGCTTCGTCCTGCACCGGATGGAAATGGAGCGGGAAGCGCAGCCAGGTGGCCGAGGCCTGGAGCTGCAGGTCGATGATGGCCTTGAGCGGCGGCGGCCCGTACAGGTGGAGCTCGCGCGTACGCCCCAGCAGGTGCATGGTGCTCAGCAGGCCCATGAGCCCGAAGTAGTGGTCACCGTGCAGGTGGCTGATGAACACGTGGCCGATGCGCATGAAGCTGAGGCCGGCCATGCGCAGGCGTTCCTGGGTGCCTTCGCCGCAGTCGATCAGGTACAGCGACTCCTCCAGGCACAGCACCTGCGCGCTCGGCGACCGGCCCTGCGCGGGAAGGGCCGCTCCGGTGCCCAGGGTGATCAGTTCGAAACGCATGCGGGGGGTGTGAAAGCCGGAGCCCCGCCGGAAGGGACGGGGCTCCACAGGCGATGTTCTGAGGCGGTCAGCGGCTCAGCACCATGCGGCCGGTGAAGCTCGTGCCTCCCGACTCCAGTTTGTAGAGGTAGAGCCCGTCCTCCAGGCCTTGTGCGTTCAGCACGTAGCGGTTCAGGCCGGCCTTCGCGCTGATGCGCGCGCTGCGCACCTCGGCGCCCAGCAGGTCGAACAGCCGGAGGGTCACCGTGCCGGCCCTGTTCAGCTGGAACTCGATGGTGGTCCGTTCCGCAAAGGGGTTGGGCACGTTGCGCACCCCGCCCATCGCAGCGGCTTCCTCGACGATCCCCACGGTGTTGGGCCCGATCACGATGCTGTACCCCGAGAAGGGATAGTCCACCGGTACGGGGTTGCCCAGCACGTTGGCGAAGGCCGTGACATTGATGGTGAGCGGGTACACACCTTCGATCGTGGGCGTGCCCTCGATGACGCCGCAGCCCAGGATGCCGGTGAGGTAGGTGCAGACCGCTCCGGTCTGCGAGTTGCAGGCCACGGCCAGGCCGGGGGGCAGGCCCGAGATGTTGTTCATGCGCACGCTGTCCAGCATCAACCCGGCGAACTGCGGATCGATCTCACCGGCGTCCTGCGGCACGATCATGTTCAGGGTGTCCGAGTAGAACACGTTGACCATGCCGGGGGCGAAGTTCTCGGTGGTGTCCGGCCACACGCCGAAGGCGCTGTCGGCATAGAGCGGGTTGGGGATGCACTGCGCCGAGGTGGCGGAGGCGACAAGGAACAGCGAAAGGGAGAGTAAGGTCTGCTTCATGCGTGCGGGTTCATTCATCCTTTTTCACATCCTTCTCGATCTCCTCCATGAAGAGCAGATCGACGGCTTCGTTGAGGCTGGGGGTGATGGAGAGGACGCTCTCGAGCTGGG
Source organism: Bacteroidota bacterium (assembly GCA_014584605.1). Taxonomy (GTDB): domain Bacteria; phylum Bacteroidota; class Bacteroidia; order Flavobacteriales_F; family PHOS-HE28; genus PHOS-HE28. The sequence goes on along the minus strand of JACTMO010000026.1, from coordinate 34,089 downwards.
AGATCTGGACCAGTTTCTGGACGGGCTCCTGCAGGCCGCAGACCACCAGCAGACCGTTGACGCTCTTGCAGAGCCGGTTGGCCACCAGCAGGGCGCTGAGGCCGCTGGAGTCGCAGTAGCGCGTCGCCTTCAGGTCGATGATGATGTTGCGGACGCCGGTCTTGTTGAGGTACACCAACTCGCTCTTCAATTCCGGCGCACAGGTGGTGTCCAGCTTGTCCACGTTGGAGGTCACCAACGTGTACTTGTCCTTGTTCTCGATGGTGAAATTCATGGTCCTCGCCTGAGGGCGTTGGGTTCAAATATAATCAGCGCCTCAATTGTCCCTCGGAATGCGGGCGGCCAGCAGGTACAGCACGGCCATGCGCACGGCCACGCCGTTCTCCACCTGGTCGAGGATGATGCTGTTGGCATGATCGGCCACCTCGCTGCTGACCTCCACGCCGCGGTTGATCGGACCGGGGTGCATGATGAGGATGTCCCTGCCGATGCGCCTGTACCGCGGCAGGTCGAGCCCGTAGAGCATGGCGTACTCGCGCAGCCCGGGGAAGTTGGCCACCCCGTCGCCGCCCTGCCGCTCCAGCTGGATGCGCAGCATGTTGGCCACGTCGCACCACGCCAGGGCCTTGTCCAGGTCGTGCTCCACGCGCACGCCCAGGCTGGCCACGTGGCGCGGCATCAACGTGGGCGGCCCGCACAGCACGACCTCGGCGCCGAGCCGGCGCAGGCAGTGGATGTTGCTGAGGGCCACCCGGCTGTGCAGGATGTCGCCCACGATGGCCACCTTGACCCCTTTCAGCCGACCGAGCTTCGCGCGGATGCTGTAGGCGTCGAGCAGCGCCTGCGTGGGGTGCTCGTGGGTGCCGTCGCCGGCGTTGACGATGCGGGCGCGCACATGGCGGCTCAGGAACACGGCGGCGCCGGGGTCGGGATGGCGCATCACCACCATGTCCACCTTCATCGCCAGGATGTTGTTGACCGTGTCGATCAGGGTCTCGCCCTTCTTGACGCTGCTGGAGGAGCTGGAGAAGTTGATGATGTCGGCGCTGAGGCGCTTCTCGGCCAGCTCGAAGCTGATGCGTGTGCGGGTGCTGTTCTCGAAGAACAGGTTGGCGATGGTGATGTCGCGCAGGGAGGGCACCTTCTTGATCGGCCGGGCCAGCACCTCCTTGAAGCCGTCGGCCGTGCGGAAAATGAGGTCGATGTCCTCCGGGGAGAGGTCCTGGATGCCCAGCAGGTGGTCGGTGCTCAGCTGGTCGCTCACGGGGCGGAGGTTGTGTAGGGCTGGCCACCGCGCGCCAGGCCCGCTTCGGCGCCGTGCAGGAGCACCCGGTCCTGGCCGTCGGTCTCGGCCCATTCCACGGTGACGCGCTGGCCCTCGATGCTGTCCACCCAGCGCCCCACATGGTCCGCCGCGATGGGCAGCTCCCGGGCGAAGCGCCGGTCGATGAGCACCAGCAGCTGCACGGACGCCGGGCGGCCGAAGCTCAGCAGCGCGTCGAGCCCGGCGCGGATGCTGCGGCCGGTGTACAGCACATCGTCGATCAACACCACGCGCCGCCCCTCGATGCTCAGGTCCATCTGGGTGGCCTTGGGGGCCAGCGGCAGGGGCCGGTGGCGGAAGTCGTCGCGGTGGAAGGTGATGTCCAGCTCGCCGGCGTTGATGTGGGCACCGCCGAGGATGCGTCCCAGCTCGCGCACCAGGCGGCGGCTGAGGTGCACCCCGCGGGGCTGAAGGCCCAGCAGTACCGTGTCCGCAAGGTCGCCATGCTCCTCGACCAGCTGGTAGCACAGGCGCTGCACCGTGAGCCCGAAGGCCGTGCTGTCCAGGAGCGTGGCGGTGTGCATGCGGCCCCGAAGATAACGGGACGCCGCGCGATGGGCCGGAACGACGAGACCCCGGCATTGCCGGGGCCTCGAACGTTGTGGATGACCGGTGGGTCAGTCGGCCTTCTCCTCGTCGCCCTGCGGCGCGGTGCGGCCCGAACGCTCCTTGTTCTCCATGGCGCTCTTGAGGTCGCTCAGCACGCTGAGGTCGCCCAGGGTGCTCTTCTCCACCTTGTCGTTGACGCTCTTCAGGCTGGCGCTCTGCCCTTCGGTAGCCGGCGCCTTGCGGGCGCGTGCGCTGCGGCCGCCGCCCAGCTCCTCGCTGTCGTCGCCCTCTTCGAAGGTGCGGGTGTGGCTCAGCACGATGCGGCGTGCGTCCCCATTGAACTCCAGCACCTTGAAGGGAAGCTTCTCCTCCAGGTTGGCCTTGCTACCGTCGGCCTTCTTCAGGTGCTTCGTGCTCACGGTGCCCTCCACGCCGTAGGGCAGGGCCACGATGAAGTTGTTGCCGTTGCGGCCCACCAGGGTGCCTTCATGCACGCTGCCTTCGGTGAAGGTGCCCGCGAAGACCTCCCAGGGGTTCTGCTCCACCTGCTTGTGGCCCAGGCTGAGGCGGCGGTTGTCCTTGTCCACCTCCAGCACCTGCACCTCGATGTCGTCGCCCACGTTGCAGAACTCGCTGGGGTGCTTGATGCGCTTGGTCCAGCTCAGGTCGCTGATATGCACCAGGCCGTCCACGCCCTCCTCCAGCTCGGCGAAGATGCCGAAGTGGGTGAAGTTGCGCACCTTGGCCGTGTGGCGTGAGTTCACCGGGTACTTGAACTCGATGTCCGCCCAGGGGTCGGGCGTCAGTTGTTTCATGCCCAGGCTCATCTTGCGCTCCTCGCGGTCGATGTTGAGGATCATGCACTCGACCTCCTGGCCTTCGGTGAGGAAGTCCTTGGGGCTGCGCAGGTGCTGGCTCCAGCTCATCTCGCTCACGTGCAGCAGGCCCTCCACGCCGGAGGAGACCTCCACGAAGGCACCGTAATCGGTGATGACCATCACCTTGCCCTTCACCTTGTCGCCGGCGTTCAGGTCGGCGCTCAGGGCATCCCAGGGGTGCGCGCTCAGCTGTTTGAGGCCGAGGGCGATGCGGCGCTTCTCGTCGTCGAAGTCCAGGATCACCACGTTGATCTTCTCGTCGAGCTTCACCACCTCCTCGGGGTGGCTCACACGGCCCCAGCTCAGGTCGGTGATGTGGATCAGACCGTCCACGCCGCCCAGGTCCACGAACACCCCGTAGCTGGTGATGTTCTTCACGGTGCCCTCCAGCACCTGACCCTTCTCCAGGCCGCCGATGATCTGCTTCTTCTGCGCCTCGAGCTCGGCCTCGATCAGCGCCTTGTGGGAGACCACCACGTTCTTGAACTCCTGGTTGATCTTCACCACCTTGAACTCCATGTTCTTGCCCACGTACTGGTCGTAGTCGCGGATGGGCTTCACATCGATCTGTGAACCGGGCAGGAAGGCCTCGATGCCGAAGACGTCCACGATCAGGCCGCCCTTGGTGCGGCACTTCACGAAGCCCGTGATCACCTCATCGGTGCCCATGGCATGGTTCACCTTGCCCCAGGCATTGTGCACGCGGGCCGTCTTGTGGCTCACGATCATCTGCCCGGTCTTGTCCTCCTGCTTCTCGATGTACACCTCCACCTGGTCGCCGATGGCCAGGTCGGGCTTGTACCGGAACTCGCTCAAGGGCACCACGCCCTCGCTCTTGTACCCGATGTTGATCACCACCTCCTTTTTGTTCATGCCCACCACGGTGCCCATCAGCACCTCCTTCTCGGAGATGCTGCTCAGGGTGTCCTCGTAGGCCTTTTCCATGGCCTCCCGTTCCTTGCCGGGAAGCCCCTTGTTGTCGTCCTCCAGTCCGGCCCAATCGAAATCCGCGGGCGGTTCTGCGAAGATGACCTTGTTGTTCTCCACTGCCATTTTCCACTGCCGTTTGTATCCCGACCCAAGGGGGCACCGACCGGGAGGGTTGGTTGGGCCCACGGTGTCCCTGCGTGGGCTTCCTGCTAAGGCCCGCCAGGCGGCAGGTCCGAAAAAGGACCGCAAAGGTAGTGAATATTCCTGATCTTCAACCTTTTGGGGTCGGCTGCTCCAGCCCACGGCACCAACCCATGGACCCATCGGCCCGGTAATACCGGGGACCCTAGGGCTACCTTTGGCCGCCCCTGGCGCGGTTCCACACCCGTGGACCGCCTCCCGGACAGCGACCAGCGCCCCCACCGCCCGTGCGCACCTTCACCATCCCCGCCCACTACCGCAGCGGCCTCATCGGGCGGATCAAGGCCCACCGCAAGGCCCAGGACCCGCGCAAGAAGGACATGAGCCCCACGCTGCTCGACCTGGGGCCGGTGCGCTTCGTGTTCGCCCGGCACTTCGGCTTCTGCTACGGCGTGGAGAACGCCATCGAGATCAGCTACCAGGCTCTGGAGGAGAACCCCGGCAGGCACATCTTCCTGCTGAGCCAGATGATCCACAACCCGGCGGTGAACGACGACCTGGCCGCCCGCGGTATGCGCTTCATCCAGGACACTCACGGCAACATGCTCATGGACTGGGACGAGCTCACGGCCGACGACATCGTGATCATCCCCGCCTTCGGCACCACCCTGGAGACCGAGGCCAGGCTGCGCGCCATCGGCATCGACCCCTTGAAGCACAACACCACCTGCCCCTTCGTGGAGAAGGTGTGGAAGCGCAGCGCGCAGCTCGGCGAGAAGGACCACACGGTGGTGATCCACGGCAAGGCCGCCCACGAGGAGACCCGGGCCACCTTCAGCCATACCGCACAGGGCTCGGCGGCGGTGATCGTGAAGGACATGGCCGAGGCGCAGCTGCTGGGCCGCATCATCCTGGGCGAGGAGCCGGCGTCCCGGTTCGACGAAGCCTTCGGCGCGCGCTGCACCCCCGGCTTCGACCCCGCCAGGGACCTCGCCCGCATCGGCGTGGTGAACCAGACCACCATGCTGGCCTCCGAGACCCAGGCCATCGCCGACCACCTGAGGCAGGTGATGGTCCGCAAGCACGGCGAGGCACGGCTCAAGGACCACTTCGCCGACACGCGCGACACGCTGTGCTACGCCACCAACGACAACCAGGACGCCACCAACGAACTGCTGAAGGTGGATGCCGACCTCGCCCTGGTCGTGGGCGGGTACAACAGCAGCAATACCAGCCACCTGGTGGAACTGCTGGAGCACCAGTTCCCCACCTTCTTCATCAACGGGGAACAGGAGGTGCTGAGCGCCGACGAGATCGCGCATTTCAACTATCCCGCACAACGGTTGGAGACCACGCGCAACTGGCTTCCCGCCAAGCGCCCGGTGACGATCATCCTCACCAGCGGCGCCAGCTGCCCGGACACGCTGCTGGACCGGGTGATGCTGCGGGTGCTGGGCTTCGTGGAGGGTGTGAAGGACCCGGTGGAGGTGGTGCGAGCCTTCGCACCCTGATCGCGGTCCATGGCCTTCGCACGGCCGCAGCCCTCATCCAGGCAGCGCGGGAACAACGGAGGGCGCCGCACCGGGTCGTCGCATCAAGAACCGCCTTGGGCCCGCCTTGAGGCGACCCGCCGGAACGGAGGGTGCCCGTCGCGGCTCAGGCCTCCGCCACCTCGCCGAGCACTTTCACCACGTGGCCGAGCGCCAGGTTGAACTGCTCCAGCGCGGTGAGGTCGCTGTTGTCGATGGCGATGGCATCCACCGCCTTGGTCAGCGGGTCGGCCTTCCGCGTGGTGTCGTCCAGGTCACGGCGCCGGATGTTGGCCTCCACCTCGGCCAGGGTCACTTCCGCCCCCCTGCCCCGCAGCTCCTGGTACCGGCGCATGGCGCGCACCTCGGGGCGGGCCGTCATGAACAGCTTCAGCTCCGCATCCGGAAAGACCACCGTGCCGATGTCGCGCCCATCCATGACCACGCCCTTCTCGCGCCCCATGCGTTGCTGCAGTTGCACGAGCTTGGCGCGCACCTCGGGCACGGGGCTCACCAGCGTCACGTGGTCGCTCACCTCCATGCTGCGGATCCGGTGCTCCACATCGCGGCCGTTGAGCATGGTGGCGCTGCGGTCGGTCAACGGGTCGTGCTTGAAGCGGATGTCGATCCCTCCCAGGCGCTCCAACAGCCCGGCCTTGTCCAGCGCCCCGTCCCGCACCAGGCCGTGCTCCATGGCGTACAGGGCCACCGCGCGGTACATGGCACCGCTGTCGATGTAGGTGTAGCCCAGATGCTGCGCGAGCTGGCGCGCCAGGGTGCTCTTGCCGCAGGACGAGAAGCCGTCGATGGCGATGTTGATGCGCCGCACGGCCGCAAGGTAGCGCGGTGCAGGTCAGCCTTCCGGTGCGGGGGCCGGCACATCGCCCTCCTCCTTGCGGCGGCGTTTGCGCTCCCGCTCCTGTCCGGGCGGCCGCTTCTTGAAGTCGCTGAAGCGCGCGGCCAGGGTGATGGTGTTGGAGATGCCCGCCAGGTGGTACTGGGCGAAGCCGTAGCTCACATGCACCTTGCTCACCCGAAGACCCAGGCCGAAGCTCAACCCGCTGATGCCCGGCTTGCCGTCCACCTTCAGCTCGCGCCTGCGCTGGAAGTCGTAGCCGGCACGCAGGTGGAAGTAACGCCCCAACAACACCTCCACGTTGGGTACCAGGTGCAGTACCGCGTTGCCCAGGAAGGTGACCTTCTCCACGACCGGCTCCCCGGTGGTGGGGTCGATCCGCTGTTGCTGCACCGGGTCGTCGTAGGTGAGGTCCCAGCGTTGCAGGTTCACGAAGGTGAGGCCCAACCGGAACGGCGCATGGCGGAAGCGATAGCTCAACCCCAGCTGCACATCGAAGGGCAGCTTCTCCTTGTGGTCGGTATAGCGTGAACTGACGAAGCCGATGTTGCGCAGCAGGGCCGAGACCGTGAGCCCCAGACTGCGCTTGTGGAATGTGGCGCCCAGGTCGGCCGCCCAGCCCGTGGCCGTGTAAGCCTCCAGCTGCGAGGTGATGAACTTCAGGTTGGCGCCCACGGAGAAAAGGCTGTCCAACGCACGGGCCGCCCCCAGCTGCACCACGTACTCCCCTCCCGTGAACGTGCCGGTCTCCGACCCGTCCTCCTCGGTGCGCTGGAAGGTGCCGTAGTCCACGAACTGCACCGTTCCGCTGAAGGTGGTGCGGATGCTGTCGAAGTGATGGGCGTACGACCCGAAGCCCATCCGGATGCCCTCGAAGTACGGCAGGTAGCTGAAGGCCACCTGACGCCCCATGGTGGCATTCAGCACCGAGGGGTTGAAGATGCCCATGTTCAGGTCGTCGTCCATCACCGCGATGTGCGTGCCCCCCAGGGCGCTGATGCGCGCCGACGATGGGATGTCGAACACCCGGAACACGGCCTGCCCGCCCAGCTGGGCCTGGGACCGAACGCAGAGGAACAGGAGAAGGGAGGATGCGGCGAGGGTTCGCTTCATGCGGACGCGCCCGGTGGCGCGGTTTAGGGAACGCAAGATAGCGGGGCCTATTGCCTCGGTCGCTTCCGGTGGGGCGAATGCGGCGAGGGTGCGGAGGACCCCGGCCCTTCGCACCCTCGCCGCCCCGGGGGCTGCGGTCAGTTCCGCTCGAACTTGTTGAACCCCGGCGGGATCTCGAACAAGGCGGGCTTCTGCACCCCCTTGGTCACTTTGGTCACCTGCAGGCGGCTCACCTCGGCACCGTCCATCTTGTTCTCCACGGCCAGCATGGGGAACAGCCCCTTGTTGCCGGGCACGTCCAGGAAGAACAGGGCGGTCTCCTCCTTGCGGTTCAAGGTCTCCAGCATGGGTACGAAGAAGTTGAACTCATCGGCGGCCACCCAGTAGGTGATGACCCGGTCCTCCTTGGTGCCCTTCACCACCCATTTCTCGCACTTGTAGCCGGCCATGTCCTTGGTCTCGCCGGTGCGTTCCACGATGGTCTCCACGTCCTTGGGCAGGCGCATGTTGGGCACATCCATGTACAGCTTGCGGTCCAGGCTGAGGGCCATCACGGTCTTGTCGCGGTTGTCCACCAGCATGATGCCCTGCACCTCCCCCCGGGCGTTGATCTCCTCGATGCGGATATGGTCGCCCTTGACGAAGTACTTGTAGGAGGTGACCACGGGCCCGGTGGTCTTGGTGAACTCCACCACGCCCTCGAAGGCCTGCGCCGCCGCGAACAGCGGCGCGACCAGCAGGGCCAGCAGGGTGAAAGGACGGAAGCAGGTTTTCATGACGGTCGTTGGTCCAGGTTTGGCTCGCATGGAGCGAAGATCTCCGAATTTCAACCCCTTCAACGGGATGCGGACAGGCAGGTTACGCACAATGCACTGATGGCAACGCACCTGCGCACCGGCGCCGAAGGCGAGCAAGTGGCGTGCCAATGGCTGCTGGCGCAGGGTTACCGCATCGAGGCCCGCAACTGGCGCCACGGCCATCTGGAGGTCGATATCGTGGCCCGCCACGCCGGTACCCTGGTGATCGTGGAGGTGAAGACGCGGCGCAGCGATCGCTACGACGGACCCGCCGACGCCGTGGGCCCGGCCAAGCAGCACAAGCTCTATCGCGCGGCGGAAGCCTATCTTGACGCCCTCGGCGAGGAAGTGGACGTGCGCTTCGACATCATCACCGTATGGATGAACGGCCCCACGCCCCGCGTCGAGCACCTGGAGGACGCCTTCTACCCCACCCCCGATGAAGAGACCGACTAAAGGCACCCGGCGCGCGCGCGCCAACGACGAGCGCCCCGCAGGGCGCGGCGACAGGGATCCTTCGGGGCCGTCCCGACGCACCCCTTCGGAGGGGCCGGCGCACCGCAGCGGCAAGGACCGCCCCGCCCCATCGCGCCGGGGCCGCAGCCCACGCGGGCCGGGGGACGAGCAGGAGAGGCGCCCCTGGCGTGATGCCGGCCATCGGGACGAACGCACGGCCGCACGCCGCAGCGAAGGTGCAGCGCAACAACGGCCTGGCCAGAGGCGTCGGCACCCGGATGGCGAAGGACCTGGTACCGGACGGTCCGCGCGCGGCCGCCAGTCGGAACGCGAACGGCCGTACAGGAGCACCGGAAGGCAGGAGGGCCGCCCAGATGGTGCCCCCCGGAGGCCGTGGAACGCAAGCGAGGAGAAGCCCGCACGACCCCGGTACCGGGGGGAGGAACGGGGCCCTCACGGTCCGCAGAAGCGACGCCCCGAGCCGGGGGGCTCCCGGAAAGCGTGGCGCGACGGCCACGACCAGGACCGGGGACCGCGCCCCGCGGTGAAGCGCGTGGCCGCCAACGACCCCGAGGCGCGCAAGCCCTTCCGCAAGGGCGAGCGCAGCAACCGCTTCGCCCTGCCCAACCCCGCCAACGAGGGCCTCATCCGCCTGAACCGCTATCTGGCCCAGGCCGACGTGGGCAGTCGGCGGGAGGCCGATGCGCTCATCGCATCCGGAGCGGTGACCGTCAACGGCCAGGTGGTCACCGAACTGGGCACCAAGGTGCGCCCGGAGGACAAGGTGCACTTCGGTGGGCAGCGCTTGAGCATGGAGAAGAAGCGCTATGTGCTGCTCAACAAGCCCAAGGACTTCATCACCACCACCGACGATCCGCAGGAACGGCGCACGGTGATGAACCTGGTGGCCGCCGCCTGCCCCGAGCGCCTCTACCCCGTAGGGCGCCTGGACCGCAACACCACCGGTGTGCTGCTGCTCACCAACGACGGCGACCTGGCCAAGCGGCTCACGCACCCGAGCCATGGGGCCGAAAAGCTCTATCACGCCACCTTGGACAAGGCGATGACCAGGAGCGACCTGGAACGGCTGGTCTCCGGTGTGGAGCTGGACGACGGACCGGCCCATGCCATGGAGGCCAGCTTCGTGGACGACGGCGGCAGGCGCGAGGTGGGCCTGAAGCTGCACATGGGCCGCAACCGCGTGGTGCGCCGCATGTTCGAGGCCCTGGGCTATGAAGTGGTGAAGCTGGACCGTGTGATGTTCGCCGGATTGACCAAGAAGGACCTGCCGCGCGGCCATTGGCGCCACCTCAGCGAAAAGGAGGTGACCCTGCTGGCGAGGCAACATGCAGCCGTGCGACCACGCCCGGCCGGTGCCTCGTCACGCCCGGCCCGCGATCAAGCCAGCCCACGCCCGCGAAGGCCTCGGAGATCCTGAGACCGGGCACGGCGATGGTCCTGCATACCCCGCTTTCGTGCGGCGGGGACATCCCGGCCACGGCCCGGTCCCGGCACTCAGTCCACGGCCATCAGCCGGCGCACCGTCCGGCCTCGGGCCGACCGCAGCTCCAGCACCCATGGCCCGCATGCGGGCAGGGGAAGCCGAAGTTCGGTACCGCTCCAATCGAGCGCCTGCACGGTCCGGCCCGCCACGTCGATCAGCCCGACCCGGCATGGCTCAACGTTCGTGCGCCGGAGCTGGGCCCAGCCGTCCCCGTGCGATAGGACCAGGTCGGGGAACCCGTCCACCGCAGGCACCGCCGCCGTAGGCCCCCAGATGCTGGACACCCAGGCCGGGTCATCGATGAAGGGGTTGCGGTTGCCTTGTTGCGCGTAGGTGGCGTTGTTGCGGTCCACCTCCTTGCCGCTCACCGGGTCGCCGTTGTGCCAGTCCAGCAGCAGGCTCTCGGCCCAGGGACTGAGGTCACCGCCTTGCAACATGTCCGAGGACCAGGAACTCACCTGGCCCATGTACCGGGTCATCATGTAGAAGTAGATGCGGGCCAGGTCGCCCTTATAGGCATCGATGGGCTCGCAGACCGTGCCGCCGTATCCGGGCCATGAAGAGCTGCCCACACGGGTCCCGTTCTGGCTGGTCCAGTCGGCGGCACCCACCTCGCCATAGGGCAGGTTGCCGTGTTGCTGGTTCACCCAGCCGTCGGTGGGCAGGATGTGGTGCAGGTCGGTCACCATGGGCGAGGCACCGCCGAACCAGCTCTGGGGCACCGTGTGCTCCCGATTGTAGCAATCGCCCTCGCTGTTGTACGACCCGCATTGGTCGCTGCCGAAGCTGTACAGGTAGGGCGCCGTGCCGCCCGGCACATCGCTGTAAATGTCCCAGACGTAGCCGTCGGGCCGGTCGTCGGTGGTCTCGAACGCGTTCCACAGATCGGCGTTGGAGAGCACGTTGTGCCCGTCGATGATGTCGGCGAGGGCGGCGCGCAGGGCCTGGCCGCTGAGCCCTTGCGCGGGGTCGTAGTACCCGGCGGGAGGTTGGGCCAAGGCCATGGTGCACGGGAAGCCCAGGACCAGGAAAGCTGCTGCGCGACGCATGGGGCGAAGGTATCGCAACGATGATCGGAAGATCTTCGAAATTCGCGCCCTCCGGGGCTGTAGCTCAGCTGGCCAGAGCGCGTCGTTCGCAATGACGAGGTCGAGGGTTCGACTCCCTTCAGCTCCACCGGTACAGAGGCCCGCGCGTGCGCGGGTCTCCGTCGTTTCCGCTCACAGGCCCAGGAGAAAAGCCATCGTGTCCACGCCATCGGCGTAGTCGTCGGGGCCGGGGCGTTGGGCCTGCCCGAAGGGCACCTGGCCATGGCCTACGATGCATTGCAGCTGCCCGGCCAGCGTGGGCAGGTGGTGGTCCAGTGCGTGCCGGTCCGCGTAGCGCTCCAGGTGGAGCACGGCCACCGGACTGGCCAGCGCGCTGGTCTCCCGCATCAGCAGAAAGCCGTTCTCCAGGAAGGGCTTGCCGTCCAGCAACCACAGGGCTCGGTGGTAGTCCAGGTTGTTGGCGTACTTGCCGTGCAGCGCGATGTCCTTCCAGCGGTAGAAGGCCTTGAACAGGCGGTCGGTGTCGAACCCTACGGGCACAAAGACCTTGCTCACGTTGCGGCAACCCAGCCCGAAGTACCGGAAGACATCCTCGCCCAAGGCATCGAGCTCCGCCTCGCTTTCCGAACCGTCCAGCACGGCGATGCTCACCCGGCCCTTTCGCACGATGCGGGGCAGGTGGGCGAAGTAGTGCTCGAAGTAGCGCGAGGTGTTGGTGCTGCCCGTGGCGATGACGGCATCCACGGCACCGAGCGGGCCCTCCGCGAATTCGACCATCGGGGCCAGGTCCGGGCAGAAAGTGAGCAGCATCCCGGTCACGGCACGCGTGAGCCCAGCGTCCTGGCCGCTCCCCTTCACACGCGCCCGATGTCCGGCGAGCGTGGTGCAAAGCAGATCGTGGATGCCCACGAAGGGCACGTTGCCGGCCAGCACAAGGCCCACGGTGCGCCGCACCCGGTCCTCCGGAAGCGAAGGATAGGCGGCCAGCCATCGGTCCAGTGCGGCCCGGTCCAGCAGGTGGGCAAGACCGGCCGCCGCATGCCGTACCTCCTGCGGGGTGAACCAGCCGTTGTGGTGGTGGGCCTGTTCGATGGTCCGGTGGAGGGAGCCGTACTCCGCCCGGTCGAGCCCGCAGGCGTGGCCCGGCCAGGGTGCGTCATCCCCCATCAGGGCACACACCCGCCCCACCTGCGCCCAGGCGGCCACCCTTCGTTCCAAGGACGCCGCCCAAGCTGCGTTCCCTTCCCCTACTGCTTGCGGCACCGGCTATATTTGTCGGCCAAAAGTAGCCCAGCGCCATGGCCATCATGATCACCGACGAATGCATCAACTGCGGTGCATGCGAGCCGGAATGCCCCAACAACGCCATTTACGAGGGCGGGGCCGAGTGGCGCCTGAGCGACGGCACCAGCCTGCACGGGCCGCAGACCACGCCCATGGGCAACAGCTACGATGCGGACGAGGCCAACCCGCCCAAGTCGATGGACGTGTACTTCATCGTCACCGACAAGTGCACCGAGTGCCAGGGCTTCCACGACGAGCCCCAGTGCGCCGCGGTGTGCCCGGTGGACTGCTGCGTGGACGATCCCGACCACCGGGAGACCCAGGAGCAACTGCTGGCCAAGAAGGCCTTCCTGCACCTTTGATGGGCGTACTTTATTGCGCATGACGGCCGTTCTGCGCATGATGTCCTGCCGGCTGCGTCCTTACCTCCTGGCCGCCCATGGCCTGTTCGCGGGCGCGTGCTTCGGCCAGGAGGGCCTCGGCAACGACGGCTGGCCGGCCGCGCTCACGGCCGAACTGAAGGCGATGGCCGATGTACGGAGCGAGGCCGCGCAGGACAGCCTGAGCGATCGGGTGAAGGCCGTGCTGCGGCCGGTGCTGGAGGGCGATGCTGCGTTCGACCTGAGCTTCGCCGGCATCCCCATCACGGTGGTGGACGCTCCCGACGGACGGTTCCGCCTGATCACCTGGAACCTGGCGCGACCCGACGGCACCCACCGCTACGAAGCGATGCTGCTGGCCAACGACGGGCGGCGCAGGACCATCCACGAGCTGCGGGACATGACCGGGCACATCCCGGCCCCGGAGGCTGCCGAGCTGGGGCCCGAGAACTGGTACGGTGCCCTCTACTACGACGTGGTGCCGGTGAAGCAGGGCGGCCGCACGTGGTACACCCTGCTGGGCTGGAAAGGGCAGAGCCGGGTGGAGACCCGGAAGGTGATCGAGGTGCTGAGCTTCCGCGCGGGCAGGCCACGCTTCGGGGCTCCGCTCTTCGAACTTCCGGAAGGCCTGCGCGACCGGCGCATCCGGCCCCAGCGCCGCGTGTTCGCCTATGCGGCACAGGCTTCCATGAGCCTGCGGAAGGACCCCGCCGGGCAACGCATCGTGTTCGACCATCTGGCGCCAAGCCGGCCCGACCTGGCCAACGACCCCGCCTTCCTGGGGCCTGACCTGAGCTACGATGCCTACACATGGGACAAGGGCCTCTGGCGGTTCCAGCGCGATGTGGACGCACGCGACCTGGACATGGACCGGCCGTGGAACGCGCCACCCAAGGAAGGGCGGTCCAAGTTCTGACCGCAGCGCGCCGGGCGGCTACCTTTGCGGCCGAAAACAACGTCCTGCCATGCCGACGGCCACCGTGAACAAGGTCCATAATTACAGCGCCGGCCCCTGCATCCTGCCGCGCGAGGTCTTCGAACAGGCCGCCCAGGCCGTGCTCGACTTCGAGGGCAGCGGGCTCAGCATCCTGGAGATCAGCCACCGCAGCAAGCCCTTCGAGGCCGTGATGGCCAGGGCGCAGGGCTTGGTGAAGGAACTGCTCGGTGCACCCTCCCATTACCAGGTGGTTTTCCTGGGCGGGGGGGCCAGCCTCGGCTTCCACATGGTGCCCCAGAACTACATGAAGGTGGGCGGCAGGGCGGCCTACCTGAACACCGGCGAGTGGGCCACGCGCGCCATCAAGGAGAGCAAGCTCGCCGGGGACACCGTGGTGGTGGCCAGCAGCGAGGACAGGAACTTCAGCTACGTGCCCAAGGGCTACACCATCCCTGCGGATGCCGACTACTTCCACCTCACCAGCAACAACACCATCTTCGGTACGCAGGTGAAGCAGTTCCCCACGAGCCCGGTGCCGGTGGTCTGCGACATGAGCAGCGACATCTTCAGCCGCCCGGTCCAGGTCGCCGACTTCGCCCTCATCTACGGCGGTGCCCAGAAGAACATGGGGCCGGCGGGCGCCACCGTGTACCTCTTCGACCCCGAGCGCCTGGGCCATACCGGCCGCAAGCTCAGCCCCATGCTCGACCTGAAGAACCATGGCGCCAAGGAGAGCATGTACAACACCCCGCCGGTTTACGCCGTGTACGTGAGCATGCTCACCATGGAGTGGATCCGCAAGGCGGGCGGGGTGTCCGCGATGGAGGCGCGCAACGCGGCCAAGGCGGGGCTGCTCTACGGTGCCATCGACCGGTTGGCGCCGGTGTTCAAGGGCACCACCGCCGTGGAGGACCGCAGCGTGATGAACGCCACCTTCGTGCTGGGCGACCCGACGCACGAACCGGCCTTCGATGCCCTGTGGAAGGAGGCCGGCATCAGCGGGCTCCGCGGCCACCGCAGCGTGGGCGGCTACCGCGCCAGCATGTACAACGCGCTTCCCATCGAGAGTGTGCAGGTGCTCGTGGACGTGATGGAGCACTTCGCCAGGAAGAACGGATAAGGACCATGCGCATCCACGCCAACGACGGCATCGACAACGCGGCCAGGCTGAGCCTTCAGGAAGAGGGCTTCACCGTCACCACCGACCACGTGCCCCAGGACCGCCTGCAGGGCTACCTCCACACCGAGAAGGTGGATGTGCTGCTGGTGCGCAGCGCCACCAAGGTGCGCAAGGACCTCATCGACGCCTGCCCCGGGCTGAAGCTGATCGGGCGCGGCGGCGTGGGGCTGGACAACATTGACGTGGCCCATGCCAGGACCAAGGGCATCCCTGTGATCAACACGCCCGGCTCCTCCTCCATCTCGGTGGCGGAACTGGTCATGGCCCACCTGTTCGCGCTGATGCGCAACCTGCATGCGAGCAACAGGCAGATGCCACACGAGGGCCGCACGCGCTTCAAGGAACTGAAGAAGACCTGCGAGAAGGGCTGTGAAGTGCGCGGCCGCACGCTCGGCATCGTCGGTTTCGGCCGCATCGGGCAATGGACGGCACGCTACGCACTGGGCTGCGGCATGCAGGTGATCTACGTGGACCATCGCGCCACGGCCGAGGCCATCGAGATGGAGATCGGCGGGCATACGGTGCGCGTGCCGGTGAAGATGGTGACCATGGAGGAGCTGCTGAAGCGTTCCGACGCCATCAGCCTGCAC
Organism: Bacteroidota bacterium; assembly: GCA_014584605.1. Lineage (GTDB taxonomy): Bacteria > Bacteroidota > Bacteroidia > Flavobacteriales_F > PHOS-HE28 > PHOS-HE28. Next base: position 18,592 of record JACTMO010000026.1, on the reverse strand, counting down.
GTGCCGGCCCAGCAGGACGGCGCGCCCGTGCTCGGGGCGGCCGAACTGGCGCAGGTGAAGCCCGGCGTGGTGATCGTGAACACCGCTCGCGGTGGCAGTGTGGACGAGGATGCGTTGCTGGCCGCCTTGCGCGATGGGCGCGTGCGCGGTGCCGCACTGGACGTGTTCACCAACGAACCGACGCCGCGCGAGGACCTGCTGCACGAACCGAAGCTCAGCCTCAGCCCGCACATCGGTGCCGCCACCGCCGAAGCGCAGGGACGCGTGGGCGCTGAACTGGCCGAGCTGATCCTGCATTGGCGCGACAGCGTGCAGGTCGCCTGAGGCACATGCTGCAGATCCGTCCGTTCCGGGCCTGGCGGCCCGCCCCCGGGAAGGCGCACCTGGTGGGCAGCCGCAGCTACGTGGCCTACACCCCGGAGGAACTGGCCGCCAAGCTGGAGCGCGACCCGTGTTCCTTTCTCCATGTGATCCACCCCGACCCGGGTCGCGATGCCCAACTGCCGCGCGCCGAGCGCTACCATCTGGTGCGGCGCAAGTTCAAGACCTTCTGCGACCTGGGCCACCTGCACCGCGATCCCGAGCCCTGCCTCTACCTGTATGAACAGACCAACCGCGGTGTGGCCTCGCAGGGCATCATCGCCGGGGTGAGCGTGGCCGACTACCGGCAGGGCGCGATCAAGATGCACGAACAGACGCTGACGGCACGCGAAGCCCTCTTCACCGACTACCTGGAAGCCACCGGCATCAACGCGGAGCCCGTGTTGCTGGCCGCACCGGACGATGGCGGGCTCGAGTACCTGATGACCCTGGTGACGGGCGGCCGGCCGGACAGCGACTTCTTCACCAACGACGGGGTGCGGCACCGGTTCTGGGCCGTGTCCGACCTCACCTGGCGCCATGCCGTCCAGGAGCTCTTCGCCACGTTGTCGGCGCTGTACATCGCCGATGGGCACCACCGCCTGGCCAGCAGCGCGCGAGCGGCCGAGCATGTCGGTGCCACCGACGTGGACCCCAAGGCCTGGTGCCTGGCCTACGTGCTCCCGCATACGCACCTGCACCTGTTCAACTACGATCGGGCGGTCACCACCCTGAACGGGCTCAGCGCCGAGGACTTCATCGCCGCCCTCGCACAGGTGGGCAGCGTGGAAAAGGCCGACGGCCCCGGCACGGTGCACGGCGTGGTGTGCGTGTACACGCGGCTGGGCTGGCACGCGCTGCGCCTGCCCGTGCCCCCGCCCGGTGCGGCGCCGGCCGAGGCGCTGGACCCCGCCCGCCTCAGCCAGCTGGTCCTCTCCCCCATCCTGGGCATCCACGACCTGCGCACCGACCCGCATGTACACTTCGTGCCCGGCACCCACGGCACGGAAGAACTGGAACGGCTCGTGGACGGTGGCGCCATGGCCGCGGCCTTCCACCTCCAGCCGGTGAGCTTCGGCGAGCTCAAGGCGGTGGCCGACAGCGGAGGCACCATGCCGCCCAAGAGCACCTACATCGAACCCAAGCTCCGCAGCGGGCTCACCGTGTACTCCCTGGAGGACGTCTGACACTCCCATGTCCACCACCCTCGCCGAACGCTACCACGCCGTGAAGGCCGCGCTGCACCCCGGGGTGACGCTCGTGGCCGTGAGCAAGACGCGCACGTTGGCGGAGATCGCCGCGTTGTACGCGCTGGGCCAACGCGACTTCGGCGAGAACTACCCGCAGGAACTGAAGGAGAAGGCGCCCCATCTGCCGGGCGACATCCGATGGCATTTCATCGGCCATCTGCAGCGCAGCAACGTGAAGCACGTGGTACCCCTGGTGCACCTGGTGCACGGGGTGGAAAGCGCCCGGCTGGCCGAGGAGATCGACAAGCGCGCCAAGGCCCAGGGCCGGACCGTGGACGTGCTCCTGCAGGTGCATATCGCCCGGGAGGAGACCAAGCACGGCCTCACGGCGGACGAGCTGCGCGAAGCCCTGCGCACGTGGCCGTGGTCCGCATGGTCCGGGCTGCGGGTCCGCGGGCTGATGGGCATGGCCAGCAATACCGACGATCGGGGGCAGGTGCAGCGTGAGTTCGAGGGCCTGCGGAACCTGTTCGATGCGGTCGCGGCCACGGACGCTCCCGCACCCGGCCCCTTTGACATCCTGAGCATGGGCATGAGCGGCGACGCGGACCTGGCCGTGGCGGCGGGCAGCTCCCTGGTGCGCATCGGCACCGCCCTGTTCGGCCCACGGCCGTAACGGTGCAAGGCAACCCCGGCGGGCGATCGCGTCTTCCCTTCGTACCTTTCTATTCCCAACACGGTCGCCATGGTCCGGAACCTCACCCCCTTCGTTGTGCTTCTCGCCCTTGGGCATGCGGTCAACGCCCAGCGCCATGTGGAGGTGGGTGTTTCGCAAGGGGTCACACACTACTACGGCGACCTGGGCAACGAGGACGGGGCCGTGCAGTTCGGCAGCACGCGGCCGGGCATGGCCATCACGGTACGCGATTTCCTGGGCAACCGGAAACGGTACGTGACGCGTGCGCTCACCACGGAGGCGCGCTTCACCTGGAACCGCCTCGGATACAACGAGGCCGCCCCCATGGGCGGGGTCAGCGGGCCCGACCTGCGCAACTACCGGCGGGGGCTCAACTTCCGCACGGACCTCTTCGGCGTGAGCTCGCACCTGGTGCTGAACGCTTACCGCGAACCCTACAGGCCGCTCTTCCAGCAGCGCTTCTTCGCCTATTTCCACATCGGCTTAGGCCTGTACTACGGCCGTCCCAAGGCGGACCTGTTCAACGGGGCGGCGGACATGGCCAACCGCTACCACTACTGGGAGGACGGCACCATCCGCAACGCCCCGCGCGGTACCCCCGAGGACCAGGCCCAGGTGATCGGGCAGGACGGCACCTACGAGACCGACCTGTACAGCTGGGCCACCGAGGGCAGCAGCGCGGCCGGCGAGGGCAACGTGCTGGAACGCACCAGCCCCTGGCACATCGGCATTCCCATGGGCATGGGCCTGCGCTACATGATCACCCGCAAGGTCTCCCTGGGCGTGGAGTTCTCCTACATCAGTTTCTTCACCGACAAGCTGGACGACGTGAGCGACCGGTACGCCACCTGGAACGAGATCGACCAGACCTATCCGGGGGATCCGGCCATGCAGGAACAGGCCCGGTACATCAGCGACCCCACGGGCTGGGGCACGGTCGGCACCATCGACCCGCGCAACAGCCCCCGCGGCAATCCGCAACTGCCCGATGGACTTAGCTATTTCAGCCTGGAGGTGAGCTACAAGTTCAAGCACCGGCCGGGGCGCCGCAGCTTCGTGAGCCTCTGACCGGCCGCAGTGCGCCTCACAGGTCGGGCCAGGGAGCGGCACCTGCCCGGGGTCATTTGGGCGCACACCCTGGGTTACCGACCTTCGCACCGCTCCGGACCACGGCATCAGCGCTAGGCCGGGACCGATGGTCAAACTTGGTCCGATCACCGACCCCACCTACACGGCGCCCGCGTCGTGGAGCGCGCTGGACCGCTTCTTCCTGCGGTTGATCCGCGATGAGCGGGACCTGCCCTTCATCCACCTTTCGATCCGGATCAGCCTCACCCTGATCCCCCTGGCCGTCCTGCTCTATCTGCCTTTCGTCACGGGCTGGTGGTGGGTGCTGGCGGCCGTGGCCTACCAGTACGTCAACAACGTCACGTTCAAGGGCCCCTTCGGCCTGATGCTGCATTGCACCAGCCACCGGCCCCTGTTCCACAAGGAGTACGGGCTGCTGAACCATTACATCCCCTGGGTGCTCGCGCCGTTCTTCGGGCATTCGCCGGAGACCTATTTCGCCCACCATGTGGGCATGCACCATGCGGAGAACAACATGGAGAACGACGACAGCAGCACGATGCCCTACCGCAGGGATTCGATCCGGGGCTTCGCGCACTACTTCGGGCGCTTCCTGTTCGCCGGCGTCTATCACCTGGCGGCATACTTCATCCTGAAGAAGCGCAAGCGCCTGCTGTACCGGGCGGTGCGCGGAGAGCTGCTCTTCGTGCTGTTCTGCGCCGCGCTCTGCCTGCTGAACTGGCCGGCCACGGTGGTGGTCTTCATCATTCCCTTCGTGCTCTTCCGCATGGTGGCCATGATGGGCAACTGGGCGCAACACGCCTTCCTGCGCGCCGAGGACCCGGCCAACAGCTACTGGAACAGCATCACCTGCATCAACACCAGGTACAACCACAAGTGCTGGAACGACGGTTACCACATCAGCCACCACATCAAGCCCAGCATGCACTGGACGGAGCACCCCGACTATTTCCGCAAAACGCTGGCACAATACGCCGAGCGCGATGCCATCGTGTTCGACGGCATCCATTTCCTGCACGTGTTCTTCTGGCTGATGGCCAAGCGCTACGACCTGCTGGCCCGGCACTACGTGGACCTGAACGGTCGCCACCGCACCGATGCCGAGGTGGCCGCGATGTTGCGCGACCGCACCCGTCCCATCCCCTTCGCCAGCCAGCTGGCGGCCGCCTGAGCCATGGCCAAGCCCTCCATGGAACCGGTGTTCGCCGCGCTGCTGAGCGCCGACGATGCCCAGGTGCTGGGCGCCCTGGCCACCGTGGAGACGCACGGTGATGCGCGGGCCATCCGCCCGCTGCTCCACGCCCTGGCCGGTGCGTGCGACCACGGCGTACGCCAACGCATCACCGGCCTGCTGAACCAGGTGAAGGTGCCCGATGCCGCACGGGAGCTCATCGCCGCGCTGGAGGAACCGAGCCTGGTGGCCGTACGCCCTGCGGTGCTCTCCGCCCTGTGGAACGCCGGTCTCGATGTCCGCGACCATCTGGAGGTGCTCGCCGGCGTGGCCATCGCAGGAACGGCCGAGGAGTGTTTCGAGTGCCTGACGGTGGTGGAGAACCAGGAGCTGTGGCCCGAGCGGGCCGCGCGAACGGCGGTGATGCGGTTGCGCCTGGCCGCGGGCACCGAGACCGACCCCTACAAGGCCACCCTGCTCAACGACATCCGTGCCGTACTGGAGGAACGCCTCGGGAGGGGACCGGCGGACTGAGCGTCGTGGAGGCCCCGCTTCCTGGTCCGGACCGGTGTTCCGGCCCAGCGCTCACTCGTACGCGAGCTGACGAACGCCCTTGCATGGATCCCTGCTCCTGCCCACCTTTCGGACCATCCATCCATCGGAACACCATGCGCACGCTCACACTCGCTCTTCCCCTCCTGGCCTCCAACCTTGTTCTTGGCCAGCGGTACATCGCCCAAGTGAAACCGGTGGGCCAGGAGCTGTGGGGGTACCTGAGCAGTACCGGGGAAATGGTAGTGCCGCCGACCTACAAGGGCTGCTTCCGCTTCAATGAGAGCGGGTTCGCCGCCGTGCAGGACCCCGCCACCAAGAACGGCGCCTTCATCAACACCAAGGGCGAGCGGCTGGCCACCGAAGCAACGGCCTTCCAACTGATCAGCAGCTTCGGCGGTGGGGACGTGCAGGGCTTCAGCTGCGGGCTGGCACCGGTGAAGGTGGGCGAGCTGTGGGGCTTCCTGAACACCGAGGGCAAGCTGGCAGTACAGCCCGTGTACGACAAGGTGGACGCGTTCGAGAGCTGCCTGAGTACGGTGATGAAAGGCAAGAAATTGTTCATCCTCACCGCCGAGGGCAAGGAGACGCCCGTGGCCGATGCGGGGATCGTGGACGTGAAGAGCTTCACCGAAGGGCTCGCCCCGTTCAAGACCAAGGACAAGTCGCACGGGTTCATGAACGGTGATCAGCAGGTGGTGGTCCCGGCGGCCTACCTGGCGGTGGGCTATTTCAGCAACGGGCTCGCCTGGGCCAAGGACAAGAGTGAGAAGGTGGGGTTCATCGACAAGCAGGGGCAGTGGGTGATCGCCCCGACGTTCGATGCGGCCAAGGAAATGGACCCGGTGAGCGGCCTGGCCCGGGTGAAGAGCGGCGAAAGCTGGTACTATGTGGACCGCAGCGGCCGTGAGGTGCGCCCCAACGGGGCCACCCGCCTGGGTGATTTCAGCGAAGGCCTGGCCGAGGCCGAACAGGGCGAGCTCACCGGCTTCCTGGGGCCTGACGGCAACTGGGCCATCCCACCGCAGTTCCAGGGTGCGCGGGCGTTCAAGAACGGATTCGCCGCCGCGAAGAAGGGCGAGGTCTGGGGCTACATCGACACCAAGGGCAACTGGGTGATCGAACCGCGCTTCGATACGGTGAAGGACATGGAGAAGGTGCCTTGACCGGCCGGACCTGCGGTCCCTTGGGCGATCCGGCGTTCAAAGCGCCCAGGCCTCCCCGGTGCGGAACACCGTGCCTTTGAACAACGCCACCACACGTTCCTGTTGGTCGTGCACCGTCACCTGGTAGGTGGCGAACCGCGACGTCCGGTTCAGCTCCGCTGCGGTCGCCGTCAGGATGTCGCCCGCACGCACCGGCCGGGCATGGGTGATGCCGGTCTCGATGCTCACCGCCTGTACACCGTGCGCGTTGGCGGCGAACGCCAGGGCGCTGTCGGCCAGGCTGTAGGTGATGCTCCCGTGCGCGATGGCGAAGCCGTTCAACATCTCCTCGCGGACCGTCATCCGCAGCACGCATCGACCGGGGGCCACCTGGAGGCGTTCGATCCCAAGCCACTGGCTGAACGCATCGTGGTCGTACATCCTGGCAACAACACGTTCGGCGACAAGCTGCGGGTCCATGGCCGCAAGGTAGCGGCCCACGGGTCCCCTCCGCCTCCCCTTCCACCCCGGCCGGACGATCGGGCCCGCTGTCGCATCTTCGCAGCCTGCACCACCCCATGGCATCCAGCGCCTACCTCATCGATGCGGTCCGCACCCCCATCGGCTCCCTGGCCGGGTCCCTGGCCCCCGTTCGTGCGGACGACCTGGCCGCGCACGTGCTGCGCGAGCTGATGAAACGCCATGCCGGCCTGGACCCGGCGGTGGTGGACGATGTGATCATGGGCTGCGCCAACCAGGCGGGGGAGGACAACCGCAACGTGGCCCGCATGGCCCTGCTGCTCGCGGGCCTGCCGGTGAGCGTGCCGGGCGAGACCGTCAACCGGCTCTGCGCCTCGGGCATGAGCGCCGTGGTGAACGCGGCGCGTGCCATCGCCGCCGGGCACGGCGACGTGCTGATCGCCGGCGGGGTGGAGCACATGACGCGCGCCCCCTGGGTGATCGGAAAGACCAGCACCCCGTACGGTCGCGATGCCCAAATGTTCGACAGCAGCTTCGGCTGGCGCTTCATCAACCCGGCCCTCAAGGAGCAGTACGGCACGGACGCCATGGGCGAGACGGCCGAGAACCTGATCGACGCCAGGCCCATCAGCCGCGAGGACCAGGACCGCTTCGCCCTCTGGAGCCAGCGCAAAGCCGCAGCCGCACAGGACAATGGTCGGCTGGACCGGGAGATCGTGGCCGTGCCGGTCCCCCAGCGCAAGGGCGCGCCGGTGATGGTCGCCAAGGATGAGTTCGTGAAGCCCGGCAGCACCCTGGAGGGGCTTGCCGCCCTGAAACCCGCCTTCCGCAAGAACGGATCGGTGACGGCCGGCAATGCCAGCGGGCTCAACGACGGTGCAGCCGCTGTGCTGGTGGCCAGCGAAACCGCGCTGCGGACGCACGGCCTGAAGCCCCTCGCCCGCATCGTCACCGCCGCCGTGGCCGGGGTGGAGCCCCGCATCATGGGCATCGGGCCGGTGAACGCCACCCGGCTCGCCCTTCAACGTGCCGGGCTCACGCTCGACCATATGGACCTCATCGAGCTCAACGAGGCCTTTGCCGCCCAGGTGCTGGGCTGCACCCGTACCCTTGGCCTGGCCGACGATGACCCCCGGCTGAACCCCAACGGCGGCGCCATCGCCCTGGGGCATCCGCTGGGCATGAGCGGCGCGCGCCTGCTGCAGACCGCAGCCCTGGAACTCGCGCTCACCGGCAAGCGCCATGCCTTGTGCACCATGTGCATCGGTGTGGGCCAGGGCTACGCCGTGATCCTGGAGCGTGCCTGAACTATCTTCACCTTCGAAGATCACCGCCCATGCGCCGCACCCTCCTCCTGTTGACCACGACCCTCAGCCTTTGTGCAACGGCCCAACAAGCGCCGAAGGTGCGGGTGAAGGTGAAGGCCGACCTCGCGCGCCATCTGGAGGAAGGAAGCACCCTGCACACCGTGGTACGCGGGGATGAGGGGGTGCTGGTGGCCGTACAGGTCCCTGCGGATGCCGCCGTCCTCGGCGGCCGCCCCCAGGCGGGCATGGCCTGGAACCTGGTGACCTACGACCGCCTCACCCTGTCGCCCACCAAGACCGCCACGCACAAGATGGTTTACGGCGAGACCCCGGTGGCGCTGGAGACCCTGGTCAGGCACCAGCGCAAGCTCTGGCTGTTCGGCTCCAAGATCGATCCGGCGCGGTCGGGCGTGCACGTGCTGCGGCAGGAGATGAACCCGCGCAGCCTGCAGGGTGTCAAAGGGACGCAAGAGCTGGTGCTGCTTCCCTTCGAAGGTTTCGGCAAGGACCCGGCCTGGTTCGGCTCAGGTGCGGCCGTGGGCCTGATCGGCACGCCCTCGGTGGACACCGCACGCTTCATGCTCACGGTGGATCCGAACAGCACGCAACGCCCCGCCGCACCCTGGTACGCCGCCGTGTTCCGCAAGGACATGAGCCTGCACTGGGCCCGGTCGATGGCGGTGGACACCGCCGTGAAGGAGGTGAAAGTGGCCTCCACCCTGCTCGATGGGGACGGCGTGCTCTGGCGCCTGGTGAAGCAGGTCACCGTTCCGGCCCCGAAGGTCAAGGAACAGGTGGGCTACACCTGGGCCGTGGTGCGCATGGACAGCGCCGGCCAGCAGCAGGTGGTCGTGGACCTGCCCGGAGCCGTGTACGCCCAGGACCTGCGCATGGCGCTGCGCAAGGACGGCAAGCTGCTGGTGGCCGGCACCTTCGGAGAGCCCGTCCTGCAGCGCGACCAGTCCAAGGGCCTGTTCTTCGTCACCCTCGACCGCAAGGACCTCACCTGGGGGCCGTTCAAGCAGCACGCCTTGCAGCCGGCCGTGGTGAACGACAAGAAGGCGTACCAGGTGAACCTGCTGGCCGAGGACCTGCAGGTCTTCAGCGACGGCGGTGCGGTGCTCCTGGTCAACGAGAGCGCCTTGCGCACCGTGCAGAGCAAGAACTTCGCGAACAAACCGGTCACTCGGGAGAGCTACGTCACCCGCGATCTGCACGCCATGCGCGTGGACGGCAGCGGGGAAAAACTGTGGTACACGGTACTGGACCGGGACATCAGCCTGGAGAAACCGGGGCGGGCCGCGCCGATGGCCTTTGTGCAGAACGACCTGCTGTACGTGCTGATGAACGACGACCTGCGGAACGAGGAACTGCGGAAGACCGGCCAACCGGTGCCCCTGCTGGACGGCGGGGGCGAAGCCCTGCTGCTGGAATTCAAGAGCGACGGCACCTGCAAGGCCCGCTCCGCGGTGAACGGCGGGGCCGACGTGGCCACCGTGCTGCCCGAAAGGCGCTGGCAGGTCGCCCCCACCGAAACGGTGATGCTCGCCGGCTTCAAGCTGCAAGGCGACCGGGCCTTCCCGCTTGCGGTCCAGTTCGAGCAGGAGACCAAACGTTGACCGGACCTCCTTCGCCTCCAAAGCCATGCTTCCCCAGGAACAGATCAACAGCTACATCGCCGAGCAGCCCGAATGGCAGCGTCGGACCTTGGTACGCCTGCGCCAGCTGATCCACGCGGCTGGGCACAACATCGAGGAGGCCTGGCGGTGGAACATGCCGCACTACGACCTGGGCGGCCTGATGATCGGGACCATCGGCCTGAAACAGGCCGTGTGCGTGTGGTTCCACAAGGGGGCCTTGATGAAGGACGTCCAACATCTGTTCGACAAACCCGAGAAGGACCAGGCCAAGGGCATGCGGAAATACCGGATCAAGGAAGGCGACGCGATCGACGAGAAGGTCTTCCTGGACCTGGTGAAGCAGGCCGTGAAGGTGAACCTGAGCGGTGCGAAGCTGACCGATGCCCAACCACGCCGGAAGGCACCACCCCTGCCCGAGGAGCTGGAGGCCGTGCTGCACAGGGATGAGGAGGCCTGGGCCCGCTGGGAGGCGCTCTCCGCCTCGCATCGCCGCGAGTACGTGGAGTGGATCACCGATGCGAGCAAGGAGGAGATCCGCAAGCGGCGGGTGGCCGAGGCCTACCAGCGCATCCGCGAAGGCCGGGTCCGGGACGACAAGGACCAGCCGCAGGGCTGAGGGGCACAAAGGAAAAACCCCCGACCGCTGGCCGAGGGCTTCCCAGATACGGGAGCGGAGCGCCGTTACTTGGCGTCCTTGTTGTGGCGTGCGTAACGCTTGTTGAACTTATCCACCCGACCGGCGGTGTCCACAAGCATCATCTTGCCCGTATAGAACGGGTGCGAGGTGTGGCTGATGTCCAGCTTCACCAGCGGGTACTCCTGCCCGTCCTCCCACGTGATGGTCTCCTTGGTGGCCGCGCAGCTGCGGCAGAGGAACATGTAGTCGTTGGACATGTCCTTGAACACCACCATGCGGTAGTTCTCGGGGTGGATGCCTTCCTTCATAGCTCTGCGGTTCTCGACCCGCCACTTCATGCGACGGGGGCGCAAAAGTAAGCCGGATCGGCGAGCCGACCAAATGTCGGGCCGGGCAATGATCGAGGGCCCCGGTACGTGATGCAGGGCGACCCATCTTTGCACCCCATGCTTTCGCGCTCCCTGACCCTCCTGCTCGTCGGGGCCCTTGTGCTGGCCGGCTGCCGCAAGGACCTGCGGTTCACCGACGACGGGGTCACCCTGGACTTCAGCCAGGACACGGTGCTGTTCGACACCGTCTTCACCACCCTCAGCACCTCGGTGACCAAGCGGTTCACCGTGCGCAACCCCGACGTCAATGCCGTGCGGGTGGACATCGCCCTTGCGGGCGGGGCCCCCTCCCCTTTCCGGATCAACGTGGACGGCCTGAGCGGTGAGCACTTCGAGGATGTGGAGATCGCGGGCAAGGACAGTGCCTTCATCTTCGTGGAAGTGCTGCCTGGCGCGGGCGGGGTGAACACCCCGTTCCTGGTGGAGGACCACATCCGCTTCAACACCAACGGCGTGGAGCAGGAGGTGCTGCTGCAGGTGTGGGGCCAGGACGCGGTGGTGTACCGGCCGGACCAGTACGTGCAGGGCTTCCCGCCCTTCTCTTACATCGCCGGGGGCTACGACCAGAACGGCAACCAGATCTGCGGGCAGGTGGTGGAATGGACCCCCGAGAAGCCCATCCTGATCCTGGGCTATGCGGTGGTGGACAGCTGCAACGCGCTGGTGATCCACCCCGGCACACGCATCCATGTGCACGGCGGTGGTGGTCTGTGGGTGTACAAGAACGGGCGGATCACGGCGCAGGGCCTGGTGGACCAGCCGATCGTGTTCCAGGGCGACCGGCTGGAACCGGCTTACCAGGACCTGCCGGGCCAGTGGGACCGCATCTGGATCAACGAGGGGGATGCCAACCAGGACAACGTGTTCGAGCATGTGCAGGTGCGCAACGCCCTGATCGGCATCCAGTGCGAGACCTTTCCGCTGGACCCGCTGGCGCCCACCAGTGCGGCCCGACTGGTGCTCAACAACGTCAGCATCCGCAACTGCTCGGCGGCGGGCATCCTGAGCCGCAACTACCGCATCACCAGCAACAACCTGCTGGTGGCGGATGCCGGTCAGTTCTGCATGGCCCTCACCGGCGGTGGGGAGTACTTCTTCAACCACACCACGGTGGCCAACTTCTGGCCCTACGACGTGCGGAACGACCCCGCCTTCCTGCTCACCAACACCTACCAGGGCATCGACGGCACGGTGCAGGTACGCGACATCGTCGCCAGCACCTTCCAGAACGGCATCATCCACGGCTCCAACACCAACGAGTTCCTCATCGAGCTGGAGCCCGGTGGCACCACCCAGTACAGCTTCACCAACTTCCTGTTCCGCACCGACCAGCCCACGGGCGATCTGGTGCATTTCCCCGACCAGGGCTCGATCATCCGCAACCTGAACCCGGCCTTCGTCTCCTCGGACGACCTGCACCTCACGGCCGGTTCACCCTGCATCGACCGGGGCATCAACAGCACCATCGAAGCGCTCACCGACCTGGACGGGCAGCCGCGCAGCTTTCCGCCCGACCTGGGCTGTTACGAGTTCGTGCCCTAAGCGCGGTGGAACGGGCATGGGGGCCATCCCAGCAGGGATCCGGAACCCGCGCAACGGGGTTCAGGGCTTCCGCCGCCGGTCGAACTCCTTCACGTACGCCCCCCGGGCATATACGCGCTGGAGCGCCTCGGCGGCCGGGTCGTAGTCGGGACGGATCAGCAGGGCCACCTGGTAATCGGCCGCCGCACTGTCCAGCAGGCCCAGCCGTTCATAGGCCACCCCACGGTTGTACCAGGCCTGGTGGTAGTTGGTGTTGAGGTCGGTGGCCCGGGTGAACCAGGCAAGCGATGTCCGGGGGGCCTGTCGGTGCTCCAGATGGATGAAGCCCGTGTTGTACGGGGCCAGGGCGTTCAAGCTGTCCACCGTGCTGATGCGCGCGTAAGTGGCCATGGCCAGGCTGTCCTCCCCGTGCTCCTGGAGGTACATGGCCAGGTTGTACAGGGCCTCCACACTGTTGGGCCGGATCGCCAGGGCCGAACGGTAATAGTCCTGTGCCAGGGGATCGTGCAGACCTGCGTGCAGCAGACCGAGCTGGATGAAGGCGCTGTAGTGGCCGGGGTCCTGTTCCACGGCGGTACGCAAGCTGGAGATGGCCAGCCCGGTGTCGCCCGCCTCCTTGTAGATCCAGCCCTTGAGGTAGTACCCCTGGGCCAGGCCGGGGTCCATCCGCAGGGCGGTGTTGACCTGCTCCATGGCCTCGCGGTGGTGGCGCAGCACAAGCTCGATCTCGGCCAGTTTCAGATGCGGGGCGGGCCGGTCCGGTGCCAGGGCGATGGCCCGCTCCAGGTCGGCGCGCGCCCGGTCCACCATGGTCTGCCGGTAGTACAGGTCGCTGCGTTCGAGCAGGTACCCGGCGTTCGTGCTGTCGGCAGCGATGGCGCGCTCCCAGTCCTTGAAGGCCTGCCGCAGGCTGTCCACGGCCGCGTACAGGCGTGCCCGCTCGGCATAGAGACCGGCGTTGCCCGGATCGGCCACGATGCGCTTCTCCAGGGCTGCCAGGCGCTGGTCCATGCGCTCCGCAGGCGCCGGGGAAGCGGGTTCAGCGGCCGGGGGCGAGGGGGGGGCGCAGGCCACGAACAACAGGAGGGACAGGGTCCCGAAGGAGCGCTTGCCGTGGGTCATGGGAACGAAGAGGCCCCTTGCGGAAGGGGCCTCTAAGGTAGGGGTGGGCCGACGGGCACCTCAGGCGTTTTGAGGAGCGGCTTCCCTTAGACCGTCCTTGATCTTTTTCTCCAACTCCTCGCACAGCTCCGGATTGTCCTCCAGCAGCTGCCGCACGGCGTCCCGGCCTTGCCCCAGTTTGTTGTCCTCGTACGCGAACCAGCTTCCGCTCTTCTTGATGATGCCCTGCTCGACCCCCATGTCGATGATCTCACCGGACTTGCTGATGCCCTTTCCGAAGAGGATGTCGAACTCGGTCTTGCGGAAGGGCGGTGCCACCTTGTTCTTCACGATCTTCACCTTGGTGCGGTTGCCCACGGCGTTCTCCCCGTCCTTGATCTGGTTGGTGCGACGGATGTCGACGCGGATGCTGGCGTAGAACTTCAGCGCGTTGCCCCCCGTGGTGGTCTCCGGGTTGCCGAACATCACGCCGATCTTCTCGCGCAGCTGGTTGATGAAGATGCAGCAGCAACCGGTCTTGCTGATGGTGCCCGTGAGCTTGCGCAGGGCCTTGCTCATGAGCCGGGCCTGCATGCCGGGCGAGGCATCCCCCATCTCCCCCTCGATCTCCGCGCGCGGGGTCAGCGCCGCCACGCTGTCCACCACCAGCAGGTCGATGGCGCCGGAGCGGATCAGGTTGTCGGCGATCTCCAGGGCCTGCTCGCCGTTGTCGGGCTGGCTGATCAACAGGTTCTCCGTGTCCACGCCCAGGGCCTCGGCGTAGAAGCGATCGAACGCATGCTCGGCATCCACGATGGCCGCGATGCCCCCTTTCTTCTGCACCTCCGCGATGGCATGTATGGCCAGCGTGGTCTTGCCCGAGCTCTCCGGGCCGAAGATCTCCACGATGCGCCCCTTGGGGTAGCCGCCCACGCCCATGGCCAGGTCCAGGCCCAGCGAACCCGACGGGATCACCTCCACCTGCTCCACCGCATCGTCGCCCAGTTTCATGATGGCCCCCTTGCCGAAGGTCTTCTCCATCTTGTCCATGGTGAGCTGAAGGGCCTTCAGCTTCTCCTTGTTGATCTCCACCGCTGCCATGTGTTCTCGGGTTTGTTGTCGCTTGGGTCGCTCTGCTGCCTGACGATTTTTTCGTCAGATCGGCGTCGGACAATTAAGCAACACGAAAGCCCGGTTGCCAAAAATTCCGGCAGAAAGTTTTCAACAATACCGGCCAGGGACGGCGGATCACCGCCAGCCCAAACTTCCGACAAACGATGGCTATCTATCCATGAATCGACTGCCGCCATCGACGAAACTTGACAGCCGGATGCCTTTCACCCTTGTTTTGCCCCTGTTCGTCCGACTTCGATCGACCCTGGAGGCTACTTGGACACCAACAGGAGGACCGATGAGGACCGAAAGGACCCTGGAGCACGCGAGCGGGAGCGCAGACGTGCCGCGTCGATGGAACACCGGACCCGGCCGCAGCACTGCTGCATGGCTGGTGGATGGTGAACTCTGGTGCCTGCTGCTGATCGGACTGCTGATGATGCTCTGCCAACAACAGCCGTGAACGGCGAACGAAAGACCAACCCCCATCCGAACCCGACGACCATGAAGCACTCATCCTCCCCACCGAACGTGCTGCGGCGCGCCTGGGCCTATGTGACGGCCCTGGTGTTCGCAGCCACGGGCGCCCTGGCGCACACGCCGCCGGACCGTCCGCACGACGGCCATGCCGATGGCCTGGACGCGCTGCTGCACGCTTATGAGCAGCGCATCCACTTCACCGAGAACCGCGGACAGTTCAACCCCCAGGTGTTGTTCCGGGCGGACTTCCCCCTGGGCCAGGCCCTGGCCACGCCCGAGGGCATGTTGGTGAAGGCCTACGACCCGGAGGCCGTCGCCGCGCGCGAGGCTGAAGGTTTCCGCATCGAGGAGGAAGCCCGCCTGGGCCTGCCGGCCCGCCCGCTGATCTGGCAGGAACGGGGCCATGGCTGGCTGCTGCACTTCCGCGGGGCTTCGCCCAACATGCGGGTGGAGAGCCTCAAACCCCATGGCGATGCCGCCAACTACTTCCTCGGCGATGCCGCGCGCCATGCCACCGGCGTCAGCAGTTACGAGGAAGTCTGGTACAAGGACGTGTACCCCCGCACCGATGTGCGGTACTACGCGGCCGAGGACGGCGCGCTGGAGTACGACATCATCTGCAAGCCCGGCAGCGACCCCGGCGACATCCAGCTGGAGCTGAAGGGCATCGAGCGGCTGCGGGTCACCGAACAGGGCGAGCTGATCGTCCCCACCAGCCTGGGTGAGATGCGCTTCCCGGCCCCCGTGGTGTACCAGGGAGGCGACCGCGGCGAACAGCGCATCGATGCGGCCTACACCGTGCAGGGCAACGTGGTGCGCTTCTCCATCGGTGCCTATGACCGTACGCGCCCGCTGGTGATCGACCCCATCGCCCTGCGCTGGGCCACCTGGGTGAACACCAACAGCAGCGGCGACAACCACGGCCACGGCATCTGGGTGGACCCCAACGATGGGGCCATCTACGTGCTGGCCCGCGTGGTCGGCACCACCGACAACATCACCATTGGCGCTTTCGATGAGACCGCCAACGGTAACCTGGAGATCATCGTGGGCAAATACCTGGAGCCCTCCGCCGTGGGCGGCACCGGCACCCGGGTGTGGCAGACGTACATCGGTGGCGGGCTGGACGACAACCCGTACGCCATCGAACAGGGGCCCGACGGCAACCTGTACATCACGGGCCTGACCAGCAGCACCGACTTCCCCCTGCTGGGCGGCACCGGTTTCAGCGGCACCAGCATCGACCAGCAGGCCCAGGCGGGCACGGACATCTTCGTCCTGAAGATCAACCCCGCCGGCACGGGTATCAAGGCCTGCGTGATCGGTGGCAACGGCAGTGAGCTTTCGTACGACCTGCGCACCACCGCGAACGGTGATGTGCTGGTCTGCGGCGCCACCACCAGCACCAACCTGCTCACGACGAACCCCGGTAGCGGGGCCACCAACTCCAACGCCGGCAGTGACGATGCGCTGGTGTTCCGGGTGAACGCCGACCTCTCGGCGATGGTGTGGATGCGCAACACCGGCGGCAACGGCAGCGACGTGGCCACCATCCTGCTGAACAACGACGCCACGGGCGACATCTTCGTGGGCGGCAGCTCGGCCAGTACGAACTTCCCGACGGTCAGCCCCCGGCAGGCCACACGCGGCGGCAGCTCGGCCGGTTTCCTGCAACGCCTCACCGCGGCCGGGGGCGTCACCTGGAGCAGCTACTTCAGCTCCGCCTCCGGCGCTGCGGCCTCCGTGCTGTGCATGGAGTTCAACACCGCGCGGACGGAGCTCTACTTCGGCGGTGTCACCAGCGGCCTTGCCGCCTCGAACATCAGCGGATCCGGCGTGTATGACAGCGGGCACAACGGAAGCAACGACTTCTATGTGTGCCGCATGGGCATCGACCAGACCTTCCAGGCCGCCACCTACCTCGGCGGCAGCGCCAACGAGGTCAACATGATGGGCCTCAACGTCGATCAGAACAACGACGTGTACATCTTCGGGTATTCCAACAGCACCAACTTCCCGACGAGCTCCGCCCCGAACGTGCCCCTGCAGACCACCAACCAGGGCAGCAACGACAAGACCTTCTCCAAGCTGGAGAACGACCTGAGCGCCCTGCTGTTCAGCACCTACTATGGCGGAACGGCGGATGACTATGACCCGGTCGGAGAACGCGGCATCAAGTTCAGCAACTGCCGCATCTACACCATCGTCACCGCGCGCAGCAACAACATCCCACTGACGCAGGGTGCCCTGAACACCACCAAGGTCAGCTCCACCTCGCGCTACGAGCCGGGTCTTGTGGTCTGGGCCAACCCGCCCGACCTGCTGGGCAACAGCATCACCTACCAGGGCGTGGCCATCTGCCCGGGCAGCACCCCCGGCGACATCACCGGTTCGGTACCGAACTATGTGCTGCCCACGCTGGTGCGCAACAACGTATCCTCGCCCTACCCCTCCTTCGGTAGTGCGGCGACCTATCAATGGCAGATCAGCACCGACAGCCTGGTATGGAACGACATCCCTGGGGCCACCGGTCAGGACCTGCCCGGTTCGATGATCGGTGCCATCACGGCCGACACGTACATCCGACGGATCATCGGCGGCGACGCCTGCATCCTGGCCGGCGCGGCCGACCAAGTGGTGCGGGTGCGGATCATGACCGCCAGCGGCACGGTGACCAACGTCTCCTGCAACGGCGGGAACGACGGCAGCGTCACCGCCACGGCCGACGGCCTGACCCCCTTCTCCTACCTGTGGAGCAACGGGCAGACCGGGGCTACGGCCACCGGCCTCGCCGCAGGCCCGATCAGTGTGACGGTGACCGACGCGAACGGATGCAGCGCCTCGACCGACTTCGTGGTGGGTCAACCGAGCGCCCTCGGCGGGAACGCCCAGGTGACCGACGCCACCTGCTCCAACAGCAATGGCAGTGCCACGGCCAGCGGTACCGGTGGAACACCGGGCTATTCCTACCTGTGGAGCACGGGTGCCGTGGGCCCCACGCTGAACAATGTCCCGGGCGGCAACTATTCGGTGACCATCACCGATGCCAACCAGTGCAGCCATGTCCTGCAAGTGGTCATCAACAGCACCGGGGTTCCCGATGCCAACGCGGGCCCCGATGCCAACATCACCTGCCTCACCGGCCCTGAAGTGCAACTGAGCGGATCGAGCAGCACACCGGGTGCCCAGTTCATTTGGAGCGGTCCAGGCATCGTCTCCGGTGGCGGGACGGCCACTCCCACGGTGAACGCCGCAGGGATCTACACCCTTACGGTGACCGACCCGCAAACCAATTGCACCAGCACGGATGTGGCGGAAGTGACCGTCAACACCACTACCCCGCAGGCCGGTGCCGGCCACGATCTCACCTTGAATTGCACGATCACGTCCGGCCAGCTTGATGGATCGAGCTCCACCCCGGGCGTCACCTATAGCTGGAGCGGCCCGAACGGTTTCACCAGCACGAGTGAAGACCCCACCGTTACGGATCCGGGCACGTACACCCTTACCGTTACCGATCCTTCGAACGGCTGCACCGAACTGGATCAAGTTGAGGTGATCCTTGATGATGACCAACCCGGCGCGCAAGCGGCCGGCGGTACCATCACCTGCACCAACCCCTGCGTGACCCTGCAAGGCGTGGGCAACGGCGCCTACAGCTGGAGCGGTCCGGGTGGCTTCACCAGCACCGACCAGAAC
>JACTMO010000019.1 GCA_014584605.1 Bacteroidota bacterium | reverse complement strand
TATGCGGTTGGTGCTTCATGCCTCCAAAGAGATCCGCCCCGCTCTGATCTGTCAAGATCCCGAAGCCGAAAGTTGCTCACAGGTTATTAGAGGTGCCCTAAAATCAACAGCCGAATACGCCATTCGTGATCTGTTGCCGTTTCCAATAGGCACCTTCAGGCTTCTGCACCGCGTGCAGTTCCTCGTGTACCGGGACTCTCGATGTCCTCTTGATAGGTCCGGGTCCGTGGAGCAATGGACCTCCTCGGCCGAATGAAGCCGCGCTACGTCATGTGCCCTTTCGATGTGCGGGAGCGGCTGCGGCGGTTGAACGAGCAGAACGATCTGCTGCCTCGTTCGAAGGCGATGTTCGACAGGCAGGCGCGTGCATGAATGGTGAATCAGTGAGGCACGGCCTCAGCACTTGCCCGGTCCCCGCAGGGCCAGGTGCACATCGAGGAACTCGGCCCCGCTGATGCCGGCCTGGCCCAGGAGCCTGCGCAGGTAGGTGATGACGTCGGCCCGTTCGGCCAGCGATGCATCTTCGAGGTGGAGGAAGCCCCCCCGCCCACAGGCAGGTGTACGCGATGCCCACACCCTTCTCACGCCCCACCAACGCGGCGAGCTTCGCGGCCGCATCGGCCTGCAGGCCCTCCAACTTCACCACGGCCAGCACGTCCGAGCCAATGGTGCCTGTTCCGGCCCGCAGGGGCAGCATGCCGACCATGAAGAACGCGACGAGGGGGAGAACGAGCGGGCGCAGCATGGCTTGGCATTTTCGCCATTTTTAGCACCTGCGACCTGATCGACCACGACCTCACACCGGTGCCCGCCCCACCGCGTAAACCCCTTCCGCCATGCCCATCCGGATGACCCCCGACGACCCGCAACCGCGGCACAACGCCCCCACCCCTCCCCGTCGCGGCGGCGGTGGCGGCGGCATGGGCTCCCTGCTGCCCATGCTCATCGGGCTGCTGATGAAGAACCCCAAGCTCATGATCGTGGCCCTGGTCGGCTTCGGCCTTTTCTACTTCCTGGGGGGCATGAAGAGCTGCTCCGGTGGTGGCGGTGGCGACATGCTCGGCCAACTGGCCGCGTTCGCCACGGGCGCCAACTTCGATCCCAAGCTGTACGACCAGGCCGAGGTGTACGAACCCCTGGCCGACAACGTGAAGAACCCGCTGCCCGAGCGGGTGACGCTGGAGCGTTTCTGTCCGCCACGCCTCAACCAAGGCCAGCAAGGCAGCTGCGTGGCCTGGGCCAGCGCGTACGCCGCCCGCACCATCGTGCAGGCCAAGGCCAGCGGCGCCACGCCCACCACGGCCGAGGCCTTCAGCCCCAGCTACCTCTACAACCAGATCAAGATCGGCTACAGCGACTGCCAGGGCAGCTACATCTACCGCGCCATGGAGAACATGCTGGACGGCGGAGTACTGCCCTTCAGCCGCTTCGCCTACACCGACCAGAGCTGCAGCAAGCAGCCGAACGACCAGGAGCGCCAGCAGGCCCGGCAGTACCGCATCAAGGGCTTTCAGCGCCTCACCCTCGGTGCCGACGAACAGCGCACCGACATGCTGGCCATGAAGCAGCACCTCGCCCAGGGCTCCCCCATCGTGATCGGCATGATGGTCGGCGGCAGCTTCATGCAGGCGATGGAAGGTCAGGAGGCCTGGCTGCCCACCGAGCGGGACTATGCCCAGGCCGGCTTCGGCGGGCATGCCATGTGCGTGGTGGGCTATGACGATTACAAGTTCGGCGATACCGGAGGCTTCCTGATCATGAACAGCTGGGGCCCTGAGTGGGGACGCAACGGCATGGCCTGGGTGCCCTACCCCGTGTTCGACCACTTCGGCAAGGAGGCGTATGCCGTGTACCCGCAAGGGGAGGGCGTGGATGTGAAGCCCTCCAGCTTCGATGTGCGCTTCGGCTTTGTGAACAATGCCGACCAGGCCAACATCCCGCTGCGCAACACCGGCGGCAACGTGTTCCGCACGGTGAGCCCCATCGCCAAGGGCACCCGCTTCAAGGTGGAGGTGACCAACAACACCGAGTGCTACACCTACCTCTTCGGCGAGGAGACCGACGGCAGCACCTACGTGCTGTTCCCGTACACTCCCAAACATTCGCCCTACTGCGGCATCACCGGTACGCGGCTCTTCCCCAGCGACCACAGCCTGGAGGCCGATGCGGTGGGCACCGTGGACGTGATGGCCGTGGTGGTGTACAACCAGCCGATCGACTACAACAAGCTGAACGACCAGCTGAAGGCCAGTGCGGCGCAAGGGTTGGCGGCGAAGCTGCAAGAGGTGCTGGGGAACGAACTGAGCACCGGCGTGCGCTTCACGGACGGGGAGACGATCGGCGCCCAAGGGCCGGCGGACCGCAACGCCGTGGCCGTGGTGCTGGAGCTGGAGAAGCGATGAACCCGTTCGGCAGCGTAGCGCCGACGTTCCGCAACAAGGGTCGACGGCCACGTGGCCGTCGCGATGGTTCAGTGCTCCGTCACGTAACGCCCCGCATCGACGCGGCGCCGTGGCCGATGACGAGCAGGTGAGCCGTTCGGGCCGGCATACGCGGCCATCGGCATGCACGACAATGCCCTGCCACCCTGCTGAGGATCCGTCCCGATCGATCGGTGATGGTGCTCCATCCACCGAACGACGCGCTTCCCGGCATGGGCCTCCCCGCCCACGCCCCTGCGGCCGGCATGGCCTTGGTGAGCGAACGATGCGGTCGCCGCGAGGCCACCTTCAACGGCCGGGTGAAGCGCGCCGGCAGCGCCAACGACCGGGACCCGGTCCTGGTGAACATCGGTGGTTCCGTGCCCACGGCCGTGCGCACCCAGCATCTGCCTTGGGCAGGGCGCGGAGCGACGACAGACCGGTGGTTGAAGTGACCCTTCGCCTTGGCTTCGCGAAATGGCCCGCGCTGGTCATGCATACTAACGAAAGTTCTATTGCCCCGCCCTCCCCACACGAAATACGTTTGGCCACCGCTGATCAGCCGAACCCATGAGCCCGAACACCAACGCCCTGTGTCTCTTGCTCGGTACCACCGTTTGCCTGCTGGGCGCACCGGATGCGCGCGCCAATAACATCGCCGTATCGGCAGGCACCCTCACGGCCAATACCGGGACCCATGTCAATGTACGCTTCAGCATCACGTGGGAGAACAGCTGGCGGAACAGCGGTACCAGCGCGTGGGATGCCGCCTGGGTCTTCGTGAAATACAAGGACCTCACGACCGGCCTTTGGCAACACGCCCGATTGGGCGACCAGGCCGATCACCTGTCCGGCACTGGCACTCCGGCGACCATCACCAACGGCCTTTTGAGCCCCGGAAGTCCTTTCGATGCTGCGACCAACTGGGGGGCGGGCGTGTTCATCCATCGCAGTGCCGATGGCAGCGGCACCTTCAGCGCCAATGATGTGGAGCTGCGCTGGAACTACAGCCAGAACGGCATCAGCTATACCGACATCGACCAGGTGAAGGTCTTCGCCATCGAAATGGTGCACATCGCCGAAGGGCCCTTCTACGTCGGCAGCGGAGGCACCGAGAACGGGCGGTTCAAGAACGGCACCACGAACGATCCCTTCCTGATCACGAGCGAGGATCCACTGCCCGTCGCGAACGTTCCGGGCTCCTTGTGGGCGGAGCCTGGGTCCAGCATGCAGACCCAGACGATCCCCGCTTCGACCCCCAAAGGCTTCAAGGCCTTCTACATGATGAAGTACGAGGTGACCCAGCAGGCGTACGTGGACTTCCTCAACACCCTGACGCGCACCCAGCAGGATACTCGGGTGGGATCGAATCTGGCCCCCCACGTAACGCAGACCTTCGACCGCTACGTGATGCTCGGGACCAGTTTCTCGTTGGCCCACAACGGCATCCGCTGTGATGAACAACTGACCGCCAACGTGCCGGTCACCTTCTATTGCGACCTGAACGGCAATGACATCGGGGGTGAGTCCAATGACGGCCAATGGATGGCCTGCAATTACTTGAACTTCAGTGACGCGGCCGCATACCTGGACTGGTGCGGCCTGCGGCTCATGAGCGAGCTGGAGTATGAAAAAGCCGCACGGGGCCCCCTGCTTCCCGTGGCCGACGAGTTCGCCTGGGGCACCACGACCTTCACACCGGGTGCGAATGCCGCTTTCCCGAACAACGGTGCCATCGACGAGTCGGCCATTCCGGTCGGGGCCAACGTCTCGCTTGGCGGCACTCCCGGTGTCCGGCGCGTGGGCGTCTTCGCCACGGGCAGCAGTGGACGCGTAGATGCCGGGGCCTCCTACTATGGCGTGATGGAACTGAGCGGGAATGTGTATGAACCCACCGCGCGCGTGGGCGGGCTCGTGAACTACCCCGGCAACATGGGCGATGGCAGTTTGAACGCCACGGGCGACAGCAACACGCCCGGTGTGGTCCTCGGCGTGGGCTACTTCGCCTCGCATCGTGGAGGCAGCATCGGGTGGAACGCCGACTTGTCCCGGATATCCGGGCGGAACGTGTTGCAAGGTGTTGGTCGGGACCGGTACTATGGCGCACGTGGTGTCCGGTGACCTCGCAACCATGGTGCGGCGCCATCCACCCAAGGACCTTTCCCGCGTGAACCGCCCGCTGAAGTGACCCAGCCCACGAACCCGCTCCCATGAGAATCCTCACTTCGATCCTGCTGCTGCTGTCCATGGCAGCCACCGCGCAATACTCGGGAGGCATCGGCAGCGGGTACGACCAGTTCTCATTCACCGTCCCGCGTCCGATCACCACCGGTCCCGTGGCCGGGCCGCTCTGCGCCGGCGGTACGGTGGATGTGCCCTACACCGTGGACCCGGGGTTCTTCAATAGCGGGAACACCTTCACGGCGCAGCTCAGCGATGCCGCAGGCAGTTTCGTGAACGCGGTCGCTATCGGCAGTATCATCGGTACGGCCGCCGGCACCATCAGCGCGGTGATCCCGCAGGCGACCCCGGCGGGCGCTGGATACCGCATCCGTGTGACGGGCAGCGATCCCGTTGCATTGGGCGGTGACAATGGAACGAACATCGCGATCACCGCCATCTCCGTGTGGTATCCCGACCTTGATGGGGATGGCTTCGGAGCCGGGTCCGCCGTGCTGGATTGCATCCAGCCTGCGGGTCATGTGGCCAACAATACCGATTGCGACGACGGGAACATCGCGATCACCGCCACCGGCCAGACCTGCGATGATGGTGATGGCGGTACTGTGGACGATGTGCTCACCGCCGCATGCGCGTGTCAGGGCAACCTGCCCGGAGCCTTCGTCGGCGGCATCGGCAGTGGCCATGCCCAGTTCACCTTCACCGTTCCGCGTCCGCTCACCACCGGTGCCGTGGCCGGTCCGCTCTGCGCCAGTGGCCCTGTGGATGTACCCTATGCCGTGGACCCGGGGTTCTTCAATACGGGCAACACCTTCACCGCGCAGCTCAGCGACTCCACGGGCAGTTTCGTGAACGCGGTGGACATCGGCAGCGCGAGCGGTACGGCCGGTGGCACCATCAACGGGGTGATCCCGCCCGGGACCCCGGCGGGCACCGGATACCGCATCCGTGTGATCGGCAGCGACCCGATCACGCTGGGGGATGACAACGGCGCTGCCATCGCGATCCACGCCGTTCCCGTGTGGTACGTGGACAGTGATGGGGATGGCTTCGGCGCCGGCCCCGCCGTGTTGGATTGCACGCAGCCCATCGGTCATGTGGCCAACAACCTGGACTGCGACGATGGCGACCTCGCCGTTGCCGCCATCGGGTCGGCCTGTGATGATGGGGATCCCACCACGACCGATGACGTGCTCACCGTGGCCTGTGTGTGTCAAGGCACCCGCAACGCGATGTACAGCGGCGGGATCGGCAGCGGCTATGCGGTCCTTGCCTTCGCGGCGCCGCCTTCCCTCACCACCGGAAGCGTGAGCGGGCCCATCTGCGCGGGCACCTCCCTGGACGTGCCCTTCGTCGTGGAAGGCACCTTCAACGTGGGCAACAGCTTCACCGCCGAACTAAGCGACGCGAACGGCAGCTTCGCCTCCCCCACGGCCGTCGGGTCGGTCGTGGGCACCACCGGAGGGACCATCACCGCCACGGTCCCCCAAGGCACGCCCGATGGGTCCGGCTACCGCATCCGGGTGGTGGGCAGCGATCCGCCGATCACCGGCACCGACAACGGGGCCGACATCACGATCCAGAACTGCGTGCTGGTCTCCGCGCGCGCCATGCTCGAAGGCCCGTACTCCAGCACGACCGGTCTGATGAACGATGCGCTGCGCAGCCTGGGCACCTTCCCGCTCACCGATCCCTATCCCGGGCTCGGGTACACGCACGTCGGTGGCGGCAACGATGCGGCGATCGATCCGGCCGTGCTCACCACCGCGGGCAACGACGCCATTGTGGATTGGGTGCTGCTTGAACTGCGGGACGCGAACACACCCGCCACAGTCGTTTCGTCCCGGAGCGCACTGATCCAGCGGGATGGCGATGTCGTGGAGCCGGACGGCGTTTCGCCGGTGAGCTTCCCG
Source organism: Bacteroidota bacterium (assembly GCA_014584605.1). Lineage (GTDB taxonomy): Bacteria > Bacteroidota > Bacteroidia > Flavobacteriales_F > PHOS-HE28 > PHOS-HE28. The sequence continues at coordinate 39,751 of JACTMO010000019.1, read as the reverse complement.
ATGCCCACGGGCAGCTACCACCTGGCCGTGCGGCACCGCAATCACCTGGGCTGCATGACCGCAGGGCAGCTCGCCCTAAGTCCAACCAGCACCACCGTGGACCTGACCACCCTGGCCACGCCCACCTTCGGAACGAACGCCAGGAAGGCGAGCGGCGGTGCATTTGACCGGCAGCTCCTCTGGGCCGGCGACGTCAGCTACAACGGTCAGGTGAAGTACGCCGGCGGCGGCAATGACCGCGACCCCATCCTGGTCCGGATCGGGGGCAACGTGCCCACGAACACCGTGAACGGCTACTTCCCCGAGGATGTGAACCTCAACGGCCAGGTGAAGTACGCCGGCAGCGCCAACGACCGGGACCCGATCCTGGTGAACATCGGCGGGTCCGTGCCCACGGTCGTGCGCACCCAGCAGCTGCCTTGAACGCCGCACCTGACGTTCATCCGGCGTCGGCTCATCGGAACGGATCCGCCCGGCCGTGCCCGCCCGCACGTGCGGAGCGCACCGCCTATCTTTCGGCCACACCCCCATGCGCCGCCGCCTCCTCCTCGCTGCGATCGGACTCCTCGGCGCCGCCCAGTTCATTCGCCCCGAACGCACCGCCGAGCCCCTGGACCCCGCCAGCGACCTGATCGCCCTGACCACGCCATCGGCCGAGGTGGAGGGCGTGCTGCGTTCGGCCTGTTACGACTGCCACAGCGGCCAGCCCCGCTATCCGTGGTACGCCGCCATCACCCCGGTGAACTGGTTCCTGCAACACCACATCCACGAGGGCCGCGACCAGTTCGACGCGTCGAGCTGGGGGCGGTACCCGCCTGAAGACCGTGCCCATGTGGCGGACGAGGCCGTGGAGATGATCCGGAAGGAGAAGATGCCCTTGCGCCCCTACACGTGGACGCATGGCGATGCCCGCCTTTCCCCGGCGCAGCGCGAGGAGCTCGTCGGCTTCTTCAACGGCCTGGGGGATCAAGCCGGCATGCACTGATCCGGAGGCCGGGGCCGGGCCCATCACCCGGCGGCCGTTCCGGCGGCAGGTGGTGCACCGTTCCGGTGCTCAACCCAGGTACTCCTCCACCGCCCGTTGCACACGGGCGTTGATGTCCCCGGTGGGTGCGGGCTTGAAGGACTGCCCGGTGATGTGCTCGTAGAGCTCCACGTAGCGGTCGGTGACGCTTTGCACGAAGGCATCGTCCATGGTCGGCACCTGCTGGCCCTCCTTGCCCATGAAGCCGCCCGCGATCAGCCATTCGCGCACGAACTCCTTGCTGAGCTGCCTCTGGCGCTCGCCGCGGGCCTGTCGTTCGGCGTAGCCATCGGCATGGAAGTAGCGGGAGCTGTCCGGGGTGTGCACCTCATCGATGAGCAGGATCCGGCCATCGGGGGTGCGGCCGAACTCGTACTTGGTGTCCACCAGCAACAGGCCGCGTTCGGCCGCCAGGCGGGTGCCTTCGGCGAAGAGCGCCAGGGCGTACCGCTGCATGCGGTCCCATTCCTGCGGGGTGCACAGCCCGCGCTCCAGGACCTGCTCCGGGGTGATGTCCTCATCGTGCCCCACGTCGGCCTTGGTGCTGGGCGTGATGATCGGCGCGGGGAAGCGGTCGTTCTCCTGCATCCCCTCGGGCAGGGTGGCGCCGCAGAGGGTGCGCGCGCCGGTCGCATAGGTGCGCCAGGCGTGCCCGGCGAGGTAACCGCGCACCACCATCTCCACCTTCACCGTGCTGCAGGCGGTACCGAGGACCACGTTGGGGTCGGGGGAGGCGATGGCCCAGTTGGGCGCCACGCCGCGCGTGGCCTGGAGCATGTACCAGCTGAGCTGGCTGAGCACCTGGCCCTTGTGCGGGATGCCGCGCGGCAACACCACGTCGAAGGCGCTGATGCGGTCGCTGGCCACCAGCAGGATGCGGCCGTCGGCCAGGGTGTACACGTCGCGCACCTTGCCGCGGTACACGCCGGTGATCAGCGGGTGCCGCAGGTCGCTGCGCATCAGGGTCCCGGCAAGGGTGGTGCTCATGGGGTGCGGTCGGGTCGTTCCTGCTGTTCCTGGTCCTTGAAGGCGCCCAGCACCTTGGTCACCAGTTCGTGCCGGATGACGTCCTTCTCGTCGAGCTCGATGATGGCGATGCCCTCCACCTCGCGCAGCATGCCGATGCCCTTCTCCAGGCCGCTGGGGCTGTGCCGCGGAAGGTCCACCTGCGTGAGGTCGCCGGTGATGACGAACTTGGCGTTGCGCCCCATGCGGGTGAGGAACATCTTGAGCTGCGGCAGGGTGGCGTTCTGGGCCTCGTCGAGGATCACGAAGGCATGGTCCAGGGTGCGGCCGCGCATGAAGGCGAGGGGGGCGATCTGGATGACGCCCGACTCCAGGTGCTCGGCCAGACGACCGGCGGGGATCATGTCCTTGAGCGCGTCGTAGAGCGGCTGCAGGTAGGGATCGAGCTTCTCGCGCAGGTCGCCGGGCAGGAAACCCAGGTTCTCGCCGGCCTCCACGGCCGGGCGGGTGAGGATGATGCGGCGCACCTGCCGTTCCTTGAGGGCACGCACGGCCAGGGCCACGGCGGTATAGGTCTTGCCGGTGCCGGCGGGCCCCACGGCGAACACCATGTCGTGCGTGCGCACCGCCTCCACCAGCCGTTGCTGGTTGCGTGTGCGCGCCTTGACGCGCAGGCCGGCGTTACCGTGCACCAGCACGTCGGCCTCCTCGGCGGCGGGTTCGGTGTCCGGCGCGCCGCCCATGATGTCGTCCAGCACCTTGCGCGGCAGTTCGTTGTATCGCTCCACGTGCTCCACGAGCTGGTCGAACCGTTCGGCGAACACGGTGATATCCTCCTCATTGCCCATCACCTTCAGGGTGTCGCCGCGCGCCACCAGGTTGAGCTTCGGGAAGAAGCCGCGGATGATGCGCAGATGCTGGTCGTTGGCGCCGAAGACCGAGACCGGGTCCACGCCGGTCACCTGGATGGAGAGCTCGCCCACGTGCGCTGCTTGGATGGGTGCGGGAACCGTGCCCGTGCGCCCTTACATTTGACCGGCCGAAGGTAGCCGATCGGCACCGACCGACGAAGGCCCGGCCCCGCACGATGGCGATCATCACCCTCACCACGGACATGGGCATCAAGGACCACTATGTGGCCGTGGTGAAGGGCAGCATCCTGGGCCTTGCGCCCGGGGTGACCATCGTGGACATCAGCCACCAGATCACCCCGTTCGACAACGCCCAGGCCGCCTTCGTGCTGCGCAACGCCTACCCGGCCTTCCCGACGGGCACGGTGCACCTGATCGGGATCGACCCCGAGGCCGGCCCCCAGACCCCGCACGTGGCGGTGTCGCACGGTGGGCAGTGGTTCGTGGGTGCGGACAACGGCATCTTCAGCCTGCTGTTCGGCGGGCGGCCGCAGGCGGTCTTCGGCCTGCGCATGGTGACGGACGCCGCGGACGCCACCTTCCCCCTGCGGGGCGTGCTGGCGCGTGCGGCGTGCCATCTGGCGCAGGGCGGTCCCGTGGAGGCCATCGCCGACCCGCGCAGCGGTGTGCGTCAGCAGCTGGGCCTGGAGCCGGCCCTGGACCGCGAGAGCATCCGCGGCGCGGTGATCCACGTGGACGCCTACGGCAACGTGGTGACCAACATCCATCGCGATCATTTCGCGGCCATGGTCCAGGACCGGGCGTTCCGCATCACCTTCGGACGGTCGCAGCACGACATCACCACGCTGCACCGCAGCTACGGCGAAGTGCCGCAGGGCGAGCGCGTGGCCTTCTTCGGTGCCGCCGGCCTGTTGGAGATCGCGGTGAACAAGGGCGTGGAGGGCGGTGGCGGCGGTGCGGCGCGTCTGTTCGGCCTGCACGTGCAGGACCCCGTGCGCGTGGAGCTGCTGCAGACCATGCCCCGGCAACGGGTGGCCTCATGATCGCACGGGTGGTGCGCATGTGCTTCCGCGCGGAAGAGGCCGAGGCTTTCCTGGCCCTGTTCGAGGGGTGGCGGCACCGCATCATCGCCATGCCCGGATGCCTTCACCTGGAGCTGCTGCGCGATACCGACGATCCCCGCATCTTCTTCACCTACAGCCTGTGGCGTTCCGCCGATGATCTGGAACACTATCGCCGTTCCCCCGTATTCGCCGAGGTGTGGCCCGTGGTGAAAGCCCTCTTCGACAGCCCCGCGCAGGCCTGGAGCTGTGCACGGCTGCACCCAATGGACGCCATGCCCGGCACCCCATGAAACGCATCCTCACCCTTGCCCTGCTGCTCCTGGCCACTGGCGTTCATGCCCAGGAGGAACTGCTCCGCACCGCCGAGGCCCTCTATGCCGGTGGCGACATGGACAGCGCACTGACCACGGTGGAACGGGCCATCCAGGCCGATGGCGGCTCGGCGAGGGCGTACAAGCTGCGGGGCGACATCCGGCAACGGCAGAAGCAACTGGAGCTGGCCCTGATCGACTACAAGAAGAGCGAGACGCTCGACCCCAACAACCCCAGGCTGTACGTGAGCCGCTCGGCCGCCCGCATCACCGAGGGGAACATCAAGGGTGCGCTGCGCGACCTGGACAAGGCCATCGAGCTGGACCCCGCCGACGCCGATGCCTGGTACAACAGGGCCTGCGCCCATTATCTGGTGCAGGACAACGCCCAGGCGCTGAAGGATACCGAGAAGGCGTTGAAGCTCCGCGACGACCATGCCGACGCGCTGTTCCTGGGAGGCGTGGTGAAAGGGGAACTGTTCAAGGAGGATGCCGGCCTGGAGGACATCCACCGGGCGCTGGCCCTGAAGCCGGGCATTCCCGGCGGGCGCATGAGCGCGGCCATCCTGCTGTACGAGATGGAGCGCTTCGAGGAGGCCATCGACGCCTTCACCGAGGTGCTGGGGCAGGACACCGCCGTGGCCGATCGGCGCGATGCCCACTACTACCGCGGCGACAGCCACTACAACCTCAAGCACAAGGAGGAGGCCTGCCGCGACTGGCGGGCCAGTGCGGGGCTTGGCGACCGCGACGCGGTGTTCATCGTCAAGAACTACTGCGACACGGACGCGGAGAAGATCCCCAAGAAGCCCCAGCGGAAGCGCCGCAACACGGTGGTCTCCTTCTGATCCCGTTCCTTTCACGGACGGTGCCGCTGGCCGGGCCGCGCGGTCCGGGCGTTCACGACTGAAGTATCTTCGGCCGCCTTTCCGCCGGACCGGACCATGCAGGCGTTGATCATCAAGGAAGTGCGGGGCTTCGCGGGCTCGCTCATCGGCCACGTCACTGCGGTGGTCTTCCTGCTGCTCACAGGCCTGTTCCTGTGGGTGTTCCCGGACAACCTGCTGGACCTGGGCTATGCCGACCTGGCGCCGCTGTTCCAGCTGGCCCCGTGGGTGTTCCTTTTCCTGGTGCCGGCCGTCACCATGCGCAGCTTCAGCGAGGAACGACGCAACGGCACCATCGAGCTGCTGCTCACCCGGCCCCTGAGCGAAGGCGCCATCGTGGGCGCCAAGTACATCGCCGCCGTGGTGCTGGTGGCCGCGGCGTTGCTGCCCACGCTCGTGTACGTCTGGAGCGTGATGGAGCTGGCCGTGCCCGAGGGCAACATCGACCGGGGCGGCACCTGGGGCTCCTACCTGGGCCTGCTGATGCTGGGCAGCTGTTTCGCCGCGGTGGGCGTGTTCGCCTCCTCGCTCACCGACAGCCAGATCGTGGCCTTCCTGATCGCCGTTCTCCTGTGCTTCCTGTTGTTCATGGGCCCCGACCTGGTGGCCAGCTTCGATGCGTTCGGTGCCTGGGAGGGCCCCATCAAGTCCATGGGCATCCAGGCGCATTACCGCAGCATCAGCCGCGGCGTGGTGGACCTGCGGGACGTGCTCTACTTCGCCGGCGTGGCCACCATCTTCCTGCTGGCCACGCGCACGGTGCTCCAAAGCCGCCGTTGGTGACATGGCCCGCACCGGACGCTCCCCACGCCTGCGCGACCTCACCGAACTGGTGGCGGGTGTGTCCATCGTGCTGTTGTTGCTCTTCCTTGCCGGCCGGGTGCGGCTGCGGGCCGACCTCACCAGCGAAGGCCGGTACACGCTGAAGGAGACCACGCGCCAGCTGGTGGCCGACCTCGACGACAAGGTCTACGTGAAGGTGTACCTGGCCGGGGACCTGCCGGCCGACCTGCGCCGCCTGGGCGATGCCACCCGGGAACTGCTCGACGAGATGCGGGTGTACGGCCCCGACAAGCTCGCCTACAGCTTCATCGACCCCAGCGCCGACCCCGACGCCAAGGTCCGCCAGGAGGTGTACGCCACCCTGGAGCAGGAGGGGCTGCAGTACAGCAGCATCCGCATCCGGGAGAAGGACGGGTACAGCGAGAAGATCGTGTTCCCCGGAGCCCTGGTGACCTACAAGGGGCGCACCGTGGCCGCACAACTGCTCAGGACCCAGCTGCGCACGCCCGATGCCGACATGGTGAACCGCTCGATCAACAACCTGGAGTTCGAGCTGGGCAGCGCCATCCGGCAGCTCATCCGCAAGGAACGGCCACGCATCGCCTTCCTGGAAGGCCACGGCGAACTGGAGCCGATCCAGGTGCGCGATGTCGCCACCCTGCTCGGCGAACACTACGACGTGAGCCGCCTGCGCATCGATGGGCGGTTGGACGCGCTGAGCGACAGGCTGGAGGGGGCCCGCTACCGCAACAACCGCTGGGACATGCTGATCGTGGCCAAGCCCGACAGCGCCTTCCCCGACAAGGACCTGTACATCATCGACCAGTTCATCATGAACGGCGGCAAGGTGCTCTGGCTCCTGGACGCCATGAACGCCAACCTCGACAGCCTGCGGCGCAACCAGTACAGCATGGCCACCGCCATGGACCTGGGCCTGGACCAGCTGCTGTTCGCCTACGGGGTGCGCATCAACAACGACCTGCTGCTGGACCGCAACTGCGCCCCGATCGAGATCTTCACCACGCCCTACGGCAACCAGCGCAAGCTGGAGCGCTTCCCCTGGTACTTCGAACCGGTGCTGGTGCCCCAGGGAAGCCACCCGATCGTGAACAACATCGACCCTGTGCTTACGCGCTTCGTGAGCAGCATGGACACCATCGGCACGGACAGCGTGCACAAGACCATCCTGCTGACCACCAGCCCTTACAACCGCTTGCTGCGCAACCCCGTGCGCATCGCGCTGAACATCGTGGAACAGCGCGCCCTCCTCGACCGGGCGGCCCCGCCGGCGCCGGTGGCGGTGCTGCTCGAGGGCCCTTTCCGGTCGGCCTTCGCCGGTCGGCTCGCGCAACGCTTCCTGCAGGAAGGCGATCCGCAGTACCGCGAACAGGGCCGGCGCACCAGCCAGCTGGTGATCAGCGACGGCGATGTGATCGAGAACCGCGTGGACCCCGCCAAGGGCATGTACTACATGCTGGGCTATGACCGCTACGCCAACACCAAGATCTACGGCAACCGCGAACTGCTGCTCAACGCGGTGAACTACCTGCTGGACGACCGGAGCTTGATCAGCCTGCGTTCGCGCGCCATCACCCTGCGCCAGCTGGACCCGGTGCGCAGCGCCAAGGAGCGCACCCTGTGGCAGGTGGTGAACCTGGTCGTCCCCGGCCTGACGGTGGTGCTCGCCGGGCTCGTGTTCCACCTGCTGCGCAAGCGGCGCTATGCACGCCCGGCATGAAACGCACCGTGCTCCTGGTCCTCCTCGCCCTGGTCCTGGGCGTGCTCGCGTGGTGGACCGTCCGCCGCGACAAGGGCACCACCCTCAGCGGCCCGCTCACCGACTTCGCCGTGGCCGACACCGCCGCCGTGGACCGCATCTTCATCGCCGAGCCCGATGGGCGCACGGTGGACCTGCGTCGCATGGAAGGCGGCGGCTGGACGCTGAACGGCAGGCTGGAGGCCAACCCCATCCCGGTGAACCTGTTGCTGAAGACCTTCCTGCGCGTGGAGGTGCGGGCCCCGGTGCCCAAGAGCGCCGAGGCCAACGTACTGCGTGTGATGGCGGGAACGGCCAAGCGCGTGGAGATCTACACCGGCGGCGACCGGCCCGACCGCATCTGGTTCGTGGGCCACTCCACCAAGGACCATTTCGGCACCTACATGGTGCTGGAGAAGCCGGGGACCGGTCGCTCGGAGGTGCCCTTCGTGATGGGCATGAGCGGCTTCACCGGCTTCCTGACCCCCCGCTTCCACGCGGACCCCGACGTGTGGCGCAGCAGCTCGCTCCTGCTGGAAAGGAACCTGGGGAACCTGCGCGAGCTGCGCATCGAGCGGCCGGCAGCGCCCGGCACCGGCATCCGGGTGGCCCTGGACGAACAGGGTGCCCCGTCCCTGTTGGATGAGGCGGGGAAGGCCCTGCCGATGGACACCGCCGCCGTGCGGGACATGCTGCTCCCCCTGCACGGCCTGAACTTCGAGTACGTGGAACGGCAGCTCAAGCCCGCCGAGCGCGACTCGATCCTGCACAGCCCTCCCCAGCACCTGCTCATCCTTGATCGACGCGACGGCAGCACACGTCGCATTCCCTTCTGGAACAAGGGCGCCTACCCCGGCCAGCGCGACGCCATGGGCAACCTGATGATGGAAGAGGACGTGGACCGGTTGTACGCCGCCATCGAGGACACGGTGCTGGTGGCCGTGCAACGGCTGGGGGCCGACCGCCTGCTGGTGCCCCGGGAAGCGCTGTTGCCGCGTCCGTGACAGTGTGGAAAAACCCCCGTCCTTGTTGATAAAACAGGGGGTCCCGGCCAGCCCCCCCGGCTATCTTTGCACTCCACCGGCACTGCCTGTGCCGTTGCCACCCCGACAGACCATGTCCGAAGAAACTGCGACCGTGGAGACCACGGCCAAAGCACAACCCACATCCCGTTCCGGAATGAAGTTCATCGTTTCCAGCACCGCCCTGCTCAAGCAGCTCCAAATGCTCCAAGGGGTCCTGGCCAGCAGCAACACCCTGCCCATCCTGGACAACTTCCTGTTCGAGGTGGACGGCAAGCAGCTCACCCTGACCGCCTCCGACCTGGAGACCACGATGACCGCCACCATGCCGGTGGAGGCCAAGGACAAGGGGAGCGTGGCGATCCCCGCCCGGCTGCTGCTGGACACCCTGAAGGCCTTCCCCGAGCAGCCGCTGACCTTCAGCATCGACGGCAAGCACCACGGGGTGGAGATCAGCAGCGACCAGGGCAAGTACAAGATGACCGGGTACAGCGGAGCCGAGTTCCCCAAGAGCCCCCAGCTGGAGAACCCCGCACGCTTCCTGTTGCCGGCCGGCACGCTGGCCACGGCCATCAACAAGGCGCTCTTCGCCACGGGCAACGACGACCTGCGCCCGGTGATGAGCGGCCTGTATTTCGAGCTCGGCGAGGAGTCGGTGCGCTTCGTGGCCACCGACGCCCACAAGCTGGTGCGGTACATGCGCACCGATGTGCGCACCGACGAGCCGGCCAGCTTCATCGTGCCCAAGAAGCCGCTGAACCTGCTGAAGAACGTGCTGGCCGCCACCAATGCCGAGGTGGCCGTGAGCTACAACGAGAACAACGCCGCCTTCACCTTCGACAACATGGTGCTGGTGTGCCGGCTCATCGACGGCAAGTACCCCAACTACGAGGCCGTCATCCCCAAGCTGAACCCCAACAAGCTCACCATCGACCGTGCGGCCTTCCTCAGCTCCATCCGCCGCGTGAGCATCTTCAGCAACAAGACCACCCACCAGGTGCGGCTGAGCATCGCCGGAAGTCGGCTCACGGTGAGCGCCGAGGACCTGGACTTCGCCAACGAGGCCAATGAGCAGCTCACCTGCAGCTACGAGGGCGAGGACATGACCATCGGCTTCAACAGCCGTTTTCTGATGGACATGCTGGGCAACCTCAGCAGCGAGCATGTGCTGCTGGAGATGAGCGCGCCCAACCGCGCAGGCATCCTGCTGCCCGGCGAACCCGGCGAGCCCGGGGAGGACCTGCTGATGCTGGTGATGCCGGTGATGCTCAACAACTGACCCCATGCGGCAGCTGATCGCCCTGTTCGTGGCCCTGACCCTGATGGCCGGCACTTGCAAGGAAGGCAAAGAAGGAGGCGGGGACGCCGCTGCGAAGCTGAAGGGCTCCAAGTGGCTGCTCCAGACGCTGAACGGCAAGCCCATCGACCAGGGCCTGGGCGAACGCACACCCTACCTGCAGCTCGCCGAGGGCGACCAGGTGAACGGGAACAGCGGCTGCAACCAGTTCTTCGGCTCGTTCACCCTGGAGGGGAGCACCCTGAAGTTCACCAACCTGGGTGCCACCAAGATGTACTGCCACGACACCATGGAGCTCGAGGGCAAGTTCACCTCGGCCCTGCATGCCACCGACGGCTTCGGACTTGACGGCGATGTGCTGCGCCTGATGCAGGGCGATCGCGAGCTGGCGGTCCTGCGCGCTCAGTAAGGGCCGTCCACCGGCCAGGTGCTGTCCGTGCGCCGGTCATCGAGCTCGGTCCGGCGGGCGAGGTCCCGCTTCCATCGCAGCTCCTCGTCGTCCACCTCGTCGCCGGGGTCCGCCTGGTACACGATGCGGATGCGCGGGCCTGTCCCGGTCCCCTCGGCCGCCGCTTCAGCGTCCCCGTCCTCCGGCTCTTCGAGCGATGCGGCCGTTCGGTCGGGCAGGAAGGCCGGAGGCACCTTGCGGTACACGATGGCCATGGCCAGTCCGGCCAGGCCACCCCACAGATGGCTCTCCCAGCTCATGCGGGGCACGATGGGGAGCAGTCCCCAGATGAGCCCTCCGTAAAGGAAGGCCACCAACAGGGCGATGGCCATGAGCGCCCGCTGCCGCCGAAGCACGCCGCTCACGAACAGGAACGCCGCCAGGCCGTACACCACGCCGCTCGCCCCGATGTGCCGGTCGCCGCGTGCGCTGATCCATACCCAGAGGCCCGTCAGCAGCCAGATCCCCAGCACCACCCGGCCGGCGGCGCGCGGGTAGAAGTAAACCAGGCACCAGCCCAGCACGAAGAGCGGGACCGAGTTGTTGAACAGGTGCTCCAGGTCGCCGTGGATGAACGGCGCCAGCACGATGCCGGGCAAGCCTTCGGCATGGCGCGGCCACAGCCCGAAGCGCGCAAGGTCCCATCCGTAGGCCCCGGCCAGCAGGTGCACCACCCAAAGCACCAGCACCGCCACGCCCGGCATGAAGGCCGCCGTGAGGATCCTGCGGCGCTGCGGATCGGAAGCAGCCTGGTCCGGTGCTTGCATGGGACGAAGGTCGGCGAGATACCGCGATCGCGGCCTTCGCTTTACTTTGATGCACCATGAGCAAGATCCGTGAAAAGGTGCGCACACCTGCCATCCTGGCGGTGGCGCTGTTGCCCTTCCTGCTGTCCTTCGTGGGCGCATCGCGCGGCGACCGGACCGTGCAACAGGGGCTGAAGCCGCCCAGCGAGCTGGCCCTGCTGATGCGGGAGATGACCGCCTTCACCGACAGCGTGCGCCACAGGCTGCAACGCGGCGATGAACTCCCCCCCTATCCGGCCGGCTTCGCCGCCATTCAAACCGCCACGCCCACCGACGGCAAACTGGAGATCGAACGCGCCACCTTTGATGCCTTCGCGGACCATTACCTGGCGCAGGTGAAGGCGCTTTATGACGCCCCCCCCGCCGACCGCATCAGCACCTTCAACGCCACGGTCCAAGGTTGTGCCAATTGCCATGCTGTGGCGTGTCCCGGTCCGTTGCTTCGGATCAACAAACTGTTCGCGACCAGCGGTGCCGGACCGAAGGAATGAACCTTGCGGCCGAACAGGCGTCCAACCCGCATGCTCCGCCCGCTCCTTCTCACCGGCCTCGCCTTCGGGGCGGCCGACCATCTCCACGGACAGAACCTTTACTTCCCGCCCATCGGGCAGGGCACTTGGGATACCCTGAGCCCTGCGAGCCTGGGCTGGTGCCCGGACCGCATCGACAGCCTTATCGATTTCGTCGGCGCGCACAACAGCAAGGCCTTCATCATCCTGCAGGACGGCAAGATCGCCCTGGAGCACTACTACGGGACCTTCACCCGCGACAGCTTGTGGTACTGGGCCAGCGCGGGCAAAACGCTCACGGCCATGCTCACCGGCATCGCCCAGGAGGAAGGCTTCCTGGACATCCACCAGCCGTCCAGCACCTGGCTCGGCCCGGGTTGGACCTCCTGCACCGCACCCCAGGAAGCGGGGATCACCGTGCTGCACCAGCTAACGATGACCTCCGGGCTCGACGACGGCGTGGCGGACAACCATTGCACGGACCCGACCTGCCTGCAATACCTGGCCGATCCGGGTACCCGCTGGGCCTATCACAACGCACCGTACACGCTGCTGGACGGGGTGATCGCAGGCGCCACGGGAAGCACGTTCAGCAGCTACTTCAACACGCGGCTGCGGAACCGGATCGGGATGGACGGCCTGTGGCTGCCCGTGGGTTACGACAACGTGTACTTCAGCCGGGCCCGGAGCATGGCCCGGTTCGGCCTGCTCGCGCTCAACCGGGGCATCTGGGCCAGCGACACCGTATTGCACGACACGGCCTACTTCACCGCCATGACCACCCCGTCCCAGGGCCTCAACGAAAGCTACGGCTACCTCTGGTGGTTGAACGGACAGCCCTCCTTCATGCTGCCCACCCTGCAGTTCGTGTTCCCCGGCCCCGCGATGCCCGATGCACCGCCGGACATGATCTGCGGGCTGGGCAAGAACGACCAATTGCTGAACGTGGTGCCGAGCCGCAACATGGTGGTGGTGCGCCTGGGCAACCCGGCGTACACCAACGCCCCGGTGGCGGTGGTGTTCAACAACGAGATCTGGCAGCTCATCGAACAGCTGCCGTGCACCACCGCAGTGACCGAGACCACAGCCCCGGGCGCATGGGGGCCGTACGGCGACCCCAGCACGGGCCACCTGCGGGTGCTCCTGCCACCGGGTACGGGCTGGGCCGACCTGGAACTGCGCGATGCCATGGGGCGGGCCGTGGAGCTGCAGCACACCGGGGACGGCATCGACCTGGACGGTCTCGCGCCAGGCACCTACGTCCTGCAGCGACGCGATGGAGGTGTGGAGGCGCGTCGTTTCGTGAAGCTGTGACCGGCGCGACCGTCACACCGGCGTGACCTTCCCGCCCGGCGTGCGGTGTCCACCGGGATAGAAGGCCCCGAGCTTGACCCTGGTGTCCTGCAGAAAGCGGTCGATCCCGATGGTCGCGTCCCGGCCACCGGCACGGAGCACCAGTTCCGCGGTGGCCTCGGCGTCGTGGCCCGCGCGGTGGTGCCGAAGGGAGATGCCGTGGTACGCGCACATGGGCCCCAGTCCGTAGGATGCCCGTCCCGGCCAGACGCGGCGCGCCATGCTCACGCTGCAGAAGTAGCTGAAGCGGGGATGCGCCAGGCCATGGCTGGCGAGCGTGCTGCGCAGCACCGCCATGTCGAACGCGGCATTGTGCGCCACCACCGTGCTGCCTTCCAGCATGGCCGCCACCTCCGCCCAGATCTCCTCCCAGCACGGTGCCTCGGCGACATCATCGGGGGTGATGCCGTGCACGGCCACGTTCCACGGACTGAAGCAGGGCCACTGGCGGGGCTTGATGAGCCAGTTCCGCACCTCGCGCACCGATCCGTCCCGCACCACGGCGATGCCCAGCTCGCAGGGGCTGTCGGGCTGCGGCGTGGCGGTCTCGAAGTCGAGGGCGAGGAAGTCCATGGGATGCGAAGATCGGCACGCGTGGAGCACACCGGGCCACGCACGCCCTGCGCTGTTCACATCTTCACGAGCTCCGCATCCGCCAGGGCCTGATACAGCTTCCTGGCCGTGACCTCGCTGACGTTCACCAGCGGAAGGCGCAGGGTGTCGCCGCAGAGGCCCAGCACCTTGAGCACGTGCTTGATGCCGCCGGGGTTGCCCTCGGCGAAGAGCAGGTCGATCAGCTCGATCAGGCGCAGGTGCTCGCGCCGGGCGGTGTCCAGGTCGCCCTTCAGCGCCGCCTTCACCAGCGTACTGAACTCGCCCGGCAGGGCGTTGCCCACCACGCTGATCACCCCCACGCCGCCCATGGCGATGATGGGCAGGGTGAGCGAGTCGTCGCCGCTGATGAGCATGAAGTCCTTCGGCTTGTGTTTCAGGATGCGGCCCATCTGGTCAAGGTTGGCACTGGCCTCCTTGATGGCGATGATGTTCTTGAAGTCCCTGGCCAGCCGCAGCGTCGTCTCGGCCGTCATGTTGCTCGCCGTGCGGCCGGGCACGTTGTAGAGGATGATCGGTCGCAAGGCCACCTGGGCGATCGCCTTGTAATGCTGGTAGATGCCTTCCTGCGTGGGTTTGTTGTAGTACGGGCTTACGCTCAGGATGGCGTCCACACCGTCCATGTCGAAGGCATTAAGGCTCTCGATGACCTCGGCGGTGTTGTTGCCGCCCACGCCGAGCACCACGGGAACGCGGTTGCGCACGAACCCGATGGTCTGCGCCAGCAGCTCCTTCTTCTCGGCCTTGGTGAGGGTGACGCTCTCACCGGTGGTGCCCATGCTCACCACATAATCCACACCACCCGCGATCTGATGGTCGATGAGCCGTTCCAGTCCCGCGTGATCGATATTGCCCTTGGGCATGAAGGGGGTCACCAGGGCCACCCCGAGGCCACGAAAACGGTCGTCCATGCATGTGCGGCCGTGCCGCTAATTGAGTGAAGGCGAATGGGAGCGGTTGATCATGAGCAGGTAACGGTCCACCTGGGCGATGAACTGCGCCAGGCTGTTGGCCCCGGCCATGTCGATCATCATGTCCAGAAAATGGCGGTTGGCCTCGCTGAAACGTCCCACCTTGAACCGGGCCCGGCTCTTGGCCACCACGTACTGCAGCGGCAGCATGTCCTCCAGGGTGAGGTCGATGAGCACCTCGAACTCCTCGGCGATGAAGTTGTTGACCGTGTTGCCCGAGGGTATGCGGTACCAGTTCAGCTCCTTCTGGCAGAAGGCATCGAAGTGGAGCTTGGCGGCCATGTGGTAGGGCAGGTCCTTGGCGTCCACGAAGCCCAGGGCGCTGATGCGGTGGATGCCCAGCTCCTCCTTGATCTTCTTGACGTAGTTGCGCACCTGCTGATGGGCCTGTTCGTCGCGGGCATGATAGAGGATGCCCACCTTGGCCGCATCGGCCAGGTTGCGGGCCACGGGCCTTCGCTCCTGGGCCGTTTCCCGGATGAGCCGGCGCCTGCCCAGCCATTCCTTGATGCGGTCGAACAGTTTCATTCCCCGATCATGCGGCGAAGTTCCTCCTCATCGATCACCGGCACGCCCAGTTCCTCGGCCTTGGTCCTTTTGGCGGGGCCCATATCGGCACCGGCGACCACAAAGTTCGTCTTCTTGCTGATGGAACCGCTCACCTTGCCGCCATGGCGTTCGATGGCCTCCTTGATGCCGTCGCGGCTGAAGGTGCGGAAGACCCCGGACACCACCAGGGTCCTGCCGGCCAGTACATCGCTCAGCGGCATCTCCCGGGTCACGCTCGCCAGCTGCACGCCCGCCTTGCGCAGGCGCTCGATCACGGCACGGTTGCCCTCGGCGGAGAAAAAGCCGACGATGCTCGCCGCGATCACCTCACCCACCTCGTCCAGGGCTGTGAGCTCCTCCCTCGTCATGGCCATCAGCCGGTCGATGGAGCCCGCACCACGCGCCACCTTCCGGGCCACTGTCTCCCCCACATGGCGGATGCCGAGGGCGTAAAGCACCTGCTCGAACGGCACCGCCCTGCTGGCCGCCACGCCCTCCACCACCAGCCGTGCGCTCTTCCCGCCCCAGCCTTTGCCCAGCGCCAGCAGCTGTTCCATGGTGAGGTCGTAGAGGTCGGCCACGTCGTGGATGAGGCCCGCCCGGAACAGCTCCTCCACGGTCTCGCCTCCCAGACCCGCGATATCCATGGCCTTGCGCGACACGAAATGCTCGATGCGCCGGGTGATCTGCGGCGGACAATGGTGCTCGTTTGGGCAATAGTGCTGCGCCTCCCCTTCCAGCCGCACCAGCCGCGTACCGCACTCCGGACACTCTGCCGGGAAGGCGACGACGGTGGCCCCCACCGCTCGATGACCGGCCTCCACGCCCACCACCTGGGGAATGATCTCCCCGGCCTTCTCCACGCGCACCAGGTCGCCGGTGTGGAGGTCCAGCCGTTGCAGCTGGTCGGCGTTGAAGAGCGAGGCCCGCCGCACGGTGGTGCCGGCCAGGAGCACGGGTTCCAGCTCGGCCACCGGGGTCACCGCACCGGTGCGGCCCACCTGGAAGGTGACCGCCTTGAGCCGGGTTACCGCCCGCTCCGCCTGGAACTTGAACGCGATGGCCCAGCGGGGGCTCTTGGCCGTGAGCCCGAGCTCCTCCTGCACGGTCAGGTCGTCCACCTTCACCACAATGCCGTCGATGGCTATCCCGATGTCGTGGCGGGCCTTGTCCCAGTGGTCGATGAAGGCCATGATGCCGTCCACATCGTCGGCCTGGTCGATGTAGCGCAGCTCGGGGAGCGGGACCTTGAAGCCCCATGCACGGGCCTGCATCATGTTGGCATAGTGGCTGCGCGTGGGCAGATGGTCGCCTTGCAGGGTGTAGATGAAGTTGTCCAACCCGCGTGCGGCCACCAGCCTGGGGTCCTGGTTCTTGAGGGTGCCGGCCGCAGTGTTGCGCGGATTGGCGTACAGCTCCTCCCCGTTCCGCGCCCGCTCCTCGTTCAGCTGGGCGAACCGGGCATGGGTGAGGATCACCTCCCCGCGCGCTTCGAAATCGGCCGGCCAGCCGGTGCCCTGCAGTTTCAGCGGGATGGCGCGCACCGTGCGGATGTTGCCCGTGATATCCTCACCCTTCTCCCCATCGCCCCGCGTGACCCCGCGCACCAACGCACCATCCTTGTAGGTGAGGCTGATGGCCACACCGTCATACTTGAGCTCCATGGTGAAGCGTGTCCGCCCCACGCTGCGTTCCACGCGCGCCACGAACTCGGCCACCTCCTCCCGGTTGTACGAATTGCCCAACGAGAGCATGGGATAGCGGTGGGCCACCACCGGGAAGTTCCTCGTGATGTCGCCGCCCACGCGCCGGGTGGGGCTGTTGGGGTCGTCCAGCTCGGGATGCAAGGCCTCCAGCCGCTCAAGCTCCTTGAGCATGCGGTCGAACTCCTGGTCGCTGATCACGGGTGCTGCCAGCACGTAGTACCGGTGGTTGTGCAGCTCCAGCTCCTTGCGCAGCTCCAGGATGCGCGCTGTTTCCTGAGAATGGTCCATGGAGGGCACGGTGGGATCAGCGTATGGCATGGACGAAGCGCGCGGCGCCGCTGAGGTCGTGGTGCAGGTGCGCATCCCGGTAGCCCATGGCGGCGAGCACCGCAGGCAGGTCGCCGATGGTGCGATGATGTCCCTCGAACCACAGATGTCCGCCAGGAACAAGGGCCGGCAACGCATGCATGCCGATGGCGCGGTGATACCGGAGCGGGTCCTCGTCGTCCACGAAGAGGGCGATCGCGGGCTCGTGGTCGCGCACATGCACCTCCAGCGTACCGGCCTCCGCGCGGGGTACGTAGGGCGGATTGCTCACCACCAGGTCCGCCTGCGCGGGCAACATGCAGCGCTCGTCCAGCACGTCCGCCAGCACCCAATGCACGGGAAGCCGGTTCCGCTCCCCGTTGCGCCGTGCCACGGCCAATGCCGCCGCGCTCACGTCGAGGCCGTACACCTCGGCCTGCGGGAAGTGCCGGGCGAGCGCGAGCGCGATGCAGCCGCTGCCGGTGCCCACGTCCACGATGCGGGCGGGCCGATGCCCCGATCGCACGATGCGGTCCACCAGCTCCTCGGTCTCGGGTCTGGGGATCAGCACGGCCGGGGTCACCTCCAGGTCGAGCCCGTGGAAGCGGGTCCGTCCCAGCACATACTGGAGCGGCTCTCCACTGCGGATGCGCTTCAGCGGCAGGTACACGCGCAGCAGCTCGCTCTCGCTCAGCCTTGCATCGCGCTCGGCCAGCAGGCGGGCACGGCCCCACGAAAGGCCATGTTCGAACACCGCTTCGGCGATGGCCCGTGCCTCGGCCTCGCCATGGCGTGCGCCCAGGTCGTGCTGGTACAGGTCCAGCACGGCGCCGACGGTGTTGGCAGGGATGCGCACGGTGCAAAGATCGGCGGCATGCGTCATCTTCGCGGGCCCGCCCCGGAACACGGTAGCAACGGTTCACGAGCCCCCCGAACGATGGATCCCGAACTCCTCATGGAACGGTGCCTGGAGCTGGCCCGCAATGCGGCCTCCTCTGCGGCGCCGAACCCGCTGGTGGGCGCGGTGCTGGCGCAGGGCGGACGGATACTCGCCGAGGGATGGCATCACGCGGCCGGCCTCCCCCATGCCGAAGTGGAATGCCTGCGGGCCTTCGGGGACGGTCCCGTGCCGGCGGACGCGCTGCTGGCCGTGAACCTGGAACCCTGCGCACACCATGGGCGCACCCCACCCTGCGCCGACCTACTGATCGCCCGCGGGGTGCGCCGCGTGGCGATCGCCCATGCCGACCCTTTCCCGCTGGTGGCGGGCCGCGGCATCGACCGGCTGCGTGCGGTCGGCGTCGTTGTGGAGCTGGGTGTTCGCGAGGCCGAGGCCCGTTGGACCAACCGGCGGTTCCTCACCAGCATCGCGAAAGGGCGGCCCTACATCGTGCTCAAATGGGCCCGTTCGGCGGACGGGTTCCTGGACCGCCACCCGCGCGAGGGCCGGGGCGTGCAGCGCATCAGCACCCCGGCCACCGATGTGCTGGTCCATCGCTGGCGAAGCGAGGAACAGGCCGTGCTGGTGGGCGGTCGCACCGTGGCGAACGACGATCCGGCACTGACCCTGCGCCACGTGTCCGGTCGGCAGCCCTTGCGGGTGGTGCTGGATCGCAGCGGCGCGGCACCGAGCGGATCGAAGGTGTTCGACGGCAGCGCCCCCACCCTGCTCTTCACCGGGAACCACCGGGTCGGCGTGAACGCCGAACAGGTGCAGGTACCACCCACCGGAGACCCCTTGCAGGTGGTCCTGGACACCCTGCACGGCAAGGGCGTTCGGTCGTTGCTCGTGGAAGGCGGCGCCGAGCTGCTCGGCCACTTCCTGCACCGCGGTCCATGGGACGAGGCGCGGGTGATCACCGGTTCCGCCCTGTTCGGCGCGGGAACCAGGGCACCGCTGCTCCCCATGCCGGCCGTGCGTGCGTTCACCAGCGCACAGGACCGCATCGAGTTCCACTTGAACGGCGCAACCACGGAGGACGCATGGTGCTGGTGAGCCTGGCCGCACTGCTGATGGCGGTGCTCTTCCTCCTCTTCAAGGTTTTCGAACAGCGGCGGATCGCGCTGCTCCCGGCGATCACCATCAACTACTTCACGGCCCTGGCCTGCGGGCTTGTCGTATCCCGTCCTTGGACCGCGGGAGACCTGGGGCCGTTGTGGGTTCCCGCGCTGGTGCTGGGCGTGCTGTTCATCGTCGTCTTCCAGTTGATGGGCGCTTCGACCCAACGCGCCGGGCTGGCGGCCACCACGGTGGCGAGCAAGATGAGCCTGGTGCTCACGGTGGCCTTCGGCATGTTGCTGCTGAACGAGGAACAGGGACCGGCGGGCCTGGCGGGGATCGCCCTGGCCATCGCGGGCATCGTGTTGAGCTCCTGGAAAGGCGACGGGCGCCCGGTGCGCCACGCATGGACGATGCCCCTGCTGCTCTTCCTTGGCAATGCCGCAGTGGACATCGGCCTGGCGTGGACGCAGCGCACGCGTACCACGCCCATGACCGAGGCGGTGCTGCCCACCATGGTGTTCGGCATCTCCGGAGCGCTGGGGCTGCTGGCGGTGCTGCTGCGCCGTGAGCATCGCGCTTTCCACGACGTGCGCACCTGGGCCGGCGGCCTGGTGCTCGGCACGGTGAACTACGCATCCCTCCACTTCGTGGTGAAGGCGCTCGCTCGCAGCGGTATGCCCAGCAGCAGCGTGTTCCCGCTGATGAACATCGGCGTGATCCTGTTCGGCACCCTGGGCGGCATGTTCTTCTTCGGCGAGCGTCCGCAACGCCTGCAGCTGGCCGGTATCGCGACGGCCGTGACCGCGATGCTGCTGATCCTCCTGGCATGAGCAGGGACCGCTATCTCACGCTGGCAGGCCCGGGCGAGGCCTCGCTCCGCGATCGGGCGAGCCGCTTTTTGGCCCACGCCTTCCCCATCACCGACGAAGCCGCCTTCCAAGCGGAGCTGTCGCGCATGGCCCGGGACCACCACGACGCGCGGCATCTGTGCTACGCCTGGGTGCTGGACCCTGACGGCGGTCGCAAACGCGCCAGCGATGCCGGTGAGCCGCAGGGCACCGCCGGACGTCCGATCCTGCGCCGCATCGAAGCGGCGGGGCTCACCCATGCCGCAGTGGTGGTGGTGCGCTACTTCGGCGGCACCCTGCTGGGCAAGGGCGGGCTCATCCGCGCATACGGCGAAGCGGCCCAGCTGGCCCTGCAGGCCGCACCGGTGGTGACGCACGTGGCCCGGGCCCGGTTGGTGGTCGTGTGCGACCATGCGCTGGCCGGACCGCTCCGCGCAGCGGCGATGGACGCC
Source organism: Bacteroidota bacterium (assembly GCA_014584605.1). Lineage (GTDB taxonomy): Bacteria > Bacteroidota > Bacteroidia > Flavobacteriales_F > PHOS-HE28 > PHOS-HE28. The sequence continues at coordinate 19,207 of JACTMO010000019.1, read as the reverse complement.
GACGGCATCGTCGTGAACACCCGGTACAGCGAACGCTGCAGCATGGAACTGCAGCTGCCGACCTCATCGCTCGGTGCGTTCCGCGAACGCTGGTCCGCACGCGGCGCCTCCTTCCCCGATCAGGACCCCGGGAAGTGAGGGGCCATGGCGGCAAGCAGGTCCGCCGGTGCGCGACGGGGACGTCCGGTGCGCCGGTCCACGAACACCAGGGTGGTGGAGGCCTCCGTCAGCAGCGCATCCCGTTCGTCGCGCACCTCGTAGTGGAACTCGATCCGCACCTCCGGCATCGTCCGTACCTGCGTGATCACCGTGAGCAGGTCGTCGTAGTGCGCCGGCGCGTGGTACCGCACGTGCAACTCACGCACCGGAAGCAGGACCCCCTCGTCCTCGATGCGCCGGTACGGGAAGCCCAACGCGCGCAAGGCCTCCACCCGGCCCACCTCGAAGTGTTCGGCATAGTTGCCGTAGTACAGATAGCCCATGCGGTCGGTCTCGCCATAACGGACGCGCAACTGGCAGCGGTGCTCGAACATGCGGTCAAGGTACTGCGCTTGCGACGGCACCGGGTGCGACCGTACCTTTCGGCAACATCGATGGCGCATGTCCCCGTACCGTTCCTCTGCATGGCCGGACCCGTCCGCTCAAGGGCTGATGGCAGGTCCGTCCTCGCCTGGTCGGTCGGCAGGTACGATGGCGGTGGGACGAACGGATGGCGTGCCCGGAACACGTCCGGGGAGTGAGGTGATTTTTTTCCTTCCGGGCAAGAGCGATCCGCCTTTTTTTTTCACCAGTTTAGGTCCATCTTTGTCGGCCGCTTCGCTGGAACCCTTCAGCATCAACGGTTGCAGCGGACAGGTACATCGGACCACACGCACCCCCAACCCTGACGACCGCCCATGAAGAAAGACCACGAGAAGACCTGGGAGCGGTGCCTGGAGGTGATCAAGGACAACGTGAGCCCGCAGAGCTTCAAGACCTGGTTCGAACCGATCCGGGCGCTGAAGCTGCAGGACCATGCCCTGACCATCCAAGTGCCCTCGCAGTTCTTCTACGAATGGCTGGAGGAACATTACATCGGGTTGCTCAAGAAGATCATCCGCAAAGAGCTCGGCGCTGAAGGCAGGCTGGAGTATTCCATCATCATGGAGAACAGCTACGCGAACGCCAACCCGTACACCGTGAAGGTGCCCACGAGCAACGCCCGCGAGGTGAAGAACCCGCCGGTGAGCCTTCCGGTGGACCTGGCCAACAGCCCGATCAAGAACCCGTTCATCATCCCCGGCCTGCGCAAGATCAAGGTCGAGAGCCACCTGAACCCCAACTACTCCTTCGAGAACTTCATCGAGGGGGACTGCAACCGATTGGCCCGCAGTGCCGGATATGCCGTGGCGCAGAAGCCCGGCGGCACCGCCTTCAATCCGTTGCTCGTCTATGGCGGGGTCGGCCTCGGCAAAACGCACCTGGCCCACGCCATCGGCATCGAGATCAAGCGGCACCATCCCGACCGGACCGTCCTGTACGTCCCGGCCGAAAAGTTCACCCAGCAGTTCATCGAGGCCGTGAAGAACAACACGGTGAACGACTTCAGCCAGTTCTATCAAATGATGGACGTGCTGATCATCGACGACGTGCAGTTCCTGGCCGGCAAGGAGAAAACCCAGGACGTGTTCTTCCACATCTTCAACCATCTGCACCAATCGGGCAAACAACTGGTGATCACCAGCGACAAGGCCCCGGTGGAGATGCAGGGCATGGAGCAGCGGCTGCTGTCGCGCTTCAAGTGGGGCCTCAGCGCCGACCTGCAGACCCCCGGCCTGGAGACCCGCATCGCCATCCTCCAGAAGAAGATGTACGCCGAGGGCATCGACCTGCCCAAGGAAGTGGTGGAGTACCTGGCCTACAGCATCACCACCAACATCCGCGAACTGGAAGGGGCCATGATCAGCCTCATCGCCCAGAGCTCGCTCAACAAGAAGGCGGTGACCCTCGAGCTGGCCAAGCAGATGATCGACAAGTTCGTGAAGAACACCGCCCGCGAGGTGTCGATCGATTACATCCAGAAAGTGGTCTGCGATTACTTCGACCTTCCGATCGAACTGCTCAAGAGCAAGACCCGCAAACGCGAAGTGGTGCAGGCGCGACAGATCGCGATGTACTTCGCCAAGAAGATGACCAAGAGCTCGCTGGCCAACATCGGTGCGCATTGCGGCGGCAAGGACCACGCGACCGTGCTGCATGCCTGCCGTACGGTGAACAACCTACAGGAGACGGACAAGCAGTTCCGCGGCTACCTGGAGGACCTGGAGAAGAAGCTCAGCATCCACTAAGGACCGTTGATACCGGAGAAGTCCCCGCCCACGCGGGGGCTTTTTCATTGCTGACCTTCGCCATGCCCGGAACGGGCCCCATCCCCCCATGAGGATACTCACCGTGTGCCTGGGCAACATCTGCCGGAGCCCGATGGCCGAAGGCGTGCTGCGCCATCGGGCACACAGCGCCGGACTGGCGATCGTCACGGACTCCGCCGGCACCAGCCGCCACCACGTCGGCGAAGCGCCCGACCCCCGCGCCCAGGCCGCCATGCGCCGACAGGGCATCGACATCACCGACCTCCGGGCCCGGCAGGTCCAGGCCGAGGACTTCGACCGGTTCGACCTGCTGCTCGCCATGGACGCCGCCAATCTGCGCGACCTGCAACGCCTGGCCCCGGATGCCGATCGCCGCGACAAGGCCAGGCTCATGATGGACTTCGCTCCGGCACATGCCCTGCGGGAAGTGCCCGACCCGTACTACGGCGGTGATGCGGGTTTCGACGACGTGTACCGCATGCTCGATGAGGCGGTGACCGGACTGCTCGCCCACCTCCGCCATGGCCGCTGAAGCCACGCTCCACCTGGTGCCCGTATGGCTCGGCGAGGCCGGTGGGACCGAGCAGCTGGCCCCGGCGACCCTCGAGGTGGTGCAGCGCGTGCACACCTGCTTCGTGGAGCATGAGCGCAGCGCCCGCCGCGCCCTGCGCCGCATGGTCCCGGGCATCGACCTGGACCGCATCGCGCTGCACGTGCTGGACCAGGACACGGATGAGGCCACGGTCCGCGGGTACGCCGAGCTGGTCCGCAAGGCGGGTGAATCCGCCGTGCTGAGCGAGTCCGGTATGCCCTGCGTGGCGGACCCGGGTGCACGCCTGGTGGCATGGGCCCACCGGACCGGCATCACCGTGCGGCCTCATCCCGGTCCCTCCTCCCTCCTGCTCGCGCTCGCAGCCTCCGGGCTGGACGGACAACGCTTCATCTTCCACGGCTACCTGCCGCGCGAGGCCGAGGACCGCCGCAGGGCCCTGCGCACGATCGCACAGGATGTGCAGCGCACCGGTCGGTCGCAACTGTTCATCGAGACCCCGTACCGCAACGATGCGCTGCTGGCCGACCTGTTGCGGACGGTTGACGGCGGCCTGCGGCTGTGCATCGCCGCCGAGCTGATGCAGCCGGACGCGTTCGTGCGCACGCACGGCTTGGCGGAGTGGCGCGGCAAGGTCCCCGCGCTCAAGGACCGGCGTACGGTCTTCGTCCTTGGCCGCTGATCAGGGCATCGCACAGGGCATCGCCTCGCCGCTCCCGGGAAGGTGCCTGCGACCGGCCCGCCGGCGTCCCTTGCAGTACGGGCTGCGCCCGATGGTGATCCGCAGACGCAGGTACAGGTCCACGGCGTCCACGTCCGGGCGGAAGAGGAAGGGCAGCACGTGGTCCGACCCGATGACGAGGTCCCCCAGGCGCAGCATGAGGCCGACCGACGGTCGGCGCCAGCCGTACTCGTGGAGCACCACCGGGAGCGCTGCTTCGAACCAGCGGGACTCGAAGCGCGGTGTGAGGGCCAGCGTATTTGGCCGCCGCAAACGGTCGCCCGTGCGTGCGCTGAGCTGCTGCACCCAGGCCAGGGCGATGTACGCATGCTCGGCCACGCGCTGGTCGTAGAGCAAGGCCACGGCGGTGGGTGCACCGATGCGCAGCTGGGTGCTCCGGGCCATGTCACCGGCCGCCGCGAACAGGCTGTCCATGCCCTCGGCGCCCTGCACCGGCACGGCACCGAGGTCGGGGATGGTGAGCGAACCGGCCTGCACCGAGCCGGCCACGGCCCGGTCAAAGCGCATCCCGCCCAGGTCGATCACGGAAGCGGCCAGGCGATAGCGGTAAGCCATGGGTGCGCATCCGTTGGAGGCGCGATGCGGCAGGTAGCGGTCCACCTTTTCCATCGTACGCTCGTAGCTGATGCCCACATCGGCGCCCCATCCCGAGCCCGCAACGCCCTCCGGCATGGCCGCTCCAAAGGCCCCGCTCATCTCGTGCACCTCGGCCCGCATGCTGTCCACCACGGTGAAGTCGAGCACATCCATGCGCAACGCCGCACCGGCATGGGGCACCAGATAGCGCAGTGTGGCACCCGCCCGCCAGAGCCCGAAGCCCGCGGCCCGCAGGATGCGGGCGTAGTTCAAGGACAGCTCGGTCCAGGTGGCGGCGAGGGCGCGCACGTGCGTATCGCGATACCGCTGCCCTTGCTGCGGCCGATAGCCCGGACCGTGAACGATGAACCGGCCCATGTGCGGGCTGATGCCGGTGATGCTCGCCATGGCACGTGTGCGGATCCCAACGCCGAACCCGTGGAGGCCGGAGGCAAGGCTGAAAGCCGGCCCGTCCAGCGCCGCCACCACGCCCCCCTGCTTGCGGTCCTCGTTCAGGGACTCCCGCAGCACGATAGCCGCAGGCACCCGGCCCCGGATGCCGTTGCGCACTTCGCGGAGCAGGCCGTGGTCCGCACCGCTCAGGGCGACCAGGTCGTTCCACGCGAACAGGTCCGCGCCGATGAGGCGGACGGAGGCGTATGGCCACTGACCGGCACTGCGCGAGGGATCGAGCGCGAGCGCATCGGGACCGGACCAGTTGCCATGCACCAGGCCGAACTGTTCCTGGGCCTGCACCGAAGCGGCGGCCAGCAGCAACAGGGCGGGGAGCATCCGGAAGGACCGAGCCATGCGACGAAGGGAGCACATCGCAGGCCGCCCTTCGAGGTCCAACGAGCACCCGGCGGCATCCGATGTGTTGCCGGCCCTCTTACGCGAGCGGCCGGTTCAGGTTCCGGGGCCGGTACGGCGTTCCACGGCCAGCAGTTCCACGGTGTAAAGCACCGGTTCGTTCGGCCGCACCAGCGGCGGTGAGCCCCTGCCTCCGAAGGCGAAGGCGGAAGGCAGCAGAAAGCGGCCCTGCTGCCCCGGCCGCAGGAGGCTCACGGCCACCTCGATCCCGGGCAACACCTGGTCCGGGTCGCCGAAGCGGAAGCTGAACGGCTGGCCCTGTCGGTCGCTGTCGTCGAAAGGCGCACCGCCACCGAGCTTCGCCCCCCGGTACCGGATCGTCACCCGATCACCGGCCCGTACCGGGATGGTGTCGGCCTGCTGCGGTCCGAGCGCGTAATGCAGATCGCTCGTACCCCAACGCCGCCATTGCCCATCGGAACGTGCGAGGAAGGCCACGAGCTCGCGGCGCTCGGCCGCCTCGGGGTCCGCAGCGCGGCGCTCCTCTGCACGCTGTCGCTGCAGGTCCGGCGTCAGGCAGCGCAGCACCGAGATCTCCACCTGAATGAGCAAAGTGTCCGGTGGATCGATCCGCTGTTCCGGCATGAGGACATGCCACGGTAGGCCGTCCGCTCGCAGGATGACACTGGCGCTGTCCCCTTCGTGCAGGCGCCGCCACGCCTTGTCCCAGCTGCCCTTCCGGACATCGTTCAGCGCGTACCACCGCTCGGTGCTGAACAGGGATCCCGGCGCGGCATCCACCGTCGAGGCGCGCAGGCGCAACAGCACCGAGTCGTCCACGCCGAGCGCACTATCCTGCCCGCCCAGGCTCAACAGGCGGAAGTAGAGCCCCGGTGCCAGCTCCTTGAACCCGGGATGTGGTCCCCGGTCGCACGCGATCAACAGCAGAAGTGCCGCTGCAAACCAGGCCGTCCTCATCGATCGCGCGGTCCGGAAAGGGAGACCAGCCCGATGTGGTACACAATGGAACTGCGCATGGGCACCTTGTCCATGTCGCCGACCAGGCCATGGGCCCGGTAGCTGGGGATCAGGATCACCGCACTGTCACCCGGGGACAGGTGCTGGATGGCCTCATGCAGGCCGCTCTCCACGTGGTCCATCTCCACCTGGAACGACTCGGGGTGACCGGGCTCGGAGGCGCTGCACAACGTACCGTTGAGCAATTCCATGCGGTAGTTCACCGTCGCCCATTGCCCGGGCTGCGCCGCCGCTCCCGGCCGATCGCGCAGCAGCAGATGATGCACGCCAGTTCCGGAGACGGTTGTGGGCAGCCGGTGACGCGAAGCATGGTTCACCAGGTCGCGCGCCTCGATGCGGTTGGCCTCCAGGTTCTCCTGCACGTGGGCCGGGTTGCGCATGTCCGTGCCTGAACCCGTGCGCGCGGGAGGCGCCTCGCCCCCGCGGCAGGAGGCCAGCACCAGCAGGCCGGTCAACAGTTGCCGGGTCATGCGGGATGGTCCCGTAGGTGCGCAGGCAGGAGGTCCATGAAACGCTGCACGCAGGCGTCGATGGGTCCCGTGCACTGCCCCCCGGCCGCGTTCACATGGCCACCGCCCTCGAAGTGTTCCGCCAGCAGGCGGTCCACCGGCAAGGCTCCCTTGGACCGGAGGCTGATCTTGATGCGGTCCGGGCGCTCCAGGAAGAAGGCCGAGAGCCGGATGCCCCGCATGCTGAGGCCAAGGTTGACGAAGCCCTCGGTGTCCCCGGACTTGAAGCCGAAGCGTTGAAGGTCCTCCTTGCGCAGCACCAGGACCACACAACCGAGGTCATGCCGCACGGTCATGCGCTCGGCGAGCATGTGACCCATCAGGCGCATGCGCTGCTCGCTGTGATCGTCCATCACCGCGGCATGGACCCGTTCGGGCTCGGCACCGCGCTCCATGAGCATTGCGGCCACGCGCATGGTGTGCGCCGTGGTACTGGGGAAGCGGAACGATCCGCTGTCGGTCATGATGCCGGTGTAGAGGCAGGTGGCCGCGTCGGCGTCGATGCGATGCGCCTCACCCATGGCCTCCAGCAGGTCCACCACCATCTGGCTGGTGGCGCAGGCCGAGGGGTCGCTGAAGGCGATCACGGCATCGATGGCCGGGTCCTGGTGATGGTCGATCAGCACGAGCCGGCGGGCGGCGCGCAAGGGCTGCTCCAGCGCTCCCGCCCGGTCGGGGCGGTTCATATCGAGGCAGAACAGCAGATCGGCCCCGGCGAGCGCGGCACGGCAGGCCTCGGGGGCGCTGTCCGCCGCCAGACATGCTCCGGCATCGGGCATCCAGCGCAGGAAGGGGGGCGGTGTGTTGGGCAGCACCACCTGCACGGCATGTCCCATCCGGCGCAACACCCGGGCCAGCCCCAGGGAGGAGCCCATGGCATCGCCATCGGGGTTGTGGTGCGTGATGATCGCACAGCGGGGCGCTTCCGCCAGCAGGGCCTGCAAACGCGCCAGTTCGGGATCTTCGCGATGGACGGAGGGCATGGGGGCCAAAGGTAGCCCCGGCCCAGATCCTCAGAAGCCGAGGTTCGGCGTGGCCATGTGCTCGATGAGGATGCCCACGCAGCCGATGTCGAGCCCTTTGGCGCGGCCCTTCTGCTCAGCGGCCCCCGGGGCCATCACTTCCACCACGAGCCGCTTGGTGGAGGCCGCAGAGAACTCCACCACCTGGTCCAGTTCGTGCTCGGTGTTGTCCCAGAGCACTTTCCGGTCGTCCTCGTACACGGTCTTGCGCACCATGTGCCGCACTTCCTTGAACTGGCCCGTAGGCTGTCCGTTGGCGTCGCGCACCTCTTCGCTCTCCACCACCTCCACATCCTGTTCGCGCGGCACCCGGACCTTCTCCACGAGGCGGGCCACCACATGGTCGCCGATGATCTTCTCGTCGTAGCAGAAGGAGATCCGGTAATCCTGTCCGCCGTACACGATGATGTTGAGCTCCGTGGGCCGGCCCACCTGTACGCTGGCGCTCTTGCTCTGTCCGTTGAGCGAGAAGCGCACATCGGTGGAACGCTCACAATTGAACTTGTGATAGTCGCCGCAGTTGTACTGGGCGCCCGCGAAGGAGGCGGAAAGAAGGGCCGTGAAGGCCAGCAGGTTCTTCATGGTCGGTAGGGCGGTCAGGCGTTGGGTTGGGCGGGCACTTGGCCTTCGGGGCTGATGAGCTCGGCGCGCAGGGCTTCCACGGCAGCCCGGATCTCGTCGTACTGTTGGGCGGTGAGCTGCACGTTCAGGTCGTCCCCCAGCACCATGCGCCCGGAAGCCGACTTGCCGGTGTGGGCGCTGCGCTGCACCTGTACACGGTCGTAGAGGTCGCGCAGGCGTACCATGCGTTCGCGCACGGGTGCCACGTTGGGGTCGTCGCCGTACACCCCCATCAACTCCACCAGGTGCTCGAGGCTGAACTTCTGCTCGGCCACGCGCTTCACCAGGGGGGCGGAGGCGTCGAAGCCCGACACGTGGTCCATCACCAGATGCATGCTCTCCACCCAGCCTCCGGCCAGCACCAGGGCGAGGGTGGGGCCCATCTCCTCCTGCTGCAGCCGTTCGTAGGCCTTGTAATAGGCTTCGTTGCTGATGATCTCCAGGCTGTCGCCGGTGCTGAGGTTGCGCTCCAGGCGCACGAAATCCTGCTCGCTGAAGGCCGTGCCCATGCCGAGCTGGTCACCCAGCTTCTTCACGGTGAGGTAGTAGCGCACCACCTCCACATTGAGGTCGAAGTAGCTGGCGTAGATCAGGTCGGTGCAGTACACCCCGAAGTTGAAGGCCCGCCCGCCCAGGGTCGCGTACCGGTCCGCGCTGGTGGTGGGGTTCATCGAGCGCTTGCGTCCCTCCCCGGCCAGGCCCCTAACCATGGCGAAGAGCTCGTTGGGCGTGGGCATCTGGTACAGGGCTTCCGGGGCCGTGGGGGCGGCGCTGCTGTCACCGATGACCAGTTTCTCCGCAGCAGGCTTCCGGTCTTCGCCGGGCCCGCCGCAGGCGCAGAGCGCCAGGGCCAGCAGGCACAGGGGGATCGTTCTTTGGACCATGTATCGAAGGAATGAGGCGCCGGAGGGGCCCGGAGCGACGGCCTTGTTACGCCGCACGAAGGAAGGATGTTGCGAAGGGGCTGCGGTCGGCGCGGAGCACCTATTTTTGCGCCGCTTTTTCAACAGCCCATGGCAGACCGCCGCACCTTCACGATGATCAAGCCCGAGGCCGTGGCCGCCGGGCACACCGGAAAGATCATCGACACGTTCATCGCCAACGGATTCCGCATCGTGGCGCTCAAGTACACCCGCCTTTCCGCCGCCGAGGCGGGCACCTTCTACGAGGTGCATAAGGAACGTCCGTTCTACGGCGAGCTGGTGGAATACATGGCCAGCGGACCCATCGTGGCCGCCATCCTGGAGAAGGACAACGCGGTGGAGGCCTTCCGCAGGCTGATCGGCGCCACCGACCCGGCCCAGGCCGAGGAGGGTACCATCCGCAAACGCTTCGCGGAGAGCAAGGCCCGGAACGCGGTGCATGGCAGCGACAGCGATGCCAACGCGCTGATCGAGGGCCACTTCTTCTTCAGCAGTCGCGAGCAGTACTGAGCCGCGCTCAGCCGATGGAGACCGAGCGGACCGCCGCCCGGCCGCATCGCTCGTTGAGCAGCTCGGCGAGCCGGTCCTTCATGTAGCCCAGTTCCTGGCGCAGGGGGGCATTGTCCACCCGCACGTGCAGGTGGCCGCGGCGCAGGGTCACCGACACCGTGTGGCGGGCGATGGGTCCGCCGGCCACCTCGTCCCACCAGCTGGCGATGTCCAGCTCGTCCAGCTTCTCGCGCAGCCCGTAGGCCTCGATCATGTCGCCGAGGGCGTCAGAGAGCTTCCGCCCGTTCGACGGCCTCCATCCGGATGGTCTGCGCATGGTCGAGGTGGAAGAACCGCACATCGTGCGGAAGTCCGTCGAGGGCCTGGTGCAGGCGCCCGGCGTCGGTGTCGGTGATGAGGACCTGGCCGAAGCGCCCGCCGCCCAGCAGGCGGAGCAGGTGGCGCATGCGCTGCGGGTCGATCTTGTCGAAGATGTCGTCCAGCATCAGCACGGGCTTTCGGCCTGTGCGGGCCGCCGTGAGGTCGAACTGGGCGAGCTTCAGGGCGATCAGGAAGGTCTTCTGCTGGCCCTGCGAACCAAAGCGCTTCAGCGGCAGGCCGTTGAGCAGGAAGTGCAGGTCGTCCCGATGCACGCCCTCGGTGGTGTGCTGGGCGCTCCGGTCGCGGTCCCAGTGGCGGCGCAGCACGTGCTCCATGGGCTCCTGGTCCAGGGCGGACCGGTATTCGAGCCCCACGGACTCGGGTCCCGAGCTGATGCCCTGATAGTGCTCCAGCGCCAGGGGGGCCAGCTCCGCGAGGAAGGCGCGCCGGCCGCGATGTACGGTGGCGGCATGCACGGCCAGCTGCTCGTCCCACGGCTCCAGGGCCTCCAGGGTGCCCCCACCCTGCTCGGCGAACCGCTTCAGCAACACGTTGCGGTGCTTGAGGGCCCGGTTGTAGCGCATCAGGGCCTCCAGGTAGCCCCGGTCGAACTGGGCGATGAGCCCGTCCACGAAACGGCGGCGCACCTCGCTGCCCCCCAGGACCAGCTGGCCGTCGTAGGGGGTGATCATCACCGCAGGCCAGCGCCCGATGTGGTCGCTGAGCCTTTCGTACTCCTTGTGGTCGCGCTTGAAGACCTTCTTGTGGTCCTTGCGTACGCTGCAGGCCAGTTCCACCGGACCGTCGGGCTCCTCCAGCAGGCCCTTCAGCAGGAACTGTTCCTCCCCATGGCGCACGGCGTGCTGGTCCGTGGCATCGAAGTAGCTCTTGCACAGGGACAGGTAGTGCACCGCGTCCAGCAGGTTGGTCTTGCCCGTGCCGTTGGGGCCGGTGAAGCAGTTGATCTCCGGGCCCAGCTCCAGGTCCGCCTCGGTGTGGTTGCGGAACTGGAACAGGCTCAGGCGGCGGAAGCAGACCTTCATGGGGGAGCGTCCAAAGATACTTCAGGCCCGGAAGGCCCGCTTTGGACCGGCAGCGACCACATCGGCCGGGAACCTTATCTTCGCGCCGCTTTTGTCCGACCCCACCATGTCCACCAAGACCACGAAACCGGAGCAGGGACAGGCCGACATCGACCTGGGCCAGGCCTATTCCCGCGCGGAACTTTTCCTCGAGAAGAACAAGGCGGCCGTGACCTACGGCGTGGTCGGCCTGCTGGTGGTGGTGGGCGGCCTGCTCGGCTACCGCAAGCTGTACGCCGAGCCCCGGGCCAAGGAGGCCAACGACCTGATCTGGAAGGCCCAGTACTACTTCGAGATCGACTCGCTGGACAAGGCCATCAACGGGGACGGCAACTACTTCGGGTTCCAGTACATCGCCGACGAGTACGGCAACACCCCTTCGGGCAGCCTGGCCCGGTTCTACCTGGGCAGCTGCTACCTGCAAAAGGGGGAGTACGAAACGGCCGTCACCTACTTCGAGGACGCGGATGTGGAGGACCAGGTGCTGCGTGCCATGGCGGTGGGCGGCATCGGCGATGCGTATGTGGAACTCGGCCGGGACCAGGACGCCATGAAACAGTTCGAGAAGGCGGCGGCGCTCACCACCAACGATTTCACCACGCCGATGTACCTGATGAAGGCCGGCATCCTCTACCAACAGGCCGGCGACTGGAAGCGGGCCGCCAAGGCGTTCCGCCGCGTGGCCAACGACTTCCCCACCAGCCCGGACGTGAACACCGCCAAGAAGTACGCGGCCCGCGCCGAGGCGATGGCCGGCTGAGCATGGCCACCGCGGAGCATCACCTCAGCCATTACGACCCTGCCGGCGTCCCCTCGGGCGCCGGTCGTCGTTTCGTACTGGTGGTGAGCGAATGGAACAGCGAGATCACTGATGCCCTGCGGCTGGGCGCCCGGCAGACCCTGCTGGTGAACGGTGCCGCCCCCCAGGACGTGATCGAGCACTGGGTGCCGGGCAGCTACGAGCTCGCCCTGGGCGCACAATTGGCCGTCGAGGCCTACGCTCCCGACGCCGTGATCGCCATCGGCAGCATCGTGCGGGGTGAGACCCCGCACTTCGACTATGTGTGCCAGGCCACCGCACAGGGCATCATGGACGTGAACCTGCGCACCCGGGTGCCGGTGATCTTCTGCGTGCTCACCGACGACAACATGCAACAGGCCAGGGACCGCAGCGGCGGCAGGCACGGCAACAAGGGGGTGGACGGTGCGGTGGCCGCCTTGAAGATGGCCGCCTTGCGCCGGGCGCTGAAGGAGGGCTGACCGCGCCCAAGTCCTCGCCGCCCGGGAGCCTCATCGGACCCGGACGGTTCAGCAGGCCTTCAGCGTGTTCAGCAGCAGGCTGGTGATGGTCATCGGGCCCACGCCGCCGGGTACGGGCGCGATCCAGGAGCACTTGGGCGCCACCGCATCGTACTTCACGTCGCCCACCAGGCGGAAACCGCTCTTGCGCGAGGCGTCGGCGATGCGGTGGATGCCCACATCCACCACCACGGCCCCGTCCTTCACCATGTCGGCGGTGACGAACTCGGGCCGGCCGATGGCCACGATGAGGATGTCGGCCTGCCGGGTGATGGCGGCCAGGTCCTTGGTGCGGCTGTGGGCGATGGTCACCGTGCAGTTACCGGGGTCCGTGTTGCGGCTCATGAGGATGCCCATGGGGGTGCCCACGATGTGGCTGCGCCCGATCACCACACAATGTCGGCCCGTGGTCGGAATGCCGTAATGGCGCAGCAGCTCCACGATCCCGCTGGGCGTGGCCGGCAGGAAGCCCGGATGGCCGAGCACCATGCGACCGATGTTCTCCGGATGGAACCCGTCCACATCCTTGTCCGGATCGATCGCCAGGGTCACCTTGTCCGCATCGATGTGCGCGGGAAGCGGTAGTTGCACGATGAAGCCGTCGAGCTCGGGGTCCCGGTTCAACTCCTCCACCCGTTGCAGGAGCGCGGCCTCGGTGATGCTGTCCGGAAGACGGATGAGGGTGCTGCGGAAGCCCACGTCCTCGCAGGCCTTCACCTTGCTCTCCACATAGGTGCGGCTGGCGCCGTCGTTGCCCACGAGCACGGCGGCCAGGTGGGGTGGACGGCCACGGCGGGCCTTCACGGCGCCGGCCTCGGTGGCGATGCGGGCGCGGAGGGCCTCGCTGCAGCGCTTGCCGTCCAGCAGTTGGGGGGCTGCTTGGGTCATGGCGCAATGGTACGCGATCGAGGGCTCAGGTGAGGAACCGGACGTCAGCCCGGGCACGAGACCACGTCGGACCTGCAGCTTCCGCACCGGTCGCCCGGTCGGCCGTTCCTCCTTGGACCGGACGCGGCGCGATGGATCACCGGCGCATCCCCTGCATCTGCTGCATTTGGCGCATCATGTTCCGCATCTTGTCCTTGTCCCCCATCATCTTCATCATCTTGCGCATCTCGTCGAACTGCTTCATCAGCTTGTTCACCTCCTCGATGCTCCGTCCGCTCCCGCGCGCCAGCCGACTGCGGCGCGACCCGTTGAGGATGGCCGGGTTGCGGCGTTCCTCAGGGGTCATGCTCTTGATGATGGCCTCGATGCCCTTGAAGGCGTCGTCCGGGATGTCGATGTTCTTGATCGCCTTGCCCACGCCGGGGATCATGCCCATGAGGTCCTTCATGTTCCCCATCTTCTTGATCTGCCCGATCTGCTCCAGGAAGTCGTCGAAGCCGAACTGGTCCTTCGCGATCTTCTTGTTCAGCTCGCGGGCCTGCTTCTCGTCGAACTGTTCCTGGGCACGTTCCACCAGGGAGACCACGTCGCCCATGCCGAGGATGCGCCCCGCCATGCGGTCCGGGTGGAATTCATCGATGGCCTCCATCTTCTCACCGGTACCGATGAACTTGATGGGCTTGTCCACCACGCTGCGGATCGAGAGGGCGGCACCGCCACGCGCATCGCCGTCGAGCTTGGTGAGCACCACGCCGTCGATGTTCAGGCGTTCGTTGAAGGCCTTGGCGGTGTTCACCGCGTCCTGGCCGGTCATGGCGTCCACCACGAACAGCGTCTCCTGCGGGTCGATCGCCTTCTTCACGCGGGCGATCTCGTCCATCATCTGCTCATCGATCGCCAGGCGGCCCGCTGTGTCCACGATCACGGCGGTGAAGCCGTGCTGTTCCGCATAGGCGATGGCATGTTGCGCGATGGCCACCGGGTCGTTGCTGGCGCGTTCGCTGTACACAGGAATGTCCAGCTGCCGACCCAAGGTCTCCAGCTGATCGATGGCCGCTGGACGGTACACGTCACAGGCCACCAGCAGTGGCCGCTTGCCCTTCCTGCGGATGTGGTTGGCCAGCTTGCCGCTGAACGTGGTCTTTCCGGAACCTTGCAGGCCGCTCATGAGCACCACCGTGGGGTTGCCGCTCATGTTGATGCCCGCGGCCTGCCCCCCCATCAGCTCGGCCAGCTCGTCGTGCGTGATCTTGGTGAGCAACTGCCCCGGGCTGATGCTCGTGAGCACGTTCTGCCCCAAGGCCTTGGCCTTCACCCGGTCGGTGAAATCCTTGGCGGTCTTGAAGTTCACGTCGGCGTCCAGCAGCGCCCGGCGGATCTCCTTGGTGGTCTCCGCCACGTTGATCTCCGTGATCTGGCCCTGGCCCTTGAGGACCTTGAAGGCGCGTTCCAGCTTGTCGTTGAGGTTCTCGAACATCGCGTTCTCGCTTGAGAGGCGCGAATTTACGGTGTGCCCGGACGTGATCGCCGCGGGCCAACGACCCGCCCGGGGCCCGGCCGGGACAGTGAGCCAGATGGTTCGACCGCGGACATCCGGCTTGCGGGCCGTGGTGGAACTGGTGGAGTGAGACACTGCGGTTCAGCACCTCACTGGATCCGGGATCTCGTGATGGCTATTCCCTCGCTGCTTGGTCTTCCTCGTTCGGCGCTCGATGGAACGGTATCATGGTGCAGGCCGATCGTTGACAGGGCTCGACCTGACAAGGTGTGGGGATCCGATGTTGATGTGCTCCCTTCTCGTTAGTTCTGATGAGTTGTTCGCTTCGGAAGATCGTGCACCTTGCACACACTCCTCCATGTCGAAGGATCACCCTGGCTTGCGCTCACGACCGTGTTCATCCGGTTGGAGGATGACCGTGGTCGGCTGTCTATGGACACTAATGGCCAACGCCCAGGATCCGCCGTACCAGATCTACTCGGTCGCTGAGGGTCTTGCAAGCAGTACCGTGTATTGCGCCTACCAGGATGCCGATGGCTACCTGTGGTTCGGAACCGATGCAGGTGCATGCCGCTTCGATGGGGTCCACTTCGAGAACTACAACACCAGTAACGGCCTGGTGGACAATGAAGTACTGAACATCTTCCAGGACAGCAAGGGCCGGATCTGGTTCCTCTCCCTGAGCGGCAGACTGTGCTATCGCCTTGATGAGCGCTTCTACAACGAGAACAACATGCCCGTACTGGCCCGGATCCGGCCGGTGTCGGGCATCAATTCCATGTGTGAGGACCTCGATGGCGGGCTCTGGTTCGCAGGTCTTGCCACAGGGATACATCATCTGCTTGGAGATCATGTCGACTTCCTGCCCACCATGGATAGCTGCTCAGTCATTGTCCCTGGCCTGCCACGGGCGATCCATGTACCCGGCCAGCAGCCCTACCTGGTGGTGAACTCCACGATCCTCCGCGCCACGAAGTCGGGTTGGCGCAAATTGCGCTGTTGGGGGATCAACAAGGAGGGATACCCGTCGGTCGCCCCGGATGGAGCGAGCCTGCTGGCCTGGGCCGAGCAGGGGATCGTGAGGCTCTCGCCCGATGGTGATCGTGTGATCGCTACTTCGGACCAAATGCCCGAAGCCCATGGACATCGCATCCCGAGCATCAGCACGGATGGAACGATATGGCTGCCCGGCGCACTTGGCGGGGTGACGGTGGTACGACCTGACGGAAATGGGGCCACGGACATCCAGCAGGTTCTATGCTCCATGAATGTGAACGGTACGATCGAGGATGAGGAGGGTAACCGTTGGCTCTGCACGGATGGGCACGGTGTTGTGTGCATCCGCCCGCAGCAGCATGCCATGGTCGTTCATCGGATCAGCAGTGATCAGCGGGAAGGTACCGTAACTGCGGTCTGTGCGATGCCGGATGGGACGGTCCTTTTTGGTACGAATGCAGGCAATGTCTATCGGTTGCAAGGTCATTCCCAACAACTCCTCATGTCATCGCGGAACCCGGGGACGGTCCGTGACCGGGTCCGCGACATACAGGTCGCGGGTCACGGCGAGGTCGTGCTCACCACGGACAATTGGTGCGGGTCCATCAACCTGCACACGTCAACGATCCTGGACCATTTTCATGGGGACCCGAGATCGCCAAAAGGGTTCTCATTGATCCTCGCCGGAATGAAATCGCTCGCCGTGGGTAGTGCGGACCAGGTGGTCGCGAGCGGATTCGGAATAGGTGAATTGGTGGACACCCTGGGACGGCAGATGTACGTGATGCGACCCGGCTGCTGGCCTGATCTGCAACGGATCTATGCCCCGTACGTGGATGATGATGGCCCGATCTGGTTCGAGACCAATGCAGATCTGCACCGGTACCACCGCGGAGTGCGCACCGACTTCCCCGAACTGTCCGTCCACTTCGGTGCGCGCATCATGGATATCGATGCGCTCAACGACGGCACGTTGGTGATCGCATCCGCCGGAGGTGGTGTACAACTCGTGAGGGATGGGAAGGTGTCGCGATCCTTCCGTATGGCCGATGGTCTGCCGAGCGATCAATGCCACGTGGCCGTGGTGCGCAATGATACCATCCTGGTGGGAACCGATAGGGGCCTCGCGATGATCACTCAGGCGATGGCCGCTTCGCAGGTCACGACATGGGACGAACGTTCCGGGATCCCATCGGTGGACATCTTGGATATAGACATGGTCCACGGACACTTCTTCCTGGCCACTCCAGCAGGGCTCATCGAGCTGCCGGCCCGCCAAAAGCCCGTACGCACCACACCTCCGCGGCTCATCCTGCAAAGGGTATTGGTCAACGATTCAATAAAGATGGTCGATAACAACCTGAGCATGCCGTTGGGATCGGTGCTCAAGGTGGACCCGCATGCGATCACCTTCGGGCAGCCACGGCTGGTACGCTATGCCTATCAATTGGACGAGGATACGACCTGGCATCCACAGGCCGTTCCACGTCTTACGTTCGGCAACCTCACTGCAGGTCAGCATACGCTGCACGTTCGCGCACGGAAACATGATTCCGATTGGTCAGTTCCTGTGTCGTTGCGTTTCATGGTGATCCCACCCTGGTACATGACCCTTTGGTTCCGTGTTCTCGCATTTGCTACGACTCTGGCCGCGGTGGCCGGCGTGTTCCGGTTGTTCATGCGCCGTGCGGAACGGCGGCAGCGGGTCGAATTGGAACGCCAGCGCGCCTTGAACGATGAACGGCAGCGCATCGCGGCTGATATGCATGACGACCTGGGTGCTGATATCAGCCACCTGCTTCTGCTTGCCCGACAGGCACGGGTCGACCGGTCCGGCGTCAGGGAGCATCTTCACCAGTTCGACCTCATCGAACGGCATGCCTCAACAATGCTCAAGAAGATCGATGAGGTGATCTGGAATCTCGACCCTGCGGATGATGAGCTGCTGCCGACCCTCGAGTTCCTTCAGCGGTATGTGGAGGACTTCGCCCACGAAAATGGGATCGGATTCCGAACCAAGGCCATCACGGGTATCGGTCACTACCACTTCCCGGGCAAACAACGACGCGAATTGTTCCTGCTGATGAAGGAGCTGTTGAACAACTTGATGAAGCACAACACTGTCCACAACCTCCGTTTCCACGTTCGCGTCGAACGCGATGCCTTCCTTCTGGTGTTGGAGGACGACGGCACACCACTGCCACCCGCCACCAACGAAAGGAACGGTCATGGCATGCACAACATGCACACCCGGCTGTTGAACCTGCGCGGAGGATTGGCAATGTCCCCCATCGATCCCCAAGGCACTCGTACCACGATCACCATCCGGTTCGATCGGATACAGCAGATCTGAACTGCGGCCAGCAACAGTGTACCGGAAGTTCTCAGCCATGGAAAAGAACGAACGAATGCGGATCCTGGTGGTCGACGACCATGACGACTTCCGCGCGCGACTCGCGGCGTTGCTCGGCTCATACCCCGACATGGATTGCCGTGCCGCCGCTGATGCCGATTCTGCGCTCCGGGCCATGGAGGCCGGACCGCGCGATGTGGTGATCATGGACATCAATCTCGAGGGGGCGGGCAGTCCGCACGGCGCCACGGGTATCGACCTCACACGAACGATCAAGGGCCGCTGGCCTTTCACGCAGGTGCTGATGTGCACTGTGCATGAGGACGACGACAAGATCTTCAGCGCACTGAAGGCGGGGGCCACTGGCTACATCCTCAAGCGCGCCCCCCTGCCCGAGCTGATCGAGGCGGTCCATCAGATCCATCGCGGCGAAAGCCCCATGACCGGCAGTATCGCGCGGAAAGTCGTGAGCAGTTTCGGCGTCAAGCCCCTGGAGAACGGCGAGAAGCTCACCGATCGTGAACGGCAGGTGCTGGACCTGCTCAGCGAGGGCCTCAAAGCCAAGGAGATCGCTGAGAAACTCTTCCTGAGCATCACCACCGTGCGCAGCCACGTGCGAGGCATCTACGAAAAACTGCACGTGCAGAACCGGGTGGACATGCTGCGCAAGACCGGTAGGGCCCGCTGAGGGATCCATCCATTCGGAGGAGTTGCAGTCGATCCATCATTAGTGAGGTGGCAGGTGACCTGCGCCCAGCACTGCTTTGTAGCGCCGGGACACTTCAACATCGGCCAGCGAATGCCGAAAAGCCGGGTACATGGCAGGTCATGAGTATAAGAACATGGGTACGACCCTGATCACATCATCCAGTTGTTCGACGGCGATCGCCACCATGCTGACCATGCCTCGTTCCCACAACATACCGTACCGCACGTACCAATGCACCCAGATGAACCACCATGCTGCTCGCAATGAGTTCGACCGGGGTTCTGTTGTTCGTCCTCCACGGCGGACAACATGTCTGCCCTGTTCCGGCATGCATGATGTTCAGGTCCCAGACCAACCGATGTCGTTGACAAGT
>JACTMO010000053.1 GCA_014584605.1 Bacteroidota bacterium | reverse complement strand
CAGGCGGGACGCCTGTGCGACATCATGCGCAGGGCCTCACGCCTTCCGCTGCATCGCCTTCTTCCGCTCCGTCTCCACCCGTTCCTTCTGCTTCACGTTGAACCACCTCTACCATCGCACCAGCGTTCCGATAAAGTCGCACAGGCGTCCCGCCTGTGTTCACCCCGCACAGGCGGGACGCCTGTGCGACATCATGCGCAGGGCCTCACGCCTCCTGCCGCATCGCCTTCTTCCGCTCCGTCTCCACCCGTTCCTTCACCTTCACGATGCTGGTCGGCAGGCTCGACTGGCGCGGGCTCACCCGCCGGCCAAGCGCCCCAGGTTCACCACCAAGTTCTGCGCGAACCAACCATCACCCGTCCTGAACACTTGCGGCTTGGCGGTTTGAGTGTCGCGTACGAACCCGAACCCGTCATCGAACGGAAGGAAGGCCACGATCTTGGTGTACGGTACCCTGAAGCTCTTTCGCGGCCCCGTGAAGTAGATGTGCTTGTCGGTGACGACCATGGTGCCCGTGTCCACATGGACCCGGTGGGTGGTGTACACCGGTGTCCCCTTGAAAGCGCCCACCCGGTAGTACACACCCTTCATCACGCGAATGCTCGCCCCTTGTGATGCGCCCTTCATCTCCCGCTTGGTCTTGTCCTCCAGATAGTCGCACCGATGGAACATCCACACGACCTTTTCGCCCTTCTGCAGGTTCACCGGAGCCGGTCCATCGAGGTGGAGGCGCTGCGGAACGATGTCGTTCAGCAGGTCGCGGACCACGGCGGCATGCACCACCCGGGTATGCGCACCGTTCACATCAAGGTCCTCCTCGGTGAGCGCATACGCGGACTTCAGGCGCATCAGCTGCCGCTCTTCGGCAGCATCCAGGATCCCATCCTCCAGGCAGCGCTCCACGCTGCGGCGCCAACCCTCTGCGATCGCTCCACGGATCGCGTCCGGGTCCAGGTCACCGGCCCCTGACTCCTTCTCCACCAGTGCGCGTAATGCCTCGTGTTGGTCCGGATCCACGATCGCGGAGGCCACCTGGCGCTGGAGATCTACCTTGCGCTGAAGCAGCTCCGCCTGGCGGCGCTGTGCCCGCGCCTCACAGGCATCATGTCTGGACCGGAAGAGGCCGGCCGGCTTGCCGCAGTGGATGCAGGTACCCATCAGGCTGTCGTGACCGGCTGAAGGTAATTCAGCTCGGAGTTTCACGCACACGCCGCGCCGCGGGAAGCCCGGACGCGATCAGCGCCAACGGCATGGAACATTCGGGCCAGCGGGGGTTTTACAGCTTCACGAACCGGCCGTTGCGATGTGCCGATCGCTATCGCGATCTCATCTTGACGATGACCATGGCTTGCATACCATGATCATCATTGACCTGTAGCACATAGGCTCCCTCTGGCAGGTTGGCTGTCGCCAATTCCAATGTGCCGCTACCCGACCAAGTGCGCTCATCGACCAGCTGCCCCTCCACGGAAAGGATACGCAATACATGCGTGCCTTCGTTGGCAGCGGACACGTAAAGCCGATCGCTGAAGGGGATCGGCCCCACCTGCAGCGATCCCGAGGCATCGGAGGACGCGGTGATGCCTGCCCCGGTGATGTGCAGCTCCACGGTATCGGTTTGGTACACCTCGTTGCCGCCACAGGTCGCATAATAGACGGTGGCGTGGTAGTCGCCGAGGTCGCTCTGGCCCACGTTGTTCAATACCAGCGTGGTGCCGTTGGTTCCTGGTATCAGCACGCCATCATGGAACCACAGTACTTGCGACGGCGCTGGCGTGGCAGTGAACTGGAACGTGGCGTTCTGGCCCGGGAGCACGGTCAGATCCGTAGGCTGTGTCAGGCTGGGGTTGAGCCCACCTTGTGGAACGACCGTGAAAGGATAAGTCACCGTGTCCGTGTCGAGACCACTGGTGCCAAGTAGCGTGAGCACATGCGGCCCGGATCCTGCTTGGATGGACAACGGCGCGAAGTCGGTGGAGATCGATGTGCCGTCCAGGAGCCATTCATAGCTCGTGTACCCCGTGGAGGCGTTCCAGATCTGCAGCATGGCCGTGTCGCACAGCGAATACGGGTTCATGTTGAACTGAAGAGCGAGCGGCGCGGGTGGTCCGACCGTCATGCGTTGGAGTGCACGGTTTCCCGGTTCATCCACGGTGCGGAAGTAAGCCCCTGGAACTGCTTTTAAGTCCACCATGAAATAGGATCCACCGCCACCACCGACAGTCGCTGGCCAGCTGTTCAGCGCATACTGCCAACAGGCGCCGCCGTCCTCGGTCATATGTATATCCGAGTCCATGCCGACCAAAAGACCATGTTGCAAATCGGCGAAGGCCGGTGGGAGTGGCGGCCAAACACCATCGTTCTCCACGTGGATATCTGTGACCACCCAACTAAGTCCCCCATCCATGGTTCGTGCCACATAGTACTCATTCGCCCCATAGATGATCGAGATGTGCGCTACGCTGTCGTTCAGCATGCTCAGATCAACGCCTCCGTCCGGACCGACAACAACGTGTTGATAGGTGGCCCAGCCATCGAAGGTGACCATGGCATAGGTGGTATCCGGCCCGCCGATCACTTCATACGGCACGATGCAGTGGTTGACCGAAGAACAAGCCATGGTCGTGAAGGATATCGAGTCGGACACGATGATGTTCGTCCAGTTCGCGCCCTGGTCGATAGTCCGTATCACGGCATGACTACCACCAAGCACCTCTGTTACCGCGTAGGCGACCAGTGGACCAGGGGTAACCACTGTGCGGACATAGTCCGGTTGCTGCAGCTGGAACACCAGATCCCATGAATCACCGCCATTGATCGTTCTCCAAATATCGCTGTCCCCATTTGGCTGCCCGCCATAGGCATAGCCCACGAAAGGATCGAACATCGCCAGGTCCAGGACAGGTCTTTGCTTCATCGACACCGTAGCACCTCCATCCAAGGTCATGTACAGGGAGTTCGGCGCTACGGTCATGGAGACCATGGCCGCGTTCTCAGAAAAAGCCGCGATCCTGCTGATGCCGTGTGAAGGAAGTTGGATGATGTCGGTCCACGGGCCGGGATCCGCCGGTGGCGGCGCTAGGATCTGGAGCGTGTCCGTGTCGATGCAATCCTGCCCTCCCCCGGCGGAGGTCCGCCCTTCCACCACGTAGGTCATCGGCGCCTGGCCGATGAAGGTCGCAGTATCGTACACCGGGTTGCTCAACCCATCGTGAGGGTACCAGTGATAGTCTTCCGCACCCGTGGCTTGCAACAAGGCCGTGCGGCCCAAGCATACCACCACATCGGGTCCCGCATCCACGGTGATGTCGTGTTGAACCATGATCGTATCGATCCAGTGGGCAGTGCCGGTGTAGAGCCCATCCGAAACCGTCAGCGCATAATCCACCACGTTCACGCTGTCGTACAGGGTGTGCTGCAATGGGGATATGGAGGGCAGAGGATCACCGTTGACGGTCCAGGAATAGGTCAAACCCGTGAACGACGTATTGTTGAGCGTGACCACGGCCGAGTCACAGTAATAGTTGATGCCGTGCGTGAACGAAGCCACCGGCCCTGCTGGCCCGCCCCCGTTGGTGGTTACCAGCACCTCCCCGTTCTCGCCGCCAGCGATACCGATGGCCTCCGAAATGAAATGGATATCGTTCATCTGAGCGTTGGCCGGCGCGGGGAAAGCGCCCCAGTTGCCACCGCCATTGTAGGTCACGTAGATACCTTGCTCGGTCGCCACGTAGATGGTGTCGAGGTTCAGGGCATGCACCGCCTCGGGATCCTCGAACGGAGCGGTTTGGGTCTGCCAGGAGGCCCCATTGCTCGTGCCTGTGTAGAACGCGTTGTCACCAGCAGAGAAGACCGTCGACCCCACGCTGGACAAGCCCCCCAGGTCTGTACCGGTGATCCGCAAGGTCCAGCTCCCTCCCGCGTTGTTCGTGCTCCAGATCTTGCTCTCGCTTTGCACCACACCGCTCTGCTGAAGGGGGAACAGCACATTGATCAGCTCGTCCGTGGTCGGTCCCGTCAGTGCGGTCCAAGTGCCGCCGCCATTGGTCGTCTTTCGCATGGCGCCGTTCGTGCCGCACACATAGCCATAGTTCCCTGCAAAGTGGATCGCGTTGTAGCGGCGCGGCCATGCGCCGCTGTTGCTGAAATCGTCCACCTGCCAATCGTGCCCCCCATCGCTGCTCTGCAGAATGATGTATTGCGCATCGAGGTTGGTCGAGCCCACCACGAACCCGTTCGTGGCGTTCGTGAAATACAGGTCCTTGAGCACGCCGATGAAGGGACCACCTTGCACAGTGGGGTCCCAGCTGGTCCACGTCGCACCGCTGTCCAGGCTCTCCGCGATATCACTGCTCAACGCGAGCACCTTCCCCGATCCTGCGGGTGCGATATCGTTCACCTGCACGGCGGTCGTATGCATCTGGGACCATTGCCCCCTTGCGGGTGCGATGGTCAACGAGAGAACGATGGCAAGGACTGGGTGAAGTCCGGATCGGGGGTGGCTCATGGCACGCATGGATAGGCGGAGCACGAAATTAGCCTCCCTCACAGATGGCGCAAGGGTTGGCAGGGACTTCGCGAGCCGACATCTTGTGTCTCCACCGAAGTTCATTCCTGGCGCACGAGAGGACGGCCTCTCCAGCGCAACCCACCGCACACCTAACTCCCATGTGAAGAGCCATGGAAGACCCGCACTGATCGAGGCGCCAACAAGGGAACATGCACGCCTGTGCGGGATCATGCGCAGGACCTCACGCCTTCCGCTGCTTCGGCTTATTCCGCTGCGTCTCCACCCGATCCTTCACCTTCACGTTGAACCCCCTCTACCGTCGCACCAGCGTTCCGATAAAGTCGCACAGGCGTCCCGCCTGTGTTCACCCCGCACAGGCGGGACGCCTGTGCAACGCCATGCGCCGGGCCTCACGCCTTCCGCTGCATCGCCTTCTTCCGCTCCGCCTCCACCCGATCCTTCACCGCCGCGATGATCGTGGCCAGGTTCGACCGGCGCAGGCTTACCCGCCGGCCACCGCACGCGTAACTCCCGTGCGAAGGGGTGCAAACCCAAGCGCGGGAAGACATGTGCGAGAACAGTGCAACCCGTTCAATGTGCCACAACTAGCGGCAACGAACCCAGGTGGCCTCCATCGCGGAGGGCCGACACCGTGTACCGACCGTTCGCCAGATGCCCTACCGCGATCCGCGTCACCGGCCCTGGGGCCACCGCGCTGCGAAGCACTTCACGCCCTGATGCGTCCATGACCACGATGGCATCCGCCCACCGGCCGTCGCGCTCGGAACGCACCCACACCTCCTGCTGTGCGGGGTTCGGCAGCAGCGTCATGCCGGAGGCCATGTCGCTCTGGATCGCACCATCGCTCAAGGCCAGTCCTTCGGAAGCCGGTGCACCATGACAGTCCATGCAGGGCAGCGTTCCCGGCAGTTGGTAGATGTTCACCGGGCCGAGGTCCACCCCGTAGGTGTGCACCGTCATGAAGGTGCCTTGGGCCGTCATGAAGATGGGTCCGTAGGAGACCAAGAAGAGGGGGCCGTTGGTGAGGCTGCCCGGGTTCTGGCTGAACAGGGTCGTTCCATCCTCCCGGAACACGAACGAGGCGAAGTCGCCCGCACCACCGCTGGGCATGGCCACCATGGTGAATTCCACTGTGGACGGGTCCGTATCGAACAAGGCCTCTGTGATGTAACCCATGTTCGCCCAACGCATGCCGGGGGGTGGTGCGGGAAAGTTCAGCACCCGGTCCACCGTCAGGTCCATGTGGTAGATGGTGCGTGTGCCCGGCAGGCTGTCCGGGGGCGAGAAGGGCCCGATGTATCGCGTGCCGGAATCCAGGCTGCCCAGCACGAAAATGGACTGGGGGGAGGTGTTCACCAAGGGGTACTGGGCCAGCAGCGGCCCGGCGAACAACAAGGCATAGGCCACGGTGGGCAGTTTCATGTGTTAGGGGGTTTGTGGGCTGTTCTCGTCCTTGCGGCCAGCACATGGCCAGCTTGTGGGAGACGTGGTCCAACGGGTCGGGTTGCCCGCCTTGGACGAACACGCCCTGCCCTGGCGCAAAAGACAGGCGAGGCTCCGCAAGCCGTCCTCGTGCGCCCCCACGATCAACCGTTCCCAGAGCCTGGGCCAACCTCAACGCACGCGTGTGATCGTTCGCGCCAGTACGGGCACTTCCGAGCCGCTCTTGCTTGTTGTGGGTTAGTGGCTCCTACCCACTGCACATCTCGCAGCTGTCCGGGTTGTCCAGGCTGCAGGCGATCTGGGCCTGGGCCTGACCGAGGGCGACGGCACGTTGGCCGGCCAGTTCCGCGGCCACGGGCCCGGTGACGGTGGGTGCGCTGAGCACGGGCTCCACCACGGCCTCGGCGGCAGGGACAGCGGCCTCGGCTTTGGGTTGGGCCAATTTGCTCTTGTCCAGGGTGAACTTGATGGCGTCGGTGGCGGCCTTGGTGCGCAGGTAGTACATGCCGGTCTTCAGCCCCGCCTTCCAGCCGTAGAAGTGCATGCTGGTGAGCTTGGCGAAGTTCACGTTCTCCATGAAGATGTTGAGGCTCTGGCTCTGGCAGATGTAGGCGCCACGGTCGGCGGCCATGTCGATGATCACCTTCTGGCTGATCTCCCAGGCGGTCTTGTAAAGGTCCTTGAGGTTCTGGGGGATCTCCGGGATGTGGGCCACGCTGCCGTTGCTGGCGATGATCTTGTTCTTGAGCTCCTCGCTCCACAGGCCCAGCTTCACCAGGTCGCGCAGCAGGTATTTGTTCACCACGATGAACTCACCGCTGAGCACGCGCCGCGTGTACAGGTTGCTCGTGTAGGGCTCGAAGCACTCGTTGTTGCCCAGGATCTGGGCGGTGCTGGCCGTGGGCATGGGGGCCAGCAGCAGGCTGTTGCGCACGCCGTACTGCCTGATCTCGGCGCGCAGCGCATCCCACTCCCACCGGTCGCTGGGGCGTACGCCCCACATGTCGGGCTGCAGGATGCCCTGGCTGATGGGGCTGCCGGCGTAGGTCTCGTAGGGGCCCTCCTCCCTGGCCAGGTCCTTGCTGGCGGTGAGGGCGGCGTAGTGGATGGTCTCGAAGATCTCCCGGTTCAGCACCTTGGCCTCCACGCTGTCGAAGGGGTGCCGCATGAGGATGAAGGCATCGGCCAGGCCCTGCACCCCGATGCCGATGGGGCGGTGGCGCATGTTGCTGCGGCGCGCCTCGGGGATGGGGTAGTGGTTGTTGTCGATGATGCGGTTGAGGTTCCGCGTCAGGCGCATGGTGACCTCGAAGAGCTTGTCGTGGTCGAAGCGGCCCTTGTGGACGAACTTGGGCAGGGCGATGGAGCCCAGGTTGCACACGGCGACCTCGTCGGCACTGGTGTACTCGATGATCTCGGTGCAGAGGTTGGAGCTCTTGATGGTGCCCAGGTTGCGCTGGTTGCTCTTGCGGTTGGCGGCGTCCTTGAAGAGGATGTAGGGGGTGCCGGTCTCGATCTGGCTCTCCAGCACGCGGAACCACAGGTCCTGCGCCTTGATGGTGCGGCGGCCGCGGCCCTCGGCCTCGTACCGCTCGTACAGGGCCTCGAACTCCTCGCTGTGCGTGTCGCTCAGGCCGGGGCACTCGTTGGGGCACATCAGCGTCCAGTCGCCGTTCTGCTCCACGCGCTTCATGAACAGGTCGGGGATCCACAGGGCGTAGAAGAGGTCGCGCGCCCGCAGCTCCTCCTTGCCGTGGTTCTTCTTCAGGTCCAGGAAATCCTCGATGTCGGCGTGCCACGGCTCCAGGTAGATGGCGAAGCTGCCCTTGCGCTTGCCGCCGCCCTGGTCCACGTAGCGGGCCGTGTCGTTGAACACGCGCAGCATGGGGACGATGCCGTTGCTGGTGCCGTTGGTGCCCTTGATATAGCTGCCCTTGGCGCGCAGGTTGTGCACGCTCAGGCCGATACCGCCGGCGCTCTGGCTGATCTGCGCGCACTGCTTCAGCGTGTCGTAGATGCCGCTGATGCTGTCCTCCTTGAGCTGCAGCAGGAAGCAGCTGCTCATCTGCGGCTTGGGCGTGCCGGCGTTGAAGAGCGTGGGCGTGGCGTGGGTGTACCAGCCCTCGCTGAGGTCGTTGTAGGTGGCGATCACGCTGTCGATGTCGGCCTTGTGGATGCCCGCGGCCACGCGCATCAGCAGGTGCTGCGGGCGCTCCACCACCCGGCCGTCCAGCTTCAGCAGGTAGCTGCGCTCCAGGGTCTTGAAGCCGAAGAAGTCGTAGGTGAAATCGCGGTCGTAGATGATGGCGCTGTCCAGCACCTCGGCATGGTCGCGGATGATGGCCCACACGTCGTCGGCGATGAGGCCGGCATGCTCGCCCGTGCGGGGG
Organism: Bacteroidota bacterium; assembly: GCA_014584605.1. Lineage (GTDB taxonomy): Bacteria > Bacteroidota > Bacteroidia > Flavobacteriales_F > PHOS-HE28 > PHOS-HE28. Next base: position 163,669 of record JACTMO010000053.1, on the reverse strand, counting down.
TCGATGTACCCGTGCAGGTCCTTCATGGTCTCGCTGAAGGACTTCTTGGTGTTCTTGTGCAGGTTGCTGACGGCGATGCGGCTGGCCAGCTGCGCATAGTCCGGGTGGCGCACCGTCATGGTGGCGGCCACCTCGGCGGCCAGGTTGTCCAGTTCGGTGGTGGTGACCCCGTCGTAGATGCCTTCGATCACCTTCATGGTCAGCGCCGTGGCGTCCACCAGGGGGTCCAGCCCGTAGCACAGCTTCTTCACCCGGGCGGTGATCTTGTCGAATTTCACCGCCTCCCGGCGGCCGTCGCGTTTGATGACGTACATGGTTCCTTTTCCTTGTTTCCGGAGGCCCGGCTCCCGCCTGCCCCCGTGTTGGTTTTTTCGTCCGTTACCGACCGGTAAGATGGCGCCGGGACCCCTCCTCCCGGCCCCGCTCCGCAGCCTCTTCTTCAACCGTTGGATGTGGGATCGGGGCGGTGGGACCGTCCAAGGTCCCGATCGGCGTTCCCTCGTTCGCAGGCGATCGCATGGGGAAGGGGGCGCTCCTTCGGCCGGGGTTCAGAAATCGGCGTCGAGACTGAACTTGTTCGCCTCCTTGCTTTGGGTCATCACGCCCGCCTTCTGGTATTCGCCCACCCGCTTCTCGAAGAAGTTGGTCTTGCCCTGCAGGCTGATCATGTCCATGAAGTCGAAGGGATTGGCGGCGTGGTACACCTTCTCGTTGCCCAGCTCCAGCAGCAGGCGGTCGGCCACGAACTCGATGTACTGCTGCATGAGCTTGGCGTTCATGCCGATGAGGTTGACCGGCAGCGCATCGGTGACGAACTCCTTCTCGATCTCCACGGCGTCCTTGATGATGGTCTCCACGGTCTTCTTGGGCAACCGGTGGGCGAGGTGCCTGGTGTAGAGCAGGCAGGCGAAGTCGCAGTGCAGGCCCTCGTCGCGGCTGATGAGCTCGTTGCTGAAGGACAGGCCGGGCATCAGGCCCCGCTTTTTGAGCCAGAAGATGCTGCAGAAGCTGCCGCTGAAGAAGATGCCCTCCACGGCCGCGAAGGCGATGAGGCGCTCGGCGAAGCTGCCCTTGCCGATCCAGCGCAGCGCCCACTCGGCCTTCTTCTTCACGCAGTCCACCGTGTCGATGGCGTGCAGCAGGCGGTCCTTCTCCAGAGGGTCCTTGATGTAGGTGTCGATCAGCAGGCTGTAGGTCTCGCTGTGGATGTTCTCCATCATCACCTGGAACCCGTAGAAGCAGCGGGCCTCCGGGTATTGCACTTCGTTGAGGAAGTTGACGGCCAGGTTCTCGTTCACGATGCCGTCGCTGGCGGCGAAGAAGGCCAGCACGTGCTTGATGAAGAAGCGCTCGTCGTCGTTGAGCTTGGTGTTCCAGTCCACCAGGTCGGGGCTCAGGTCGATCTCCTCGGCGGTCCAGAAGCTGGCCTCATGCTTCTTGTAGAAGTTCCAGATGTCGTGGTGCTGGATGGGGAACAGCACGAAGCGGTCCTTGTTCTCCTTCAACAGCGGTTCGCCGGCCGTGTCGGTTCGGGTGGTCAGTGCGTCGTCCAGGCTCATCTGGGTCTGCTTGGTGGTGTCCATCGGTTCAGGTCCTTCGGGGCAGGGGAAGAGGATCTCCCTGGGTGCCAGCCCCACTTTTTTTCGCGTGATGTTCAGGGTCCCGGAACGGGTCGCGGTCGGTCCGCCCCGGGCTCACAAAAGTGCCCCCGGCAGCAGGCGTGGGCAACGATCCGGCGGGGGGATGTTTCCGAAGTTGTTAACACGCCCGGGCTTCCTGCGCCGATCGTGCGGGGGATCGCCCCACGATCCGTGCAAGTGTTTTCTTTTCACGATCCCTTAACAACGGCGCGCGGCCTTGCGGGGCGCGGCTTCGCGACGGGCGGCGGGCGGCCCTTCGGCACCGTTGCGGGCCCGTGCCGCAGGCTGGTGCAAGGCCGGGCGCATGGGGCGTGGTGCTTCGCCGCTCCGCGGCCGCAACCCGCGATCGGTGGGCTGCGCGTGGCGTGCATGCCACGCAACGCGCGATCGGCGGGGGGTGATAGAGGCCGTGCGGCCGCTCGCACACCGGGGGCGCTGCATGCGGGTGGCCGGTGACGGGCGGGCCTTGTCAGCCGCCACGTTCAGGACGCGCACGCCGGGCGGGCGCCTTGCGGACCTTCTTCACCGGGCGCGCCCGCCAGGCCTTGTACACCTCCTCCAGCCCGTCGTACCAGTCCTGCCCGTAGGCGCGCACCAGGGCGCTTTTGAGGAACCGGAACACCGGCACCTCCAGCCGCTCGCCGCAGGCACAGGCCGGCGCACAGATGTCCCACCGTTCGTAGTTGAGGCCGTCGGTCTCCTTGAGCTTCACCACACGAATGGGGTACAGGTGGCAGCTGATGGGTTTGTTGAAGGGCACCGTGCCGTCGCGGTAGGCCTGTTCGATGCCGCACATCCAGATGCCCTTGGCGTTGCGCTTGGCGAAGACGCACTCCTGGTACTCCCCCACCAGCGGGGTCACCAGCTCGCCGTCGCTGTCCACCAGGCTGGTGTGGCCCTGGTCCTTCACGGCCTTGCGGCCGCGGGCGGTCATGTACGGCTGTAGCGCGGCGTAGTGCTTGTCGATCAGCCGCGCCTCCTCGGGGGTGAGCGGCGCGCCGCTGTCGCCCTGTTCGCAGCAGGCACCCTTGCAGGCCGCCAGGTCGCACACGAAGCGCTTCTCGAAGAGGTCCTCGCTGAGCAGGATGCCGCGGTGCTCGATCATGGGGGGGTGCGCCGGAATTGGGCGGGGGAAAGGATGTGTGTGCGTTCGAAGCGCTACAGGACCAACAGGTCGGCATCGCCGGTGATCAGCAGGTCGGCCCGCCCATCCCGGCATACGGCAAGGACCGCGTTGTCATCCGGATCACGGCACACCTGCACGGTGGAGACCGGCTCCACGTGTTCACCCATGGCGCGCAACTGGTCGAAGAAGGCCTCCACCTCGGCGAAGTTCAGCCGGCTGCGGAGCTTGGGCCGGTTGAGCACGTCGAGGAGCTCGATCAGGAGCGCATCGGCGACCACCAGGAGGACCTCCCGCTGCTCCAAGCGGGCCACCAGGCCCGGGAACGAACGGGTCAGCAGCACGCTCACCCACACGTTCGCATCAACGACGATCCTGGTCCTTCTTCGCCTTCGCATGGCGGCGCTTTGAACGGCGATGGGCACCGACCTCCTCCATCACCTCCTGCTGGGTCATCGGCCGCTTCACCTGTGCGCGGATACTGGCCACGATGTCGGAGAGTTTCCGACCACCAGAAGGCCTCATGGCGATGACCCCCAGCGACTCCAGTTCGTTCAGGATCGCGAGGGCCCGCTTGTCCAACACCTTCACCGCAAGCGTGTCCATGCGTTCAAAAATACGCATCGCCCTACCCACCCCACACCCGGTGCACCCACAGCGCGCTCCTGAAGCGGTGCTCGATCATGGGGGGGGCGGAACGGGACGGTGCGGGCTTCGACCGGCGGGCCGGGCTGGTGACCCCACCAGGAGTCGAACCTGGATCAAGAGTTTAGGAAACTCCTATTCTATCCATTGAACTATGGGGTCGCGCCCGGCGCAGGGCCGCGAAGGTAACCCGCCACCGCCCTACAGACCACCCGCCTCGCTGGCACGTTATTCGGTGGTAACACGCGCCTGTGGATGAGCCGCTCCGGTACGGCGTCGGCAGGCCCTCACGCCCACGGACCTTTGTTGAAGGTGCTCGCCCGTTCTGTCCGCCGCGCCCTCCTGTGGGGCAGCGCGCTGCTGGTCCTCCTGGCCGGGGCCCTGGCGGTGGTGGCCACCCTGTACGAGGACCAGGTGAAGGCCCGCCTGCTGGGCCTGCTCAACGCGCAGCTGGCCACCCCGGTCCAGGTGCGGCACATCGACCTCACCCTGCTGCGCCGCTTCCCCATGGCCAGCCTCCACCTGCAAGGGGTGTTCGTGCGCGAGGTGCGCGCCGACAGCGCAGAAGCCGACAGCCTGCTCCACGTGGAGGACCTCTACCTGGACTTCAACCTCGCGGAGCTGCTCACCGGTACCTACGGCATCCGCCGCATCCATGGCGAAGGCGTCCGTGCCCACATCGCCCACGACGCCCAAGGCCGGCCGAACTACCGCATCTGGCGCAGCGACAGCACCGCCTCCGGCCGGCTGCCCCTGGAGCGGCTCACCCTGGAGGACCTGTGGGTGCGCTACCGCCACGGAGCCAGCGCCACGGAGGTCGTGGGCGCCAGCGAACGCATCGCCTTGCGCGGAACCCTGGGCGCGGGCCCTAACAGCCTGCGCACCGAAGGCCACCTGCACCTGATCGACTGGCACCAGGGCGGGCGCCGCATCCTGGCCGACCGGGAGGCCGAGGTGCTGTTGACCATGACCTTCGGAGAGGCCGATGGCGCCTTCCGCATCACCAACGGCGAGTTGAACATCGGCGGGGTGCGCCTCAACAGCACCCTGGCCGTGGTGCCCGAGGCCGACGGCCTGTTCCTGGACCTGCGCGCCGCTGCGGACCAGTGCGCGCTGGAACGCCTGCTGGCGTTGCTGCCCCCGGAGCTCACCCGGCCGCTCGACGCCTACGGCATCAAGGGGGAGGCCGATGTGGTGGCCCGCTACGCCGGCAACATCGGGGGGGAGGTCCCGCCGGCCCTGGCCCTGCAACTGGCCGTACGCGACGGGCGCTTCCGCGAAAGCCACAGCGGCGCCACCTTCGACAAGGTGCACGGTCGTGCCGAACTGGCGCTCGCCGGCGACGGCAGCCTGGCCGAACTGGAACTGCGCGACCTGCGGGCGCATGGCGGCGGCGGGACCCTCGGTGGCCAACTGCACCTGCGAGGCGGCAGGACGGCCCGTGTGGACGCCGCGCTCAAGGCCAACATGGACCTGGGGGCCCTGCTGCGCTTCCTTCGCCTGGACAGCCTGCAGCACACCAAGGGCCGCCTGCAGGCCGACCTCACCGCGCAAGGCACCCTGCCCCGCCTGGCCGGGCTGAAGGCCCGCGACCTGCAGGCCCTGACCACCGGCGGGACCATGAGCCTGCGCGGCGCCACCCTCGCGATGCACGGCAGCGGCCTGGCCATCACCGGGGTGGACGCCGACCTGGTGCTGGAGGGGAACGACGCCCGGGTGCGAAGCCTCACGGCCACCGTGCAGGGCGACCGCGTGAAGCTGAACGGCACACTGCAAGGCCTGCTGCCCTACCTGCTGCTCGACGGGCAGCCGCTGGCCATCACCGCCTCGGGCTCGGCCGAACGGATCGACCTGGCCCGCTGGGTCGGCGGCGGTGGCGGCGGCCCGGCGGACCTCACGCTGCCCGCCGGGCTGGCCCTGAACCTCGACGTGCGCGTGGAACAGCTGGTCTACGATGCCTTCGCCGCCACGGACCTCACCGGTCGCGTGGTGCTGGCCGACCGCGTGCTGCGCGCCGAGCCCGTGCGCTTCTCGACCGCCGGGGGCTCGGTGGCCGGGGCTATCGCTCTCGACGGCCGTTCCGCAACGGCCTATCCCCTTGCCGTGCGCGCCTCCCTCACCGGCATCGACATCCACCACCTGTTCGCCGAGTTCAAGGATTTCGGCCAGGACTTCATCGGCCACCGGCACCTGCAGGGCACCTGCCGCGCCGAGCTGCGCTTCGACGCACCGCTGCGGCCCGACCTGCACTTCGATCTGGACCGCCTGGCCTGCACGGCCGATGTGGTGGTGGAACAGGGCGTCCTCAAGGGGCACGCCCCCCTGATGGAGGTGGCGGACTTCGTGAAGCGCAAGAAGCTCGCCGGCCTGCTGGTGGACGCCGACCAGCTGGCGCGGCGCCTGGCCGAGGTGCGCTTCGCCCGCCTGGAGAACCGCGTGGAGATCCGCGACCGCCAGGTGCGCATCCCCCTGATGGAGGTGAAGAGCAGCGCGCTGGACATCGAGCTCAGCGGGCTGCACGGCTTCGACGGCCGCATCGACCACCGCCTCAACTTCCGCCTGGGCGACCTGCTGCGCGGCGCACCGCCGCAGGACGAGTTCGGCCCCGTGGTGGACGACGGCACCGGCCCGCGGCTCTTCCTGCGCATGCAGGGCCTGGCCGACAACCCCTCCTTCAGCACCGACCCGGAGATGGCCGCCGCACGGCGCGGACGCCAGTGGCAGCAGGAGAAACAGGAACTGAAGGCCCTGTTCCGCAAGGACCTGGAGGGGCGCGAGGAGCACCCGGCCATGGCCGGTGCCGTCCGCTTCCAGGTGGAGCACCCGGACGACGTGGAGGAGGCCCCCAAGGCCGGTGAGGACCGCCCCAGGCCGCGCAAGCGGCAGCCCGATCCGCCCCCGGTGGTGATCGAGGTGGAGCCCTGAGCCGCGCCGAAGCCCCATCTTCACGGACCGAACCCGTGGACCTCTACTCCCGCAAACAGCGCTGGAAGCTGGTGCTGGCCCTGGCCGCCCTGCTGATCGTGATCGCCTCGTTGTGGTACAGCAACCGCATCGTGGACAAGGTGCGCCAGGAGGAAAGGCGCAAGGTGGAGCTCTGGGCCCAGGCCGTGCAGAACCGCGCCCGCCTGGTGAACCTCACCGACCGCCTGTTCGACCGCCTGCGCGAGGAGGAACGCAAGAAGGTGGAGCTCTGGGCCCAGGCGATGCTGCGCCTGGTGGGCACCGCCGAACCCGGCGACCTCTCCTTCTACCTGAAGGTGGTGAGCGACAACACCACCGTGCCCGTGGTGATCACCGACGCACAGGGCCAGGTGAAGTTCCACCGCAACCTGGACAGCCTGGTGGCCGCGGACCCCGGGCGCCTGCGCCAGGCCGTGGCCGAGATGGCCGAACGCCGACCGCCCGTGGAGATCCTCGTGTACGGGGAACAGAAACAGTACCTGCACTACCAGGACAGCCGCCTGCTGCGCGAACTGCAGGAGGTGATGGACGGCATCATCCGCTCCTTCATCAGCGAGACCGTGATGAACACGGCCGCCGTGCCCGTGATCCTCACCGACAGCACCGGCAGCCGCGTGGTGGAGAGCGGCAACGTGGACAGCCTGATGCTGCGCGACCCCGAACAGCTGGCCGACAAGCTGCAGGAAATGGCCGCCCGCAACCGCCCCCTGGAAGTGACCCTCGCCGGGCAGGGCCGGCACTACATCTACTTCGAGGAATCGCTCGTGATCACCCAGCTGCGCTACTTCCCCTACGCCCAGCTGGTCATCATCGGGCTCTTCCTGCTGGTGAGCTATGCCCTGTTCAGCATCTTCCGCAACGCCGAACAGAACCAGGTGTGGGTGGGCATGGCCAAGGAGACCGCCCACCAGCTGGGCACGCCGCTCAGCTCGTTGATGGCGTGGATGGAACTGCTCAAGGACCGCAACGTGGACCCCGCCGCGCTGAACGAGATGCGCAAGGATGTGGACCGCCTGGAAGTGGTCACCGAGCGCTTCAGCAAGATCGGCAGCGCTCCGGAACTGACCCCCGAAAAGCTCTATCACACCCTGCGCGCCACCGTGCTCTACCTGCGGCCACGCCTGCCCAGCAAGGCCCGCGTCGACGTGCTTCCCCCCGCCGACACCGACCTGCAGGTGCCGCTCAACCGGCCGCTCTTCAGCTGGGTGATCGAGAACCTGGTGCGCAACGCCATCGACGCCATGGAGGGCGAAGGGTCCATCACCCTGACCATGGAGCGCGAGGGTGGGCAGGTGCATGTGGACGTCACCGACACCGGCAAGGGCATCCCCGCCGCCCAGCACCGCACGGTGTTCCGCCCGGGCTTCACCACCAAGAAACGCGGCTGGGGCCTCGGCCTCTCGCTCAGCAAGCGCATCATCGAGCAGTACCACGGCGGCCGCATCTTCGTCAAGCGCAGCGCTCCGGGCAAGGGCACCACCTTCCGCATCACGCTGAAGGGGTAAGACGGCGGATGGCCCAACGGCACGAACGCCCCGGATGACGCGGTCGCTTCAAGGCAGGACCGGTCCATGAACGGGCCCGTTCACCTTCCGCAGCGCGGGAAAGCGTCCGGGCCTGGGACCCGGGAAAGTACCTTGGGGACCGGTCTTGATGGCCCTGTGCGCCCACCGCTCCCTCCCCCGCCATGTCCGGCCTCTACTTCCACATCCCCTTCTGCCGGAAGGCCTGCACGTACTGCGACTTCCATTTCAGCACCTCGGCACGGGGTCGTGAGGCCCTGCTGGACGCCATGGAGAAGGAACTGGTGCTGCGTGCCGGTGAGCTCGGGGATGCGCCGGTACGCTCGATCTACTTCGGCGGGGGCACGCCGAGCCTGCTGGAACCGGCGCGCATCGCGGCCTTTCTGCAACTGGCCCACGACCTGCTGCGCGTGCGCCGCGATGCGGAGGTCACCCTGGAGGCCAACCCGGACGATGTCACCGCCGAACGGCTGGAGCAGTGGAAGGCGATGGGCATCACGCGCCTGAGCCTGGGCACACAGAGCTTTCGCAACGCTCGCCTGCAGTGGATGGGCCGGGCGCACAATGCCGACCAGGCCCTGCGAAGCATCGCGCTCATCGCCGGGGCGGGCTTCGCCTCCTGGACCATCGATCTGATCTACGGCCTGCCCGGCATGACCCTGACCGAGTGGGATGAACAGCTGGCCATCGCACTGGGCCACGGCATGCCGCACCTGAGCGCCTACGCCCTCACCGTGGAGCCCCGCACGGCGCTGGCCCATCAGGTAAGGCTGGGCCGGGTGGTGCCTGCCGGCGACGAGGCCGCCGCCGCCCAGTTCGACCACCTCATGGCCCGCATGAAGGCCGCCGGCCTGCTGCACTATGAGATCAGCAACTTCGGTCGGCCAGGGCACTTCGGCCTTCATAACAGCAGCTACTGGGAGGGCGCGCCCTACCTGGGCATCGGCCCGGCTGCGCACAGTTTCTCCGGGAACACCCGCCGTTGGAACGTGGCCAGCAACGCGCGCTACACCACCGCCGTCGAAAAAGGGGAGCCGTTCAGCGGATCGGAAACGCTCACCGCGGCACAGCGCACCAACGAGATGCTCCTCACCGGGCTCCGCACCCACCGCGGCGTGCAGCTCGATGCCCTGCCGGTGGACATACGCCCCGACAATGAGCAACGGATCGTGCACTACGTGTCGCAGGGGCTCGCGCAACTCGATGGGGGCCGGTTAGTTTTGACCGAACGCGGAAGGCACTTCGCCGACCGCATCGCCATGGAGCTCTTCGCCGAACCATGATCGCAGAGATCGAACACCACGGACGCAAGTTCCGCGTGGACCTGGCCCGCCCCATGGACCTGAGCCTGCCGCTGCAGGCCGGGGAGGGGCGTGTGCGCGCCTGGTACGTGGACCCCGTGCGCATGGAGCCCGTGGTGAACGGTGAGCGCACCTACGCCGTGCACGCAGGGGCCCCGCTGAACTTCCGTACCGTGGTCGTGAACCCCCATGGCCACGGCACGCACACCGAGAGCGTGGGCCACCTGGACGCCGCCATCACCCCGGTGGGAGGAATGCTGGACCGCTACTTCTTCACCGCGGAGGTCATCAGCCTGCGTCCCGAGCAGCGGCGTGCCCCGGACGGACGCACCGACCTGATCATCACCCTGGAGCAGCTGCGCAACACGCTGGATGAACGGCCCCGGGAGGCCCTGGTGCTGCGCACCCTGCCCAACACCCCCGGCAAGGACACCCGCGATTGGTGCGGCACCAACCCGCCCTACCTGCAGAGCACCGCCACCGCCTGGCTGCGCAGCATCGGTATCAAGCACCTGCTGGTGGACCTGCCCAGCGTGGACCGTGAGGAGGACGGCGGTGTGCTGGCCGCCCACCATGCCTTCTGGGACCACCCCGCCACGGTGGACACCACACGCACCATCACCGAGCTCATCCAGGTGCCCGACAGCATCCCCGACGGCCGCTACCTGCTGGAGCTGCAGGTGGCCCACTGGATCAACGACGCCGCCCCCAGCCGCCCTCTGCTCTACGCGCTGCTGCCATGACGCTCGCGGCGTTCCGCGCGTACTGCGCCGGGCTGCCGGGTTTCAGCAAGGACCCTCCCTTCGGACCGGACGTGCTGGCCTTCCGTGTGGGCGGCCGCATCATCGCACGGTTGGACGTGGACCGCTTCGGGAGCGTGAACCTGAAGTGCGATCCCGAGCGTACCATCGAGCTGCGGGAACGATACCCCGGCATCACCCCCGGCCCTCACCTGAACAAGCGCCACTGGAACACGGTGCGCACCGACGGCAGCGTACCCCACCGCCTGCTGTTGCAAATGGCCCGCCACAGCCACGATCGGGTCCGCGCCGCCCTGCCCCGCAAGGTGCGCGACGACCTTCCGTGACCGGTCCGGCGGCCGGTTACCTTTGCCCCGTCATGGGCCCCCGCCGCATCGGCCGTATCCTGCTGGGCTACTTCCTGCGCGGCCTGTTGCTGGTGGTACCGGCCACCGTGCTCATCTGGGCCCTGTGGAAGGCCCTGGCCTTCCTGGACGGCATCATCCCCATCGACATCCCCGGCGTGGGTCTGCTCACCCTGCTGGTGGGCCTCACCCTCTTCGGCTGGCTGGGCAGCACCATCCTCTACCAGCCCGTGGCCGAGATCGGCGAGGAGGTGCTCAAGCGCATCCCCTTCCTGAAGACCTTCTATGGCGCGATCAAGGACCTGGTGGAGGCCGTGGTGGGCAACAAGCGGCGCTTCGACCGGCCGGTGCTGGTGCGCCTCTCGGCCGCCAGCGACCTGGAGCGGCTCGGCTTCATCACCGAGGACGACCTGGCGCACCTGGGCCTGCCCAAGGGCAAGGTCGCCGTGTACATGCCGCACAGCTTCGCCTGGAGCGGCAACCTGGTGATCGTTCCGGCAAGCAACGTCACGGCCCTCGATGCGCGTGCGGCCGACGTGATGAAGTTCGTGGTGAGCGGCGGGGTCTCCAAGGTGGACGACGACGCGCACTGAGCCCCATGCCCAAGGCCCAACGCAATGCGCTCGTGCTGCTGCACGTCACGGTGTTCGTGTGGGGCTTCACGGGCATCCTGGGCAAGCTGATCCAGCAGCCCACCCTGCACCTGGTGTACACGCGCACGGTGATCGGCGCGTTGGGACTTGCCGTGGTGGCGCTGGCCACGCGCAGGAGCCTATCGCCGCGCACCCCGGGCCTGGCGAACTACCTGCTGGTGGGCCTCATCATCCTGGGGCACTGGATCACCTTCTACGGCGCCATCAAGCTGAGCACCGCCAGCATCGCCGCCGCCTGCCTCAGCACCAGCACGGTGTTCACTGCGCTCATGGAGCCCTTCTGGTTCAAGCGCCGCATCCGTGTGAGCGAGGTCGTTCTGGGCATCGTGGTGGTGGCCGCCCTGCTGCTCATCTTCGGGCTGGAGGTGCAGCACCGCCTGGGCATCGCCGTGGCCACCCTCAGCGCCCTGCTCAGCGCCTGGTTCAACGTGGTGAACGGGGTGCTGGTGCAGCGCGACAACGCCCTGCGCATCGGCTTCTACGAGATGCTGAGCGTGGTGGCGGCCCTGGCGCTCTACGGCCTTGTCACGGGTGATCTGGCGCCAGCGCTCTGGCAGTTGCCGACCAGCGACATCATCTACCAACTGCTGCTGGGCCTGGTGTGCACCACCTTCGCCTTCGTGGCCGGCATCGCGGTCATGCGGCAGCTCAGCCCCTTCACCGTGATGCTCACCGTGAACCTGGAGCCGGTGTACACCATCATCTTCGCGCTGCTCATCTGGGGCGCGGAGGAGAAGCTCACCGTGGGTTCCTACCTGGGCTTCGCCCTCATCCTCGGCTGCCTCTTCATCAACGGCTGGCTGCAGCGCGGCAAGCGTGCGAGCGAGGTCACCGGACCGGATCCCCTGGCGCAGGCGTGAGCCGCCGGCTCGCCCTGGGCCATCGCGTGCCTGCACCGCAACGGGTCGCCGGTCCTGTGCGCCCGGCCGCCGTACGTCACTTGCCGACGGATGGATCGACCGCACTCAATGGCAGGCTCTCATCCCCCGCCCTCCAGTCCACATAGGTGACGAAGAACTGGAACATCTCGTCGGTGGTGCGCATGAACCGGCTGTCACGGCCCTGCACTTCGCGCGGGGGGTCAAAGGGCTGGTCCGGGTTCTCCGCACTGTTGTCGAAGCTGCCCTCGGCCACGAGGACATCCCCGGCACGCAGCGGGACCGGATGCCGGAAGGTGTAGCTGTACTGCCAGCGGAAATCCCAATCCAGGATGCGCACCAGCGGGATGGTGTCCGCACCGCGCAGTGCATAGGCCTTGAAGCGGGTGCCCAGCAGGTGCATGTGGGGGTTCACGGCCAGCACGCTGATCGCCTTGGGCACGGTGAGCCGGGTGCTGAAGGTGCGCACCTCGCCGGGTTCCAGGTGCAGCGGTGGGACCACGGGGGTGTGCGTGCTGCCCATGGCAAGCTCCTGCAACGGGCGTTCCGGCGCGCGGCGCGCGAACCACAGGTGGAAGCTGCTCCGGTCGGTAGCCTCCCGGTCGCTGGGGCCATAGTGCACCGTGTTCAGCAGGAAGGCGCCCTTGCGCGCCAGATACAGACCGCCCAGTCCCTCGGGCAGCACCAGCGGTGCCAGGCCGGGGAGGTAGTTCACCACGCTGGGCACCAGGGGCGGCCAGCTGCCATCGTCGTTGGCCAGGCCCAGTTGCGCGAAGGCCGGCGGACCGCCCAGCTGCTCGGCGTCGATCGGTCCCGACCCGGCGAACACGTCGGCCTTGGCCCCTTCCGGGTAGTTGATGAGCGCGCCGTTCATGTGGTGCACCAGGCGGCGGTTCCCCGGCACGAAGGCCACCGCCCGCAGGAAGGTGTCCCGCACCAGCTCGAAGGGCGCCTTGGCGATGATGAAGCGGTCCCGCCCATCGCCCGGGATGGTGCAGGTGCCCGACACCGGCACCACCAGGTCCGGCGGGCCCAGCCCTCCGGCCTCCTGGACAACAGGCATCGGGGGCAGCGCAGCCGTGTCGCCCGGCGGCATGCCTTGCTCCACCCATTTCCCGATGAGCGCGATCTGCCGTGCCGTGAGCACCCGCTCGCCCACGAACCGGCTGTAGGTGGTGTCCGCCGGCCATGGCGGCATGAACCGCTGGCGCGTCACATGCCCCACGGTGCGCGCCTTGCGCCGCACATCCCCGTAGGTGATGAGCGCGAAGGGGCCGGCATGCCCAGGGCTGTGGCACGGCATGCAATGGCTGCGCACCAGCGGGGCGATGTGGTCGGCGAAGGTCACCGTGTCGGGCAGGTCCGTCACCGCATCCACCGGGTCCACCGGACCACAGCCGGGCAGTAGGGCCAACCAGGCCGCAAGGACCACGATGATGGCCATCTCCCTCATGGCACCTCCACTTCCGTGCATTCCAGAAAGCAGCCCACGGCCCGCACATGGGCCGCAGCAGGACGTTCACCCCGCCGCACGGCCGCGAGCGCATCGCGCAGATGATGGCGGGTGGCCTCGGGCTTCTTGCGCCCGGCCCGCTGTGCGCGATCGTCGATGGCGCCACGGTACAGCACCGTGCCGTCCGCCGCCAGGAGGAACGCCTCGGGGGTGACCACCGCATCCAACGCCTGCGCGATCGCACACGCAGGGTCCATCACCTGCGGAAAGCGGAACCCGTTCCGTTCGGCGAAGGCCCGCGCGCTGTCGGGGACAATGTAGGGCGACGCATACAGCCCCACGATGTGCAGCCCATCATCGGGCACCAGCGTGGCCAGCTCGGGCGCGTGCATCAGGCAGAGCGGGCACTCGGGATCCAGGGTCAGCACCAAGGTGTGGCCCGCACCGAAAAGCGATCGACCCGCCACGACCGCGCCATCCGCGAGCCGGTGCTCCATGGTCCGCAGCGTGTCCAGGTCCACACGGGACGCTGCGCCGCATCCGGCCAACAGAAGACCCACGACGCACGTGGAGAACAGCCATCCGTGGCGCATCGGCCAAAGGTATCGGCGCCGCCGTTCCACCTTTGCCACCGCACCATGAAACGCACCACCGGTCTCCTGCTCCTGTTGGGCGTGGCCCTGCTGGTCTTCTTCATCACCCGCGAGGTGTACCGGCCCGCGCCACCGGCCGAGGAGGTGGAGGGGTGAACCGGATCCTCGGTTGCATGATGATCTTCCCTATCTGGTCGTGATCTTCATGAACGGAACAACATGGCTCACCTCGCCTTGAGCAACATGCAACAGATACGAGCCTTGACCAAGCTCCGAAAGGTCGATCTGGATCAGATCCCCGGTATCGCGCCCTCTCGAGCACTCCACGCCGAGCATATCGTACACGACCAATTCCACTGGACCGGGGACCTCAAGCCTTAAGGTCAGACGATCTTCGGCCGGAACGGGAAATACGATTGGTCCACGGTCTGTGTGTTCCTCCAAACCCACCTGAGATCCCGCTCCGTTGCACGCCTCCGGCAGATCATTGTAAAAAGCCTGTACCGAATCCACCCTTTCCTGTAGCCGCAGAACGCTGCTCATCAGCCCATTGGATCCTGGGCGGGCGAACACGAACGCGTAGACAAGTTCGATCTCCTCTCCGGCATCCAGCTCCACGGGTCCGGCCGACATGACCATCCGCCTATCCCTCGGTTGATTGCCTGATGAATGCTCCGCCCATGGAGCCATCACCTGACCACCTGTTCCCGCTCCAAGTGGGTCTTCAGAACTTGGAAATGCAAAGCGCGCTGGAACGGTCGTGGCCTCGGGATCGGAGTAATGCCCAGTGCCTCCATGGAAGAGCGGTGTTCCGTCGCGCCAGTACCCGCTCAGATAACCGAAGAACTGTTCGGCTGTATTCGGATTGCCTCGGGCGGTGGCGTCATTGCTGAAGTAGGTCATGTACGCGACACCATGACGTTCATTGTCGACCACCAGGTCACCAAAACCAGAGCCATTGAAAGCGGGTATACCCGGTCCTTCGGGATCGTCAAACCCATCAGGCTCCAGGAACGGACCTTTGAGCTGCGTTGTCCCAAAAGCGGGTGGCATCGACCCATATCCGGTATAGGTTGATGTCGTTTCATCCAGCGTATCCGCGTTGTACACGTAGCCGAGATTCCTTCCGGGATCAGAGCCCACGTAGTCATCACGACCATATCCAAGGTCATAGTCAGTGAACAGACCAATGCGGACCATTTCAAAGGAGTCATCGCTTCGATTGATGAGCCGGTACTTGATGAAGAGCGTGTGCGCGAGTGCCTCGTTGGCGGAATAGAATGCGAAGGGCATGGCATGGACCTCGATACCAAGGGGAGCACCGCCCGTGCCATGCGGGTTCAGCACATCATTGAACATGAAATAGAGTGCTTCATCCCCGTGGATGCATGGTGCATCACCGGCGGTCGGCTCATACAGCCCGTCACCATCAAGATCGATGAATGGCGCCAACCGGGCGGCCTGACCAGCCAAGGTGTCACCGTTCCCTGGCCAGTCAAGAAAACTCTGGGGTATCACATACCCGGGGAACTGAACATTGACATCGCATCCTGGCGTGTTCAAACAATCGTAGTAGGCCTGGTGCAGGGCAACATCCACGGCTTTGACCTTGAACACTTGATCATACTGGGCTGACACGGCCGGAGTGATCGATGCGCTGCCGTCCGTTGTAAGCGGTCCTGGGGCGTAGTCGGGCAGCCCGTTCTGGTCGAACAGCAGGCCAGCAAGATGCAAGCTGCCAAGCGTATCGTACCCACCCACCCACATTGAGGCTGCGAACAACGCATGGGCCCCGCTTCCAACGGGCACCTCAAAATCCGGCTCGCCAACGCTCCGATCAAGCCCGATCATGCCATGGGCCGTGAATCGGGCCCGGATCATGTTCGCATCCAAGTGATCGAAGCTCTGTGCCATGGATGATAGAGAGCCCAGGGCCATTGACACGGCCAAAGTCTGCGTTGTCTTCATGGGATCAGGAGCTTACCGTGATGAAACTACCTTGTGTGATCCACAACCAACCGGTCAGAACGGGCAACGGCAGCTCAGAGGCGACTTACGGCGCCGCCGTGCCACCTTTGCCACCGCACCATGAAACGCACCACCGGTCTCCTGCTCCTGTTGGGCGTGGCCCTGCTGGTCTTCTTCCTCACCCGCGAGGCGTACCGGCCCGACGCACCGGCCGAACAGGTGACGGAGACCGTGTTGCTGGAGCGCATCCGCCCGGTGCTGAAGCTGGTGACGGTGGAGGGCGACCTCAGCGAAGTGTTCACCTACAGCGACAACAGCGCGGCGTGGTTCGACTGGACCAGGAACATGGGCTGGAACCGCAAGCAGGCCATCCTGCTGGTGAAGGCCCGCGCCTCGGTGGGCTACGACCTGGACGGGCTGGGGCTCTCCTTCGACGAGGCCACGCGCACGGTGCGCCTCACCGGCATGGACGCACCGAAGCTCCTGGCCCTGGAGCACGACGTGAAGTATTTCGACCTGCAGGAGGGGGCCTTCGCCGATTTCAGCGCCGCGGACCACACCCGCATGCAGGCCCAGGCCAAGGCCCGCATCGAGCAACGGCTGCCGCAGAGCGGGCTCTTCGAAGCCGCCGCCAAGCAGAAGGAGGAGTTCCTGGTGGTGCTGCGCGCCGTGGTGGAGAACGGCGGCTGGACCCTGGCCGGGGACGACCGACCGCGGCCCGTGAAGCCCTGAAGGGTCCGCAGCGGCGGTGCCTCCCACCGACCGGCCGATGCGCATCTTTGCCCTCCGCCCCCGGTCCATGCCCAGCCTCGAGGAGATCCAGCGCCCCATCGCCGAGGAGATGCGCGTGTTCGAGGGGCGGTTCCGCGAGGCCATGCGCAGCCGGGTGGCCCTGCTCGACCGGGTGATGCACTACATCGTGCGCCGCAAGGGCAAGCAGATGCGGCCCATGTTCACGCTGCTCAGCGCCCGCCAGTTCGGTCCGGTGAACGACAACGGCTTCGTGGCCGCCAGCCTCATCGAGCTGCTGCACACCGCCACCCTGGTGCATGACGATGTGGTGGACACCAGCCCGCTCCGCCGCGGCTTCTTCAGCATCAATGCCCTGTGGAAGAACAAGATCGCCGTGCTGGTGGGCGATTACCTGCTGAGCCGGGGCCTTTTACTGGCCGTGGAGCACCGCCAGTTCGAACTGCTGGGCATTGTGAGCCGTGCGGTCCGAGAAATGAGCGAGGGCGAGCTGCTGCAGCTGGAGAAGGCCCGCTCCCTCAACTTCGACGAGGCCGTGTACTTCGACATCATCCGCCAGAAGACCGCCAGCCTGATCGCCGCCTGCTGCGCCAGCGGAGCTGCGGCCGGCGGGGCCAGCCCCGATGAGGTGGAGCGCATGCGCCGCTTCGGCGAACTGGCCGGCATCGCCTTTCAGATCAAGGACGACCTGTTCGACTACCCCGTGAACGGGCCGGACAGCAGCCCCACCGGCAAGCCCACCGGGCTGGACATCAAGGAGCGCAAGCTCACCCTGCCGCTGATCCACGCCCTGCGCCAGGTCCCTTCCGGGGACCGCCGCTGGATGGTGCGCGCCGTGAAGGCCCGCCAGCAGGACCGCGCCGCCGTGGACCGCGTGGTGCGCCGCGTGGTGGAGGTGGGCGGCGTGGCCCATGCCCAACGGCGCATGCTGGAGCTCCGGGACCAGGCTCTGGAGGTGCTGCACACCTTCGCCGACACCCCGGCACGGCGCTCCCTCGAAGGACTCGTGCACCTCACCGTGGACCGCGAGAAATGAGCCCAACGCCCCCTCTCCCGTTGCACCCCGATGCGCCTCAGGGCCGGACGACGAAGGCCCTGGCCAGGACCTGGTCGCTGCTCCTGCTCCTGATGCTGACCGCGTGCGGCGTACCGGAGAACCCCCATGCCGAACAGGCGGACCCGGGGGCGGTGGGGGGCGACACGGTCCCCGCCGCACCGCGCGACGGGCCCCAGGTGCAGCAGCTCCCCGACGGCACCACCCTGCGGGGCGTGGTCCGCAACGGCCGCAGACATGGCATCTGGCGCAGCTTCACCACGCGGGGCCGCCTGCTGAGCCAGACCGAATATCGCGATGGCATGGCCCATGGTCCCGTGGCAGTGTTCCACCCCAACGGCGCCGTGCGCTACCTGGGCCAGAACCACCACGGCACCCCCGTGGGCGAATGGCGGTTCCACGACGAGGCCGGCGCGCTGATCAAGACCGTGGTGTACGACAGCACCGGCACGGTGCGCGCCGAACATTGACCGGCCACCGCCTTACCTTCGATCCCCGCCGAACACGCGGGGCCCCACCGTGATCGCGCCCGAGGCCATTCAACGCGTCAAGGACGTCGTCCGCGTCGAAGAGGTCGTGGGCGAGTTCGTGGCCCTGAAGCGCAAGGGGCCCCGCTACCTGGGCCTGTGCCCCTTCCACAACGAGAAGACGCCCAGCTTCAACGTCAGCCCCGCGCTGGGCATCTTCAAGTGCTTCGGCTGCGGCGAGGCCGGGGACGCCATCACCTTCCTGCAGAAGCACGAGCATCTGAGCTACGTGGAGGCGATCCGCTGGCTGGCCAAGCGGTACCACATCGACCTGCCGGAGACAGAGGCCACCCCGGAGCAGCAACTGGAGCACAGCGAACGCGAGAGCCTGGCCGCCGTGCAGCGCTTCGCCACCGAATGGAGCATCGGCCAGCTCTGGGACACCGATGAGGGGCGCCGCATCGGCCTGGCCTACTTCCACGAGCGCGGTTTCCGCGACGAGGTCATCCGCACCTTCCAGCTGGGCTATGTGCCCGAACAGGGCTCGGCCTTCGCCGCCGCCGCCCGCGCCCAGGGCTTCGACCCCGAGCTGGTGGAAAAGGCCGGCTGGATCAAGCGACGCGAGGACGGCACGGCGTGGGACTTCTTCGCCGGGCGTGTCACCTTCCCCGTGCACGGGCTCGGCGGGCAGGTGATCGCCTTCGGGGCACGTGCGTTGCGCAGCGACAAAGGCGGCGGCGCGAAGCTGCCCAAGTACTTCAACAGCCCCGAGAGCACCCTCTACGTCAAGAGCCGCTCCCTGTACGGCATCCACTTCGCCAAGAAGGCCATCGCCGACAGCGGCACCTGCCTGCTGGTGGAGGGCTATACCGATGTGATCAGCCTGCACCAGGCCGGCATCCGCAACGTGGTGGCCAGCAGCGGCACCAGCCTCACCGAGGACCAGGTGCGCCTGATCAAGCGCTACGCCGGGCAGGTCACCATCCTGTACGACGGCGACCCCGCCGGCATCAAGGCCAGCCTGCGCGGCATCGACCTCATCCTGGCCGAAGGCCTGGGCGTGAAGGTGGTGCTCTTCCCCGATGGGGAGGACCCCGACAGCTTCGCCCGCAGCCGCCCCAGCAGCGAGGTGGAGGTCTTCCTGCGCGATGCCGCCAGGGATTTCCTGGCGTTCAAGACCGAGCTGCTGGTGAAGGACACCGGCGGCGATCCCGTCCTCAAGGCGGCCGCCATCCACAGCATCGTGGAGAGCATCGCCCGCATCCCCGACCAGGTGCTGCGCCAGCTGTACATCCAGCAATGCGGCCGCCTGATGGAGGTGAGCGAACAGGCCCTGCTGAGCGAACTGAACAAGGTGCTGCGGAGCGCTTACCGAAAACGGCATGGCACGCACGAGGTCCCAGAGGTCGAGGCCCCCGCGCTGCAGGTGCCCCAGCCCCCTCCCGCGCCCATCAAAGGCACCGCGGCCCAGGAGCGCGACCTGCTGCGCATCCTGCTCAACTACGGCCACCAGCGGATCATGGTGCCCATCCGGCTCGAGGACGGCAGCACCAGCGACACCGAATACAGCGTGGCCGAGTACATGTTCGAGCTCCTGGCCCTGGACGACCTGATGTTCGATGAGCCCCTGTTCAGGGAGATCTACATGGACTACCGGCACGCCAGCAACAGGGGGGAGGACGTCAGTGCCGCACACTATGCCGGGCACGACCAGGCGGACTGGCGCGAACTGGCCATCGACCTGCTCACCGACCGCCATCTGCTGAGCCCCAACTGGAAGGAACGCCACCGGATCCACACCGTGCACGAGCGCGACAAACTGCAGGACGCGCTGGAGGAGGGGTTCGACATCCTGCGGGAACGCCGCCTGGACCGCATGCTGGAAGAGCTCGACGAGCGCCTGCGCGACACGGAACGGCCGGAGGGGCAGGCTGAGGTCCTGCAAAAGAAGATGCTGCTCATCAAGGCCAAGGTGGCCCTCGCCCGCAAGACCGGGCGCGTGGTGGTGGGCTGATCAGTGCCCCACGGGCGACCTCTCCCGCTGCGCATCGCCCGGCGTGCCGCTGCGCTCCACCCGGGTGATGAAACAGGTCGTCTCGCCCCGCCAGGGCAGCCGGGCGTAGCGCTCCACGTAGTGCAGGTTCACCCTCTCTCCGCTCAGGCTGGCCTCTTCCAGTTGCCGGTAGAGCCCTTCATCGCCCTTCTGCACGCTGAAGTTGAACACCTCGTTCAGGGAGGTCCCCTTGGGGTCCACGGCCCCGAAGCTCTGCATGTTCAGCTGTCCCTCCCAGGTCTTGAACAGCACCCCGCGTTTGCTGAGCCGGATGACCATGCCGCTCCGGCTGCCCTCGCTGTACACGGCGTAGTAGATGAACAGCAGCCAGGCCAGCAGGCCGACGAGGACCAGCAGGAGCAGGCGGATGGTGAAGCGCCCCACCTTCTGGCCGAAGGTGCGCGGCGCGGGAGCGACGGGCGTGGACATGGGCGCAAGGTAGGGGGCGGCCACGGCATCGTTCCTCGTCCTTGTTGCGGCCGGGCTACCTTGCACCGGTGGCACACGTTCATCCGCAGCATGACCATCACGGGCCGCACCACCTTGCGGGGCGGCCCTCCCACACACACGGTCACGTGAAGGCCGAGGGTGCGCGGGCGCTGCGTGCCGCCTTCTTCCTCAACCTGGCCTTCACCCTGGTGGAGCTGGGCGGTGGGTGGTGGACCGGGAGCATCGCGGTGCTCACCGATGCGATGCACGACGCTGGCGATTGCCTGGTGCTGGGCACCGCATGGTGGCTCCAGCGGGTGGCCCTGAAGGGTCGCGATCCGCACTACAGCTACGGCTACGGCCGCTTCAGCATGCTGGGCGGGTGGCTCACCAGCCTGGTGCTGATCGTCGGCGCACTGGGCATGATGGTGGTGAGCCTGCCCAAGGTGCTGCACCCCCGGGAGCCCCACGCCGTGGGCATGATCGGCATCGCCCTCTTCGGCCTGGCCATGAACGGCCTGGCGGCCTGGCGCCTGCACGGCGGTGCCACACTGAACGAACGCGGCGCCTACCTGCATCTGCTGGAGGACGTGCTGGGCTGGGCGGCCGTGCTGGTGGGCGCCGTGGTGATCCACTTCACCCGCTGGGCCGTGGTGGACCCCCTGTTGAGCGTGGGCATCAGCCTCTTCATCCTGGTGAACGCCGTGGGCACCCTGCGCCGTGGAACGGCCATCCTCATGCAGCATGTGCCCGAAGGCATCGACCTGGCCGCCGTGCGCGAGAGGCTGCTGGCCCTGCCCCATGTGCGCGACCTGCACGACCAGCACACCTGGAGCCTGGACGGGAGCTTCGTGGTCCACACGGTGCACCTGGTGGTGGCCGATGTGGAACTTCGCGAGGCCCTGGCCGTCAAAAGCCGCGCCCGCGAGGTGCTCCAGGAGCTGGGCATCCATCACGCCACCATCGAGCTCGAGTGGGAGCACGAGCACTGCGGCACCGCATGCCGATAGGTCCCATGCGCCGCTCCGTGTTCCGCCTGCTGGCCCGCCTGAACAAGGCCGTGCTGCCCAAGCTCTGGGACAAGGACCTCACGCGCCTTTCCAAGCTCCAAAAGCTGCTGGTGGCCTGGCGCTACTGGGTGACGCGCAACGCGCTGTGAAGCGCACGGGGCGGTGCACCATGCGATGCACCGCCCCGCCCGTTCGACCGTCGCTGGCTTATTCCACCACCAGGGTCCGCGCCACGTTCCCACGGTCCGTGGTGAGGCGCAGCAGGTAGGTGCCTGCCTCGAGCCCGCCGAGGTCGAGGTCGTGGCGCAGTTCGGTGCGGCCGCTGCCGGCCAGCCGCTCCCGACGCACGGAACGGCCGTCGGTGCCGAGCAACTCCAGCCGCACCGCACCCATGCCCGCGGCAAGGCTCAGCTCCACCGTGGCGCGTTCGCGGGCCGGGTTGGGCATTACCTTGAATCGCGTCACGCCGGCGGCGATCTCCTGCACGCTGATGCCGCACGGTGCGGCCAGCAGGGTCACCGGCACCGTGGTGGTGTCGTTGGGGCAGAAGGTGTTGGTGGCCACGTAGCGGAAGTTGTGGTTGCCGGCACCGTAGATGGACGGGTTGATGACCACGTTGTAGGGCCCGAGCAGAAAACCGAGCGGATCGAGCCACACGCCCGTTTGCAAGGGATTACCCGTGAGCCCGGTACTGAGCGTCAGGCTGGTGTCCGTGGCGCAGGCCGTGATGGGCACGGCCGTGCCGGCGTTGGGCAGGTTCGCCTCGCTCACGGTCACCGTGGCCGAGGGGTTGCCGCAGTTGCCCATGCCCTGCACCGTGTACACGTAGGCTCCGGGCGTCATCGTGGCCGGGTCGTACTGGCCGTTCACCACCGGACTGGGGCCGCTCCACGTGCCACCGGTCTCCGGGGTGCCCTGCAGGTTGGCGAACAGGTCGATCGGAGCCCCGTTCACGCACACGGTCACCGCGCCATCGTCACCGGGATCGCTGTTGGGCGCGTATTCCACGTACACGCTGCTCTGCACGGTGCTGCACGGGGCCAGGGCCTCGATGGTGTACAGGTAGAACCCGCCCGGATCGGTGCCCGGGTTGAAATTGCCGCTGTGCGGCTGGTTCAGCGGGTTGGTCCACACCCCTCCGGGGTCGGGCGAACCACCCAGTTCATTGATCAACAGGAAATTGGGGTCCGTGTCGCACACCCCCAAGACCGAGGCATCCGTGCCCGCGTCAGGGTTCACGCCCGGCTGCACGGTGCGCTGAAGCGTCTCGGTATCCGTGATGGTGCCGTTCAGCTCCAGCGAGATCTGCACGTTGTAGGTCCCGGCGGTGTACGGGCCCAGGGGCGGCAACGGCTGGTTGAACGATCCCGTTCCGCCTCCCGTGCCCGAGGCGGTCAACACGATGGTGATGTTGTTCCCGTTCTGCCCCGGGACGAAACCCGTCACCTGGGCGTTCCCGGGGATGGTGCCGATCACCGTCACGTTCATGAACGTGCATTCGGTGAGCGTGCTCGGGGTGATCTGTACACTGGTGATCGTGCCCTGGCCCATGGCGCTGATGGCAAGGCCGGATAGAAGAAGCAGGGTCGTGTTGCGCATGGAGACGTAGTGGCGTTCGGAGCGTGGGCAAGTTACTGAAGCGGCAACGAAGATCCAACCTGTTCCGGTGAAGAGGTGAGGACGTAAGGAAGCTGAAAGCCCTGGCCATCCTCACCTCCACACTTCTTCACGCCCCTGTCCGATGCCGGGATCGACCGCTTCCTGCGCACCGGCTCCGTAAGCAGGACCGGCGGCAGCCGTGTTAACCGATACTTGCGGCAGCATGCTCCGCGCCATGCCAACTTTGGCCCGATGTGCCAACGCCTGCCCCGCCACGCCATGGCGGCCCTGCTGATGTGGGGGTCCGGTCTCATCGCACAGGCCCAGGCCGTGCGGATCAACGAGGTGCTGCCCATGGTGCATCCGGCGGACAGCGGCTGGGTGGAGCTCTTCAATGCCGATACGGTACCCGTGGACCTTCACGGCATGCTCCTGGTCCGCGAACCATTCCGGGTGGTGCTGCAGGAGCAGCCGCTCCTGCCTCCGGGTCGGCATCGCATGGTGGTGGTGCGGGGTCGGAGCGATGGGGAAGGCGCTCTGATGCACCTGCCTGCGGCCGGTGGCGATCTGCTGCTCTTCGGTGCGGATGGTCGCCGCATGCTCGATGCCTTCCGCTGGCCCAGCGTGCCGCCCGGGGTCTCCATCGGTCGCCTGCCCGACGGGGCGGGCACCTGGAGCTTTCTCACCGACCCGGGACCGGAAGCGCCCAACCGGGCCGCACAGCCCATCCGGGGCCGGGCACCGGCCCCCGTGGCACAACGCACGATGGGCGGTCTCGTGCTCAACGCCTGCAACGGCTGCACGGTGACCTGCACCACCGACGGCAGCCCGCCCTCCCCCGGCCATGGCACCGTGGTCACCGGCCCGATGGCCCTTCCGGAGAACCGCACCGTGCGGGCGGTGGCCTGGCGCGCCGACCTGCTCGCGAGCGCCGAGACCTGGGTGCAGGGACAGAAAGCCCCTGGTTCGGGCGCTTCGCTCTGCATCAACCCGCCGGAGCTGTTCGACCCCCGGCGCGGATTGATGATCGAAGGCGACCGCGCCAACCATGTCCGTACCGGCCCGGCCTGGGTACGGCCCGCAAAGGTCGCTCTGCCCGGCATGGTGGATACCGCTGCCTCGGCCGTGCGCCTTCGCCTCTCGGGCTCCGGCTCGCGCGGCTTGCCCAAGCGTTCGTTCAACCTCAGCGCCACCGACGGCACGCGCAGCCTGCCCCTGCCCGATGGCAGCACCTGGCGCAACGTGGTGCTGCGTGCCGACGCCACCCCGCACGCCTTGCTGCGCAACCTGTTCGCCGAGGTGAGCGTGCACCGCGCCGGCGACCGCCTCGATGTGCAGCCAGGCACCCCGTTGCCGCTTACGCTCAACGGTGTTCCGCAGGGGACCTATCGGCTGATGCCCGCCAAGAACGAGGACTTTCTGCTGTCCCTGACCGAGGCCGAACATCTGGACATCGTGGAGGGTCCCGAGGGGCGCGTGGTGAAAGGCGACCGTGCGCCCTATGAACGGGCCCTGGACCTTTTGGCGCGACGCGCACCGCTCGACAGTCTGGAGGTCTTCATCGACCTCGGAAGCCTGATCGAACTGGCCTGTTTCGACCTGTGGTCCGGCCGTGCCGACCACGACCTGAACATGCGCTGCTGGCGCCCCGCACAGCCCGGAGGCCGGTGGCGCTGGGTGCTGTACGACATGGACCTGTGGGCCCCACCGGAGGACCCCTCGGCAAGCCGCATCGCCCAGGCGCCGCTCCCGGCCGCCCCATACCTGTCCGCCCTGTTGGACCATCCGCAGTTGCGCCCGCTGCTGCTGGCGCGAACGGCCACGCTCCTGGCCACCGTGCTGGCACCCGCCCCTGCCGCCGCGCTGGCCGACAGCCTGTTCGCGGCGCATGCCGCGCTGATGCGCGCCGACCACGCCCTCTGGCACCGTCGCATGGCCATGCCCACCCCGGAAGAGAGCCACGCCGACCTGCGCGTCCACGCCCTGCGCCGGCCCGGACATCTGCTGCGCCATCTGGCCCGGTTCACGGGCACCTCCTTGGGCACCGTCTCCGTCCTGGTCCCGGAAAATGCCCAAGGGACCGTGCTGCTCGACGGCATCGTGCTCCCGCCGGGCCGGCACAGCATCACCGGCTTCGCGGGCGCACCCCTGCGGTTGGAGGCGTTGCCCGCGCCGGGCATGCGGCTCCTGGGCTGGGAAGGGTGCCGGGAGGATGCTGCGGGGGCGTGGGCGGACCCCGCCGGGGACCGGAAGGTGCGGCCGCTCCTGATGCCGGTGGTCTCAGACGGCGACGGCCTTTAGGAGCCCGGTGAACAGCGCCATGCCGTCGGTGTTGCCCAGCAGGGCATCGGCCGCACGCTCCGGATGGGGCATCATGCCGAACACGTTCCGGCCTTCGTTGCACACGCCCGCGATGTGGTCCATGCTGCCGTTGGGGTTGGCCTCCTCGTGCACATTCCCTTCGGCATCGCAATAGCGAAAGAGCACCTGGTCGCCGTCCTTCAGGCGCTTGAGGCCGGCGGCATCGATGTGGTAGCGGCCCTCGCCGTGCGCGATGGGGATGGTGAGCACCTTGCGCGCGATGGCCTGTGTGAGCGCGGTGCGCTTGGTGGCCGGCGTGATGTGCACGTTGCGGCAGATGAAGCGCTGGCCCCCGTTGTGCAGCAGCGCTCCGGGCAGCAGTCCCGCTTCGCACAGCACTTGGAACCCGTTGCACACCCCCAGCACGAGCCCGCCGCGTTCGGCATGGGCCGCCACCTCCTGCATGATGGGCGAGAACCGCGCGATGGCCCCCGAACGCAGGTAGTCCCCGTAGCTGAAGCCGCCGGGCAGCACCACCAGGTCGCAGCCCCGCAGGTCGTGCTCCTTGTGCCAAAGCCGCTCGACCGGACCGCCGCCCTGGGCCTCCAGCACCTGCACCATGTCCTCGTCGCAGTTGGAGCCCGGGAAGATGACGACGCCGCACTTCATGACCGATGGGCCGCGCCTTGGGGAACGGCGGGGCCAAAGGTACTCAGCCCCACCAAGGGCCGGCCACGGCCGCCACCAGCAATACGGCCACGGCCAGTTCGGCCGGCCAGAGGTGGCGGGCGGCCTGCAGCGGGTAGCTCAGTACCACCGCCAGGGGGCAGGCCACCAGTACGGCGGACGGCGGTTGCCCCAGCAGGACCGCGAAGCCCAGCAACAGCACACAGGTGAACGCAAAGGCCAGGAAGGAGGCGCGTACGTTCTTCTCCCGCATGATGCTGCGCCGATACACCCCGGCCATGGCTGGCACGGCGATGAGCCAGAGCAGCACCACGGTCGCGGGGGCCAGCCGGTCGCGCAGCCATTGGTCCGGCAGGGGATCGGCCGTGCGCAGGGGCATGGTGCCGAGGGGTGCCCATCCGCCCAGGCCGCCCACCAGGCCCACCACGCCCCAGGCCAGCACCAGCACCAGCACCATGCCCAGCAGGGGTACGGCGTAATCACGCCAGGCGTAGGGCCGCATCACGGCCACCGAGGCCCACAGCACCACCACCAGGAACACGTAGGGGAAGTGGAACAGTGCGGCCACGCCCACCAGGCAACCCGCATCGAACAGGGGGGCCAGGGCCCGATGCCTGCCCTGGGTGCCCCAGGCGATCCGCAAGGCCTGCAGTACGGCGGGCATGCCCAGCATCGCCGGATCGGGGGCCATGCGCAACGGGCCTGTGGCCAGTAACAGCGGCAGCAGCAGGGCCGGCAGGTGGTGGTGCCGTTCGAACAGTTCGCGATCGTTGGCCAGGCGGTCGAGCTGCAGGGCCAAGGCCGCAGTGGCCAGCGCACCCATCAACGGCGCGGTCCAGGGCCACCACGCAAAGGCCAGCGCGAAGGGCCGGTAACCCGGCATGTAAGGGCCCGGGGGCAGTGGAACCCCGTGCGCCCAGGTGCCCGACCAGACCGCCGGGGCGAGGATCAGCAACCCCAACAGGAGCGCGGGCTGATAGGTGCGATAGGCGCGAACGAGCATGCGGAAGGGACGGACACCTATCTTTGGCGGGCCTCAAGCACGCGTACCATGCAACAGATCTGGTTCGGCATCGGTCACTTCCTGCAGAACACGTTCGAGTGGTTCCTCACCCCGTTCGGCTGGATGCCGCCGGTGCTCTTCGCCTGCGTGCTGGGGTTCGGCATCGTTTACTGGCTGCGCCTGCAGGGCCGGTTCAACCGCAAGGCCAAGGAGGAGGGCGGCATGCACTGATCGCTTGCCCTCAGGTCTGCGCGGCACCCGTCCGGGCCGGCTGGCGCACCAGGTCCTGGCCGATATCCATCCGCAACTGCCTTCCTTGGAAGGTAACGCCTGCCGCCTGCGTGTAGCAGTTCAGGATGGCATGCTCCAGGTCCTTGCCCATGGCGGTGACCACCAGGACACGACCGCCGGCGGTCACCAGGCCCTGCGGCCCCTCGGCGGTCCCGGCGTGGAACACATGGGCCCCGCTCACCTGCTGCAGCCCTTGTATGGTCCGCCCCTTGATCACCTCCCCGGGATAGCCCTCGCTGGCCAGCACCACGCTCACGCAGGTGCGGTCGTCCACGTCCACATGCCGTTCGCTCAGGGTTCCGGTGGCGATACCCTCGAACAGGTCCATGAGGTCGCTGCGCAGCCTTGGCAGGATGGCCTCGGCCTCCGGATCGCCCAGGCGCACGTTGTACTCGATCACGTACGGCTCACCGCCCACGTTCATCAGGCCCATGAACAGAAAGCCCTGGTAGGCGATGCCCTCCTGCTGCAGCCCCCGGATGGTCGGGGCGGCGATGCGGTCATGCACCTTCTGCATGAAGTCCTTGTCCGCAAAGGGCACGGGGCTCACGGCGCCCATGCCGCCCGTGTTGGGGCCGGTGTCGCCGTCGCCGATGCGCTTGTAGTCCTTGGCCGAGGGCAGCATCTTGAAGGACCGGCCGTCGGTGATCAGGAAGGCACTGACCTCGATGCCGGCCAGATGGTCCTCGATCACCACGCGTTCCCCGGCCGCGCCGAAGCGGCCTTTCTCCAGCATGTCGCGCAGCACTTTTTCCGCCTCCTTGCGGTCGGCGGTGATCACCACGCCCTTGCCTGCGGCCAGTCCGTCGGCCTTCAGCACATACGGCGGCTTCACCCGCTCCAGGTGTGCCACGGCCTGTTTGAACTCCCCGGGGCCGAAGGTGCGGTGTGCGGCCGTGGGGATGCCGTGGCGGAACATGAACTCCTTGGCGAAGTCCTTGCTGCCCTCCAGGCGGGCTGCCGCCGCACGCGGTCCGATCACGGTGACCTCCGCCAGCTTGGGGTCCGCGGCGATACGGTCGTGCAACCCTTCCACCAGGGGACCCTCGGGCCCCACCACCACATACCGGATCTCCTTGTCCAACAGAAAGCGACGCAGCGCCTTGCCATCGTGCAGGTCGAGGTCCACCAGGCGCCCGTGGCGCGCCATGCCCGGGTTGCCCGGGGCGATGTAGAGGGTGTCCAGCAGGGTGCTCTGGGCCAGTTTCCAGGCCAGGGCGTGCTCGCGTCCCCCGCTACCGATCAGCAGCACGTTCATGTCCGCTTTGCCTTTCGCACAAAGGAACGAAGTGCGCAGCGTGCGCACAGGCACCTCTTTTCAACAGCGCGGCCGCCCCGGGGGAGCGGCCGCAAGCCTGTTGTCCACAGCGCAGCTTCAGTGCGTGTGCTCCACCCGCTTGATGCTGCACCCGATGTTGCGCGTCACCGTCGGATCGATCGTGCGGCCTTCGGCCAGGTTGGTGATGGCGTTGCGCACGAAGGGCTGTTTCACGTCGGCCGCCTTCTCCACGCGGTCGTCCACCGCACCCTTGTACACCAGTTTGAGGTCCTTGTCGAACAGGAACACATGAGGCGTGGTGCGGGCCGCGAAGGCATCGGCCACCTGGTGGCCCGTGTCCAGCAGGTAGTAATGGTTGTAGCCCTTCTCCTCGTACCGTTTCCGCATGTCCTCATACCCATCGCCCGCCGTGCGCTTGGCCTCGTTGCTGTTCACCAGTGCCATGCCGACCCCGTGCTGCCGGGCAAAAACGCCCAGCCCGGGGTAACGCCCCTCCCAGCCTTCGCTGTCCTCGGTGCCCACCACGAAGGGGCAGGTGTTGCAGGTGAAGATCACCAACAGGCCATTGCGGCCGGCCAGTTCCCGCAGGCTCTTCTCCTGGCCGCCCACGTCCAGCATGCGGTGGTCGGGCATGGGCAGCGGGTCGCCCAGGTTCAGGTCCTTCAATTCGTCGTGCGGCGCCATGCCCAGCAAGGCCATGGCGGAGATCGCGATCGCGGTCTTCATGTTCGGTTCTGTTGTCTTCTGGGACGCACGAAGGTAAGGCGGCGTTGGCCGAAGGGGCCGACGGTCGGTGCGAAGTCCGGCGGTCGGCTTCCCCGGACCCGGGCCGGTGCCCTAACTTGCAGGGGCCGGGCAACTTTTCGGGGGCGGATCGCATCATTCCACCCGGAAGCACCTTTTGTTGAACGGCTTTGGTGCGCCACACATGACCGACGAACAGCTCGTGAACGGATGCCTCCAGGGCGACCCCCTGGCCCAGAAGGAGCTCTACCGTTGCTACGCCCGGAAGATGATGAGCATCTGCATGCGGTACGCCCCGGGGCGTGAACAGGCCCAGGACATCCTGCAGGACGGGTTCGTTAAGGTGTTCCAGAAAATGGACCACTACCGCGGCGATGGTCCGCTGGGGGGGTGGATCGCCCGCACCATGGTGAACACCGCCTTGGACCACATCCGGCGGAACAAGCCCTACGACCACAGCCTGGACCTCACCGAGGCCGAGCACCTGCACAGCGAGGATGCCCAAGTGCTTGGCCAGATGAGCACCGATGAGCTCATGGAACTGATCCAGGCCCTGCCCCCGGGATACCGGGCGGTGTTCAACCTCTTCGCCATCGAAGGCTACGCCCACAAGGAGATCAGCGAGATGATGGGGATCAGCGAGAACACCTCGAAGAGCCAGTTCATGAAAGCACGCGCCTACCTGCGCAAACTGCTGCCCAAGGAGGCGGCCGACATCTATGGCGATGGAGCGGAAGGATGAACTGACCCGGACCCTGCGCGAGCGCTTCGCCGACCATGAGATGGCCGTACCACGCGGGGTGTGGGAGGCGATCCGCACCCGGACGGCCATGGCCGCCGTAGGTACCGACCCGATCTGCGGGCTGCTGCGCGAGCGCTTCGCCGACCACGAGGTCGCGGTGGACCCCGCCAGTTGGGGGGCCATCGAACAACGGGTGGGCCAGGCCGATCCGGTGAACAGCCTGTTGCGCGAGCGCTTCGCCGGTCATGAGGCGGCCGTACCGAACTCCGCATGGACCGCCATCGAAGGTCAGCTGGGCCGGGGCGCGACCATTCCTGGCGGCAGTTCCGTGGTGGGTTGGGCGGTCGGTGGTGCAGCGGCCTTGTTGCTGGTCGGCGGGCTGTACCTGGCGGCGGACAAGCACCGTGCAGGACCGGTCGCGGTGAAGGCACCGGTGGTGAACCCCGTCCCTCGCTCCGTGGTCACCGCACCGGTGATCGCGGACACGCCCACCGCCAACGCCGGAGCGCCCCCAGGACCGAAGGCCACGGTGCTCACCCCGGCAGCCGCACCCCAACCCGCCCGAACGGTCACGCTTCCCGCCGAACCCGAGGGGGCAACGACCGATGGCGCCGCCACGACCGCGCAGGAACACATGGTGTCCACCGACCCCGCACCGGCGCAGGTCGCCGGATCCGATGCCCCGACATCCGAAGCGGTCGCCGCCTCCGTACAGGTCGCACAACGGACGATGGAGGCCGTACCGGACCCTGCGGGCAGGCAGGTCGTGGAGGAGGTGCTGCACGAGCTGTCCCACGGCAAGGACCGCACGCCTGAGGCTGCACGGAGCCCTGTCGAGGTGCTGGTACCCGAGCCTGGACCGGAGGCCGGGGGAACGGCCGTCCCCGAGCCCGTGCTCTTCATCCCCAATGTGTTCACCCCCAACGGCGATGGGGAGAACGAACAATGGGTACCGCAGGGCAGCCAATATCAACGTGTGGCCGTGCGGATCTTCAGCAGCACCAATGGTTCGATGGTGTACTCGGCCAACGACCTTCGTCCTTGGGACGGTAACGATCTGCACGGCCAGCCCTGCCCCAGTGGGACCTACCTTTATGCCGTGGAGGTGGTGGACCTGGCGGGCCGGGCCAAGATCTTCAGCAACACCGTGAACATCATCCGTTGAACCCGGCATGCGGCACCTCCTGATCCCCCTGCTGCTGCTGACCGCGCTGACCGGCACAGGACAGGTACCGTACGACCAGGCCAGTTACGACGCCTGGAAGCTCAGCACCCACCCCCCTGCACCAGCAACGGGAGGTGCCCCGGCACCCGATCCGTACATGCAACGCGGCGGCAGCGCCACCTGCGATTGCTGGATCCTGCCCGACGCCAGCTATACCACGATCAACAACACCAGTCAGTGGGATGCGAGCGGATTCCACAACGCCGATGACGGCAGCTACGGCCCGATCATGCTGCCCTTCCAGTTCTATCTCTACGGCACGCTGTACAACACGGTCTATATCAACATCAACGGCAACGTCAGCTTCGGCCAGTATTATGGCACGTTCAGCTCCACGGGATTCCCCTTCAACGGCTACACCATGGTGGCCCCCTTCTGGGCCGATGTGGACCTGCGAGGACCGGGTTTCGGCAACAACGTGGTGCAGTTCAAGGTGACCTCCACGGCCCTGTACGTGAACTGGACCAACGTGGGCTACTACAACAGCATGACCGACAAGGTCAACACCTTCCAATTGATCATCACCGACGGCACCGATCCGGTGGTGCCCAACGGGGCCAACGTGAGCTTTTGTTACAAGGACATGCAGTGGACCACGGGCTCTGCCAGCGGGGGCACCAACGGCTTTGGCGGCACGCCCGCCAGCGTGGGGGCCAACGAGGGCAACGGTGTGGACTACATCCAGTTCGGCCGCTTCGATCAGCCCGGCACGGCCTACGACGGGCCCTTCGGCCTCAACGATGGGGTGAGCTTCCTGGACGACCAGTACTTCAGCTTCAGCACCGACATCACCACGGCCAACGTGCCTCCGGTGGTGAGCGGCCAGAGCGTGTGCGATTCGATCATCCTGTGCGTGGGCGACCTGGCCACCCTGGACGTCACCTTCCTCTCCCCCGAGCCGGGCCAGATCACCACCCCCTCGGCCACCAGCCTCACCCTGACCAACTTCAACATCACCAGCCTGGTGCCGGGCCTGGCCGCCACCATCAGCATCGACATCCTGCCCACTCCGGCCGACGTGGGCTTCCACGTCATCTCCATCCAGGGCACCGACGACGGCACCCCATCGATGACCTCCACCGTGAACATCATCGTCGAGGTGCAGCAGGGGTCGGTGATCACATCGGGCGCACTGACGGTGTGCGATTCGGAACCGCCGCTGGACATGCTGACCCTGCTGGGTGGAAATCCACCGGCCAACGGCGACTGGACCGACCCCAACGGCAACGTGCACACCGGCACCTTCACCCCGGGCACCGATATCGACGGGGCCTACCTCTATGCCGTGGGTCAGGGCAGCAGCTGCGCCTCCACCGGCACGGTGACCATGACCACCCAGGCCTCGGTGAACGCCGGGCAGGACGTGGCCCTGTCCTATTGCAGCAGCGACGGGCCGGACGACCTCTTCCTGAACATCCCCGGCGGCCCCATGGCCACGGGCGCATGGCAATATCCCAACGGCAGCGTCTTCTCCGGAACGCTTGACCCCGGTACCGACCCGGCCGGGACATACCGCTACATCGTGTCCGGCACAAGTCCCTGCCCCAACGACACGGCCTTTGTCACGGTCTCCATTCCCCAGGCCGTGGACGCCGGCACGGACGCCGCCCTCACCCTGTGCACCGACGCCGCGCCGCTGGACATGCTGGCCACCCTGGGCGGCACGCCCGACGCCACCGGCACGTGGACCGATCCCAACCAGCAACCCTTCCCGGGCACCTTCAACGCCGCCAACGATCCTCCAGGCGCCTACACCTACACGGTGACCGCCACGGCGCCCTGCCCGACGCTCACCGCCACCCTTACCCTGTCCGTGGACCCCGAACCCGACGCCGGGCAGGACGCCCTGCTGACGCTCTGTGCGGACGGCCCGGCGACCCCGTTGTTCCCCTTGTTGGGCGGCTCGCCGGACTTGGGCGGCAGCTGGACCGACCCGGGGGGACAGGCGCACGCCGCCATGCTCGATCCGTCGGTGGACCCCGCTGGTACCTACCTGTACGCCGTGCAGGGCGGCGGCAGCTGCACCCATCTCATCGACACGGCCCTGGTGGAGGTGACCGTGAACCCCCTGCCCGTGGTGACCTTCACGGTGGACCCCGACAGCGGGTGCGTACCGGTGCTGGCGGGCCTGTACAACACCACCGACAGCGCCTTCCTGGGCGGGGTCTGCGTATGGGACCTGGGCGATGGGTCCAGCACCCTGGGCTGCGACAGCGTGACGCACCTGTACAGCACGCCGGGCTCCTACACCGTGGGGCTGACGGTGACCACCCCCGCAGGCTGCACCGACCAGTTGCAGGTGCCGGGCGCGGTGATCGCCAAGCCGGCCCCGCAGGCCACCTTCACCTTCAGCCCCAACCCGGGAACCGAGCACAACGCATCCATCTACTTCGCCAGCGACGACCCCGAGGCCGTTGAATGGCTGTGGACCTTCAACGGTACGGACACCGCCACCCAGCGCACGCTGTACTACGAGTTCAGCGATGTGATCGGCGATGACCACGAGGTGTGCCTGCATGTGGTCGACCGCTATGGCTGCGCCGATTCGCTGTGCAAGGTGGTGCCGGTGTACGTGCCGGCCATCTACGTGCCCAACGCCTTCACGCCCGACGGCAACAACCTCAATGAGATCTTCCTGCCCATCCTGGCGGACCTGGTGCCCGAAGAGCATACCCTGGAGGTCTATGACCGCTGGGGTCAGCTCATCTTCAAGACCCACGACATCCTGCAGGGCTGGGACGGCCGCGCCCAAGGCGGCGGGGAGATCCTGCCCTCCGGGGTGTACACCTGGCGGCTGATCGGCCGACCGGTGTTCGCCGCCGACAAGCAGGAATGGGTGGGCCATGTGAGCCTGCTGAAGTGACCTCCGAACGATCCATGCGCAAACCGCTCCTCCTTTTCGCCGCCATGGTGCTGCACAGCGCCGCCGTGGCCCAAGTGAAGCTCACCACGGCCGACTACGACGCCCTGAAGGCCCAGGGCAGGCTGCCCGCCGAATTCGAATTGCTGCGACCGGCGCAGGAGCCCATAACCCCGCCGGTACACCGCTCCACGGCAGCACCAGCCCGTCCCAAAGGCGGCGGTGGTGGTGTGAACGGCGACTGTAACTGCTGGATCACGCCGGATAGCACCTACCAACTGGCCCTGGCGCCCAACGACGACGGCTCCTCTGCGGCCATCTACATCCCCTTCCAGTTCAATCTTTACGGCGACCTCTACAACACGTTGTTCATCAACAACAACGGCAACATCTCCTTCCAGGCCCCCTACCCCACGTACAGCGCAAGCTCCTTCCCCAACGCCGATTTCATCATGGTGGCGCCTTTCTGGGCGGACGTGGACACCCGCGGCGACGACGGCATGGGCCTCAACGGCGGTCAGGTGCTCTACAAGGTGACCCCCTCGGCGTTGTATGTGAACTGGGTGGATGTGGGGTATTACAACTCGGAGACCGACAAGAAATGCACCTTCCAGCTGATCATCACCGACGGCAACGATCCGGTGATCGGCGTGGGCCGGAACGTGAGCTTCTGCTACAAGGACATGGACTGGACCACTGGTGCGGCCTCCCAGGGCACCAACGGCTTCGGGGGCATCCCGGCGGTGGTGGGTGCCAACCGTGGCAATGGGGTGGACTACATCCAGTTCGGCACCTTTGACCAGCCGGGCATGGCCTATGATGGGCCCTTTGGCGTGCCGGACGGCGTGGACTGGCTGGACGATCAGAACTTCGTCTTCACCACCTCGGTGAGCACCCAGAACATCCCGCCCATCGCCAGCAGCACCTTCCTGTGCGACACCGTGCGGGTGTGCACCGGCGAGCTGGTGGACATCGAGATGAACTTCATCGCCCCCGAGCAGGGCCAGGTGACGGTGGCCAGTTCCACGGCCCCCACCCTCTCGGGCTATGCCGAGGTGCTGAACACCAGCGGCAACAACTCGGTGGTGGTGCAGGGCCAGTTCACCCCCACCCCGCTGGAGGCCGGTTTCCACACCATCACCTTCACGGCCACCGACAACGGCTCGCCGCCGCTCACCACCACCATCGACATCGTGGTGGAGGTGTACTTCACCACCCTGCCGGCCCCGGTGATCGCCGGCGACACCGTGGCCTGCGCCGGGCAGGGCGTCACCCTCTCGGTGCCCCCGCTCTACGACACGTACACCTGGAGCAACGGGTACGACGGCAACAGCGTGCTGGTGGGCCCGGGCACCTACAGCGTGGAGGTCACCGCCGGCTACTGCACCTTCGGCAGCAACACGGTGGTGGTGACCGAAGCTCCGGTGCCCCAGCCCGTGATCACCGGCAACCTGTTCTCCTGCGGGGACGACCCGGCCGTGCTCAGCACCACACAGCCCTACGCACAATACCTGTGGAGCACCGGCGCACAGACCCCGACCGTGGCGGTGAACACCGGCACCTATACGGTGACGGTGACCAATGATGCGGGCTGCCAGGGCACCTCGGCTCCCGTGAACGTGGTGACCGCTCCCGGGCCCGAGGCCGGCATCCTCGCCGATCCACCCGGTCCGGTGTTCCCCGGGACCCCGGTGATCTTCAGCGACGGCAGCAGCAGCCAGGACCCCATCACGCAGTGGCTGTGGGACCTGGGCGGCCAGGGGGGCGGCACCGGCAGCACCGCAGGCATCACCTTCGACGAGCCGGGCACCTACCCGATCACCCTGACGGTGACCACCAGCAACGGCTGCACCGACACGGCCACCTACCTCTTCCTGGTGATCCCCACGGAGATCTTCGTGCCCAATGTGTTCAGCCCCAACGGCGATGGTGATAACGACAACCTGGAATTCTCCGGCGTGGAGTACTTCCCCAACAGCGACCTGAAGGTGTACAACCGCTGGGGCCAGAAGGTGTACGAGAGCGCCAGCTATCGCAACCAGTGGTCGCCCAAGGATGTGAGCGAGGGCACCTACTACTACGTTCTCACGCGCAGCGACGGCAAGGAGTACTCCGGCCATGTGACCCTGTTGCGCTGAGCGCGATGCCACCCGTGCCAACGCCCCGCCCAGCGGGGCGTTCGCCTATCTTCGCCGCCCGCCATGAAGGTCACCGACCACCTGCGCAAGGCCTCCGCCACGCTCTTCAGCTTCGAGATCCTGCCCCCGCTCAAGGGCCGCGACATCCGTTCGATCTACGAAGGCATCGACCCGTTGATGGAGTTCGGCCCGAGCTTCATCAACGTCACGTACCACCGCGAAGAGGTGCTCTACAAGGACATGGGGCATGGCCTGCTGCGCAAGGTGCGCCTGCGCAAACGCCCGGGCACCGTGGGCATCTGCGCCATGATCAAGGCCAAGTACAGCGTGGACACGGTGCCCCACCTGATCTGCGGTGGCTTCAGCCAGGAGGACACCGAGGACGCCCTCATCGAGCTCAACTTCCTGGGCATCGGCAACGTGCTGGCCCTGCGGGGCGACGCCATCAAGAACGAGGGGCATTTCGTGCCCGAGCGCGATGGCCACGCTCACGCCGTGGACCTGGTGCGCCAGATCGCCGCCCTCAACAAGGGCCATTACCTGCACGAGGAGGAAACGGAGACCGCTCCCACCGACCTGTGCATCGGCGCCGCCTGCTACCCCGAGAAGCACCCCGAGGCGCTGAACCTGGACACCGACATCGCCTACCTGAAGCAGAAGGTGGAGGCCGGTGCCGAGTACCTGGTGACCCAGATGTTCTTCGACAACGCCAAGTACTTCGCCTTCGTGGACCGCTGCCGCGCCGAGGGCATCACCGTGCCCATCATCCCCGGCCTCAAGCCCCTCACCAACCGGAAGCACATCGCCTTCATCCCCAAGACCTTCCACCTGGACCTGCCGGTGGCCTTCAGCACCGAGCTGGCCAAATGCCGCACGGATGAGGAGGTCAAGCAGGTGGGCATCGAATGGGGTGTCCAACAGGCCCGTGAACTGACCGCCCGCAACGTGCCCTGCCTGCACTTCTACACCATGGGCCGGAGCGAGGCCGTGCGCGCCATCCTGAAAGCCGTACGCTGACGGCCCGGCCCGTTCGCACTGCGCGACAGGAGCCCGAACCTCCGCACATCGTACCTTTCGGCTATGCGGCACCCTGCCCTGCTCGGCACCCTGCTGCTGGCCCTGGGCGCCACCGCGCAAGTGGCCTGGGACAAAGGCGTGCTCGACGAACTGGCCTGGCGCGAGCGGCATGGGACGGAACACCTGTTGCGGCACGGCAGCCCTACCTGGGGCTATGACCTTCACCACCACCGGCTGGAATGGTCGATCGACCCGGCCGTGAACTTCATCAGCGGCACGGTGCGGAGCCACTTCACGGCCACCGCCGTACTGAGCACCCTGCGCTTCGATGCCGACACCGCCCTTCACGTGAGCGCCGTGCTGCATGGCACCGACCCGCTCATCTGGACGCACGGCACCGACGGCATCCTGTGGATCGACCTTCCCACGCCGCTGGCCCCGGGCGCCATGGACAGTGTGACGGTGGTGTACAGCGGTGCCCCCAGCGGCAGCGGCTTCGGCTCCTTCGCCGTGGGCAACCCACTGGGCAACACCGCCCAGTGGACCCTGAGCGAACCCTACGGTGCGCGCGACTGGTGGCCCTGCAAACAGGACCTGCACGACAAGATCGATTCCATCGACGTGTTCCTCACGGTTCCGGCCGCATATGAGGCGGTGAGCAACGGCGTGCTGATGTCGGTGACCCCCGTGAACGGCGGCACGCAACGCATCCATCACTGGCGCCACCGCCACCCCATCGCTTACTACCTGATCGCAACGGCCGTGTGCGACTACACCGTCAGCCAGACACAGATCCCCCTGGTCGGCGACACGGTGACGATGTGGACCTATGCCTATCCGCAGGACGACTACCTGGCGCAGCTTGTGGCCGGCGATGTGGCCCAGCAGATGCCCTTCTACAGCAGCCGCTTCGGCAACTACCCCTTCGCGGACGAGCAGTACGGGCATGCGCAGTTCGGCTGGGGCGGCGGCATGGAACACCAGACCATGACCTTCATGGGCGGGTGGAGCTACGAACTGGCCGCCCATGAGCTGGCCCACCAATGGTTCGGCGACAAGGTGACCTGCGCCAGCTGGCAGGACCTGTGGCTCAACGAAGGCTTCGCGACCTACCTCTCCGGCCTGTGCTACGAAACGCTCGCCGCACAATACTGGCCCGGGTGGAAGCTGGCGCAGGTGGCCGACATCACCAGCCTGCCGGACGGCAGCGTCCGGGTGAGCGACACCACCGACATCGCCCGTCTGTTCAGCGCCCGCCTGACCTACCGCAAAGGCGCGATGGTGCTGCACATGCTGCGCTGGGTGTGCGGGGACAGCGCCTTCTTCGCCGGCTGTCGCAACTACCTGAACGACCCGCAACTGGCCTATTCCAACGCCCACACCAGCGATCTACAGGGCCACCTGGAGGCCGCCAGCGGGCTGGACCTCGACGGCTTCATGGCCGATTGGTACATCGGCGAGGGCCACCCCTCCTACACCGTGGAATGGAGCCAGGACGCGGGCGGCAACGTGTCCCTGCAGCTGTTCCAGAGCAGCTCGCACCCCAGCGTTGCCTTCTTCGAGCTCCCCGTACCCCTGCGCTTCAAGAACGGCACCCAGGACAGCCTGGTGGTGCTGGACCATACCGCCGATGGCCAGACCTTCGGCCTGTGGCTGCCCTTCCAGGCGGACAGCGTGCTGCTGGACCCGGACACCTGGCTGATCACCGGACAGAACCTGGTGTTGCGCGTGCCCACGCTGGCAGCCACCGACGGCCGTGCCGTGCTGTACCCCAACCCCGCCGAAGGCGATGCGCTGCTGTACCTGGGCGGCACGCATCAAGGCCATGCGGATGTGCGCATCACCGACCTCCACGGCCGTTCGGTGCGCGTTCTGCCCGCACGACCGATCACCGACCGGCGCATCGCGCTGCCCGTGGCCGACCTTGCCGCCGGGGTGTATGTGGTGGAGGCGGACGGCGTGCGCGGCGTTCTGGTGAAACGGTGACACCCCCTGGCTACACCGGGCCGCCTGCGGATGTGCGCCTGTTCATGCGCGGGCCGATGGCGAGGCATGGGCAAGGGAGCTCCGTGGAACGCCGGTGAAGGGGTCCGGACAGGTGCCTGGCTCAGCCCTTGCGGTCGGCCATCATGCGCGCCACGTATTTGCCCAGCACATCGAACTCCACGTTCACCGCATCGCCGGGCCGCAAGGTGTGGAACACCGTGTGGTGGTACGTGTAGGGGATGACGGCCACCTCGAAGCGCCCCTCGTGAAGCCGGGCCACCGTGAGGCTGACCCCGTTGAGGCATACGCTGCCCTTTTCCACCACCAGCGCACGGTGCGCGTCCTCCAGGGTGAACGCGAAGCGCCAGCTGCCCCCCTCCTCGCGGACGTCCCGGCAACGCGTCACCGCGTCCACATGGCCCTGCACCAAGTGCCCGTCGAGACGGTCGCCCATGCGGAGGCTGCGCTCCAGGTCCACGCCATCGCCAGGCCGAAGGGCGCCCATGTTGCTGCGCTCAAGGGTCTCCCGCACCACCGTCACGCGGTAACGATCGTCGGCCAGGGCCACCACGGTGAGGCAGACCCCGTTGTGCGCCACGCTCTGGTCCACGCGCAGTTCCGGGGCCATGCGCGCCGCGATGTCCAGATGCAGGTTGCCACCTTCGGGCCGCACGGCCACCACACGGCCCACCTCTTCCACGATGCCGGTGAACATCAGTTCACATTGCCGCTGCCCTGCCCGCGCAGGATGTGCACGTATCCGTTCAATTGCAGCTGCTCCGGCCCGGTGAGGCGGGCAAAGGTCACCGTACAGAGGTAGTAGTACACTCCGTCCGGACAGGGCTCCCCGCTGGCCTGCGCGGTACCGTCCCAGCCGATGGCGGGGTCTTCCGTGGTGAACACCACATTGCCCCACCGGTTGAACACCTGCAGGTCGATGCGCTCCACACCGCGGTACGGGAAGGGGACAAAATGGTCGTTCGTGCGGTCGCCGTTGGGGCTGAACACATTGGGCAGCGTGTACTGCGGGCAGTTGTCCGCGCACAGCGTATCGCTCAGCAGACTTTCGTTGCCCACGCTGTCGGTGGCCGTCACCGCGTAGCAACCCGCCACGCTGTTGCCGTTCGTATGGGTGAAGGTGGTGTCCGCAGCGCCGAAGATGGTGGCGATGGGCAGCAGCGTGCCCCCCAGCGAGTCGGTGAACCAGATCGTGTAGGACCAGGTGTCGTCCGCACAGCTGTGGTCGGGGTTGGTCCAGGCCAGCACGTTGAGCGGTTCTTCACAGTCGCTGTCCAGCGTCAGGGTGGGCGCACAGGGTGGGGTCAGGTCCACGGGTTGCCCACAGGCCTCCTGGCTGTAGTTGACCAGGGGTGCAATGACCGACGGGTCGCCGTACGCCCCGCTGGTCCGCACGCGGTAGCAGTAGGTCTGTCCGTTCACCAGGCCGGTGTCCGTGTACAGCGGTTCGGTGGTGTTGGCGATCTGCACCCATTGGGTGCCGTCGAAGCGGTCCACCGCATGGCTGGTGTTCGTCCAGGGCACGTTGGCCTGCCAGCTCAGGTCGATGCGCTCGTCATCCGGGGCCAGGCTCAGGAACACGCTGGACGCGGGATCGCTGCTGCCGATGCGCACCGTGCCGCCCGAACCGAAAAGCTCCACCCTATAGGTGTTCGGCTGTGTCGAGGTGTTGAGACCTGTGTCCACGAACCCGGTGTCCGGATGGACCAGGAAGGGGTGCAGGGCACTGGTGTGCACCAGGGTGCCGGCGCTGCCGAAGCCATCGCCCCGGTACAGTTGGAACCGGTAAGGACCTGGATGGGCGATGGTGTCGAGCTCGATGGCGTTGGTCCATCGCACGGTGTCCTGACCGGCGGTGCCATCGGTGACGCCCACGCTCACCTTGGTCATCAGCGGCACGGTGCGCTCCAGGAAGGCGCAGACCTCGTCGCTGCTGTAGCTCTCGGCCCCATCGCCGAAGTATGCCGTGATGCGGTAGCAGTACTGCACGCCGAAGAGGACCTGGTCGTCCAGGAAGGTGGTGGTGCCGCTCCCTGCCGCCGTGCCGATGAGCTGGTAGCCGGTGTAGGCCGGTACGCCGGTCTCGCAGTGGTCGGGCACGAAGGGGAAGGGACCCACCCGCCGGTAAATGCGGTAGCCATCCGCATTGGTGCATACGCTCGCGTCCCAGCCCACCTGGATGGCGTCCACCAGGGGTGCGGCCGTGGGGTTCTCCGGTGCTGGCGCCACCACGGTGATGTTCATGGGTTCATAGTCCTCCAGGACCACCGGCGTGCCGTTGTCGCTGGCGCGGAACACCACCTGGTAGGGCTGCAGTCGCACGTGGGCGCACACCGTGCTCCAGGTGAGCACGCCGGTCACCGGATTGTCCGGCGGGCCGGCTTGGAAGGTGGCCGGGCTCTGTTGCAGCACCATCGGGCCGCCCAGCGCGGTGAGCGTCACGTTCTGTGCGGGATCGGGGTCGCCGGCCTGCACGTTCACCGTGAGCACCGTGCCGGCCACCACGCATGTGTCGGGCACCGGGTCCACCACGGGCGGCTGGTTGCTGCACGGCTTCACCGTCACCTGCATGTCGCGCACCACCCAGCCCACTTCATAGGGGATACCGTTCACCTTGCGCCATTCCCGCACGCGAAAGGCGATGTTGTACTCCCCGATCAGTTGCGGAGCATCCCAGTACAGGGTGCCGGTGAACCCGTCGATCTGGAACACGTCCGGCGCTGGCGACACCGCATCGGGATAAACGTAGCCCGGGATGGGATCGCAGCCCAGACCGGCGCACACCAGCAGTTCGTAGCTCAGGCTGTCGCCATCGGCGTCGAAGGCCACCGAGTTGTGCGCCCACATGGTGTTCAGGCAGGCGTCCTGCAGGGGGCTGTTCAGGAAGTTCACGCTGCAGTTGCCCCCGGTGAGCGGGCCGATGGTGAGCATCGACTTGACGCAGAAGGTCTGGTTCACTGAGTTGGGGATGTTGAGCACCCCTTCGTTGCGGTTGGGGTCCTCGAAGCTCAGGATGTACTGACCGGGGCCGTTGAACACATGCACGCCTTCGTACACGTTCCTTTGCGCGTCGGCGCCGAGGATGGGCGTGATGGACACGCGCGGCAGGGTGTCGCTCGAACCGTCGCCCCAGTAGATCTCCAGTTCCGGCCGGTCCGCCGGTGCGCTGGTCTTCGAGTGGGTGATGATCTGCACGAAGTACCGCAACGGGTTGTCCGGGTCCACGCAGTACACGATCTCGCCCGCCCGGTTATGGGTGGCCCGTACGGCGAAAGAGGCCAGCAGGGCAAGGAGGACGAGGAACGGGCGCAGGCGGAGCATCGTCGGTCAAAGGTCGCCATTTCCGGGCCGTGCGCGCGGGCGGCGCGACGGCCGGTGGGAATGGAACGTGCAAGGGCGGCGCCTGGTGTGTGGCCGGGCGGGCCCAAGGGTGTCCGGCTATCTTTGGCCTGGCCCTCATCCAGCGGCCGCACCCGCCCCCCCCATGATCACCTTCGAGAAAGCCTCCAAGCCCGCAACGGGCGCCGATACCCTGGCCCTGGTGGCCGGCAAGGCCCGCCTGCGCGAGCTGGAGCTCGACCGCACCGACCAGCACTACCTTGGAACGCAGCTCGGCCAGGAAGAGGGCCTGGCCGCCGTGGACGTGAGCGGCCGACTGGTGCTTGCGCACGAACCCGCCAAGGCGCCCCGGCCCGAGGTGCTGGAGAACGCCCGCCGCGCCGGAGCCCTGATGGCCGAACGCCTGGCCGCCGCCAAGCGCACCGAAGCCCAGCTGGTGGGCCTCCACGACGACAGCGACCTGCTGCTGGCCCTGGCCGAGGGCATCGCCCTGGGCGCCTATGCCTTCCGCAAGTACAAGACCGGCAAGGCTCCCGTTACCCTCAAGCGCATCCGCATCGTGCATCCGGACATCGACCGCCGGGCCGTGGACCGCCTGAACGACCTGACGGGCGTGGTGTGCACGGTGCGCGACCTGGTGAACGAGCCGGTCAGCGCCCTCAACGCCGTGCAGCTGGCCAGCGAGCTGCGCACCCTGTGCCGCAATGCCGGGGTGAAGTTCCAGATGCTGGACAAGGCGCAGATCGAAGCCATGGGCATGGGCGGCCTGCTCGCCGTGAACAAGGGCAGCGTGGACCCTCCCACCTTCAGCATCCTGGAGCACAAGCCCAAAAAGGCCGTGAACGCCAGGCCGATCGTACTGGTGGGCAAGGGTGTGGTGTACGACACGGGCGGGCTGAGCCTGAAACCCACGCCCAACAGCATGGACCACATGAAATGCGACATGGCCGGAGGGGCCTGCGTGGCCGGTGCCATCGCCGCCGCAGCCTTGCTGGAGCTGCCCGTGCATGTGGTGGCCCTGGTACCCGCCACGGACAACCGGCCCGGCGGCAACGCGTTCGCCCCGGGCGACGTGGTGCGCATGCACAACGGCCTCACCGTGGAAGTGATGAACAGCGATGCCGAGGGACGCATGCTGCTGGCCGATGCGCTGAGCTACGCCGAACCCTACGGCGCCGAGACCATCGTCACGGTGGCCACCCTCACCGGCGCCGCCGCCCGCGCCATCGGCACGCAGGGCATCGTGGCCAT
This sequence comes from Bacteroidota bacterium, assembly GCA_014584605.1. GTDB lineage: Bacteria > Bacteroidota > Bacteroidia > Flavobacteriales_F > PHOS-HE28 > PHOS-HE28. Next base: position 119,580 of record JACTMO010000053.1, on the reverse strand, counting down.
GGGCACGGCCGACGAAGAAGTGTTCGACCGCCTGAAGGAGGCCGGTGACCAGGTGCATGAGCGCATCGCCCACTTCCCCTTCTGGAAGGAGTACGACCGGGAACTGGACAGCGAGATCGCCGACCTGAAGAACCTGGGCGGCGATAGCGCGGGCATGATCACGGCCGGCAAGTTCCTGGCGCGGTTCACCACGCGGCCCTACATCCACCTGGACATTGCCGGCCCGGCCTTCCTCACGCGCCGCGACGGCTACCGGCCCAAGGGCGGCACCGGCACGGGTGTGCGGCTGCTGGTGGAATTCCTCCAACGCCGCGCCAGGGCATGAGCAGCGAACGACGACCCGTGCGCGTGGGCATCAGCTGCGGCGATCTGCAGGGCATCGGCATCGAGGTGGTGCTGAAGACCTTCGAGGACGCCCGCATGCTGCAGGAGCTGACCCCCGTGCTGTACGCCTCGGCCAAGGCCGTGAGCCAGCACCGCAAACAGCTCGGCCTCGAAGAGGTGCAATTCCACCGGGTGAACGACGCGGCCGATGCCCTGCCCCGGAAGTTCAACCTGGTGAACTTGTGGGACGATGAGCCCACCCTGGAACTGGGCCGGCCCAGCGCACCCCTTGCCGCCTTTGCCATCCGAAGCCTGGAGGCCGCCACCCAGGACCTGGCCAGCGGCAAGGTGGACGTGCTGGTCACCGCGCCCATCGACAAGCACAGCATGGAAGCCGCCGGCTTCGCCCATCCCGGGCACACCGAGTACCTGGCCCACGTGGCCGGGGTGGACCAGGTGTTGATGGTGCTGGTGGCCGACGGGCTGCGCGTGGGCACGGTGACCGGCCACATCCCGCTGAAGGACGTGGCCGCCGCCATCACCACCGAGCGCATCGTGTCCAAGGCACGGCTCTTCCACCAGAGCCTGCTTCGCGACTTCGGCATCGCCAACCCGCGCCTGGCCGTGCTGGGGCTGAACCCGCATGCCGGCGACGGCGGCACCCTGGGCAGCGAGGACCGCGAACGCATCCTGCCCGCCGTGCGGCAGCTCGCGGCCGAAGGCATCGCCGCCATGGGCCCCTATGCCGCCGACGGCTTCTTCGGAAGCGGGGCCTACCGGCATTTCGACGGCGTGCTGGCCATGTACCACGACCAGGGGCTGGCGCCTTTCAAGGCGCTGAGCTTCGGCCATGGCGTCAACTTCACGGCCGGCCTGCCCATCGTGCGCACCAGCCCCGACCATGGCACCGGGCTGGACATCGCCGGTCAGGGCGTGGCCGATGAGGGCAGCTTCCGCCATGCGGTATGGCTGGCCGTGGACGTGCTGCGCGCCCGGGAGCTCTTCAAGACCATCGGGGCCAACCCCCTGCAGCCGCAGAAGCGCGAGAAGGAGCGGAAGGAGAAAGCGTGAGGGCGCATGGCCCGGTCCTTGCGCCATTCACAGTGCATCGTGGACGACCGGCGCGGATAACAAGCCGGGCCTCCCTGCGTATTAACCTTACTTTGTCCTTGACCATGAACGCTTTCCGCCTTCCGATGGGGACCGGCATCACCCGGCGTCTTGCGGCGCTGCTGGGCACGGCCCTGCCCCTGGCGATCGCCGCTCAACCGGCCCAGGACAGCCCTCCCCTGCCCGCTGACGACCCGGTGCTGCAGCGCCTGGACGAACTGGCCCACCTGCCCTGGGTGATGAACGACCGCTTCACGGCCGATACCAGCGTGCTCAACGTCCATGGCTTCGCCGCCGACGCGGTGCCCTCCTACCCGCCCGAGGAGATGCGCCGCCGCCTGACCGTGCTCGACCAGCGCACGCCTTTCGCCCTGACGTACAACAGCGTGGTGCAGGCGTACATCGATCTCTACGCCGTCCGCAAACGTGAGCAAACGAGCCGCATGCTGGGCCTGGCCCAGCTCTACTTTCCGGTCTTTGAGGAAGCCCTGGAGCGCCACGGCCTGCCGCACGAGCTGAAATACCTGGCCGTGGTGGAAAGCGCCCTGCAACCCGGGGCCCGCAGCCGCGCCGCCGCCGTGGGCCTCTGGCAGTTCATCGTGGGCACCGGCAAGCTCTACGGCCTGCGCGTGGACAGCTATGTGGACGAGCGCAGCGATGTGTACCGGAGCACCGAGGCCGCCTGCCGCTACCTGAAGGACCTGCACCGCATCTTCGGCAACTGGGAGATGGCCCTGGCCGCCTATAACTGCGGGCCCGGCAACGTGAACAAGGCCATCCGCCGCAGCGGTGGCCGCATGGATTACTGGGAGGTGTACGACCACTTGCCGCGGGAGACCCGCGGTTATGTGCCCGCCTTCATCGCCGTCAACTACATCTTCGAGCACGCCGCGGAACACAACCTCTATCCCATCGCGCCCAACTTCTGCGCGTACGAGGTGGACACCGTGCAGGTGTGCTATCCGCTCACGCTGGCCGACCTGGCCCGTTTCACGGGATCGGACGAAACGATGCTGCGCGAACTGAACCCGGTGTTCAAGCAGGGCTATGTACCCGACCCGGACCAGCCGGCCACGCTGTACCTGCCGCGCGACATCGTGGGCGCCTTCATCGACCGCGAGGACAGCCTGCGCTACCGCGCCCTGGCCGCCATGTCCGCCCCGGTCGCCGTGCCCGCCGCGACCATGGCGGCACCAGCCGAGCCCGTGATGCGCCAGCACACCGTGCGCAGAGGGGAATCGTTGGGCACCATCGCAGCACGCCACGGTGTTACGGTATCCCAGTTGAAGGCGTGGAACCACCTGCGCGGGGACCGGATCCAGCCGGGCCAGCGGTTGCGCGTTGGACAAGTGGCGGCTGCGGCCGTCGCGCGTCCGGCCTCCGCCGAACAAGCCCCGCGGAACGAAGAAGAACGCCGACCTTCGGTGGAGGACTATATCTACCATACCGTACAGCCGGGCGACACCCTGTGGGGCATCGCCCAACGCTATCCCGGCGTGACCGTGGAGGACCTCAAGCGCCTCAATCAGGGGCTCAACTCGAAACAGCTGGCCCCGGGCAAGAAGATCAAGGTGGCCAAGCAGCCGGGCTGAAAATTGCAGGTGGCTGAACGCCAAGCAATAGCCCGGACAGGGGTCGCGTTTTTTCAACAGGACCTGACCGCCTGTTCAAAAAAACATGTGCCATGCACCCCTTCGGACCTGCTACTTTTAGGGTGCCCGCCCACCCCATGGAACAACCGGACATACGCGCGCTGTACCACAAGCATTGCCGCTTCAAACTGCGCTCCGGCAAAGAGGTCTTCGGCGTGGTCTGGGAGGTGGACAGCGGTGGTGTGCAACGGATCTTCTTCGCCAGCGTTCACGACTATGAACGCTTTCAGCGCGACCCGCAGCAGCCCGTGTCGGTGATCCCCATGACGCCCGAGGAGATCGTGCATGCCGAGCGCATCGCCATCTGAGGGAGGCCCCTACGGCGCTTCTTCAGCCAGTCCGGCCTGCCACAACAGGAACGCGTAGTCCAGCGCCACCTCACGCAGCCGTTCGAAGCGCCCGCTGGCTCCGCCGTGGCCCGCGTCCATGTTGGTATGCAACAGGATCGGTGCGGAACCCCGCTGGTGGTCGCGCAGGCGTGCCGCCCACTTGGCCGGTTCCCAATACTGCACCTGGCTGTCGTGGAAGCCCGTGGTGATCAGCATCGCCGGGTACACGGCGTCCTTCACGTTGTCGTACGGTGAGTAGGCAAGCATGCGTCGATAGGCCTCGGGTTCCTTGGGGTCGCCCCACTCGTCGAACTCGCCGGTGGTGAGCGGGATGCTGTCGTCCAGCATGGTGGTCACCACGTCCACGAAGGGCACCTCGGCCACGATGCCTTTCCAGAGGTCGGGGCGCAGGTTCGTCACCACGCCCATCAGCAGGCCGCCCGCACTGCCGCCCATGGCGAAGAGCCTTGTCGGGTCGGCGTAGCGCTCCTTCACCAGGTGCTCGGCGCACGCGATGAGATCGGTGAAGGTGTTCATCTTGTGCTCCATCCGCCCGTTCTCGTACCAGGAGCGGCCCAGCTCCTCGCCGCCGCGCACATGGGCGATGGCGAAAACGAAGCCGCGGTCCAGCAAACTGAGGCGCGCACTGCTGAACGTGGGCTCCACGCTGATGCCGTAGCTGCCGTAGCCATAGAGCAGGGTCGGTGCGCTGCCATCCCTGGCCGTGCCTTTGCGATACACCAGACTGATGGGCACGGCGGTGCCATCCTTGGCCGTGGCCTGGATGCGTTCGCTCACGTAGCGGTCCGCCCGGAAGTCGCCCAGGACCTCCTGCTGCTTGAGCAAGGTGTCGGTACCGGTGCGCATGTCGTGCTGATACAGCCCGTTGGGCGTGGTAAGGCTGGCGTACCCATACCGCAACAGGTGCGTGTCCCACTCGGGATTGGTGCTGGTGTAACTGACGTAGGCCGGATCGTGGAAGGCGATCTCGTGCTCAGCCCCGGTGCTCAGCCTGCGCACCCGCAGATGGGTGAGGCCCTCGCGCCGTTCACTCACCACCAGATGGTCGCGGAACAGGTCCACGTCCTCCAGCAACACATCCTCCCGGTGTGCGATCACCTCGGTCCACCGCTCCTTGTGCGCATGGTCGTCCTCGGCACAGCGCATCAGGCGGAAGTTGCGCGCCTGCCAGTTGCTGAGGATGTACCAGTGCCCGGGCCTGCCATCGTGCGGGGGCACGTGGAAAATGCTGTGCTCATGCTCCTGCTCCCGCGAAAGGAAGGGGGCGAAAGCACCCATCGGACGGTCCACCGGCAGCAGCCAGTGCTCGGTGGAAAGGGTGCTCTCGGTGGTGATGATCACGAAGCGGTCGCTGCGGCTGCGATACACCTCGCAACTGAAGGCCGGGTCCTTTTCGTGGAACACCTCGACGTCCGTGCCGGGATCGGTGCCCAGTACATGGCGGAACACCTTGTAGCTGCGCAGCGTGCGGTCCTTTCGCGTGTAGAAGAAGGTGCGGTCGTCGGCCCAGGCCCCTCCTCCGTCGGTCCCGGCGATGGCGTCGGGCAGGTCCTGGCCGGTGGTCAGGTCGCGGAAGCGGATCAGATACTGCCGCCGGCCCACGGTGTCCATACTGTACGCCGCCAGACGGTTGTCCGGGCTCGGCTCATAGTCGCCCAGATCGAAGTACTCGTGTCCCCGGGCCATGAGGTTCTCATCGAAGATGTCGGTGAAGGTCCCGGGCAGCCTGTCGGGGTCGGGGCCCACCGGTGCACGCATGTGGATGGCGTACTCCCGGCCCTCCTCGTAACGATGGTTGTACCAGTAGCCGTTCTCGCGATAGGGCACGCTCAGGTCGGTCTCCTTGATCCGGGCCTTCATCTCCTTGAAGAGGTCCTCCCGCAAGGTGTTCACCGGCCCGAGCACGGCTTCGGTATAAGCGTTCTCGGCCTGCAGGTGGGCCACCACCTTCCGCGTGTGCGCATCAGGCTGCGCCGACTCGCGTTGGGCTTCGGTGAGGCGCATCCAGAAGTAAGGGTCCTGGCGCGTGTGCCCATGGATGATCATGGGATGCGGTTCGCGGTCGGGGGAGGGCGGGCGCATTTCGTTCATCCGGGTCGGGGCCTCCGCGCAAGCGGCCAGGGCCAGCAGGCCTACCAGATGCTGGAGCGGGCGGGGGGCCATGGGTCGGGCGGGGGTCGAAGATACCCGCAGCTCAGCCAAGGGTCCGGTGGAGCACGTCGGGTGAGTGCAGTTCGGGGGCGCCGGGCACATGAAGGCGCACATAGCGGAGCAACGCGTCCAGCAGTTCGCGACGTTGTCCGGGAAGCATGGTACCAGGCGCCGGTGCATACAGCGGGCCGGGCAGCCATGCCGCGAAGAGGGCGGTGAGCGGCGGGGTGATGGCCTGCGTGTGCAAGGGCAGCTCGGTGGTGAAGCGCCCCTCCACCAGGTCGAAGTAGGGCTCGGCGCCCTCCGGCGGAGCCGGGGCAAAGCCCAAGGCATCGGCGTAGCCCAGCAGGAAACGCAGCGGCAGGTCGCGCACCTCGTCGGCCGTGTCCAGCAGCTCCAATGCCTGCTGCAGGAAGGACCAGAGCCCGGGATCACCGGCCTCCTCGCGCAGGGTGCGCACCAGCAGCTCCTGCAGGAAGAGCAACTGGGCGGTGCGCAGGACATCGCCCGGTATGCGCAGATAGGGCCGGTGCAGCCGGAGCTCGCGCAACTGGTGCAGCTCGCGGTCGGCGCGCTCGTCCACCACCAGCTCCAGGCGGTTGAGCGGCTGCAGCAGCGCCGTGCGGCCCGCGCGCCGCGAACCCTTGGGCATGCGCACCAGGTAACTGCGCACCCCGAAGGTCTCGGTGTAGGTCTTCAGCACCACGGTGCTGTCCGTGTGCTTTATGGTGCGCAGCACCAGGGCCTTTACCGCCTGCAGCATGGCGCCCTCAGCGCAACACCAGCACCTTGGTGTTGCACTTGGTGTTGCCCTCCGCATCGGAGGCGAACACCAGGTACACGCCCGTGCTCACCCGGTTGCCGGCCATATCGGTGCCCGGCCAGATCGCCTGGCCGCCGTCCGATACCGTGTGATACACCAGGTTCCCGGCCACATCGGTCACCTTCACGTCGCTGTCGCGCACCAGCCCGGAGATGGCGATGGGCCCGCTGTACGTTTCGCGCACCGGGTTGGGGAACACCCTGGCACAGGCGTTGGTGAGCCCGCCCTCGGTGGCCGTGCCCCGGTAGCTCACAACGCCCTGGTCCGTTCCGATGAAGACCTCTCCGGTCTCCCCGTCGATGGCCAGGCTGGTGATGTTGTTGCTGGGCAGAGGGCTGTCCTCGGCGGTGAAATGCAAAAGCTGGTCGGTGCCATCGGCCGAGACGAGGAAGACCCCGCTGCCCTGGGTGCCGAGCCATTTGCGGTCCGCGCCGTCCACGGCGATGGCGCTCACGGCCTCGGTCTCCAGGAGGATCTGCACGTTGCCCCCCTGTTCGATCAGGATCTGCTGGCAATCGAAATCGCCACCGCCGAAGACCGCATCGGGCATGTAGAACACGGCCACGCCTTTGCCGGTGCCGACCCAGATCTCCCCATCGTGGTCCTCGGCCATGCTGAAGACGTCCATGGAGGGCAGGCCCCCGCTCCCCTCGGCCGTGGTGAGCGCCTTGTACTGGTCGTCGCCCGGGTCGCTGAGCGTGCCGTTGTCGGTGAACACCAGCATGCCGTTGCTGCGCGGACGGATCATCCATTTGAGCCGGTTGTTCCTCGCGGGCAGGATGTCGCTGAGCAGGCTGTTGTTGTTGAGCACGGCACCCGGTGCGAAGGACCGCCAGGTGCCCCCCGCCGTGCGCACACTGATGGGTGCTCCGCAGTTGCTGTTGGTCACCCATAGATCGCCCTCCGCATCGAAGGCCATGCCGGCCACCTGCACGACATTGTCCGCGCCGAACGCCGGGTTCACCTGCAGGCTGCTGTTGCCCGCGTTGTGGATGGTCTGCACGGCGCCGCCCCGCAGCTCCAGCACCCCCTCCTCCCAGGAGCCCACGAAGGCATGGTCCGCATCCTCCGGGTCGGTGGCCACGGCCATGAAGTCGTTCACCGCCCCTCCGAAGGTATTGGCGCCCGATAGCATGAGGGGGTCGTTGGTCTTGTCCGTGGTGGACCATTGCCCCGCAAGGAACCGGTGCACCCCTTCCTTGCGGAACTGGTTGGTCCAGTTGCTCTGCACGCCACCGGTGATCACGTAGAGCCCTCCCTTGGCGGCGGACATGCGCTGGGCGGAGGCCGTGCTGGGACCGGGCGGGTACACCGGGACCCCCGAGATGCCGTTGGTCTGGAACACCAGCCCCTGGTTTCGGTCCGCCACCCAGATGCCCATCCCGTCCTGCGCGGGGATGGCCATGGCGGGTGTCATCGGCAGATCGCCCGCATAGCCCGAATACACGCCGACGAAGGCCAACGCAGCATCGTAGCGCGTCACCGCATCGGACTGGCACAGGAGCAGGGCCGAGCCGTCATCGGTGACGGACATGTCGAGGTTCTGTCGCCCGAAGGCATGCGTGAGCCGCTGCCAAGCACCGGCCTCGCGGTAAAACACGGTGTCCCGGTCGGTCGCTCCGGCGTCGTGGTAGTTCACCACCAACCTGCCGCCCACCTCGTTCACCGCATTAAAAGGCCCGTTGGGCACGGGCAGCTCGCTGCGTTGCTGCCAGGAAGTGAAGGCGGCCAGGTTCGGCGCGTACCGATAGGCGGCGAAGAGCCCTCCGTTGGTGGCCGCGTATATGGAGTCGCCCATGAAGGCCACATCGTTCACCTTCACCTGGGTGCCTCCCGGGGCGATGAACCAGGTCTCGCGGACCTCCAGGGTCGACAGATCCACCACCACGATGCCGAAGCCGCAGGCCAGATAGGCCAGGGGGCCTTCGAAGTGGATGTCGTAGATGCCTTTGTCGCCGATGATGCTGCTGCGCTTGATGTCGCTCAGGTTGCTGGCCGTGCTCCCTCGCAGCAGGTCGAGGTTGCCGTTGCGGTAACCCACCAGCAGGCCGCCCACGGCGTTGTTGTACCCCAGCATGCTCACGTCCACATCGCTCAAGGCGTTCACCTTGGTGAAGCGCTCCATCTCGCCGCTGATGCGGTGGTAGGAGAACACGGCGTTGCGCGTGGCGCACCAGGCCTGGCCCGCACCCTCGGCCACGGCCATGGTCTGTCGATAGGGGAAATGGTCGCGCCATTCACCGATGGCCAGCTGGGCTGCGGCGGGCATGCACGGCAGCGCCGCAAGCAGCAGGGCCAGGACCTTTGTCCGGTGCGGTAGAAGGGGGGACGGGCTCATGGGGTGGGAACGGGCGTTCACCTAACGCGGGACGGGCCGGATCGTTGCACGGCCCAAGGTAGCCATGGGCCGAAAAGCGGGATCCCCCGAGCGCGGGGGATCCTGGGGAGGTCACGAGCGGAGTCGAACCGCTGTACGAGGTTTTGCAGACCTCTGCCTAGCCACTCGGCCACGTGACCCTGTGCTGCCCGCGAACGGGCGGCCGCGAAGATAGGCGATGCGCGCGAGGAGGGCTACCCCTCCAGGGTGTAGGCCACCCGGTCCACGTCGCCGTTCACCGGCGGGGCCTCCTTCTCCACACGCACCCGCCACCGGAAGGGGCCGGGCCATTCCTGCCGCAAGGCCTCGAGCACCCGGCGGCACACATGCTCGATCAGGCGGCTGCGCACGGCCATGGCCTCCTTCACCAGGGCGGTGACCCTGCCGTAGTCGATGGTGTCGTCCAATGCGTCGCTCTGTTCGGCGCGGGACAGATCGCCCTGCACCTGCACATCCACCCGGTAGCGCGTGCCGATGCGGGCCTCCTCCTCCAGGCAGCCGTGGTAGGCGAAGACCCGGATGCCGTTCACCTCGATCAGGCCCATGCGCGGCAGTGTTCCATTCCAGCCCGCAGCCTTGCGGCCACCTCTTGCGTGCCCAGCAGGGCGCTGACGTCGAACATGCCCGGGCCCTGCATGCGGCCCGCCACGAACAGGCGGTAGAGCGGCATCACCTGGCCCACTTTCAGGCCGTGGGCGGCGAGCACCTCGTTGAAGGCGGTCTCCAGCTCGGCCGCAGCGGGGCGGTCCATGCCCTCCAGCCTGGCGGTGTAGGCCTCCAGGGCGGGGGCGGCTTCGGGCCGCCAGCGTTTGCGCAGCTCAGCCTCGGCCTCGGCGTTGCCCGGCAGGGGCGAGCCGGTGGTGAACAGGTACAGGCCCTCGAGCATGTCGTCCACGAAGGTGGCGCGATCCTTCAGCAGGGCAGCGGCACGTGCGGCACGCTCGGGGGTGCTGTCGATGCCCTTCGCGGTTTTCAGCCGTGCACGGAGCTGTTCGCCGAGCACCGCATCGGGCTCCCGGCGCAGGTATTGCTGGTTGAACCACCTGGTCTTCTCCGGATCGAAGCGGGCACCGCCCTTGTGCACGCGCTCCAGGTCGAAGAGCCCGGTCATCTCCTCCAGGCTCATGAGCTCGCGGTCGCCCCCCGGGTTCCAGCCCAAGAGCGCCAGCATGTTCACAAAGGCCTCGGGCCGGTAGCCGCGTTCGCGGTAGCCGCTGCTGCGTTCGCCGGTGACGGGGTCCGTCCAGTCGAGCGGGAACACCGGGAAACCCAGGCGGTCGCCGTCGCGCTTGCTGAGCTTGCCGTTGCCGTCGGGCTTCAGGATCAGCGGCAGGTGGGCGAAGGCCGGGCGCTCCCAGCCGAAGGCCTCGTAGAGCAGCACGTGCAGCGGGGCGCTGGGCAGCCATTCCTCGCCGCGGACCACATGGGTTATGCGCATGAGGTGGTCGTCCACGATGTTGGCCAGGTGGTAGGTGGGCATGCCGTCGCTCTTGAACAGCACCTTGTCGTCGATGTGGGCGCTGTGCACCACCACCCACCCGCGCACCAGGTCCTCGAAACGCACCTCCTGATGGCGCGGCACCTTGAGGCGCACCACGTACGGCTCGCCGTCGGCCAGCCGCGCCTTCACCTCATCGGCGCTCAGGGTGAGCGAGTTCCGCATGTGTTCGCGCGTGACCGCGTTGTAGGCCGGCGCGGCCACCCCGGCGGCCTGCAGACGCGCCCGCATGGCCTCCAGTTCCTCCGGGGTGTCGAAGGCGTAGTAGGCCTTGTCCGCGGCGATGAGGTCCTCGGCATATTGCCGGTACATGGCCTTGCGTTCGCTCTGGCGGTAGGGTCCGTCCGGCCCTCCGGTCCAGGGGCTCTCATCGGGCGTCAGTCCGCACCAGTCCAGGGCCTCGCGGATGTACTCCTCGGCGCCCGGCACGAAGCGCTGCTGGTCGGTGTCCTCGATACGCAGCAGGAACTGCCCGCCGTGTTTGCGGGCCAGCAGGTAGTTGTAAAGGGCCGTGCGCACACCGCCCATGTGCAGGGGGCCGGTGGGGCTGGGGGCGAAACGGACGCGGACGGACATGGGTTCAGGAGGTCATGGGGCATGTGCGCACCACCGGACCTGGGGGAGGGCGCCCGGTGCGGGGTCGCCCCAGGTCCCACGGGCGGCGGGGGGAACGGGCGGGCGAAGGTAACGGGCGAAGGTCAGGGCCGGGTATAGGCGCGCACGGCCTCGCCGGTGACGTCCATCTGTTCGCGCACCACGAACCAGGCCTCCTCGGTGATGCGGTCCTCCAGGGACTGACCGTTGCGCTCGGCGTTGGCCCGCACGGAGGCAAGCCACACGCTGTCCTGCCGGATGGCCCGGGCGGTGCGCTCGGCCATTTCGGCGTAGGTGGGGGGCGCGAACAGCGGCCTGCGCGGGTCGTGGTTCGCGGCGCGGGCCAGCACGGCCTTGCGGATCTCCGCCGCGATCAGCCCGTTGAAGTAGGTGGTGGGGTGGCCGTTGTCCAGCAGCATGTACTTCTCCAGGTTGGCGCCCGTCCACGCCGGATCGGCCAGGATCAGGTCCTTGCTCCAGATGTAGGGCACCTGGTGGAAGGCCAGCCGTTCGCGCAGCAGGCGGTCGCGCCAGTTGTCCTCGCGCCCCACCATCCACTCGGGCTGGTCGGGCGTCAGGTAGTGGAACACCAGCACCACGAAGTCCACCCGGCTGGCCTTCAAGCGTGCGATGGCCCGGTCCAGGATGCGCGTGTTGAGCTCCTGTTTGTGGCGGGTGTGGGCCGACCATCCCTTGAACCGGTCGTTGGCCCAAGCGGGCAGCACGTTGGCCGGGCTGTACAGGAAGCGCCGCCACAGGTAGGAGCTGATGGTGACCGGATGCGTGGCCAGGTAATGCGCCGGATCGGGATCGATGGGCACGCCCTGCAGCCGCAGCCCGTCGCCGTCCAGCGCGAACCAGGGCTTCTGCCCGGTGCGCCAGTCCAGCGGCGAACGGTCCATGTCGCTCACCATCAGGCTGAACACCACGAAGGGCCGCTCGTAGCGCAGGAAGGTCTGCTCGAACAACAGGGTGATCTGGTCCACCCCGTAGCCGCCCACCCCGTAGTTGAGCAGGTGGTGCCCTCGGTTGAAGAGGGTGTCGTTGTTGAGCAGGTCCTGGAAGCAGGAGACCTCCGACATGCACTGGGCGTAACTGTCGCCATAGAGCAGCACGGGCCGCTTGTTGCCCACGCTCCGCGCATCGTCGTGCAGCAAGCTCTTGGCCTTGAACGCGCCGCGCCAGCCCAGCAGCGGGTGCGGGTCCTCCGGAGGACGGTACTCGCCACCGAAGAGGGTGTAGAGCTTCCAGTGGTCGGCCTCGTTGAAGGAGTCGGCGTAGAGGTTCGCGTCGCGCAGGGCGGCGAAGGCGGGCCCATTGCTGAAGAGCATGCGCCGGAAGGCCCATTCGGCCACCAGCAGCGCCAGGGTGGTGGAGCCCGCCAGCAACATCAGGTTCACCGCCCACTTGCGCCACGCCATGGCCGGCGAAGATACCCGCCGGGGCCCGTCCATCCAGCGCGGGCCTTCGCACGGCCGCAGGCACGCCTGGCACAGCACCGCTGGCGGACACGACCGGACGGACCAGCTTGGGGCCATGCGCACCCTCGCCTTCCTCGCCGGCCTGCTCCTGCTCCTCGTACCCGAAGTACTACGGGTGTATTTCATCATGCCCTTCCCCGGCAGCCAGGAGGATATGGCCACCGACCTGCGGCAGGTGGACATGGCCTACTGGCTTCACCGCAACGTGTGGTGGTTGCGCCTGCTCGGGGTGGCCCTGGTGGTCGGGCCCGCGCTGCACCACCTGCGCCACGGGGGGTGGGGGCGCCGCCTGGCCGTGCTGCTCCCGCTGGCCCTGGCCGGCATCGTGGCCTATCTCTTCAACTTCAGGTTCATGGCCGACAAGATGTTCCTGCCCGTGGCGAACAAGCTGATGGCCCCGGTGGCGCAGGACCCCGGCCCGGCGGACGACCTCGTGCTGGCCGTGGAACGACACGGCGAGGCCCGCGCTTACCCCATCGAGCTCATCGGCTACCACCACCAGGTGCTCGACACCATCGGCGGCGAGGCCGTGCTGGTCACCTATTGCACCGTGTGTCGCACGGGCCGGGCCTTCAGCCCGGTGGTGAACGGAATGCCGGAGACCTTCCGCCTGGTGGGCATGGACCACTTCAACGCCATGTTCGAGGACAGCCGTACGGGCAGCTGGTGGCGACAGGCCACGGGTGCGTGCATCGCCGGCCCCCTCAAGGGTTCGACCCTGCTGGAGGTGCCGTCCGCACAAGGCACGCGAGACGCGTTCCGCCGCCGGTACCCGCAGGGCCTGGTGATGCAGCCCGACCCCTCCTTCCTCAACGCGTACGATGGGCTGAAGGCCTATGACGAGGGCACCGCGGCCTCTTCGCTCGAAGGCCGCGACACGGCCAGCTGGCAGCCCAAGAGCTGGGTGGTGGGCGTGCTCCACAACGGCGAGGCGCGGGCCTACGACTGGAACCAGCTTCAGCGGGAGCGCACGATCCGGGACGTCCTGGGGACCGACAGCATCCTGCTTCAACTGGCGGACGATGGGCTGAACTTCTCGGCCGTGCTGCTCCGGCACGACGCGTCGGCCGCCTCGCAACATGGGAATGAACGCGATACCCTTGCGGCGCCGGTGGTCCGCACCCGAGGGGAAACCCTCCCGGCGTACCAGGAGTTCTGGCACAGCTGGCGCACCTTCCACCCGGGCACGACGCCATACCGTCCTGACGCGGGGAGCAGCAGGCCCTGAAGGCGATGCGCCGGGACAAGGGCGGTTCCGGATATCTTGGCCCTCCACGCCCCACCCCATGCTGCGCCTCATCCCCTTCGCCCTCCTGCTGCTCAGTGCCACCATCGCCCGCGGGCAATGCCCGGGCTGCACGCCCGACAGCAGCTGCACGGTGAGCCCCGCCTACCCCACCCTGTGCCCGATGCAGCCGCCCGACGCCACGGCCGGGGTGCCCTACCAGGCCGACCTCACCTTCTGGCTGCCGCCCTCCTTCACCGACCCGGGCACTGGCTTCACGGTGGACTTCGAACAAATGACCATCACCGCCATCACCGGCATCCCCTTCGGCCTGTCCATCGAGACCAGCGACCCGCTCGGCGTGTACTACCCGCAACAGGCCCAGTACGGCTGCGCGCGGATCTGCGGCACCGCCCTGGGCGCCGGCACGTACAGCATCACCATCGACATCCTGGCCCAGGTCTCGCTCAACGGCATCCAGCTCAGCGTGCCCGAGAGCTTTGCCGTGCTGCTGAACGTGCTGCCCGGCACCGGCACCAACACGGGCTTCAGCTTCACCCCGAGCACGGGCTGCGCACCGGTAACGGTGACCTACACCGCCCTGATCGACGGCAGCCCCGACCCCACCACGTACGCCTGGGACTTCGGCGGGGGACAGACCGCCACCGGCGCCAGCCCGCCACCGGTCACCTACGACCAGCCGGGCAGCTACACCACCACCCTCACCACCACCCTTGGAGGCTTTGTGCTGGACGAGGTGACGCTGGTGAGCGTGAACGGCAACTGGTGCGGCGATGTGGAGGAACCCGATCTGCCCTTGGTGGGCTGCTCCGGAAGCCCCGACCTGTACTTCGTGCTCACCGACGGGAACGGACAGCAGGTGACCGGCAGCACCCAGGACGATACGGACAACGCCACCTGGAGCGCCCTGGGCCTCCCGCTGAACGACGGACCCTACTCGATCGCCTTCTTCGACGAGGACCCCGTGAGCCAGGACGATGCCCTGGGCACCTGGAACATCCCGCTGAACGGCGCAGGCACCTATCCCTTCAGCATCGCCAACGGCACGGTGGGCAGCCTGGTGGTGAGCGAAAGCGTGCAGCAGGTCTTCCACGATACCGACGTGGTGGTGGTGCACGCCGCACCGGACATGACGCTCAGCTACACGGAGCTCACGCAAACCCTCTGCCTCGGCGACACCACGCTGGTGAACGTGTTGTGGTTCCTGAACGGCGACACGCTGCCGGGCACGGGCCTCTGCATCCAGACCACCGGCGCGGGCAGCTACTGGGCCACCGGTATCAACGGGTTCGGCTGCGGAGGCAGCAGCGACACCCTCGTGGTCTGCCCGGTGATCGCCATCACCTACGACGCCGGTGTGCTCTTCACGGACAACGGCTTCAGCACCTACGCCTGGACCTACAACGGAACAGCGCTGCCCAACGCCGACGGCGCCTTCGTGTTCAGCCAGGGTGATGGTCTCTACACCGTAACGGTGACCACCGACGACGGGTGCACGGTGGAAGCCTCCCTGGAGCTGATCACCACGGAGGTTGCGGACCGGACCACCGGCAGCCTGCTGCGCGTGTTCCCCGTGCCGAGCGACGGGCGTTTCACCCTGATCGCACAGGGGCTGGCCGGAGGGCCGTGCAGCCTGCGGCTGCTGGACCTGCACGGCCGTGCCGTGACCGAACGGACGGTGTCGCTCCCGGCGGGGCATCCCACGGAGGTGGACCTGCGCGGCGTGCCGATGGGCAGCTACCTGCTGGAGCTGACGGACCGGGCCGGGGTGCGCGCGGTGCAGCGCCTGGTGCTGCGGTGAACCCGTCGCCCGCCCTTCGATCCTTTTAACACCCTGCGGTGTACCGAAGGCGGGCCCGCCCCCCTGCGCACCCCCGTACCTTTACCCCTTGGCGCCCCACGCCAACGCCGATGGCCTCCGACCACGACCTGCTGATCGCCAAGCTCGACGCGTTCATCCGCAAGTATTACAAGGACCAGCTGTTGCGCGGGGCCCTGTACAGCGTGGGGTTGCTGGTGCTGGCCTACCTGCTGGCCACCGGGCTTGAATACGTGGGCCGCTTCGGCACCGGCGTGCGCACGGCCCTCTTCTACGGGTACTTGCTGGCCGCCACGGCGGTGCTGGCCCGCTTCATCGCATGGCCGCTGGTGAAGCTCTTCCGCCTGGGCCCGGTGATCAGCCATGCCGAGGCCGCCCGCATCATCGGTGCGCATTTCGGCGAGGTGCGCGACAAGCTGCTCAACACCCTGCAGCTCAAGGACCAGGCCGCGCACGATGACCGCCACCGCGACCTCATCGAGGCGAGCATCGCCCAGCGCAGCCGCGAGCTTGGGCCCATTCCCTTCGCCAACGCCATCGATCTGCGGCGCAATGCCCGGCACCTGCGCTTCGCCCTGCCGCCGCTGATGCTGCTGTTGCTCCTGCTGCTGGCCGCCCCCTCCTTCATCACCGGGCCCACCCAACGCCTCATCCGGCACGGCAGCACCTTCACGCCCGAGGCACCGTTCCGCTTCGTGGTGCGCAACAGCAGCCTGGAGGTGCCCGAGCAACAGGACTTCGAGCTGGAGGTGGCCGTGGAGGGCAGCGTGCTACCCCAGCAGGTGGACGTGCTGGTGGACGGCCGGGCCATCCCCCTGGTGAAGGAAGGCGTGGACCGTTTCCGCCACCGCTTCCGCAACGTGGGTCGGGACACCCCCTTCCGCCTTACCGCCCAAGGGGTGGACAGCCGCGACCTCCTGCTCACCGTGGTGCCCGACCCCGCTGTGCTCGACGTGATGATCACCGTGGAACCGCCCGCCTACCTGGGCCTGCCCGCCGAGCAGCTGCGCACCGCTGGCGATGCCACCGTGCCAGCCGGCAGCCGCCTCACCTGGAGCATCGGCACCCGCAGCACCCAGCGGCTCGACCTGGCCTTCGCCGACAGCACCTACCGCCTGGCACCCGCCGGCGACGACCGCTTCAGCGCCAGCCGACGCGTGCTCGAACCGCTCACCTACCGCATGGTGCCCCACCACGGCGACCGCAGCCCATCCGAAACGCCGGACCACCGCATCGACGTGGTGCCCGACCTGTACCCCACCATCGTCGTCGAGGAACGCGTGGACAGCGCCGCCCTCAAACGCCGCTACTTCCGGGGTAGCATCGGCGACGACCACGGCTTCACCCGACTGCAGTTCGCCTACCGCTTCATCGCCGGTGGTGACAGCGTGGCACCGGACCAGCGCGAGGGCGTGCAGGAGCTGTCCGTGGATCGGCGCCAGGTGCGGCAGGAGTTCCTGCACGCCTGGGACCTGATCGACCTGCCCATACAGCCCGGGGACAAGGTCGAATACTGGTTCGAGGTGTGGGACAACGACGGTGTGCATGGCGCCAAACGCACCCGCAGTGCCACCCTGGTCTTCGAGGCGCCCACCTTGGAGGCCCTGTCCCAACAGCGGGCCCAGCAGAGCGAGGCCATCGCCCAGGACCTCCAGCAGGGCATCAAGGAGGCCCGGGACCTGCAGCGTGAACTGGACCGTATGCGGCGCGACCTGCTGGACAAGAAGCAGCCCGACTGGCAGGACCAGCAGCGCATGCAAAAGCTGCTCGACAGGCAGAAACAACTGGAGCGCAGCATCGAACGATCCACCGAGCAGCTGCGGCAACAGCAGCAGCAGCAGCAGGAGTTCCGCCAGGTGGACGAGCGTGTGCTGGAGAAGCAGCAGCGCCTGCAGGAGCTCTTCGAGGACGTGCTGAGCGAGGAGATGAAGGAGCTCTACCGCCAGATGCAGGAGATGCTCGACAAGCTGGACAAGGAGAAGCTGCTGGACAAGGTGGAGGAAATGAAACTGAGCCAGGAGGACATCGAAAAGGAACTGGACCGCAGCCTGGAGCTCTTCAAGCAAATGGAGGTGGAGCAGCGTACGGAGGACATCGCCCAGCAGCTGGAGAAGCTCGCCAGGGAACAGGAGGAACTGGCCGAGGACACCAAGGCCGGCGACCGGCCCCAGGACGAACTGCAGCAGCGCCAGGATTCGTTGAACAAGGCCTTTGAGGACATCCGCGAACAGGTGGACGAACTGGAGAAGAAGAACCAGGAACTGGAGAAGCCCCTGGACCTGCCGGACACCGCACCCACCGAGGAACAGATCCGGCAGCAACAGCAGCAGAGCAGCGACCAGCTGCAGAAAAAGCAGAACCAGAAGGCCGGCCAAAGCCAGCAGAACGCCGCCGACCAGATGAAACAGATGGCCTTCCAGATGACCAGCGGCATGCAGAGCGGCCAGCAGCAGCAACAGGAGGAGGACATGGACGCGATGCGCCAGCTGCTGGAGAACATCGTGCAGCTGAGCTTCGACCAGGAACGCGTGATGGATGGCCTGAAGGCGACCGGTGTGCGCGACCCGCGTTTCATGGAACTGGGCCGCGAACAGCGCGAACTGCGCAGCACCGCCCGGGTGATCGAGGACAGCCTCTTCGCCCTCAGCAAGCGCGTGCCACAGGTCCAGGGCACCGTGAACCGCGAGATGAACGCCGTGAACGGCCACATGGACCAGGCCCTGGAGCATGTGGGCGAGGCCCGTGCCAACGAACGCCACAAGGCCATGGCCGCCGATGACCAGCAACGCGCCATGACCGCGCTGAACAACCTGGCCCTGCTGCTGGACGAAGCGCTGCAACAGATGCAGCAGCAGATGCAGAGCCAGATGCCCGGCAATGGCCAGTGCAACAAACCGGGCGGCACGGGCAGCGGCCAGGGCAAGAAACCCAGCATGGCCAGGATGAAGGCCCAGCAGGAGGCCCTGCAGAAGCAGCTGGACGCCATGCGCAAGGCCCTGGAGGAGGGCCGTAAAAAGGGGGAGAAGCCCGGGCAGCAGAACCCCGGCGGCCACACCCCGGGCATGAGCCAGCAGCTGGCCCAGCTCGCCGCCCAACAGGCCGCCATCCGCAAGGAAATGCAGCGCATGGCCCAGGAGCTCAACAAGGACGGCAGCGGTGCCGGCAACGGCCTCAACAAGCTCGCCGAGCAGATGGAGCGCCAAGAGAAGGACATCGTCAACAAGAACATCACCCCCGAGACCCTGCGCCGCCAACAGGACATCATGACCCGCCTGCTGGAGGCCGAGAAGGCCGAGCGCGAACGGGAACTGGACCAGAAACGCACCAGCAACGAAGGCCGCGACCGGCCCGCCGAGGACCCCGCCCGCTTCTTCGAGTACCAGCAGCGCAAGGCCCGCGAAGCCGAACTGCTGCGCACCGTGCCCGCCGGCCTCAAGCCGTACTACCGCGACCGCGTGAACGACTATTTCGGTACTTTTGACACACCTGAACCACGCTGATGACGGCCCTGACCGAGGACGTGCAGTTCACCGAGCAGATCGACTTCCCCAGCCGGGCGGAGAACATCGCGCTGGTGGAGAAGATGATCGATGATGTGTGCGGCCGGCTCCAAGTGCACGAGTCGCATTACGGCAACATCCTCATCGCGCTCACCGAGGCGGTGAACAACGCCATCCACCACGGCAACCGGCAGGACCCCGCCAAGCAGGTCACCGTGGGCTACCACACCGATGGCGACCGGGTGGTGTTCGTGGTGAAGGACCAGGGCGCGGGATTCGACCACGACCACCTGCCCGACCCCACCGACCCGGAGAACATCGAGAAACCGCACGGCCGCGGCGTGTTCCTGATGCGGGCACTGGCCGACGACATCGCCTTCGCCGACAACGGCGCCACGGTGGCCATGGCCTTCAACACCACGGCCGTGAAGGAGTGATGGCCACCCCGGTCACCTTCCTCGTACAGGACGTTCCCAACCCTTTCCGCGACCGTGCCCGACTGCGCCACTGGCTGCAGCGCGTGGCCGCCGATCATGGCAGCCGGATCGACCGCGTGTGCTTCGTGGCCATGGACGATGCGACCCTGCTCCACTACAACCGCACCTTCCTGCAGCACGACGATTACACCGATGTCATCACCTTCCCGGTGGAGAGCAGCAACGGGGCCAGCGGCGATGTGCTCCTCAGCTATGACCGCATCCGGGAGAACGCCACGGCCTTCGGGGTCAGCGCCCGCCACGAACTGCACCGCGTGATGCTGCACGGCCTGCTGCACCTGCTGGGCCACGACGACCGCAGCAAGGCCCAGAAGGCCGCCATGCGGGCGCTGGAGGACAAGTACCTGGCCTGGCTGTGACCGCCGCCGCTCAGCCCTCGGGGTCCGTGCGCCCATCGATGTGGGCCTTGCAGTTGGCGTAGGTCACGGCGGCCACCTTGCGGCCCATGGCCAGGCCCTCCACGTTGTCCGACTGGATGTGATAGCCGCCGAGCACCCGGCTCCATCCGGCCTGCTCGGCCGTGGAGGAGAAGGTGGGGAAGCTCAGGGTGACACTGTCGGTGGTGATGCCTGGCTCGGTGAGCCAGCCCGGCAGCAGCCGTACCTCCATGCCGTAGCGGTCGCTGCCGGTGAAAAGCTCCAGCGCCTTCGAGCAACCGCCGCTCACGGTGCTGTGGCCGCTGATGTAGGACGGGAAGGCCGGGCACAGGAAGCTGGCCGGTGAATAGGGCCGCCAGTCCCGACCCTTCATCTTCACCTGCCCCTGGTGCGGACCGGGCCAGCCAATCATGTCCTCGTCGCCCATCAGGTGGTGCACCTGCTGGAACGGCCGGCTGCTGTCGTAATGGAACTTGGTCTCCCAGCAGGCGATGAAGGCGTCCATCGCCGTGGCGGTGACCACGAAGTACATCTGCACATCGCGGTCCAGGTCGTGCCGGTCGCGCACGCTGACATCCCGGGAGAAGATGAGCCAGTGGCCGGCCTGCTGCACGCTGCGCGGGCCATCGCGCATGAACTCCACCAGCGCCTTCTCGGCCAGGGTGAGCGAGCCCTGTACGGCCACCACCTGGCGGACCTCCTCCTCCAGCCGGGGGTCGCCCATGTGCGGCGGGGGCGGCGAACGGAACTGGTTCGCGCTGTCGAGCATCAGGGGCCGCACCCGGCCCCAGTGCGGGGTCAGGGCCCCGGGGGCCCACTTCGTGCCGTCGTCGCGCGTGAAGTACTTGGGCTGCCAGTGGTCGATGTCGTTCATCTTTTCCACGGGGTTCACCGGTACGTAGTGCGTGTAGTCGCCGTAGGGCACCGGAGCGCCGGGGTCGGTGCCGTACATGTTGCTGCCGTCGTCTTTGCGCAGCTCGAAAACGGTGCGGGCCGCCAGGTTGCCGATGCCCTGGGGCGTGGTCGGGTCCAGACGGTGGTCCTGCGGGTCGTAGCCGAACGCCTTGAGGCGGCCCAGGAAGAGGGCGCTGTCCGCCGGATAGGCCAGGCATAGTGCGCGGCACATGGCATAGCTGATGGCCTTCTCCTTGTTGGCCAGGGTGCGCTCGGCCTGCGGGCGGCGTGGCACGCCAAGGTATACGGGGTCGGCCACGCTGTCGTAACGGCTCCAGGCGTCGAACTGCGCGGTGAAGGCCAGGGCCAGCAGCCGGCTGGTGACCGTGGGGCGCGGGGAATTGCGCTCGGTGTCGTTGGCTGTGCCCTCGAGGGCCGCCGTGGCCCAACGGTAGGCCATGTTGTCGCGCCCCAGCGGGCCACGGTCGGGCGGGGCGGTGGTGTTGGCGGCGGGTGGCGCGCCCTGGCAGGCGGCCAGGAGGAGCACGAGGGCGGGGACGTTCAGGCGCATGGCAATGCGATGGACGGACAACATAGGTCGGTGCGGACGGAGGGCCCCTGACATCATGCGGATCGGGGCGACGGCGGTGCGAAAGGCTTCGGCCGCAGGGCGGGTCAGCGCGGGTGGGCAAGCCCCTCCCCCACGACCACCTCCTCCTCGCGGTTCCAGTTGTACACCGCGGCCTGGCGTTGTCCACGGGCGAAGACCACGGCGTTGTGCACGTCGGTGAAGAGACGGCAGCTGGTGAACCGCATGCGGCCATCGGGCCCGCGCACGCCGCTCACCACGCCGTCGTGCTCCAGGGCGTGGCGCAAAACGGCCACCAGGTCGGCACCCTCCTCGCGGCCGCTTTCGGGGGCATAGGGCGCCACCACACCGGTGGTGACGAAGCTGTGGCCCCGCACATCGTAGGCAAAACGGGCCTTGCGGGCGGCCAGGGACTTCAGGCGGTCGAGCAGCAGGACGGCGGAACGGTCGGTCATGGAAGTGCGGCGAAGGTCCAGCGCGCCGTGGACCGGACCGCGGGCACGGCCCAAGGGAAGATCAACAGGGTGCTGTGGGCGGCCTCAGCCTTCGCCGAGCTTCTTCACGATCCGCTCCACCTCCTCCTCGGTGGCCCGCAGCATGGTGTTGCAGAAGGCCACCAATTCCACGGCCCGCTTCACCTTGGCCGTCAGCTCGTCCACGCCGATGCGGTCCTCCTGCAGGTCCTGCATGATGCGCTCCAGTTCGGCGTAGGCCGTGTCGTAGGTGAGGCGTTCTTCAGCCATCGTGTTCCACGGCGGTGATGGTGCTCCGTGCACTTCCGCGTGCAAAGGTCGTCACCAGTTCGTCGCCGGGGCGGAGGGCGGAGGCGTCGTGCACCGCGGCGCCATCAAGGCGGGCAATGCTGAAGCCCCGTTCCAGCAGCTTGTCGGGGCGCAGCAGGCCGATGGCGTCCTCCATGCCGCGCAGGTGCGTGGTCAGCAGCTGCAGCCCGCTTCGTGCGCTGCGCGCGAGGGTCTCGCGGGCGTCGTCCAGGCGCACGCGCTCCACCTGGCGCAGGCGGCGCAGCGGGGCGGTGCGGAGATCCTGTGCCGCCGCGTCCACCAGAGCGCGCTCGCGGAGCACCCGGGCACCGGCGGCGTGGGCCAGGCTTCCGGCCCGGCCCTGCAGCACGCTGCGCCGCTGCGCGAAGGCCGTGAGCACCTGGTGGCGCAGGAGGATCATCCGCCCCAGGAGGTCCTGCGCGAAGGCGTGTGCATGGTCCACCAGATGGTCGGCCACGTCGGTGGGCGTCTTGAAGGCGCGGTGGGCGATGTGGTCCACCACGGTGACGTCCACATCGTGCCCGATGCCGGTGAGCACCGGCAGGGGCATGCGCGCCACCATGCGCGCCAGGGCCAGGTCGTTGTACGCCTCCAGATCGAGCTTGCTGCCGCCGCCCCGCACCAGCACCACGGCATCGAAGCGGGCTGGATCGACCTTCGCCAGGGAGCGCCCCAGCTCGTAGGCGGCGTTGTCGCCCTGCACGGCGCTGTGGAACACCTGCACGTGAAAGTGGAACCCGTGCTCGTTCCCGGCCAGGTGGCTCTCCAGGTCGGCGTGCGCGGCCGAACCCCTGGAGGTCAGCACGGCGATGCGCTGCATCACCCGCGGCACGGGCAGCAGGCGGTTCAGATCCATCAGGCCCTCCTGGCGCAGGGTGGCCAGTGTGGCCTGCTTGCGGCGTTCCAGCGCGCCGAGGTTGAAGGCGGGATCCACCGCCTCGATCACCAGGCTGAGGCCGAAGACCAGGTGGTAGCTGACGCGGGCCATGCACAGGATCTCCACGCCTTCCTTCAGGATGGCGTCGGCCTCGGCGCCCAGGCTGTCGCGGACCCGTGCCAGGGCGTCCTGCCAGATCACCGCGCGCATCACGGCCACGCGCGTTCCGCTCCGGTGCTCGGCGAGCTCCAGGTACGCGTGGCGGTTCACCTTCAGGTCCACCACCTCGGCACGCACCCAGAAGCTGCGTCCGTGGGTGGCCGACCCGATCTGCCGCTGTACGGCCCGGGCCAGCTGGGCCAGGGTGTACACGGTGCGGGGGTCGTCAGAGGGTGCAGGGGTCGCCATGGCAAGTCCGTCCGAAAGTAGGCGAACGCCCCGGCCGTTCCGAAGAACGCCGGGGCGCCGCCCTGGTCCGTTCCCGGGGGGAACGGACTCTTCGTTCACCTCAGAAACGGAAGGCCGCCCCCAGGTTGATGTAGCTTACGCCGTAGCCCGCCTCCGCATAGACCCCGACGTTGCGGGTGAAGAACCAGCGGGCGCCCACGAAGGTGCTCCAATCGGCATAGCCCCGACGCGGACGGCTGTTGGTGCTGTACGCGGTCGTCTCTCCGTTCACCGTGCGGGTGCTCTCGTTCCGGTATCCCACGATCGCGTAGCCGAGCATCACTCCGGCATAGAGGTCCAGCTTGTCTGCGGGCACGTACTCGCTGAGGTGCCAGGCCGCGCGCACGCCGACGGTGGTGCGGGTCCAGCGCTCGTCGAAGGTGTAGGTGACGCTGCCGTAGCTGTCTTCATCCACGTGACGCGTCCAGCGGTGGGACAGGAAGCCGCCCACACCGATGACGCCCGGGCCGGCCTTGGCCACACCCCCCTCCGCGCTGAGGCAGAACGTGGGGCTGTTGCTGTAGCTGTCGTTGTAGCTGCCGTAGTAGCCGGGGCGCACACCGCCCAGGCCGATGCCGGCGTTGAGGGCGATGCGGCCTTTGCCGAAGGCCGGTGCGGGATCCGCGTCCTGTGCCTGCACGCCGGTGATGGACAGGCAGAGGGTGATGCCGACAAGAAGAGACCGAAAGTTCGCTTGGGTGTTCATGATGACCAGGGTGTTTGGGCTGTTCGTCGTTCGTGACGGGTCAAAACTCCCCTGGCAGTCTGCGCATTCCTTGCCCGGCCGAGGATCCGGCGGTGTATGGTGAGGATCCGGTGGGAACGCGGAACGGCGCCCCTTCGGCGCCGTTCAACACGTTGGCTGTCGATCCGTTACATCGGGAAATACCAACGGGCTCCTAAAAGCACCGTGTGGTAATGGTCGCGGAAGGTGACGTCGAAGTGCGTGTCCATATTGGCGTTGCGACCACTGGGGACGGTGGTGTAGGTATGCCTGCCCATGCCGTTGAAGGTGTACTCCACTTGCGCGGTGAGCTGTTTCCAGATGTGGCGCTCCAGACCCAGGCCCAGGTTCCATCCCACGGCCACACGACCCTCGTCCACCTCGTGATAGTCGCTGCTGCCCGGGCTGTCCATGTCGTACTCGTATCGCACCGCGCCGAAAGAAAGACCCATGGTGCCGTAGGCAAGCCAGCGGTCCTTGATCACCACACCGGCACGGGCACGCAACAGGCCCAGGAAGTTGAGGCGCTGCTCGCGTTCCTCCGACACGCTGGACCATACGCTGGTGCCGCTCAGCAGGTAGCCCTCCTCGGCCTTGGCGCCGGAGCGCATCAGCGCCAGCGATCCCCCCACCACGAAGTTGCCCATCCGCCGGTCGTAGCCGCCCTGGATCCCGAAGGCCGGACCGACCATCAGCCGGGTGTATTGGGTGCGCAGCCGTCCGTTCTCGAAGGCGGGGTTCCAGAATACCTGTGAACGATCGTCGGTACCGTTGGCCACGGTGGTGTTGCCGCTGCCCAAGGCAGGGCCCAGCACCACGCCGGCGTGGAAGCCTCCCCAGGGAGCATTCGTTGCGTCCTGCGCGCTGACGCCTTGTGGGGTCAGTATCAACAGGGTCAGGAGCACGGCCATCCGGGAGATCATGAGGTCGGTGTTATTGGTTAAGGCTGGTGCAGGTCCGTTGGCTTCAGGACGCAAGGTCGTAGATATCGTTCATACCATGTGCTTCCGCTCCCATCCCTCCGCTCACTCCCCCACCCCGAAGGCGAACACCTTGCTCCCGTTCAGGAAGGCGTACTCGCCGGCAGGCAGCGGCTCGTCGGTAGCGATCCCGTACACCTGTTCGCCCAGGTTGGTGAAGGTGATGCGGATGCGGTTCTCGGTGACCTCGCTGCTGCTGTGATGATGGAAGGCGTGGCTGCTCTTGCTCATATCCGCGTAGCGGTCCTTGCGGACGCCGCGCACCTCAAAGCGCACCAGCTCGATGAGGTCCGAAGGGTCCTGGCCTGGATAGGTCTTCACCACGAAGCGGGGCGTGGTACCGACGGGAAAGCGCACGTTGGAGCGGTCGCCGGGGATCTTGATCGATGACACGCGCCCGCCAAAACCGGCATAACCGCCGCCGGATGAGGACCGGCTGGCCTCCTCCTTCTCCAGCTGCCGGTAGCTGCCATCGGCTTCCTTGGTGTAGACCTGATGCATGAACTCGGGTCCGTTGGCGGTGGGAGAGGTCTCTGCCGGGCGCTGTGCGCTGCCACCTGCGGTGTACACGTACGGGTTCGCAAGCGCCTGTTGGAGGGACAGGATGCGGGCCGCGTCATTGGCGTCGATGGCCTCCCTCAGGGCCACCCAGTTGGCGCGGTCCCGTTGCAGACCGGCGGCGGCGACGTAGTTCTGCTCGGCCGCAGCCTGGGCGATCTGGCGGTCCAGTTCACGGATGTGCGCATCCAGGCCTTCGGCTTGCGCGTTCGCATGAGCGCTTGTGAGGATGAACAGGGCCGCAAGGCCGCAGGTGATGCAGGTGCCGAAGTGGCGGGCGATAGTGTTCATGACGGGTCGGGTTGACGGGTGATCGTGCGGTGACGGACCAAAAGTCCAGCGGCCGAACGACCCGGCCCATGGGGATCGAGGATCCGGCGGCGCGCACCGAGGATCCGGCGGAAGAGGTCTGTTCGGCCCGCCTTACAAGCGCTCCAAGGCCTCCATCAGATCGGCCTTCTGACGGCGGCTCACGGGCAGGTTGGCCCCATCGCTCATGATCACCTCGCCGCCTTCGCCCTTCATGTAGCGACGGATGTGCTTGCGATTGATCAGGTGGCTCTGGTGGATGCGCACGAAGCCCTGCCCTGCGAGGAAGGTATCGAACTCGCTCAGGGGGCGGCTCACCACCATCGGCTTCTTGTCGCCCCGCACATGCACCGAGGTGTAGTTGTTGTCGCTGGTGCAGTACAGGATGTCGTCCAGATGGACCACCACCAGGCCACTGGCATCGGGCAGCGCCAGCTGGCGGTCGCTCATCAAGGTGCCCAGCAGCGGTGCTATGCGGTCAGGTGAAGCGGCATGACCGCCCCGCTCGCGCACGGCCTTGTGTACCGCATCGTCCAGTTCCTCGGGGTCGATGGGCTTCAGCAGATAGTCCAGCGCGTTGAACCGGATCGCCTTCACGACGTAGCTCTCGTGGGCCGTGGTGAAGATCACCAGCGGCCGCAGGGGTGCGATGGCCTTCAACAGGTCGAAGCCCGTCATGTCCCCGAGCTCCACGTCCAGAAAGAGCAGGTCGGGTCGCTTGTCCTTCGCCAGCGCCACCCCGCCCGGCACGTCGGATGCCGTGCCCACGAGGTCGAGTTCGGGATGGCGTCGGCGCAACAGGCCCTCCAAGGCCGTGATGCAAATGGCCTCGTCGTCGATGATCGCTGCCGTGATCCTGGTCCCGTTCATGAGCGTACTGTGCACTGTCGCGCGCATCGCAAGCTAACATCCGCACCACGTCCTGCCAAGCGGCCCCTCGGTCGGCGGGAACTCCGGCGGGCTATGCCGCCAGTTCCAGCGGCAGGTGGATCTCCACGCGTGTGCCCACCGGCACCTCCACATAACGGAAGCCCGCCGGGGCCCCCTTCTGCTTCTCCACCAGGTCCAGCCGGCTGCGCGTGATGGCCGTGCCCAGGCTGGTCTTCTCCCTGCTCACCGCACTGCGTTGTTGCGCACGGCCCACACCATCGTCCTCCACCCGGATGCGCAACTGGCCATCGGCCCGCTCCACGTGCACGACGATGCGCCCTTCGCCCTCCTTGCCCGCCACCCCGTGCCAGATCGCGTTCTCCACGAAGGGCTGCGCCAGCAACGGCGGCACCAGCACCGCCTCTGCGTCCACGTCGGGCGCCACGGTGATGGTGTAACTGAACTTGCCCTGCGCACGCACGCGCTCCAGTTCCATGTAGGCCCGCAGCACCTCCAGGTCCCGGGCCAGCGCCACTTCGGCAAAGCGGCTGTTCTCCAGCACGGCCCGCATCAGCTTCGCGAAGCGGGCCAGGAAGCTCTGCGCACGGTCGGGGTCGTTGCCCTGCACATAGCCGGCGATGGAGTTGAGCGCGTTGAAGATGAAGTGCGGGTTCATCTGGCTGCGCAGGGCCTGCGTCTCGAAGCGCGCGGCCTCGCGCTCCAGTTCGGCGGCCCGCTGCGCGAAACGGGCCTGGCGGCGGCGGCGGTCCAGCGCGAACGCCACACCGCCACCCATGAGCAACACGGCTCCTCCGCCCATTGCGGCCACGGTGCGCGTGCGTTGGTGGTCGATGCGGGCCTGGGCCTCTGCGCGTTCCAAGGCGAGCTGCTGGGCGTGGGCGAGGCTGTCGGTGAGCTGTTTCTTCTCGAACGCGGCCCGGGCCTCCAACCGTGCCACCTCATTCATGGTGCTGTCGGTGAAGAGCCGGAGCTGGAGTTCCTTCGCCTCCCTGACGGCCGACAAGGCTTGCAGCGGTCGTCCGGTGGCTTCATACACCCCGGCCGATCTGTCCAGCGCACGGATGGTGTGCTGTCTGCCTCCCAACTCACGGCAGATGCGAAGTGCTTCCGCATAGTCGTGCTCGGCGTCCATCGGCCGGCCTTGGGCCGCATGAATGTCACCGGAGACGAGCAACGCTTCCTGCAAGGCGCTTCGATCGCCCCGGTCCCGCGCTCCGGTGAGCGCACTGTCGATCGCCTGCCGGGCACCATGGAGGTCCCCGAGCTGTAGGTGGGCCGATCCGATCCCGGTCAGAAAAAGGTCCACGAAGCGTTGGCTCGTGTTGGTGCGCGCCGCGCTCAATGCCTCCCGAAGGACTTCCAAATCTGTACGGATGGGTTCATCCCTGGTGGCGACCGCTCTTCCCTCCTTGTGTCCATTCCCATTCACCCTGAGCAGCGCCATCAGCCCCTTGGTGGAAGTTGAAATTTCCTGCATGCCCACGATCCGGGCGTATTTCCCCGCATCCTCGTAGGCCACCAAGGCCTCCTCGTGTCGATGGAGACTGGCAAGCAGGCTGCCCAGGTTCATCTTCAGGACCGCGAGTTGGAGCGTATCCCCGAGCGCGACCAATTTCTTTTCGGCGGCGAGGAGCAGGTCCAACGCTCCCGCGAGATCCCCTTGGTTCGTCCTGAGCTCGGCATAGTTCACCGCCGCGGACTGCCATATGTTCGGGTTTTTCAGCACCCAGTCCGAGGACAAGCCGGCCCGGAAAAGCTGATCGGCGCTGTCCAGGTCTCCATTCCCCATGTACGCGATGGCCTGGTCCAGACGCACCAGTTCGATGATCGGACGAACGGACCCGGTCGGTGGTATCCGAAGCACCTCTCTCCCGATGGCGATGGCAGAGCCCGGTCGCCCCGTCATGTTGAGCACGTTCATCAGCATCCACCCGGTCTGGGCCAGGTCCATGCTGTCCTTCAGGGAGATCGCCTCCTTGCGGGCGAGGTGAAGCAGGCTGTCCGCCGCAGGAAAATCCCCCGCCTGCAGCCGGTTCAGGGCCAGGTTCATCCAGGCGTGCATCAAGGGCTCTCGTGCGCCGCTGCGCTCCCGATCGGCGATCCGACCCAACTGGTACCGAAGAGCGGAGCTATCATATCGGGCTTGCAGCACCTCGTAGTGCAGGTCCTCAACATCGTACCGAAGGCTGTCCCCTCCGATCCTTGCAGCCGTGGCTTCCGCCTGTTCAAGTAACGCCCACGCACTATCCGGTCGGGTGCGGTACACGGACCGGACAGCTTCACAGAGCATGCGATACCGCGTGGTGTCCGCCACGTCGGCCTCCTTCTCCGATGCGCTCCCACCACCGTCGCAACCAACGAACACTCCTATGAAGACCGTCCACAGGGCCACCTGAAGGACCACGCGGCTCCGTGCTCCTGCCAGGGTCTCCCCGATGCCGTGATCTCTCCTCATCGCAACAGGGTCACGTGCCCCACCCGCTCCAGCTCGTTGTCGTGGCCGTCGCTGTAGCGCAGCTTCCACACGTACACGCCGTCCTGCGCGCGCGCACCGCCCACCGTCCCGTCCCAAGGGACCACCGTGCCCGTGCAATGGTGGATCACCTCGCCCCACCGGTTGAAGATACGGAACTCGCGGAAGCGCACCGCCGGATACACCACCGGGAAGAAGAGCTCGTTGTTGCCGTCGCCGTTCATGGTGACGGCGTTCGGCACATGCACACATGTGGGCGGGTACACCGTGACCATGTCGCTGCTGCGGCAACTGTCCGTGTTCGTGACCACCAGCATGAACTGCACGGCATCGTCGGCATCGGGCGGAAGGTAGTAGGGCGGGGATCGCTCCTCGCTGTAGGGCTGGCCGTTCACATACCACACGTAGATGCTGTTGGGCGCGAAGGCGGCGGTGAGCAGCACGGTCTCGCAGTCCGCCTGCGGATCGGCCAGCAGCTCGGCCAGGGGCGGGTCGTTCACGTCCACCACCACCCAGGTGCTGTCCCGACAGCCGTCAGGGCTGGTCACCGCCAGGGCGATGGTGTCGTTACCCAGATAGGAGGGCACGATGCCACTGCCGCCGGGGTCATTGCCCACGAAGGCCCCGTTGAGGTACCACCACCAGGCCACCGCATTGCTGCTGCTGTCCGTGATCGGGATGGCCTGCCCCAGGCAGGCGGGGCCCGTGTCGAAGCCGGCCAGCGGGCGCTCCAGCAGCGTGAAGGTCGTGGTGGCCGTGTCCGCGCAGGGACCGGGCAGCTCGGCGATCAGCGCCAGGGTGTGTGTGCCGGGCGTGCTGTAGGCGGTGGCGAGCACGGGCCCCTGCCCCACGAGCTGCCCGTTGATGTTCCAGGCGAGCGTGGCCTGCGGCGGTGTGGCGGTGCTGGTGGCCACCAGCTGGGCGGGGTCGCCACAGGGGTCGTAAGGGTCCAGCAGCAGGCCGCTCACCGGCGTCTCCAGGCCCACCACCGTGAAGCCGGTGCTGTCGGTGCAGCCGGTGAGGAGGTCCTCCACGGTGAGCGCGAGCACGTAGCTGCCCGGGTCGGGGATCGATTGCGGCAACGGGTTCGGGCTGTACGACACCGTGTCTCCGCCCAGGGTCCACACGTAGGCGAGGTTGCTGCCCGTGGTGCCGGCGGCGCTCAGGGCCAGGTCGAAGGGCACGCAGAACACCGTGTCCGCGGCGCTCAGGGAAAGCACCGGCGCCTCCACCACCTCCACCTGGACCGTGTCCGCCGAAGGGCACAACGTCATGTTGCTCACCACCGTGAGGATCACGTCATAGATGCCGGCGTTCGCATAGGTGTGTGTGGGGTTGGGGATGGAGTCGAAGCTGCCGTCGCCGAAGGACCACAGCAGGCCCACGAGGCCTGCGCCGCTCGCGCTGAAGCTCACCGCATCGCCCAGGCACACGGAGGGGTCGCTCAGCGCGTCCACCACTGGGAGGGCCAGCACCTCGATCACCTGCGTGGCCGTGTCCACCCCGCAGCCCAGGGCCACCAGCTGCACGGTGTAGGTGCCGGGGTCGGTGTAGGTGAAGCCGGTGTTCGTGCTGATGCTCGTGGTGTTCAACGAGTCGCCGAAGTACCAGATGCTCGCCGTGTCGCCCACGCTGAAATTGGTGAAAGTGCTGGTAAGGGGCGCACAGCCGATCACCGTGTCGGTGCTGAAGAAGGCCGTCACCTGGTTGGGCAGCACGGTCACGCTCCAGCTCGCGGTGTCCGCTCCGCATTCGTTGTACACCTCGAGGGTGATCGTCCATGTGCTGTCCTGCACGTACTGGTGGTACCAGGTGGGCGAGCCGTTGGTGCTGACGGTGCCGTCGCCGAGCTGCCAGAAGGCCGAATCCACCATCCCGTAGCTGTCGTTGCCGATGAAGACCGTGTCCGCCAGGCAATAGATCAACTGGTCGGTGCCGAAGGAGGCCACCGGAAGCGGGTAGAGCGTCACCAGGAGCGTATCGCGGTCCGCGCCGCAGAAGTTGGCCTGTTCATACACCAGGGTGTACAGCGTGTCGGCCAGCACCGGGCCCTGCAGGGCGAAGGTGCCGGGCTGCACCGCGTTGCTCACGACCGTTCCGTTCACCCACCAGGTGTGCGTGGTGTTGGCCATCACCAGGTCGTTGGTCACCAGCACCAGGCCGTCCCCGCAGCTGTCGGCCACGGTCCAGGTGAGTTGCGCGGTGGGCGCCTCGGTGATCACCAGGGCGTGCGTGATGGTGTCGCTGCATCCGGCACCGGAGGTGGCCACCAGCTGCACGGTGTACGTGCCGGTGGCCCCATACGTGTGCTGCGGGTCCTGCTGCGTGCTGGGTAGGCTGAGGTCGCCGAAGTCCCAGGTCCAGGTGCAGCCGCAGGCGGTGATGTTGGTGAAGTTCACCGGCGTGTTCACGCACGCGCTGTCGGGCAGGCTGAAGTCCGCTGCGGGAATGGGCTCCACGGTGACGGTGGTGCAGTGCGTGCTGTCGCACTCGGTGATCGGGTCGGTGTAGGTGTAGCAGAAGGTGGTGGGGCCAAGCTGCATCGTGTCCGGATCGAAGGTGTTCGGCCGGTCCCACGCGCCGCCGGCGGGCGTGCCTTGCAGCGTCTGCACGGGATCGTACACGCACACGGTGAGCGGTGCGCCGGCGAAGCTGGGCGGCAGCGGGTCCACGGTGATGTCCACCTGGTCCTGTGTTTCGCAGGAGGCCGAGCCAACCGAGTAGGTGAGCGTCCAGGTGCCCACCAACGCCGGGTCAAAGGCACCCCCGTTCACCCAGATGCCCGACCACGTGCCGCCGGCGGGAGCTCCCTGCAGGTTGAACGGTGCATCGCCCACACAGGCCGCCGTGTCGTTGCCCGCGAAGGCCACGAAGGGCGGGTCGATCACCGTCACCTGCACGGAGGCGGTGTTCGTGCAGCCATTGCCGTCGGTGTAGGTGTACACCAGCACGTCCGGCGAACCGATCGGCGTGGTGGCCACCGGCGTGTATTGGCCGCTCACAGGATCCACGTTCGGGCCGCTCCACGTACCGCCCGTCGGGGCATGCGTGATCTGCTGCGCGATGGGCGACACGCAGAAGGTGGTGTCGCTCGTGACGGTGAGCACAGGCAGCGGATCCACCTGGATGGTGAGCTGGTCGACCACAATGCAGCCGTTCGGGTCCGGGTAGGTGTAGGTGAGCACGTTGGGCCCGATCACGGCCTGCGCGGGGTCGAAGAGGCCGGTGATGCTGACGCCGTTGCCGCTCCAGCTGCCGCCCAGCGGATTCGGAACCAGCTGCAGCGCCTGGTCGTTCACGCACAGCTGGTCGTTCGGTCCTGCTTCCACCGTGGCGCCCGGCACCACCTGCACCTGCACCGTATCGTCCACCGCGCAGGTACCGGCGCCCACTGTGTACACCACAAGTTCCGTGGACACCGCTCCCGGGGTGAACTCGCCCGCACCGTTCACCCACACGCTGTTGCTCCATGTTCCGCCAGGTTGGTCGGCCACCAGTTGCACGGTGCCGCTGTTGAGGCAGATCAGCGTGTCCGGACCGGCGGTGACCGGCGCGGGGGGCGGACCGACGGTGATGGTGATGGTGTCGCTGTTGAAGCAGCCGTTGGCATCCGTGTAGTCGTAAGCCACCTCGAACACGCCCTGCCCGTTGGGCGTGTATTGGCCGCCCACCACGGGTGCGCCCCATGTACCGCCAGCGGTCACCGGTTGCAGCAGTTCGGGGATGGGCTGGTCGCAGAGGCTCAGGTCCGGACCGGCGTTCACGACAGGCAGCGGGTTCACGGTGACGGTGACATCCAGTTCACTGATGCAGCCGCCCACATCGCCTTCCACGGTGTACGTGGTGGTGCTTGTCGGCGCCACCACCAAGGTGCTGCCCGTACCCACGGGCGTGGTGCCGATGGTCCACGCGTAGCTGGTGGCGTTCACCGCGACCAACGTGCTGCTGTCACCCACGCAGATCGACGATGGGTTCGCCACCACGCCGAGCACGGGTGCCAGGATGATGCTCACGTCGACTGTGGCGGGCGGCCCCTCGCACACACCCAGGAACGCGACCACGGTCCACAGCCCGTCCTCTGCCGGTCCTGCGGCCGGGATCACCACCGTATCCATGGCATAGGTGACGCCCAAGGGAGAGGTCCACACGAAGGTGGCACCAGGCACATTCGTGGCGCCGAGGGTGAGCGGCTGTCCCTGGCAGATGGAGATCGGCCCGGGCGGCACCGTGCTCGCCGGTGGGTCCGGGTTAGCGACGACCGGGTTGCTGGCCGTCACCGATCCACACACGCTCGTCACGGTGACGGAGATAGTTCCACTTGAGTTGATCGTCACCGGACCGGGGAGCGGAAGGTTGGAGCTCGAGGGCGTGGCCGACGGCATGTTCCACAGGTAGCTGGTGATCGGTGTGCCGCAAGTAGTGTAGGTGGCCGTGGGGTTGGCCCCGTCCCCTTCGCAGAGCGAGAGCGCGGCGCCCATCTGGATCTGCGGGTCATCGAACACCGTCACGGTGACCGGCGCGCTCTGCTGCCAGCCGCAGCTATTGAGGGCGCGCAGCCGGATGGTGTAGGTGCCCGGCGCGGTGAACTGGATGCTCGGCGATGCGCTCGTGGCGTTGCCGTTGGTCCATTGCCAGGCGGCCGTGGCGCCGCAGAAGCCCGAACCGCTCACCACCCAGTCCCACTGCACACTGCAGTTGTCCGTCAGGTCCGTGGTGTTCTGCAAGGCCACCGTCACCGGATTGCACAGCCCCACCTGCGTGGTGTCGAAGGTGGGCACCAGGGGCGGCTCGATGCAGATCTGCTGATCGTACGTGTCCGCCGGGCAGATCTCCCCCTCGGCCGTCAAGGAAACGGTGTACACACCGGGCACGGGGAACTGCACGGTGAGGCCAGTCGACCCGAACGGTCCCGGGTTCCCCGCCTGCAGGTTGTAGGCGCCGGGGCCGCTGATCGACCAGGTGTGGTAGGGCGTGCCGCACGGTGCCCCGATCACCCCGCCGGTGCTGGTGCTGCTGAAGGCCACCCCGGTCGTGGTGCAGGCCGTCGTCGGCGCATTGAAGCCGGCATTGGCCGCCTCGTGCACAATGATGTTCGGCGCCGTCGGAGGAAAACCGCCGCAGGGGTTCTCCACGCACAAGCAGGCCGTGAAGGTGTTCGCCGCGGGCACCACCGGGAACTGACTGCCGCCGCAGGTCACCGTGTAAGGCCCGCCCGTGCACGAACTGGCCGTGTAGGTGTGGCTCACCGTAGCGGGTGGCGGGTGGGTGAACACCGCGCTCGACCCATCACCATAGTACACCGTGTACGTGGTGCCCGGCACGTTCGTGGCGTCCGGCGTGATCAGAAAGTCCACCGTGGCCCCGTCACAGACCGGCGCGTTGTTCGGCCGGCCGAACTGGGCGCCAGGATTCACCCCCAGGAACACGTTGTAGAATTGCGTGTCCTCGCACACACCATCATCCACCGTGTAGGTGATGGTGTACAGACCCGGAGGCGAATACAGGTGCCCCTGTGGCGGCCAAGCCCCGGTCGAGGTGAACACCGGGCTCGCATCGCCCCAGTCG
Source organism: Bacteroidota bacterium (assembly GCA_014584605.1). Lineage (GTDB taxonomy): Bacteria > Bacteroidota > Bacteroidia > Flavobacteriales_F > PHOS-HE28 > PHOS-HE28. Next base: position 84,692 of record JACTMO010000053.1, on the reverse strand, counting down.
ATGGTCACCTGCGCGTTGCCCAGGATGGACCCGTTCTCCTGGAAATTGAACAGGAACTGGTTCTGTGGCGTACAGTTCCTGAATGTCGTCAGGCCATCGAAGGTCACCGATGGTGCGTTCGTACAGGTCAGCGACGCCACCGAGGCATTCGTCACGCTCCAACTGTTAAGGTCCGTGGCGCAGACCGTTCCGTTGGTGTCCGTCACGCTCACCTGCACGGTCACCGTGCCCGAGGTCGACGGACTGAAGAGCGTGTTGGACGTGGTCGTGGAGGAGAACACCCCGGATCCCGCGGTCACCGTCCAGGCGAAGATGAACGGTCCGGTCTGGCCGTTCGCCGTTGCCGAAAGGGCAAGCGTGTCGCCCAGGCAAGGTGAAGCGACCGGATTGTTGATCGTCACGGTGCATTGCGCCACCACCTCCCGCGCCGTGCCGACCAGGAGCAGCACGAACACCAGGATCGTGCGGTGGTATGCGGAACGGCACATCCAGCCAAAGTTCGCGGGATCATTCCACATCGAACGGGACTTCCGCTGGACTTGATCCACAGTTCATCGTGTATCACCGTTCGCGGCGGGCCTGAACGGGCTCTTCGACAGCCGGTGGGACGGGGGTCCAGGTCCCGAAAGAGGCCTCCATCCGGTCGGCCAGCGCCTCCATCAGGTCCTTGCTGTCCCGGCCCTGTGCATACAGTTCGGTGCGCCGGGCCTGTCCGCGGGCATCCATCCACTCCACCGTCAGCACCAGCCAAAGGGCCGGGGCCTGTCCCATCACCAGCGCGGCCCCGCTGCCGTGGCGGCCTTCAGCGACCTCCGCCACCCGCACCGTGCAGGGCGCCATGGACGCGAGCGCCGGGGTCAGCGCGGCCTGTAGTTGGGTGGCCAGGCCCTGGGGTGCGTGGGTGGGCAGCGGGGCCAGGGTCACCTGAGCGGCGGCGGGGATACCGGTGGACAGCAGTAGGGCGGCGAGGAGGGGCTTGGGGTTCATGGCGTTCGTGTTGATGCCCCAAAGCACCGACCCCAGGGGCGCCCTCGGCATGCGCCGGTGTGAAGGCGGCGGCCCCGATCGGGAGAACGGCGGCTCAGCCCTTGCGTGTGTTCACCTCGATGGCCTTGGTGTTGTTGGCCACGGCCACCAGCGCCCGGATCTGCTCGGCGATGGCGCGGGTGAGGATGATGATCAGGAAGCCGAGCAACGGACTGGCGATCAGCCCCACCAACGGCGCGTCACCGGCCATGGCCGTGAACATGTCCAGGGGGCTGCGGCCATGCCCACCGCTTCGGCCCAACAACGCCATCACCAACGAAGCGCCCGTGCCCACGATGGCCATCAGGGTGCCGAACCACTCGCCGCAGGTCTGGAAGAAATGGGCGAACACCGGCAGCGCCACGAATTCCGACCCCGGGCTCACATACTGGTTGATGCGGTCCTTGCGGTCCCACCAGAGCTGGAAGCCGATCCACAGCCCGAAGATGCCGAAGAGGCCGATGAGGATGCCGCCCACACCGCCCTTGAACATCACCGCCAGCACCCCCAGGATGGCCAGCAGGTTGAGGGCGGCCAGCACCATGTACAGGAAGCGGAAGGGTTTTCGGAACAACGCGCCGCCATCGATCAGGGCAAAGTAGGGCCGTGCGAAGCCGGTGAAGTGGTCCAGCGGCGAGGCGGCGGCCGGCGGCGGTGTGCTGTGGTGGGCGTGCTGAGGATCCATGCGAGGTGGGTTGGGGGCAGTGGCAGGAGAAAGGCTTTCGGGCCGGGCCTCACGTAGAGGCGCGGAGGACGCAGGGTGGGGGGCTTCTTCCGAGGGGACAGTGGGGCGCGCGGGGGGCGGCGGGGGCACGCCAGCGCTCGCGGAGGGAACGCTGGTCGCACCCAGAAGTGCAGAGGGTGCAGGGGGTGATCCTTCTCCCGAAGGTGGGACACCCGGACGATCAGCAGGGCGTAACGGCGCGCTGGCGCTCGCCGAGGGTCCGCTGGTTTCTCGTACCGGCACGGAGGACACAGGGGCCTTGGGCGGATCGGGTAGGGGACGCGCGGTAGGTGCGGCGTGCGGAACGGGACGTGGCGACGGGCCCGATCGTCCGCGGGTCGCCGGTGAGGTGGAGGACGGACGTTCGTGCAGCAGCAGGGGCACAAGACCGGCGATGGCGGCGGCCACCAGAAAGCCCACCGCGGCCCACAGGCCGGCGACCGGCAGGGCTTCCACCGCCCCGGCGTCGATGCGCAACGCGGGCAGCCCTTGCTCCGCCAGCTGCGTGGCCCATTGCCAATGGCCGATCGCCAGCGCACCGGCTCCCACGATGCCCAGTGCCGAGGAGGCTACTGGTACCCAGGTCGTGCGAAGTGCCACACCCACCAGGCCGAGCAGTGCGCACAGCACCGCCACGGCCGTCCACGGGTCCATCGGAACCCCCGGTTCTTCGTTCGACACGACCGGTACCGCCGCGTCCGGGTTGGTCGGCGGGGCGGACCGTTGCTCGCGCAACAGGCGCCGGGCCCGGTCGGCGGTGCTTTCGTTCGGCTCGGGCGGGGACACGACCTCCGGAGCGCCCACCTCCGCTTCGTCCACCTCCTCTCCGGTGGCCCACGCGCTCAGGTCGGGCACCCGGCCCAGCAGACGGTCCCAGCCGCTCTGTTGGCCCACGGGGCCCTCGGCCGTGCGTAGCTCGGCGAAGCCCAGGAACAGGCAGGTCAGCGCAGCGGCGAAGAGCAGGGGCGACAGCAGGCGGGTCACGTGCCTGGGATGGGCGCGGTGAGGTCAGGGGGGGCCGAGCAGCTTCTTCTTCTCGGCGTCATACTCGGCCTTCGTCAGGATGCCCGCGTCCAGCAACTCCTTCAGCTTCTTCAGCTTGTCGGCGTTCTCCAGTGCGCCGCCGCCCTTGCTCTCCGTGGCCTGCGCCGAGGTCTTGGGCAGCGGGTCGTTCAATGCCTCGGTGATGGTGATGAGGAACTGGTCGTTCGAGAAGGTCAAGGAGCGGAAGTATCCCGACACCTTCAGGTTGGACCCCTTGCTGCTCATCACGTTCTTGTCCGAGTTGGTGTACTTGACGATCTGGAAGCGCTTCACCACATCGGCATTGGGGTCCAGCGCGGTATTGGAGATGTCCGCGCTGTAATGCTCGGCGTATTTGTACCCCTCCACCGCGTTGGCCTTCACGTCATCGAAGGGCACGGTCCATTGCACGGCCTTGTCGCGCAGGTAGGCCTCGAACCAGCGCTGACCGGCCAGCTCGGTCGCCGTCTCGAAGAAGCAGGCGTTCACCCGCAGATCCGTGTAGAACCAGTCCTTCGCCTTCTGCACGCTGTCCGGCACGGCCAGCCGCGCCCGGATGTGCTCCACCATCTCGATCTTGATGTTCAGCTCACGTTTGTCCTCCCGGGCGCCGATCCACCGGTGGCTGTCCGTGTCGTACATCTCCACGGGGTCCATGATGATCTCCAACCCGTTGGACGCATCCACCTTGAAGTTGGCCTTCAGGTGGCATTGGGTGCCGAGGCCCCAGTAGTAGTTGATCCAGTACGAACGCAAATGCCGATCGCCCCAGGCCAGGTAGTCGATGTCGCCCTTGTAATAGGTCTTGATCATATAGGCGGCCACGGGCAGTACCTCCTCGGTACTGACCCCCGTGAGCGGGGTGTAGACCGTGGGGGTCTTCTTGCGTTGTGCGCTGGCGCTGAGGGCCACGGTGGCGCCCAGTGTCAGCAGGATCGATCGGTTCATGAGGGCCTGGGGTTCCGGGGTGAGTGATGAAGAAGAACTCATCGCCGCAGCATCACCCGCAGGTCGGTGATCTGCGCATCGCGATGCAGACGAACGGTGTAGAGGCCCTCAGCCGCGCCGCGGAGGTCCAGCGTCAGGCGATCGGAAGGCGCCGGGTGTTCATCGCGCACCACGGCACCTTGCGCGTTGAACACTTGGAGGCGCTCCGCTCCTTCGGCATCCGGCAGCGCGATGGTCATCAGGCCGGTGGTGGGGTTGGGGAAAAGCAAGATGCCTGTCGTTCCGTCAATCGGTATGCCCGTGCCGGTGATCGTCACGAACAGGCTGTCCGGATCTCCAAGGCCGCATCCGTTGCCGGCGGTCACGACCACCCATCCATCCTCGCCGGGCGCGCCTGTCGTTACGTTGATCGAATTGCCGGTGCTGGTCCCCGACCATCCCGTCGGCAGGGTCCACACATAGTACGAGGCGCCGGGTACCGTGGTGGCCGTGTAGGTCTGCGCGCTGTTGTCCAGCACCAGGGCTGGGCCCGAGATCGTGGTCGCTGCAGGAGGCGCGCTCACCGCATCCACGTCGATGCCGCGCGTGATCACCGAGCTCCACTGCCCGTGGTTGTCCTGTAGTTGGAAATACACATCGGTCTGCCCCGTGCTGCTCCAGTTGCAGAAGAGCACGTCATCGACGATGTCCAGCACCTGCACGGCGGGTGTGATGGGTACCTCGGTCATGTCGCTGGGGTTCTGTGGAACGGGTTCGCTCCAGTAGCGCAGGAGCACAAGCTCGTGCGGGCCTTCCGTGGTCACCAGGAACTTCCGTGCCAGCACACTGCTCCATACCCCGTGGTCATCGCGCAGGCGGTAGTGAACGCGATGCTGGCCCGTCGAAAGTCCTCCGGCCGGTGTGTTCAGGGTGATGGACACGCTGCCACCCGGTGTCAGGTTGAAGGATTGCCGGTTCGCATCGTCCTGGTCGAACCAGTATTCGCCGGAGATCACCGCGAAGGGGCCGGCCGGATGGATCAGGAACGAGCGGAACAAGGTGCTGCTCCAGCGGCCCGCCTGATCGCGCAGGCGGATGTGCAGGCGGTGCTGACCCACGCCAAGTGCCGCCGCAGCGAGTTGTTCGCTGCTCAAACTCACCACCTGGCCGGGCGCGGTGAAGGGAACGAACACCCGTTCGTTGTCCGCATCCGCCTGATCGAACCAGTACTCGTATCCGGAAAGGTCCGGCACCTGTGCCGTGGCCCACATCGGAGCCAGAAGCACCAGAAGCAAGAGCGCGCGTCCCATGGCTCAGGGTTGCTGTGCGCTGGCCTTGATCTGCACCCCCTGCAAAGTGCCGTTCACCGTGGTGCTCGGTGCGATCAACTGGATCCAATGCGGATTGAACGGCAGCAGCCCATCCTTCCAGGGTCGCGCACCACCATGGATCCCCACCTGGGTGCCGCCCAGACCGGCGGTCAACCATTGCACGGCCGGCGTGTAGTTGTCCCCATGAGCAAAGACGGTGTAGCTGGTGGACGTTAGCTGCGGAAATGCGCCGTTCACGGTGTTGATCGGGCTGTCGCTCACATTGCCGCCTCCGTCCGTGGCATTTGGACCGATACTGAAGGAGAATCCGCTCTGGCCCACGAAAAGGTTGTTGCGGAAGATGGCGCCCGTTTCGTTGGCCACAAAGGCGTTCGATTGATTGCGGATGAAGATGCAGTTGGTGTACTCGTTGCCTGTGTTGCTGTTCAGCGCAAAGTTGAAGAACATGCATTGCTCGACCCGCGCGTCGGTGGTCGGTATCCCCCCATCCATGCTGCCGATCACACAATTGCGGATCGTGGGATCGGTGCATTCATTCAAGTCCAGGTTGGTGATGATGCACTGTTCAACCAAGGGGTCGTTCGCATTGGACCCGTATGAGCCGGAGCCCAGGTACAGCACTTCAAGTTCACAACGGGACACCACAACACCATCTGCATCGGATGTGCTCAGCGAGGTTCCGATCGTCACACCAATGCTTCCCATGAAGGCGATCCCGTGGAGTTGCGTGCCATCTGCATCCTCCATGATGCGCAGGTACCTGAATCCACTGCCGGATATCGTTGTCCGCCCGCCGTAGGCCGTCACACTGTCCGGGTACACCCCACTGCCCATGAGCACGATCGGCGTCCGGATAAAGAGGTCGGTGGCCGTCATGTACTGACCGCCCGCAAGGATCACCGTATCCTGGCCAGCGGACTGCTCGGCATCGTCGAAGACCTGTTGCAGCTCTCCGGCATAGTAGAAGAAGGATTGCCCGTTCAACTGGCGCGTGATCACGCCTTGGGCGTTCGCCATCATGCTGGTAACGAGCGCAAGGGCCAGAAGGAAGAATGTTCTCATGGGTTAGTGTGTTGTTCGTGGGCCGAAGGTGGGTGGTGCCGGGCGAGGCCGGATGGATGATCGTGTTCGTGGCGGTTGTGATCGTGAATTCGGTTCAGAGCCGCTCCAGGGCCTCCATCAGGTCGGCCTTCTGGCGGCGGCTCACAGGCAGGTTGGCGCCATCGCTCATGATCACCTCGCCGCCCTCGCCCTTGATGTAGCGCTGGATGTGCTTGCGGTTCACCAGGTACCGTTGGTGGATGCGCACGAAGCCCTGGTCGTGCAGCGCGTCGTCGAACGCCACAATGCCTCGGCTCACCACCAGTGGCCGCGCCTCGCCGCGCCGGTGCACCAGGGTGTAGTTGTTGTCGCTGGCGCAGTACAGCAGTTCGTCCAGCGGAAGCAGCGTCAGCCCCCGCGCGTCGGGCAGTGCAATGCGGCGGTCGCTCACCACCATGCCCGGGGGGACCTGGGGTGCCCGCCGTTCCAACTGCTCCAGGGCGCGCAGCACGGCCTCGTCGAAGCGCGGACCGCTGATGGGCTTCACCAGAAAGTCGACCGCCCGCACATCGAAGGCCTGGACCGCGTGTTCAGCCTTGCCGGTGGTGAAGATCACCAACGGCTCCACCGGCACGATACGACGCAGGAGGTCGAACCCGTCCAGCCCGCCCAGGTCCACGTCCAGGAAGAGCACCTGCGGCACTGCGGCACGGATCGCGTCCGCGGCGCTATGCACATCGCCCGCCTCGCCCACCAGCTTGACGCGTGGATGCCGCTTGGTCAACAACGCGCGGATCAGCTCGCGGGCCTGCGGCTCATCCTCTACAATGAATACCGTGGGGTTCACTGGTGGAAAAGTATCCACGTTCCTTGAATGATCGGCGTTCTGTGTGAATTTTTTCCTTGTTGTCGTTCGTGGCGCACGACCCGACCGGCAGGAGCTCCAGTGCAAGAAGACCCGAATGCGGAGCGTTCCGCCGGACAGGAGGGGACTTCATTCCGTTCAACTCCCCTCCTGCGCGTGGAATACTCCACGCGCCGCACAACCGATCCAACTCCCCTCCTGCGTGTGGAACCCTCCACACGCCGAACAAGGAGGGGTCGGGGGAGGTTTCAACTCAGGATCTTGTTCCCCAACAACGGTAACCACCCCGTACCCCTCCTTGCCGGGTCCGGCGGAGTGTTCCGCCGGACAGGAGGGGGCTTGATCGCGGAACTCCCCTCCTGCGCGTGGAATACTCCACGCGCCGCACAAGGAGGGGCTGGGGGAGGTTTCAACTCAGCCCATACCTTCATCCACCACAACACGACCGGGATGACCAGTATCCACAACAGGCCGGAACTCCTCGAAATTCGCCGCGGGCTTCGGGCGGCGTCCACGGCCGCGGAGGATGCGTTGTGGTCGTTGATCCGCGGACGAAAACTCGATGGATTCAAGTTCCGTCGGCAGCACAGCATCGGCAGCTCGATCGTCCTGGACTTCTATTGTCCGGCCAAGCGACTGGCGATCGAACTGGATGGCGCAGAGCACTTTGAGGTGCTCGGCGACGCGAACGACGGCGCCCGGGATGAGCTCCTGCGTGCATTGGGGATCCGGGTCCTTCGGATCGAGAACCGGGAATTACTGAAGGATCCGGAGGGTGTGCTGGAAATGATCCGCACGACACTCGCGGAAGAGCCGTCCAGCGATCGCACTTAGCGAGGACCCTTGACGCAATCCAACTCCCCTCCTGCGCGTGGAACCCTCCACGCGCCGCACAAGGAGGGGCCGGGGGAGATTTCAACTCAGGGATCTTGTTCCCCATCAACGGAAACCACCCCGTATCCCTCCTTGCCATTTCCGGCGAAGCGTTCCGCCGGACAGGAGGGGGCTTCATTCCGTTCAACTCCCCTCCTGCGCGTGGAACCCTCCACGCGCCGCACAAGGAGGGGCCGGGGGAGGTTTCAACTCAGGGATCTTGTTCCCCATCAGCGGTAACCACCCCGTACCCCTCCTTGCCGGGTCCGGCGGAGTGCTCCGCCGGACATGAGGGGACTTGATCGGTTCTTTGCACGCAGCAGAACAGCAGAACAACGACCAGAAAACGCATGGGAGGACCGTTCAGGGCGGAAAATACAGCGGCCCGGCCACAGGAGTCCTGGCCAGGACCTTCGAATTTGCAAAAGGGAGCACAAGGCCGAGTGGTGCCGCAATGTTCCCCATGGTGCCCCGCGCACTCTCGTCGAGTCCCATGAACGCCACCGGATGCCCAGCATTCGCTGCATTGGGCAAATGCCCCCTCGCACCACACGGTGCGGACCGGGACCTACGGCTGAACCTGGCTGAAGGAAAGCTGGCAGGTGTAGATGTAGCTCTGCATGTCTGGGTATTTCACCCCTTCCATGGCCAGGGTGCCGTTGCTGGTATAGCGCAGCTTGCCGCCCGACTTCGAGATGTACACCGTGCCGCCGGTGGCCCGGTAGAAGTAGTTGCCCTGGGTACCGCTGTTATTATCCTCAACGTCCAGTTCCACGCGGATGGAGTCGTTGTTGGAGGTGCTGTTGATGGTGATGGGCAGGGTGATGTAGCCACCTTCCGGTACGCTGTCCCGGATATTGAGGTTGTTGTTGTCCGAGAAAACACGCAGCTGGCAGTAGCCGAAGCCAAGGTCCGGAAAGGGCTTGGCCAAGCCCATGTTGTTCCCGGTGATGTTCACGCTCACCGCGTCCATGCTGCTGCCGTTGGCCACCCCGTTGATCTTCCAATAGCTGGTGGTCGGCGGGGTCCATGCGTTCGGGTCGCTCCCACCCGTCGGGGTCGGAGCGGTTTCTTCCTTCTGGCAGGCCGCCAGGGTCAGGACCGAGAACAAGAGGATCGCGCGCTTCATGGTATGGGTCGGTGGATGGTGGTCCTCGCCGCAATTCCGGGCGGGTGTACAAAGCTCCGCCGGAAGCGCTGCGGCGGGCAATACCACTTTCATGTGAACCGCGTTCCCCGCTTCCCGTCGGCGGCCGGGATCCCATGATGGCGATGCATGCGCACGGGGAAGGAGGTGGATGCTCGAAGGTGCCATTTGCGCCGTCATCCGGATCGCAGGGCGGCCAGCAGGCCAAGGGCTACCTTTGCACGCCTTTTCCGGACCCGGCCATGGAACACATCCGCAACTTCTGCATCATCGCCCACATCGACCACGGCAAGAGCACCCTGGCCGACCGCCTGCTGCAGATGACCGGCACCATCGCCGACCGCGACATGCAGGCCCAGGCCCTGGACGACATGGACCTGGAGCGCGAACGCGGCATCACGATCAAGAGCAAGGCCATCCAGATGGACTATGCCCTGAACGGGAAAAAGTACGTCCTGAACCTGATCGACACCCCGGGCCACGTCGACTTCAGTTACGAGGTGAGCCGCAGCATCGCCGCCTGCGAGGGCGCCCTGCTGATCGTGGACGCCACGCAGGGCATCCAGGCCCAGACCATCAGCAACCTATACCTGGCCCTGGAGCACGACCTGGAGATCATCCCCATCCTCAACAAGATGGACCTGCCCAGTGCCAACCCCGAGGAGGTGAAGGACCAGATCGTGGACCTGCTGGGCTGCAAGCGCGAGGAGATCCTGCCTGCCAGCGGCAAGACCGGACAGGGCGTGGACAAGGTGCTGGAGGCCGTGGTGGAGCGCATCCCCCACCCCAAGGGCGACCCCGACGCCCCGCTGCAGGCGCTGATCTTCGACAGCGTGTTCAACAGCTTCCGCGGCATCATCGCCTATTACCGCGTGATGAACGGCACCATCCGCAAGGGCGACAAGGTGAAGTTCTTCAACACCGGGGTGGAGTACGGCGCCGATGAGGTGGGCATCCTGAAGATGGACATCAGCCCGCGCCCCGACGTCAAGGCCGGCGACGTGGGCTACATCATCAGCGGCATCAAGACGGCCAGCGAGGTGAAGGTGGGCGACACCATCACCCACGTGGACCGCCCCTGTGCCGAGGCCATCCATGGCTTCGAGGACGTGAAGCCCATGGTGTGGGCGGGCATCTTCCCGGTGGACACCGACGACTACGAGGAGCTGCGCGACGCCATGGAGAAGCTCAAGCTCAACGACGCCAGCCTCACCTGGACCCCCGAGACCAGCGCCGCGCTCGGCTTCGGCTTCCGCTGCGGCTTCCTCGGCCTGCTGCACATGGAGATCATCCAGGAACGCCTGGAACGCGAATTCGGCATGACCGTGATCACCACCGTGCCCAACGTGAGCTACAAGGTGACCCGTGCCAACGGCGAAATGCTGGAGGTGCACAACCCCAGCGAACTGCCCGAGGTGATGCACATCGAGACCATCGAGGAGCCCTACATCAAGGCCCAGGTGATCACCAAGGCCGAGTACACCGGGGCCATCATGACGCTCTGCATCGAGAAGCGCGGTATGCTCACCGGCCAGAACTACCTGACCACCGACCGGGTGGAGCTCACCTTCGAGATGCCGCTGGGCGAGGTGGTGTTCGATTTCTACGACAAGCTCAAGACCATCAGCCGCGGCTACGCCAGCTTCGACTACCACCCCATCGGCATGAAGGAGAGCGACCTGATCAAGCTCGACATCCTGCTGAACGGCGACCGGGTGGACGCCCTGAGCGCGCTGATCCACCGCGACCACGCCCAGGAGCTCGGCCGCAAGATGTGCTCCAAGCTCAAGGAGCTGCTGCCGCGCCAGCAGTTCGAGATCCCCATCCAGGCCGCCATCGGCGCCAAGATCATCGCCCGCGAAACGGTGCGCGCCCTCCGCAAGGACGTGACGGCCAAGTGCTACGGTGGCGACATCAGCCGCAAGCGCAAGCTGCTGGAGAAGCAGAAGGAGGGCAAGAAGCGCATGCGCCAGGTGGGGACCGTGGAAGTGCCGCAGGAAGCCTTCCTCGCGGTGCTGAAGCTGGACTGAACCGCTGCGTTCATCGGGGATGCAGGCCAGCGGCCGTACATCCCCGACCACGGTCACCCCCCTGCACGGTGTACGCCCGGCGGCCAGCCCGTCGCGGGACAGCAGCACCGCCGGGCTGGAGGCTTCGCAAGACCAGCCCCGTCAGGGCAACTGTTCGGTGCGTGTGCCGGTGGGCACCGAGCCGCCGATGTTCACCAGGATGCGGTCGCGGTCGTTGCCGCCACCGGCGTACTTCACGGCGCCGTTCATGTTCACGTCCTCCAGCAAGTAGCCGGTGGTGGTGGCCGTGGGCACCGCCCCGCCGATGGCCACCAGGATGGGGTCGCGGTCGTTGCTGCCTCCGGCGTACTTCACCACCCCGTCCGTGGCCCGGGCGTTCCCGTCCCACAGCACCGCGGTGCCGTTCACATCCTTGCGCGCGGCCGTGCCCCAGGTGGGCGTGGCGGGCAACGTGAGGTCGAGCGCGGTGGGCGTTCCGCTCAGGGCGAGCGCCGCGCCGGTCATCACGCCCAGGTGGTTGCGGTGGCGCAGCGCCACGTGGTAATTACCGTCAGCCAGACCCATGGCCACGGGGAGCTCCCCGTCCAGGCCCACCACATCGCCGTCGCGCTGCACCAAGGCGGGTTTGGCGGCCAGCACCACGCCCGGAGTGGACGGGTCGCGCAGCTCGGCCCACACCCAGTCCACGATGGCGTTGGCCCCCGTGGTGGCCAGCACCGACGCGGGGATGATGCGCAGCGCAGGCGGACCGGTGATGGTGCGGCCAAGTCCCGTGTACGGTTCGGTGAGCGGCAGCAGGCCCAGGTTGCGCAGGCCATCGGTCATCAGGCCCGAGCCCTGGTCGTACGGCCCGCCCAGCATGGCCTTGATGGCCACCACGCCGCGCGTGGTCTGGCCTTCTTCCAGCGCCACCCATTGGTCCGCGGCCACGTTGTACAGCCTGTCCACCGTGCCGCTGGGCCAGCGCACCACCGCGCTGTCGGCTTCCACGGCACCCCCCAGCCCGAAATGGCAGGTGGAGGAGCAGACGATGCCGTAGCTCTCCCCGGCCCGCACCTCGCGGATCTGGATGCCCCACGGGCCGTACAGGGTGACGCGAGCGCCCACCGCATCCCGATTGCTCTCCTGCCCGGTCAGCTGGAAGTTCAGGAAGTGGTTCGCATTGCCGTTGTTCAGGTAGAGCTCATCGTCGCGGCTGCTGCTGGGCGTCACGTAGCTGCTGCCGTAGCCGGCATACACGTCGATGAACCCGTCGTGGTTCATGTCGCCCAGGGCGAAGGTGTGCAGCGTGTAGCTCCCGGGCTCGGGCAGCATGTTCAGGATGCGGGTGAAGGTGCCGTCGCCGTTGCCGTGGAAGTAATACTCCCCGCCGGACGTGATCAGGTCCACGAACCCGTCGTTGTCCAGGTCCTCGCACTTGGTCTGTAGGAAGAAGGAGGTGTATTCCAGCCCGCTGCCGCTGGTGGCGTTGGTGTAATGCCCCGTGCCGTCGTTCAGGAACAACTGGATCGTGGTGCTGTGGTTGGAGGTGATCAGGTCCAGGTCGCCGTCGTTGTCGATGTCGGCGAAGTCGCTGGACCAGGACTGCTCCTGGTTCTGTACCCCATAGGTGTCGGCCAGGTCGCTGTAGTTGTTGCTGCCGTCGTTCACGAACAGGCGGTTCCAGCGGCGCGGGTCGGTGGGGCTGTTCACCCCCTGTCGGCACTTGGTGATGTACAGGTCGATGTCCCCGTCGTTGTCGAAATCGGTCCATGTGCTGCCGTAGTTGCCGCTCATGTCGGTGGCCGGCGTGGTGGCAAAATTGATGTAGTTGTTGTAGCTCAAGGAACCGCTGCCGTTGTTCAGCCAGATCTTGTTCGGGCCGGTGTCGCCACAGCCGAACACGTCCAGCCAGCTGTCGTTGTTGATGTCGGCCATGTTCATGCACTGCATGAACATGGAACCGTTGTTCAGGTTGGTGACCGGCGTGTACACGCCACGTCCGCTGATCTCCACGAAGTGAACCCCATCGCCGTTGCCACCGCTTACGAAGTCCTTGTGCCCGTCGTTGTCCACGTCGCCCACGGCCATGCCCCACTGGTCGCTGGAGCTCACCGATCCGTAGGAAAACGAGGTGAAACTGCCGTCCGGGTTCTGGTAATCGATGTACAGGTTCTCCGATTGGTGGAGCAGGATCAGGTCGTCCAGCCCGTCGCCGTCCATGTCGGTGATCCCCACACAGCCGCCCGAGCGGGCGCTCTCGTTGGTGAGCGGGGTGGTGTTCCGCGTGAAGGACTGGGCCTGGAGAGCGCCGGCCACAAGGCCGGTCATGAGGAACGAAAGGGCGTGCGTCGCGGTTTTCAAGGGGTGCGGGGTCTGAGGGTGGGCAATTTACTGGATCCGGGCAGGGGCGGTCAACAAGCTTGGGCGGGTGCCGGGCATCCCGCGCACCCACCGGAGCCTGTAACTTTCCTTGCACCCGAACGTCCCATCAGCAGCGACGACCACCACCTTCGTGACCGCCGACGAATACAACAGCGCCGTGGATGCCCATGCCGACGGGCTCTTTCGCTTCGCCTTGAAACATCTGCGCGATGCGGACGTGGCCAAGGATGTCGTGCAGGAGAGCTTCGCCCGGCTGTGGGCCAGGGTGGACGAGGTGGAGGCCGCCAAGAGCAAGAGCTACCTGTTCACCACCGCGCACCATCTGCTGGTGGACGAGGCGCGCAAAGGGGGGGCGCAGCACGCGCCTCGAGGAACACCACGAGGACCTGCGCTGGAGCGTCCAGTCGGAACCCGACCTGCAGAAGGTGCTGGAGACCGGGCTTGCCCGGCTTCCCCAGGTCCAACGCAGCGTGGTGCTCCTGCGCGACCTGGAAGGCTACAGCTATGAGGAGATCGCCCAGCTCACCGGGCTGAACCTCGCACAGGTCAAGGTCTACATTTACCGGGGGCGCACCGCACTGAAGGATCACATCGGACAACTGGAGCTCGTGCTGTGAAACTGGACCGCACCACCTACGAAGCCTGGCTGCTGGACCGCATGGAAGGCACGCTCAGCCCCGCACAACTGCGGGAGCTCGACGATTTCCTGCGCGCCAACCCCGACCTGGCGGCCGAGGTCCCGCACGGCGACCCGCCGATGCTCCGTGCCGAAGACCCGGGCTTTGACGACAAGGCCTCCCTGAAGCGGACCCTGCCCCCGCAGGGCCTGCCCACCCCGACCACCCTGCCGGACTTCCTGGTGGCCCTTGGCGAGGGCGACCTGGACCCGCAACAGCAGCGCGCGCTCGCCGAATACCTGGACCAGCACCCCGAAGCCCGGAACGATGCCCGCCTGATGGCGCTGGCCCGCCTGACGCCGCCGCCGGAACCCATGCCGACCCGCGAGACCCTGCGGCGCACCTTCCCACCCACCGGCGCCGTGGACCGCCACCGGCTCACCGACTTCCTGATCGCCGAACTGGAAGGAACGCTCGATGCCGGGGGCCGCGCCGCCCTCCAGGCCTTCCTTGCCGCACACCCTGAAGCGGAACGCGAACGCAGGCTCGTGGCCGCCACACGCCTGCGCCCCGAGGCCGTGCGCTTCCCGGCAAGGGACGCGCTGTACCGGGGCCGGGGCCGGGTGCTTCCGCTCTTCCACCGCCCGGCCTTTTACCGCTACGCCGCAGCCGCAGCCCTCTTGCTGGGCCTCGGCCTGTGGGCGCTCCTGGACCGTCCTGACCCCGACCGCGCAGGCCTGGCGGAGCTCCGGGAAGCACCCGCCGCCCCGCAACGGCCGGAACAGCGAGCTCCAGCCCCGACCGGTGGATCGGCCCAGCGTCCCGCAGCGCTCCCCGGCGGTCCGCAGGACCCGCCCCAACGGTCCGCAACAACGCACGGGGACCATCGAACGAACGAGCGAACGTTGCGCGATCCCGCCGGAACCACGGAGGACGCACGGGAGCGCACCCTGCTGGCACACATGGAGCCTCTGCGGCACCACCCCATCGGAACCAGGGCACAGAACCCCATCCCCGTGGACCCGGCGCCGCTTGCAGCCTCGGTGCCCACGCCCGACGAGTTCCTGGCCGTTGCCACCGCGGCCGCGCCGCCCACCCTGGGCGGGCTGATCGCCCAGCGCCTGCGGAACAAGGTGCTCGACCAGCCCGGGGCCGATGCCCGCCCCTTGGATGAGGGCGATGCCCTGGCCGTGGTGGACAAGGGCCTCCGGCGGATCGGCGGGGAGGCGGCCGGCCTTGCGGTACAGCGCCGGGGCAGGCGCATCACCCGCTTCGACCTGCGCCTGGGCGCCGGCCTCGCCGTATCGGCCAACCGGGGTCATTGATCGGCCCGGGTCCACGCCGCTCATCCCGGCACCGCTTCCGCTCATCACAGGATGCCCGTCAAACTGTAACAGCGGACGGCCGGGGCCCGTCCCATGGGCACAGACAAACACCACCGCCATGAACGCCGCCACCCTCAAGAAGAGCCTCCTGCTGCTCGCCACCGTGTTCACCTACGGGTACACCCGCGCCGCCGAACCCCTGCGCACCGCGCATGACAACACCACCACCCTGGAGCGCGCCCTGGAGCGCCAGCTGAACCGCCACATGGTGTTCCCCGTCCTGGAGCGCACGCACGACATGACCGGCGAGGTCACCGCCAGCTTCGTGGTCAACAGCGAGGGCCGGATCGTGGTCCTGGACTCCTGGTCCACCAACGAGGCCCTGCGCCAGTACGTGCTGGAAAAGCTGGCCAAGGTGGATGTGGGCGATAACCTGGACGGCATCTGGCGCACCACCCGGGTCCGCTTCGTCTTCCGTCCCGAGAAGGTCTGACGCCGCGCTTTGTACGCCCGCAGCGAAGGGGTCGTCTTGAAAGGGGCGGCCCCTTCGCCCTTTCCACACCCTATTCCTTGCGGCGCTGTAACAACGGGCCCGGTGACCCGTCCTATGTCTGCAGGCGGCCACCAGGCCGCCGCCGCACAGCAAGATCATGCGCAACGCGACAGCCTTCGCCACCCTCGCGGTGGCCTCCCTCCTGCTGCACCGGTCGGCACTGCGGGCACAGGACGACAGCACCGGCACCCACCGCAACCGCCTGGAGATCGGGGTGGACAGCGAGCGGGGGCCGTACGCCGGGGTGAAGGGCAAGGACGACACAGCCAGCGAGGACCGGCCCGACACCATCACCTTCCAGACCAGGCGCAAGATCATCACCATCCTCTCGGCGAACAAGGTGCTGGACACCACGGGCGTGGCGGCCGCCAAACGGCTGCGCGAACTGCGGCGCTCGCGCCGCAACGCCTTCACCTACTGGACCGGGGTGGAGATCGGCCTCAATAACTACATGAACCCCGACGGCGGTTTCGACCTGCCGGACAAGGCCCGCTTCCTGCAGCTGGAGGACGCCAATTCGCGGTTCTTCGCCATCAATGCCGCCGCGTACAAGGTGGAGTTCGGGAGCCACCACGCGGGCCTGTTCACCGGCGTGGGCCTGGAGTTCGTGAACTACCGGCTCAGCAACAACGTGCGCCTGGCGTACGATGCCGACTCGGTGTTCGGGCAGGTGGTGGTGGACCCGGACCTGCGGAAGAACAAACTGCGCCAGATCGGATTGCGCGTGCCCCTGATGCTGGAGTTCAACACCAGGCGCTCGCCCCTGCCCACCGAGGAGGCGCTGCGCAGCGGGAGCTGGAAGGACCACGGCTTCTCCCGCAAGAACAACTTCCATCTGGCCTTCGGCCTGGTGGGCAGCTGGTACTTCGATACCATGTACAAGGTGAAGTACCGCCAGGACGGCGCGGTGGAGAAGGAGCGCAGCAAGGGTTCCTTCCAGCTGCTGGACCACCGCCTGGCCGCCAGGGTCCAGGTGGGCTGGGCGGGCCTCAACCTCTTCGCCGAATACGCCCTCACGCCGCTCTTCCGCAAGGACCGCGGGCCCGAACTGGTACCGGTGAACGCGGGACTCACCCTGGTGAGCTTCTGAAGGAACGCGGGCACCGCGACGAGGGGATACGTCCGCGACCGCCCGTGCAGGGCCGCCGTTCCCGGCGGCCCTGCTTGCTTTCCAGCAGGATGGGAGGTCTCACCGCGAAGCGGGGAACAGGAAGCCGCGCATGCGGCGGCAGGTGCCGGAGCGGCCAAGGACGGTCCCCGGAAAAGGGATCGGGTAGCGCGCTTCTGGCGGATCAGGATCCGTCATTGCCGATGGCGCGACCTATTCCCCCGTATCTGCGGCATGGATCGGAAGGTTCAACGTGCGTTCGAACCCGCTTTGCTGGTAAGCGATGTCGTCAACGCCTGAATGCACCTGTACCCAAGCATAGTTCACATCACCATTTCGCTTGCGCACTCCGATATACCCGCTGGATACGCCCGACCACATTTCGGAGTATCCAGGGATCTGGCTGTGGAGCCCCAATGTTCGCATCCAGTACAGGTCACCGTCTATGGGGTCGCCCGGGGAAAGGAGCGACCACGACCCATCGAGCGAGCCGACCGAGACCTCTACACTATCGTGCATGCTGACCACCTGGGTTCCCCAGAGCGCATCAGGCCAGGGCGTGGTCGTGTCATCCTCGTACAATACGCGAAGCTCAAGGTCCGCGACCGAATCGAGATCGATGTCAACGACCACCGGGCCCCACCAGGGCGCCGTAGTGAACGGGTCGGGTTCGGGGTCGAGATGGAGGATGTTGGAGAGTGCCTCTTCCGAAGCGTCGGCCGGTGGATCCAGGGTCGGGTCCTTTGTGCACGCGGGACAGCACAGCACCATCATGATCACGATGGCCGATCGATCCGTTCCCGCAACGATCATTTGGGACGAAAATACGAGAAGGGGCCGGGCGAAGGGACCCGCAAGAAGCTCGCTGTGGATCCCTTCCAAGGCATCCGGGCGTAGAACGCGATGAACGCCGTGAACGCGCCGGCGTCAGCACTGGCGTGATACCTCACCAGCGCAAGCCCACCGCTTCGCTCGGCCCGCTCTCGGTGCCGTCGGCGCGCAACAGCCGCAACACGTACTGGTTGAACGCGCCCTTCACCGCTTGGCGATCGGTGTAGCTGGCGGCATCAAGTGGCAAGGTCTTCAACAAGGTTGGCGCGGCGCCGTTCACCGAGCGGTACAGGCGGAGCTCCTTGCCCTCCCAGGCGCGGGCGGCCCATTCCAAGGCGATGCCCTCGGCCGTGCGCTTTGCGGTCAACAGGCGTGGGCCAGCAATCCCTCCTTGGGGGGCATGCCATTCCGCAGGCATGGAGGGCTTGCCGCGCAGGCCATTGATCGAGCGGCCCACCACGCGGTAACGGTAGGCGCGGCCCGCCACGATGCTGCTGTCCCGGAACACGGTGGTGCCCGCCGGGAGCGGTGCGGCACTCACGACGCGGAAGACCGTATCACCCGCACCGGCGCGCTCCACATCGGCCTCGAAGAGGCCTTCATCTCCGGCCCAGGGATCGCGCCAGCTCACCAACGCCACGCCATCCACGTCACGCACGGCCACATCGGTGGGCGTGCTCGGTACCCGGCCATCGAAGGCCTGCGCCATCGCCACCACGGAGGGCGCGCTCACCGGCCCGCCGATGCTCACGGCCCGCACGCGGTACCGCCGCAGGGCGTTGTCGGTGGCCAGGCTGTCGGTCCATTGCACGGGGCCTTGCGCCGGGGCGCGGATGCCGGTGGCGGCCAACGCGAAGGCGGTGTCCTTCGGCGCGCCGCGCTCCACCTGGTAGAACGACACATCGGGACCTCCGGCCTGCCAGCGGAGCACGATGCCGTGCGGCGTGGCCTCCGCCGTCACCGCGGCGGGTGGCATCACCTTGGGCTCGTCGTTGCTCAGGCCCTGCACGGGCATGCCCACGGTGGAGCGCCCCACCACGTCCACCAGCTCGATGCGGTAGAAGTAGGTCTCCTTCACGCGCTGCACGTGGTCGGTGTAGCTGCTGTCGGTGGGCGGCAGGTCGGCGATGGGCGTGTACGGCCCGTCGAACCGGTCGGCGCGGTGCAGTACGATGCCGCGCACGCGCACCCCGTTCATCACCTTCCAACGCAAGCGGATGGCGCGTTGCCCGGGCAGGTCCTCGGCCCTCGCGGAACTGATCCAGGGCCGCACCTCATCGTCCAGGTTGTTGGCGGAGATCCAGGCCGAGCTCGTGCCTTCGCGGCCTGTGGAATCCACCGGCACGGCGCGGTACTCGTAGATGCCCAATGCGGTGAAGGTGCTGTCCCAGCACTGCACGACGGTGCTGTCGTGGCGGTGTCCGATAAGGACCACGGGATGGATCACCGCCTCGCTGCCCACGTGCTGGCGGCGGCGGTAGATGCGCACCTTGGCGATGGTGCAGGCGGGCGCGGCCCAGGTCACCTGGATCCGGGGGCCGTTGCCCTGTGCATGCATCGGGGCCAGCGCACAGGCCCCACGTGCGGGTTTCGGTGTGGCGGCTTGCTGGCCCAATGCGGGAGCAGCGACCAACAGCAGGAGGGTGAAGAGGATCGGTTTCATCGCAGTGCCGTTCATTGTCCGCAGGACCCATCGATCCGTTGCAAGGTGAAACCGCCGCTTCCCACACCGGCCTTCACGGTGAAGGTGTAGCTGTCGCCCACGCCGCAGATGGAGGCGCTGGCGCCGGTGGAGCCGCAGGCATCCAGCGCGAAGCTGCCGTTCTGGAGGGAGGCCTCGAACAGCGCCGAGGCACTGGTCGAGATGTCCAGGCTGCCGCAGTTGGGGATCGGGCTCAGCAGCCAGAAGTTGAGGCCCGCATCGGCGTAGGCCATGCCCCCGAAGCCGATGCTTCCGCTGAGGTCCACCCAATTGCGGCCTTCCACCGCGCAACTGGCGTGGCCCTCCACGCCCAACAGCAGCAGGTCCACACTCGGCACGGACAGGTCCACGAGGCTCAGTTTATCCTGCAGGTACAGGCCCTGGATCTTCTTGCCGGCCATGTGCGCGGGCAGGCTCTTCAGGCGGAAGTTCGCCATCATGTTGCCGAGCAGGGTGTCCGGGATGCTGTTGTGCGCACCGATCAGGAAAGCCGGATGGTGGTCCTGCAGGGGCCAGGGCACTGGCGGCACGATCACGTGCGCATCGTAGCAGCTCACCAGGAAGCCGCCCTTGTCCACCAGCAGGCCGAGCTGCGCATCCACGATGTTCACCGCGCCGAAGTTGTTGTTGTGCAGGTCCAGGCTGCCCACCAGGCGTGCATGCTCGAAATCGTAGCTCATGGCCATGTTGCCGAAGGGCGTGGCCAGCTGGTCCATGCCGATCTTGCCGTCCTGCAGGCTCACGGCGCCCTTCACCGTGAAGGAGAGTTCGTTCGCGGGCGCATCGGCGATGCCTTCCATGTTCACCAGGTTGCCCTTGAAGGAAAGCTCGTCCCATTGGCTGCTGCCCATGGTCTGCCTTCCGCTGTTGAGCAGCATCTTCTTGTCGCTGCCGAAGGCGATGGCCTGGCGCGTGGATCCCTTGTAGTTCTGCGCGTCCACGCGGATCAGGTCGATGAAGGTGTTGCTCGCCTTGTGGTCCAGGAAGCCGTAGGCGTACACGGGATCGCCGGTTTCGCCATTGCCCGGGTCGATGCGGAAGCGGCCGTAGCAGGTGAAACGGCCGGGCGTGATCTCCTGCGAGGCCATGCGGTCGTCCAGCTTGAAGTACACGTTGCCGCGCCCGGTGGTGATGGTGCCGCCGAGCGGCTTCAGGCGGCTGGTGGGCTGGCCGTTCTCCTTGTAGAAGCTGAAGAAGCCGGTGGTCTGCGGCAGCCCGTGGATGGCCAGCGAGCAGTTGGCCAGCAGGTCCACGCCATCGGGCGTGAACTGCATGGCGCCCACGGGCACCAGGTCCACGATGTCCTGGTAGCGGTAGCTGCGAGCGCGCACCTCGGCCAGGGGCATGCCGCGGCTGAAGAGCGAGAAGCTGGAGAGTTCCACCTGTGCGGGCACCAGTTGCGGCGGGCCCTGGATGGTGGCCACCGAAGCGGACCCGGCGGTGAGCGCGCCGAAGCGCCAGGCACCGGCCTTGCCCTGGAAGATGTAGCCGGGATCATAGCCGAAGGTCCACGCCGTGCCCGGTGCGGGCTGCAGCGGGGCCACGCCGCCGAGTCGCACCTCGCCCAGGTTCTTCGCGGCCATCTCCAGCGCATTGGGGCGGATCATCACCTGGCTCATGTCGGCCTTGGCCAGCTTCATGTCCAGCACGCCGCTGGGGATCACGATGGCGGCCAGTTCGTTGTTGAAGGTCCACGGGCTGGTGGCGCTGAAGCTCCAGTCGTTGAGCTTGAAGTTGAGCGTGCTGCCGCCGCCCTGGATGCCCTCGATGGTGGTGGCGTTCACGCGGATCTCGCCCACGTCCAGGTCCAGCACGGCCGGGGTGATGTCGGGCACATCCTTCACCTGGATCACCGTGGCGATGCGGAACACGTCGGGCTCCACCACCGAGCGCGTGCGGTCGCTGCGGGCGGGGAAGCCGCGGAGGGAGAACTGCGCGTCCGACGGCTGCCAGGTGCCGAACATGCCGCCGCCGTAGGCCAGCGTCATCAGGTTGTAGGTGCGCTGGGGCAGCGGTGCGCCGTTGCGGAAGGCGGTGATCAAGGGTTGCTCCGCGCCATCGCCCAGGTAGAAGCGGCCGGTGAAGTCGTAGGAGAAGTTGAAGGAGGAGAGCTCGCTGCTCACCGTGCCGCGCACCTCGCCACCGCCGGGTGTGCCATGCACTTCCACGCGCCCCGGGAAGAAGGAGAAGGGCAGGCCCTTCAGGCTGGCCCGCAGGTCGGTGTAAAGCCCGAGCGGTACCTGCGCCATGTCCGTCACCACCTTTCCGTCGCGGGGCACGGCGCGCGGCTTGCCGCCGGGGCCGGGCGGGCCGGGGTCCACGATGATGGCGCTGAAGAGGATGCGCTGCGCGGGATCGTACAGGCGGAAGTTGGGGTTGGCCGGCAGGTTGACGAAGGCCCCGCTGATGGTGGAGCTGCCGTCGTTGTTCTTGGTCCGTGCGGTCACCTCCACCGGGAAGCCGAGCAGGGTGGTGAGGTCCAGGTCGTCCACGCGTTGCATCTCCAGCGTCACCTCGGGCATCTTGGGCACCATGCCGAAGTCCGGTGGCAGGCCGGGCACCATCATGTAGGTGACTTGCTGCGATGTGCCGATGTAGCTATCCTGGGGGTCCGACTTGGCGGCATTCACCGTGATCGGCCCCATGGGCACGCCGGACAGCGTGAAGTTGCCCTCGGCATCGGAAGTGGTCTGGTTGATCTGCGGGCCGTATTGATCGCTGCCGGTCTCCACCCACACCCGCGCACCGGGCACCGGCACGTTGCCGGGAATGGACACCACATGACCGATGAGCTGGGTGCCGCTTTCCACGTACTGCTCCAGCGTCACGGGTTCGGGCGACACCTCATTCACGATGATGCGGTCCACCGGGATCAGGCTTCCGGACGGCTGCACGCGCAAGCGGAATTCGGAGGCGGCGGAGAGGAACTCGAAGTAGGCGATGCCGTCGCTGCCGGATACCTGTTGGCGGTCATCCACGCGCACCACCGCACCGGCCACGGGCCCCAATGGCGAAATGAGCTTCACGCGGAGGCGGTGGCGCTTCTCCTTCACGGTGAACGCGCCGAGGTCCACGGGTTGATCACCCACCGGGAACGGCACGTTGCGCGTCACGGTGAGCGGGAAATACTGGTCGCTGAGCGGCACCAGCTTCACCTGCTGCATGCCGGAAGGGCCATGCACCATGAACTGCTCCGTGGCCTTGTAGGTCATGATGGAGCCGATCTGGACCGGCGGGGCGGGTGGCAGTACCTGGGCTTGCCCCAGTGGTGCCCCCTGTTGCACGGTCTGCCCGCCGCCGCCCGCACCGGGAACCTGGAAGAACCAAGGGATGATCGGGTCCCCCATCTGGATCTGCGGTGTGCTCGTATTTCCACCCGATTGCGACTGACCACTGCTTGCGCTGCCCACCACTTCGATCATCAGTTCCGAACGGCCCCACGGCCCGTCACCCACCTGCACGTCGCAACGCACCGGTTCGCCTTCCTCATCCTGGATCAGGCCCTTCACCCAGCCCACGGGCTTCATCAGGATGCCGCTGGTCATGTCCCACTGCAGGCCCATCTTCAGGTCCACCTTGGGGCTTGCGGGGTTGCTGTTGTTCACCTGCCCGGGTGGCACGCCGGGTGGTTCACCGGCCAAGGGCCGCACGGCAGGCCAATAGCCCGGCTTGCTCACGATGATGCTGGCGTGAGGGCCCAGGAAGAACATGCCGTCTTCCGAGCCCTTCACCAGGATGCCGGTGAAATCGAAGAAGCCGTTCGGATCGGTGAGCCGCGTGTACTCCAGGTAGGTGAAGTCGGCGGCCCCGGTGTTCTGGTCGCAGCCCACGATCACCGGGGACACGTTGCCCGGTGCCTCATCATAGGCCAGCTTCAGGGTGACCTTGGCATTGGGCAGCGGCTCGGTGGCGGAGACCATCACGCGGCCCATCACGCGGGGCTGCAGCGGCACCAGGTCCACGGGCACCTCGTACACGGGGATGTCGCCCAGCTGGCTGTTCAGCGGGCTGCGTGCGCCGTGGAGCACCACGGGCGGCTGGCCGTACCAGTTGGGCCAGGCCTTGTTCCACGACAGGTAGTGGTAAAGCCCGCGTTCGGTGCTGGTGCGGCAGTCCAGCAGATAATCGTCGGGAGCGGCGTTACTGTGCACCACCATGTTGTGGAAGAGCGCGCTGCCGTCGCCGGACTTGGTGGCGCAGCGGGCGATCAGCGGCACATCGCCCAGGCCCGGCATCGGCATGCTTTGGTCCAGATGTTGGCCCTCGTCATCCGGGATCTCCTCGGAGGCATGGTCCGCAGGGCGCATCACGCTCACCTGCACGTTCCCCATCGGCGACCCGGTGCCGCCCATCTGCATGGCGCAATCGCCCTGGCGCACGCTCACCTTCAGGTCGTAGCTGCGCACATAGCATGCCTGTTCGGGCAGGTCCACCACATCGCCGGGCTGGGCATAGATCTCCAGGTCGGGGCTGCAGTAGTAGGGCGAGGCCACCTCGATCATCAGCACCTTGGAGCTGTTATAGGCATCGATGGCGCCCATCATGATCGGCTCCTGGCTGATGGGGTCGATGATCAGGCTGTTGATCCCCGCCGATGAGCTGCCCAGGAAGATGCCCGTGTAGCTGGGCTGGTGGTAGAAGAGGTCGAAATGACCGTTGCCGTCGGTGGTTCCCGTGGCCACCACCTTGCCGTAGTGCCATTCCACCGCCTCGCCCTGCTGGCCGGTGAGCGCACCCCCTATGAAAGGCAGGGAATCCACACCGAGGATCAAGCGGTCATATTGCGTCTGCTGGCCTTTGCCCTGGTACACGGTCACTCCGGTGAGCACCACGCGTTCCACCAGTTTGATGGGGATGTTCTTCAGCGGCTTCGCACCGGTGGTGCTCACCGGGAAGGGGTCCTTCCACTTCTCCTCCGGAAACAAGCTGGCCAATTCCAAACCGGCCGGCGCATTCATGCTCTCGCCCATGCTGTAACCGATGGAGCCACCGGATTGGTTGAAGGCGTCCATGAACCCGCCGATGGTAAAGGTGCCACTGGCCGGACCCGCACCCAGGGTGTTGATCAACGGCCCGGTGATGGCCGCGTTGGTACCGCCGGATGGCGCAGTACCGCCGGATGGGGAAAGGCCGACCAGGCCCGTTGCATTCACCGGTGAAAGGACGACGCCGTCCATGTGGGCGATCGAAAGCGGCCCCGCCGGATCACAGCCCGGGCGCGTGCTTTCCTTGAAGCGGTACAGCAATCGCCCCTTCACATGGGTATCCGGCAACGGCCCGATGGGCAAGGTGATCGCCGGGACAACCGTGCTGATGCCCTGATCGGTAACGGGGGCGCCCGTGCCGGTGGTCGGGGTCGGCGGTTGGATGGTGAAGGTGCACACCTCGCTCCGCCCCCGGTTCTCGAAGAGGACGCTTTCCGTCACGTCGCGAGCCACCACGCCCACGGCATAGAGGGTGTTCTCCTTCAAGGGTGGATCGTAGGGCTGCCACGGATAGGAAGGCACCATCAGGTCCGTGCGCACCATGGGGTTGCCGGCCACGCCGTCCATGGCCAGCATCATCGCGTTCGCGGGGTTCTGCCCAGGCAGCACCTCCAGCACGTAGAGGTCGTAGCGCACGTTGGCCATGTTGATGGCACCCACCGGCGGGCTCCAGGTGAACACCGGCCAGGGATCGCCCACGGTGCCGTCGCACCAGGGGAAGGTGAGCACCGGCGGCTGGGCGTAGGTGATGAGGAAGAAGAGACAGCCCGCGGGCGCCTCGGCGGACAAGGGCTCGCCCGTCTGGTAGTCCACGGCCTGCACGCAGAGCTCGTAATTACCCTCCGGCAGGATGCCCGTCTGGATCACGGCGTTCTGCACCTGCTGCGGCGCGTTGACCTCGAAGTTGTTGCGGTCGATGAAGTCCAGCGCCTGTGAATTGGCCTGCAGCACGCGGGTCTCCAGCGGGCCCAGCACCACCGGTGCCGGGGGCGCGTAGGTGCTGCGTGTGTGGCCGCTGCAACCGTTGTCGCCGGTGAGGGTGCCGATCAGCTTCAAGGCCACCTGCTCGTTGGTGGTGTTGGTGAGGTTCACGATCAGCGCGCCCTGGTAGTCGCTGAGGTGGGTGCTGTAGGGCGGCGTGATCACGGGCATCACCGAGACCTGCGCCTGTGCAATGGCAGCGGCAGTGACCAGGGCCGTGGCGATCAAGGAGGGGATCCTGTGTCTCATGGTCAGAAGCGGTAATTGACGCCGAGCTGCCCCAGGTCCTCGGTGAAGGAGGGCACGGTGGCATCACGGCTCCGGTTTTCCTGATGGCCCACGGTGAGCGAGATGGCGAGCTTGTCCAGTTGCCAGGTGGCGCGCAGGTCCAGCTGCCAGGTACTGCCGTCGCCACCGGCGGGCAGCGTGTTGGCCAGAAAGCTGGTGCGCAGCTCGGTGCGCAGGCGGTCCTTCTTCAGCCAGGCGCGGCCGGCCTCGGCATGTACGCCCCGGCTTTCCATGCGCCCGATGAAGTTCTCCGTACGGCGCCAGATCAACCCGCCGCCGAGCATGGCCTGTGCCCGCTTCCAGTTGCGCGTGTAGGCCAGGTCGTTGTGGAAGCCGGTGAGCTGGGCGCTGCTGAAGGCGTTCTCACTGCGGTCGCTGAGCGCGAAATAGTTGAACGTGTATGTGGCCATGTGGCCGCCATTGGCTGCGGCGAAGCGGGCACGCGGCTGCACCAGCAGGTTCTGGCTCACCTGCTCCAGCAGGGTGGTATCGTTCACGCTGCGGCGTTCCGGCGTCTGTGTGATGCCGAAGTTGGTGTAGTTCACCAGGCAGCCGAAGACCTTCTTGGCGGTATAGTTCAGGCTCAGGTTGCCGATGATGCGCCGTGCCGTGGACTCCCGCAGCTTCTTCAGGTTGTTGTGCTGCCAGCCCGCGGTGAGGTTGGTGCTGAGCCTGCCCTTGAGCAGGGTGGCCGTCACCGTGCCGGTCACCTGCTCCACATCGGTCTGCAGGTAGTAGGCACCCATGCTCTTGAAGTCGGGGTCCACCCTGCGGTAGGTGAGTTTGTAGCGGGCGCGCTTGCGCTTCAGCTGCAGGCCGGTCTCCAAGGCCATCAGGCTCTGGCTGCTGGTGTTCGGCCCCAAAATGCCGGACAAGGCCGTGGTGATGGGCCCGGCATCGCCGGTGAGCGCCGGGGCCTCCACGTCACGCACGTACTCGCTGGCCGCCACATCGAAGTCCCAATGCAGGGCCTTGGCCAGCTTCACCCGGCCCTTCAGCCCGGCCACCAGGTTCCCCGCAGGGGCCAGGGCGGTACGCACCGGCCGCCGGATGGAGCGCGGGTCGTCCTTGGCGCGCAGCAGCACCAGGTCCACGTGCTCCTCCTCGGTGCCCACGCCCACCTTCACCGCGAAGCCCTTGCGCTCATAGGCCGCCACGGGCACGTCGCTGATGAACTTCGAGGGGTCGTACACCGCGGTGGTGTCCTCTTCCACGGCCTTCTGGAAGCGGCCGTAGAGGAAGCCGAAGCGGAACTTCCCCGGGTTCAGCTCCACGCCGGCCATCAGCGCGCGATAGCCCGCCATGGTGAACTTGGAGAAGCTGACGTCCTGATAGCCCAGGTGCAGCTTGGCCCATTTGTATTTGGGGCTGATGCCGAACTGGTTGAAGGGCTGCTGGAACGAGCGCTGCTGGTCGCCGATCACCAGCAGGAAGGGCAGGTCCACCCCGGCGATGGTGGCCGTGGGCGTGCCGCTGAGCGACCAGGACCAGGGCGTGCGCCGCGGATCGATGCCGTGCGCCTGGTAGAACGTGAACTGCGCCTGCAGACCCGCGCTCAGGCGGAAGTTATCCTGCTGGCCCAGCGTGGCGAGGTCCTGGGCCGTGGCATGCAGTACCGCTACGACCAGAGGCAACAGCAAGCTCACACCCTTTGCACGCATCGGCGGATGGTGTTGGCCTTTCGGTACCGTAATAGTAAGCCCATATTGCCATGAATGAGCTGCTTCGCATTCGTGGTCAACGTGCCCTTGCCGGTCAGCATGGTCCTTGTGGTGCGGGGTACGGCCGGTCCCGCAAGCCCTCGTGATCGCCATCATCGGTCCGGGTGTCCGCAAGGGTCCTTGCCCTGGGCTGCGGCCCGGGGTTCGTGGGGTCGTTCCTAACTTTGCGACCCTTTGTGCGCACGTGCACGTGCGTTACACGCCTCATCCATCACCGCACCATGGGCCGCATCTTCGAGAAACGCAAGCACAAGATCTTCGCGCGCAACGCCAAGCTGAGCAAGCTCTTCACCCGCATCGGCAAGGAGATCTCCATGGCCGTGAAGGCCGGAGGCCCCAGCCCGGAGGCCAACATGCGGCTGCGCATGGCCATCCAGAACGCCCGCGGGGCCAACATGCCCAAGGACAACATCGAGCGCGCCATCAAAAAGGCGGCCGGGGGTGGCGAGGCGGACTACACCGAGGTCACCTATGAGGGCTACGCGCCCGGCGGGGTGGCCCTCTTCGTGGACGCCAGCACCAACAACGTGAACCGGACGGTGGGCAACGTGCGCAGCTACTTCAGCAAGTGCGACAGCAACCTGGGCACCAACGGCTCGCTGGCCCACGTGTTCGAGCGCAAGGGAGAGTTCGTCATCGAAGCGGCCGCGCTCAAGGGGCGCGATGCCGACGAGTTCGAGATGGAGCTGATCGACGCGGGGGCCGACGATGTGCTGCGCGACGAGGAGGGCTTCGTGGTGTACGTGCCCTTCCAGGGCTTCGGCGCCATGCAACAACGGCTGGACCAGCTGGGCGTGGAAAGCAAGAGCGCCGAGCTCAAGCGCCTGCCCCTGACCACCATCCCGGTGGACCTGGCCACGGCGCGCAACGTGATGCGGCTGATCGACATGCTGGAGGAGGACGACGACGTCAACGCCGTCTTCCACAACATGGAGCTCACCGACGAGGTGGAGGCCGAGCTGGCCCAGGGCTGAGGCCCTACCGCGGCCGGAAGCGGATGTGGTACCGCGTGCCCCCGGCATCGCTCTCCACCGTGAGCAGGCCGTTCATCTGTTCCACGAGGCTCTCGATCAGGCTCACCCCCAGGGTGCTGCCGTCGCCCCCGATCCGGTGCGGCGGGATGCCCACCCCGTCGTCGGTATAGAGCAGGTCGAAGGCCTGCTCGCCCACCCGCCGGACGGCCAGCACGATCCGGCCCGCAGGCCGGTCCTTGAAGGCGTGCTTGAACGAGTTGGTGATGAGCTCGTTGAGCACCAGCCCCAACGGCACCATGGTGGTGAGGTCGAAGGTGACCCCGGGGTCCACCTCGGCCTTGTAGGTGATCGTGTCGCGCACGTTGTTCAGCTGCACCAGCTCGGCGAACAGCTCCCGGATGTACTGGGCCAGGTCCAGATGCACCAGCTCGTCGCCGCGGTAGAGCTTCTCGTGGATCAGGGCCATGGACGCCACCCGGCTCTGGCTCTGGTCGAACACATGCTGCAGCCGCTCGTCGTCGATGGTGGCGCGCTGCAGGCGCAGCAGGCTGGCGATCACCTGCAGGTTGTTCTTCACCCGGTGGTGGATCTCCTTGATGAGCACGTTGATGCGGTCGTTGGCCTGCTGCAGCTTGGCCTTCTCCTCCTCGAGGGCTTTCTTCTGCTCGGCATCCAGGTCGCGGGCCGTGCGCAGGTTCTCCTTCATGCGGGTCAACGCCACGCCCAGCACGTCGGCGGCGCCGCGCACCGGCACCACCGTGCCGTAGTTGCCCTTGCCGATGGCCTCGGCGCTGGCGCTCAAGGCGCCCACGTTCTCGATCATGCGGTTGAAGCTGCGGGCCATCCTGCCGAACTCGTCGTTGCTGGTCACGGGCACCTTCGCGCGGATGTCCCCTTCGGCCAGGGCGCCCGCCGCCCGGGTCACCTCGTTCACGGTGCGCTGCATGCCCTGCAGCAGCGCCCAGGCCATGGCCACCACCGCCACCAGCACCCCGAAGAAGGCCGCGACCACCAGTCCGAGCCGCCGCTCGGCGTCGCGCCGGTTGACCTCGGTGGACTCCACGATCCGGGCGAGGGACAAGGCGGCCACCGT
This sequence comes from Bacteroidota bacterium, assembly GCA_014584605.1. Taxonomy (GTDB): domain Bacteria; phylum Bacteroidota; class Bacteroidia; order Flavobacteriales_F; family PHOS-HE28; genus PHOS-HE28. The sequence continues at coordinate 55,163 of JACTMO010000053.1, read as the reverse complement.
GTTCAGCAGGGTCACGGCCCGATCGCTGCTGGTGCGCCACTCCGCAGGGTCCACGTTGAGGCCCTCCAGCGCCCGTTTCTCCTGCACGGTGCCCATGACGGTGCGCACGAAGTTGACCTCGGGGCCCTGGAAGGTCCGCTGGTAGGCCGCCAGCACCTCGGCGGGCGCGTCGCGCTCGAAGAGGTACAGGTTGGTGGCGTAGCGCGCCAGGGCATCCCCCACCGCACCCAGTTCGGCCATCGCCAGCCAGCCCTTGCCGAAGCCGCGCCCCAGGGTGATGCACACCCCCGCCTGGGCATCGATCGCGTTCAGCAGGCTGAGGTGTGAGTACAGGCGGTCCTTGGTCTCGGGGTCCAACGCCAGCTTGGCCACGCGGCTCAGGTCGTTGAGCAGGGCGGCGCGCATGGTGCGGTAGGCCATGTCCGCGTCGGCACTGGAGATCCGCCGCTCCTGTATCCGCTGGCGCAGCAGGCCCAGGCCCGCGAGCGAGGCCGCGCCCTCCACATCCTGGCCCAGCACCAGCTCCGGATCGTCGAGGGCGTCCGCCGCCCCGTCGGTGCGGACGTACTGCAGCGCCAGCCGCGCCTGGTTCTCCTGCACGCCCGACAGGTAGGCCATGGCCGCCGCGTTCTCCTCCTGAAGCTCGTGCAACAGGCTGCTCAACCGCCCGATGTTGCGCGCCTGCAGGTTGATGTAGCTCAGCACATCGCGCCGCTTGAGGCTGCCGTCCACCTGCTTGGCGATCAGCAGCACCAGGCCCGCCACCGGGATGCCCAGGGTGATCAGCAGCTTGGTGCGCACCCGCAGGTCCGCAAAGCGCCACGACATGCCCGCAAAGTACGCGACGCGGCACGCCGGGCCATGCCCCCGCCCGTTAACTTGGCCGCCCCTGCATCCCGCCCCGCCGATGAACGACGCCTTCAAGACCCTCGCCGAACGCACCGAGCAGGCCCTCCAGGGCGGTGGCCCGGACCGCATCGCCGCCCAGCACAAGAAGGGCAAGCTCACCGCGCGCGAGCGGGTGGACATGCTCTTGGACGAGGGCAGCTTTCAGGAGATCGGCCAGCTGGTGACCCACCGCAGCACCAACTTCGGGCTGGCCGACCAGGTGTTCCTGGGCGACGGAGTGGTCACCGGCTACGGCACCATCGAGGGGCGCCTGGTGTACGTCTTCAGCCAGGACTTCACCGTGCTGGGCGGCTCGCTGGCCGAGGCGCATGCCGAGAAGATCTGCCGCATCATGGACCTGGCCATGCAGAACGGGGCCCCGGTGATCGGCCTCAACGACAGCGGCGGCGCCCGCATCCAGGAAGGCGTGGTGAGCCTGGGCGGCTACGCGGACATCTTCTTCCGCAACGTGCGCAGCAGCGGGGTGGTGCCGCAGATCAGCGCCATCATGGGGCCCTGTGCCGGCGGCGCGGTGTACAGCCCGGCGCTCACGGACTTCGTGCTCATGGTGGAGGGCACCAGCTACATGTTCGTCACCGGGCCCAACGTGGTGAAGACCGTGACGCACGAGACGGTGACCGCCGAGGAGCTCGGCGGCGCCGCCACCCACGCCGGCAAGAGCGGGGTGGCGCACTTCACCGCGCCCAACGAGCTGGAGGCGCTGCAGGCCCTGCGCCGCCTGGTGTCCTTCATCCCCGGCAATTGCGAGGAGGAGCCGCCCGCGCTCCCCTACACCGCCGGCGACGAACGGCGGCCCGAGCTCGACAGCATCATCCCGGCCAACCCCAACCAGCCCTACGACATCCGCCAGGTGATGAACGCGGTGATCGACCCCGACAGCAGCATGGAGGTGCACGCCGACTACGCCCGCAACATGGTGATCGGGTTCGCCCGTGTGGAGGGCCGCACCGTGGGCTGTGTGGCCAACCAGCCGGCCGTGCTCGCCGGTGTGCTCGACATCGATGCCAGCATCAAGGCCGCGCGCTTCGTGCGTTTCTGCGACGCCTTCAACATCCCCCTGCTCGTGTTCGTGGACGTGCCCGGCTTCCTGCCCGGTACGGACCAGGAGTGGCGCGGTATCATCGACCACGGCGCCAAGCTGCTCTACGCCTTCAGCGAGGCCACCGTGCCCCGCATCACCGTCATCACCCGCAAGGCCTACGGGGGCGCCTACGACGTGATGAACAGCAAGCACATCGGCTGCGACATGAACTACGCCTGGCCCAGTGCGGAGATCGCCGTGATGGGAGCCAAGGGTGCCGCCGAGATCATCTTCAAGAACGAGATCGCCAAGGCCAAGGACCCCCAGGCCAAATGGCAGGAGAAGGAAGCCGAGTACAAGGAGCAGTTCGCCAATCCGTACGAGGCGGCGGCACGCGGCTACGTGGACGAGGTGATCCGCCCCAGCGAAACGCGCATCAAGGTGATGCACGCCCTGCGCATGCTCCGCAACAAGGTGGACCGCCTGCCGCGCAAGAAGCACGGGAACATCCCGCTGTAGGCCTCAGATCAGCCCCGCCAGCAAGCCTGCGGCGATGGCCAGCAGCAGCACCGCCACGGCGAGCTGCACCCCGCGGTACGTGAGGGAGGGCAGCAGCTTGCGTCCCCACCATGCGCCAGCAAAGGCGGCGAGCACGCACACCGCAAGCAGCCCCGCATGCAAGCGCAGCGCCGCGATGTCCAGCGCCGCGAGGTACACCGGGATGCGCGCCAGGTCCACCAACAGGGCGATCGCCGTGCCCGTGGCCACGTAACCCTCCGGGGTCAGCCCCCCGTGTACGAGGAACATGCTGCGCAGCGCCCCCTGGTGGCCGCTGAGCCCGCCGAAGAGGCCACTGACCAGCCCGCCCACGGTGCGCCAGCGCGCATCGAAGCGCAGGCCCTTGAGCGCAGGCGATAGCTCCAGCAGGGCGAAGAGCGCCATCAGCAGGGCGATGGTGACCTGCAAGGGCCCCACCGCGTGGCGGGCGCCGTGGTAGAGGGGTTCCAGCGTGCCCAGCCGCCCCAGCAGCCAGGCCCCCAGGAAGGCGCCGGCGATGGCCGGCAGCCCGAAGGCCAGCAGGGTGGGCCGGTGCACGTGGGGGCGCAGCAGCGTGAACTTGAAGACGTTGTTCAGCAGATGCACCACCGCGGTGAGCGCCACGGCCTGCGGCAACGGCAGGAAGAGCGCGAAGGCCGGCAGCAGCAGGGTGCCCAGCCCGAAGCCGCTCACGAACGTGAGCAGGGAGGCCGCCAAGGCCACCAAGGGCAGCATCCAATAGATCCCAGTTGCTGATATTGTTCCAGCCCCCACGTTGATAATCGCGGTTGATCTTACCAAACGTGTATCCCGTGCCAAGTACTGAGGTGATCACATTCAGCCGCGACAGTTTCGCAGCAGCACGAAGGGATGTGATCGTATGCGCTCGCGTTAGAACAGGGGCCGAACGTGTTACACCATTGACGTTCCTGGCATACCTGAGGGGGGCCGGTTTTGAGACGTATCCAAACATGCCTCCCCACTCCGGTGCCTATCCCAATTCCTGTGTTCACATCGTTAGCTCCACTCATCCAAGGGTTGTTGAACGGCGACGATGGCGGCGTGTAGTTGAATGAAAAGTTCGGCCTCCCTTGTGAGATCGCCAGCCCACGAAGCCTCCGCCTCCCCCGGGCTTAGGAATGGGTGGCTTTCCGCTGGGGAACAGACTTGGCGCATTCCCCGCAGAAGGCGAAGACGAGGGCTCCCCAGCACCGGGATCCGGTCGTGGCCCTTTGAAGCTCTTGAAAGAAAAGCCGTTCCCGTCGTCGTATGAGCCCCCCTCCGTCCAGCCTTCACCTCCATCAGGAAGGCCCCACTTGGGGTCTTCTGCCTTGTCCGGGGTCGGTACCGCTTCCGATCCTTCAAGTTCCACCGTGTCCAAGACGCGATTCTCGCTGAAGGCATAGGGTGAATTCCAAGGGAACAGGAACGCCAGCGGATCGATGCTCAGGAACCTTCCGACCCTGGCATCGTGCATGCGGTAGTCCAAGGCGTAGCTGGTGCCTTCGCTTCCATAGACCTCGTTGTCCTTCTCCTGCCCCTGGAACCCGAACCTATACGCGTCGCTGCTGTAGTTGCGTCCGGGCAACAGGGAACCGAACGGTTCATACCCCTGCGCGCTGATCACCTCCGCCTCGTGCGGGGCGCCATCACCCGGTAACAACCGGCCTGTCACCACGGCCGCCACGTTGCCCAAGTGGTCGGTGAGCTCGTAGCGCAGCAAGGCATCGAACACCGGGATCACCTGCGGCATGGGCACCAGCTGCGTGGCCGGGTACAGGTCCACCTTGCCCGCGTAAAGGCCCACCCGGCTGCTGCCGTAGATGGGCCGCTCCTGCACGCGGAAGGCCCCGTTGGGGTGCAGCCGGTAGGTGGCCATGAGGTTCCCTTGCGCATCCCGAATGTAATGCTCCCTGTAGGTGCCCGGGTCGCCCACCGTGCCGCCCACCTGCTTGCTGATGCGATGCCCGCCCTCCCCGTACCCGAACGCCAGGTCGGGACCCTGGCCCGCGGCGTGGTCCACAGTGCTCACTTTTCCCGCCGCCGTCCACGCGATGGCGTCGATGTGCGCCGCCACGTCGTGGGTCAGGTTGCCCAGCTGGTCGTAGCGGTAGTTGTAGGCCGTCTCGATGTTCTGGTCCTGCGGATCGAAGCCCGTGGGCCCCGTGTGGAGGATGTCCACGGCCTGCTCCCCGGGGCCGGCGTTCACCAGCGCGTTGGTCGGGTCGGCCAGGTCGTCCACCTGGTACAGGCGGTTGCGCAGCAGTTTGGCCCCGGAGGCTTCCTTGTAGCCGTACGCCAGCGCGTCGTAGGGCGCTCCGGCCTGGTCCCAGCGGTCGGCCGTGCGGATGTTGCCGTTGGCGTCGTAGGTGTAGCTGCTGCGGTACTTCTCGGCATCCGGCCCGGTGGGCGTGGGCAGTGTGGTCCAATCGTTCGTCGCATCGTCAAGCCCGGCGCGGGTGCGCATCTCGCGGAGGCGGTTCAGCTGGTCGTAACGGTACAGCCCCGCCAGCGCCTGCCCCACTTCGCCCGCCGTGCCCTGCCAGCCGCCCACCCCGAAGGGCTGCAGGCTGTGCACCGTGCCGGCGATGTTCCCGTTGTAGAGCGGATGCCAGTCCGGCGTGGTCCACGCTTGCGGGGCAAAGGGCCGGTGGGCATTGGTATTGTCCCAGCGGGCATTGTCGATGGCGCGATAGTCGTTGCCATGATACGTGAGGCTCAGGCCATAGGCATCCCGGCCCACGAGTTCGTTGGCATTCCCGCCTCCCACCACGCCATCCAGACCCATGTCGTTCTCCGGGGTCAGCAGCTCGCTGTTGATGCCCTTCAGCCAGCCCTGCAGGGTGTAGGCATGGTCCATGCCTTGCACCTTCTGCTCGCCCAGTTCCACCCGTTGCAGCGGGCCGTGCGGGTAGTAGAAGTACTCCGCGTCGGTGTGCCACAGGCTGCCGTCCAGGCTCGTCTCCGCCTTGGTGATCCGGTTGTCCGCATCGTACCCGTACCGGTGGAAGAACTGGTCGTGGTGCCCCTCCTGGTACTTCACCTCCCGCACCTTGCCGCTGATCAGGTCGTAGCGGTATTGGATCCGCTTGTACCGCATGGGGTCGTCCGCCACGCCCCCCACGGGCAGCAGATGCACCGCCTGTACCACGCGAACTTACCCACCCCGTTCCGGGATACCTTGGCCCCATGTCCGAGCTCACCGTCCGCGGCAACCTGGTGGACATCCCCGCACGGCGCATCGTGCCGGTGGAGCTGCGCGTGGCGGAAGGGCGCATCGCGGCGATCACCGAGCTGCCCGGGCCGGTGGAGGGCTACCTGCTGCCGGGCTTCGTGGATGCCCATGTGCACGTGGAGAGCAGCATGCTCATCCCCTCGGAGTTCGCCCGGGTGGCGGTGGTGCACGGCACCGTGGCCACCGTGAGCGACCCGCACGAGATCGCCAACGTGCTGGGCACGGAAGGCGTGGCGTACATGATCGCCAACGGCAAGCGTGTGCCCTTTCATTTCCACTTCGGCGCACCGAGCTGCGTGCCGGCCACGCCCTTCGAGACCGCCGGCGCCCGCATCGACGCGGAGGCGATCGGGAACCTGCTGGCCGATCCCGACATCGGCTACCTGGCCGAGATGATGAACTTCCCCGGGGTGCTCAACGGCGACCCCGGCGTGATGGCCGCGATCGCGCACGCCCACCGCCTGGGCAAGCCTGTGGACGGCCACGCCCCCGGCCTGCGCGGTGAGCTGGCCCGGCGCTACATCGCCGCCGGCATCAGCACCGACCACGAATGCGTCACCCGCGAGGAGGCGCTGGACAAGCTGGCCTGCGGCATGAAGATCCTGGTGCGCGAAGGCAGCGCCGCCCGGAACTTCGAGGCGCTGATCGGCCTGCTGCACGACCATGCGCCCAGGCTCATGTTCTGCAGCGACGACAAACATCCGGACAGCCTGGTGGCCGGTCACATCGACCGGCTGTGCGCACGCGCGGTGGCCCTGGGCCACGATGTGTTCCAGGTGCTGCGCGCGGCCTGCATCAACCCCGTGGAGCACTACCGCATGCCGGTGGGCCTGCTGCGCCCCGGCGATGGCGCCGACCTCATCCAGGTGCAGGACCTGACGGACTTCCGCGTACAACGCACCTGGGTGCGCGGGCAGCTGGTGGCCGAACAGGGCCGGAGCCTCATTGCCCGCGTGCCCGCCGACCGGCCCAACCACTTCCGTTGCACGGCCAAGCGGCCCGAGGACTTCGCAGTGGCGGCCTGCGCCAGCGACCTGCTGGTGATCGAGGTCCTGGACGGCCAGCTGATCACGCGAAAACGCTGGATGCCCCCCACCGTGGTCGAAGGTCGATGCGTGACCGACACGGCCAAGGACCTGCTGAAGATCGCCGTGGTGAACCGCTACGGCGATGCTCCCCCGGCGGTGGCCTGGGTCACCAACTTCGGGCTCAAGCGCGGTGCCATCGCCGGCAGCGTGGCCCACGACAGCCACAACATCGTGGCCGTGGGCACCAACGACCACGACCTCTGTGCCGCCATCAACCAGGTGATCGCGCACCAGGGCGGCATCAGTCTCGCCGACGGTGCCCACCACCGTGTGCTGCCCCTGCCCGTGGCCGGCATCATGACCGATGCGGACGCCTGGACCGTGGCCGACGCCTACGCCGAGCTGGACCGCGAGGCCCGGGAACTCGGCAGCACCCTCGCTGCGCCGTACATGACGCTGAGCTTCATGGCGCTGCTGGTGATCCCCCACCTGAAGCTGAGCGACCGGGGCCTCTTCGACGGCGACAGCTTCCGCCTGGTCGATGACCCTGCGGAGATCCTGTGATGCACGCCGGGGTCCCATCCCGGCCCCTCCTTGCCAGGTCCGGCGGAGGGTTCTGCCGGACAGGAGGGGGCTTCATTCCGCCAACGCCCCTCTTGGCTCCGGTACGCTCGGGCCGGACGGTTTACCTTCGGGGATCCATTCGCCGACCATGCCCGCCCCACCGGCCAACCCACCCGCGAAGTCCCCCACCCCGCAACCGACCTTCACCCTCAGCAGCGCAGACCTCGGCGGCCAGGCCACCGAACCGCACCTGTACCACGGGTCGGGCTGCAACGGCCGGAACCTGAGCCCACAACTCAGCTGGGCCAACGCCCCGGCCGGTACCAAGAGCTTTGCGGTGACCATCCACGACCCGGATGCGCCCACCGACAGCGGGTGGTGGCACTGGGTGGTCTTCGATCTGCCCGCCACCACCAACACCCTGCCCACCGGGGCCGGAAGCCCCGACAGCACGGACCTGCCCGCCTCGGCCATACAGGTCCGCAACGACTACGGCGAACCGGGGTATGGTGGACCCTGCCCGCCCCCGGGGCATGGAACTCATCGGTACGTGATCACCGTGTTTGCCTTGGGCGTGGAACGTCTTGGGCTGGACGCCCAGGCCGGCCCTGCCATGGTGAGCTTCAACCTCTGGGCGAACACCCTGGCCAAAGCCAGCCTCATCTTCTACCACAGCCGTTGATCCACCGGCTGGACACCCCATGACCACGTCCCGCACAACGGTGTTCGACCAACCGTCCTCCTTCGGTTTTCCACGATCGTTCCACGTGGAACACACCGGGTTTTCCACGATCGAACCGTGAGCTGGACCGAAGGCTACGACGTGGTGGTGGTGGGTGGCGGGCACGCCGGCTGTGAGGCCGCTGCCGCAGCGGCCAACCTGGGCTCGCGCGTGTTGCTGGTGACCATGAACATGGGGGTGATCGGGCAGATGAGCTGCAACCCCGCCATGGGCGGTGTGGCCAAGGGGCAGATCGTGCGGGAGATCGATGCGCTGGGAGGCTACAGCGGCATCGTCAGCGACCGCAGCGCCGTGCAGTTCCGCATGCTGAACCGCAGCAAGGGCCCCGCCATGTGGAGCCCCCGCACCCAGAACGACCGCAACCGCTTCGCGGCCGAATGGCGCCGCCTGCTGGAGCAAACCCCCAACGTCCATTTCTGGCAGGATACGGTGACCCGGATACTCCTGGAGGCTGGTCGTGTGGCGGGTGTGGTCACCGGGCTGGGCATGCGGATCCCCTGCCGGGCCGTGGTGCTCACCAGCGGCACCTTCATGAACGGGGTGATGCACATCGGTGAGCGCCAGATCGGGGGTGGACGCGCCGGCGAGAAGGCCAGCCACGGCATCACCGAGCAGTTGGTGGGGCTGGGCTTCGAGGCGGGGCGGATGAAGACCGGCACCCCCCCCCGGGTGGACGGCCGAAGCATCGACCACCGGGCCATGGAGGAACAGCCCGGGGATGAGCGACCGGGCAAGTTCAGCTACTCCACCGCCACCCGACCGCTGGAGCGGCAGTTGAGCTGCTGGATGACCTACACCAGCCCCGAGGTGCACGACATCCTGCGCACGGGCTTCGACCGGAGCCCCATGTTCAACGGGCGTATCCAGGGCATCGGCCCCCGCTATTGCCCGAGCATCGAGGACAAGATCGACCGCTTCGCCGACAAGGACCGACACCAGATCTTCGTGGAGCCGGAGGGCTGGGATACGGTGGAGACCTACATCAACGGTTTCAGCACCAGCCTGCCCGAAGAGGTGCAGCTGGCCGCTTTGCGCAAGATCCCGGGCTTTGCCCACGCACGGATGTTCCGACCCGGGTATGCCGTGGAATACGACTATTTTCCCCCCACCCAGCTGCGGCACAGCCTGGAGACCAAACTGGTGGACGGGCTCTACTTCGCCGGGCAGATCAACGGCACCACCGGCTACGAAGAGGCCGCCTGCCAGGGTTTGATGGCGGGCATCAATGCACACTTGAAGGTGCGGGGAACGGACCCCTTTGTGCTGGGCCGGGATGAGGCCTACATCGGCGTGCTGGTGGACGATCTGATCACCAAGGGCACCGAGGAACCCTACCGCATGTTCACCAGCCGGGCCGAGTTCCGCATCCTGCTGCGCCAGGACAATGCCGACCTGCGGCTCACCCCCCGGAGCCACGCGCTCGGCCTGGCCGACGACGCGCGCATGCGGCGGGTGGAACACAAACAGCGGCTCAGCAAGGCCTTGGTGGCCGGGCTCAAGGCCGAAAGCCCTGCGGCGGAAGACGCCAACGCCGTGATCGTTCCACGTGGAACCACGGCGGTGAAACAACGCACACGCCTGTTCGACCTGCTCGCCCGACCCCAGCTCACCTTCGCCGACCTGGAGCCCCTGTTCGAACAGCGTTCCGAATGGCGCAACCAGGCAGGAGATCTGGCCGAGGAGGCCATCGAACAAGTGGAGATCCAGGTGAAGTACGAGGGCTATCTGGAGCGTGAACGCGACTTGGCCTCACGCCTCAGCCGACTGGAGCACGTTCCCCTCGATGTGGACCTGGATTACAACAAACTCAGTTCGCTGAGCATCGAGGCGCGGCAGAAGCTGGACCGGGTCAGGCCCACCACTCTGGGACAGGCCAGCCGGATCAGCGGAGTCTCTCCCGCCGATATCAGCGTCCTGCTCGTTTACATGGGCCGATGAACGACCGATCGTTCCACGTGGAACCGCCTGGCCTGGAATCCCTGGTCCAATGCCCTCTCTGCGAGGCGGAACATCTACGGCCCTCGCTCGAGGTGGAGGACCACACCGTTTCGCATGAGCGCTTCCAGCTGGTGGACTGCGCCAGCTGCGGCTTTCGTTCCACCTCTCCCCGCCCCGCCGCCCAGGCGCTCGGTCGCTACTACGAGAGCGACGACTACATCAGCCACAGCAACAGCAGCCGCTCCCTCGGCGACCGCCTTTACAAGCTGGCCCGACGCTGGGCCTTGAACCGCAAACACGCCCTGGTCGCCCAGCACCGACCCCATGGTCGTGTGCTCGATGTGGGTTGCGGTACCGGCGAATTCCTCGGGCACCTCAAGCGCAAAGGCTATCTCGTTACCGGGGTGGAGCCTGCTCTCAAGGCCCGCGAACAAGCCATCGCCCACCACGCGATCCCGGTCGTGCCGAGCCTGGACCTGGTACCCGGGCTCGAACAGTTCCATGTGGTCACGCTCTGGCATGTGCTCGAGCATCTGCCCGACCTGCGCGGCACCCTGAAGCGGCTCTATGCGCTCTCGGCCGATCAAGCCCTGCTGCTGATCGCGGTGCCCGATCGCGACAGCTGGGATGCGGCGTACTACGGCCCGGACTGGGCCGCCTACGACGTACCGCGCCACCTCTCGCATTTCCGTCGAAGCGACATGCTCCGGCTGGTGTCGTCCCATGGATTCGAGCTCGTCGCGATGCGACGCATGTGGCTGGACGCACCTTACATCGCCATGCTCAGCGAACGCTATCGCGGCCACGGCCCGGTGATGGCCCTGCTGCGCGGTGTGCTCTTGGGCGCATGGTCCAACTTAAAGAGCGCGTTCACGGAGCGACCAACATCCAGCTCGTTGTACCTCTTCAGGAAGTCGGCTCGCTGATAAGGTCGTTTTTCTCGCGTTTGCCGCGTTCGAGGCCCCGGGGTAGTGGTGCACCTATTAACCGTGCTCGTTCGGTGATCCTGGCGCGATCTGGACGGCGCCCTATAAAATGATATAATTCGTTGAACCTCAGTAAATTAAGCGAAATGCTCCGCGATCGGGTCGAACCGGACGGGTCCTGATGCCGTCGCCTTCCGGAGACCCCTGCCGGATGGGATTACCTTTGCGGCCCTTTTTGCATCCCCATGTCCACCATCACCCTCCCCGACCAGCGGATCGGCGACCTGCTTCGCTCCCTCGGCGTTCAGGACTTGAACTCCGGCGTGTCCACCGGGAACACCTGGCTGCCTGGCGCCGGCGAGGGGCTGGAGAGCCACAGCCCGGTCGATGGCGCACTGATCGGCACGGTGCGCGGCGCTTCGCGAGCGGAGTACGAACAGGTGCTGACGACTGCGCAACAGGCGTTCGTTGCATGGCGCAAGTGGCCCGCGCCCAAGCGCGGCGAAGTGGTACGCCAGCTGGGCGAGGAGCTGCGGCAGCACAAGACCGCCTTGGGCAAACTGGTGAGCTACGAGATGGGCAAGAGCTACCAGGAGGGGCTGGGCGAAGTTCAGGAGATGATCGACATCTGCGACTTCGCCGTGGGTTTGAGCCGCCAGCTGCACGGACTCACCATGCACAGCGAGCGCCCCGATCATCGCATGTACGAACAATGGCATCCGGTGGGACCGGTGGGCATCATCACGGCCTTCAACTTCCCGGTGGCCGTGTGGAGCTGGAACACCGCACTGGCATGGGTCTGCGGCGATGTCACCCTTTGGAAGCCCAGCGAAAAGACGCCCCTGTGCAGCATTGCGTGCCAGCAGATCACCGCCCGCGTCTTCGCACGCAACGGCGTGCCGGAGGGGGTGAGCTGCATCGTCAACGGCGGCCGCGAGGTGGGCGAATGGATGAGCCATGACGTGCGCATCCCGCTGGTGAGCGCCACCGGCAGCACGCGCATGGGCAAAGCCGTGGGCGCCGCCGTGGGTCAACGCCTGGGCCGTGCGTTGCTGGAGCTGGGGGGCAACAACGCCATCATCATCAGCGACAAGGCCGACCTGGACATGGCCCTCATCGGCTGTGTGTTCGGCGCGGTGGGCACCGCCGGCCAGCGCTGCACCAGCACCCGCCGCCTGATCATCCACCACAAGGTGTACGACAGCTTCAAACAGAAACTGGTGAACGCGTACGGGCAGCTGCGCATCGGCGACCCGCTGGACGAACGCAACCACGTGGGCCCGCTGATCGACAAGGCGGCGGTGGCCATGTACCAGGCCGCTTTGCAGGCCGCCGAACAACAGGGTGGGCGCCTGGTGGTGCCGGGCGCTGTGCTGAGCGGCGGCCCCTATGAGAGCGGCTGTTACGTGAAGCCCGCCGTGGTGGAGGCCACGGCCGACATGGCCATCGTGCAGGAGGAGACCTTCGCACCGATCCTCTACCTGCTGCGTTACAACGGCGACCTCGACGAGGCCATCGCCATCCAGAACAACGTGAAGCAGGGCCTCAGCAGCGCCATCATGACGCTGGACCTGCGCGAGGCGGAACGCTTCCTGGGCGCGGCCGGCAGCGATTGCGGCATCGCCAACGTGAACATCGGCACCAGCGGAGCAGAGATCGGGGGCGCCTTCGGTGGGGAGAAGGAGACCGGCGGCGGCCGCGAGAGCGGCAGCGACGCCTGGAAGGCCTACATGCGTCGCCAGACCAACACCATCAACCACGGTACCAAGCTGCCGCTGGCCCAGGGCATCAGCTTCGACCTGTAGCCTTCCACGGTGCCCCCCACTTGCGTGCATGGCCCGTGCACCATGCTCGGATAGCTTTGCCGCCCGGTCCATGGCCCCGAACACCGCTCTGTTCCCGCTCATCCTCGCCCTGGCCTTGGGCGGCTGCACCTCCGTGGCCACCCGGCAGCTGCCGGCACCGCGCACCGGCCCCTGGCGCATGGTGCTCGACCTGAACGGAGAGGAACTGCCCTTCCTGTTCGACCTGCATCAGGACAGCGGCGCATGGCGCATGGTGGTGCATAACGGTGAGGAGCGCATCGTCGTGGACGACATCGCCCTGCTCGGCGATTCCATCCGGGTGCGCATGCCCCTCTTCGATTCGGAGTTCCGGGGCCATCTGCCGAACGACAGCACCATCACCGGGTTCTGGCACAACCACCTCAAGGGACCCGACTACCGCATCGCCTTTACCGCACGGGCCGGCGACGCCACGCGGTTCACCGAGGTGGCCCGGCCTGTGGGCGACCTCTCCGGGCAATGGCGTACCCGCTTCAGCCCGGGATCGCCCGAGGCCTACGATGCGCTGGGGCTCTTCACCCAGGACCACGACCACCTCACCGGCACCTTCGGAACGGAAACAGGTGATTATCGCTTCCTGGAGGGCGTGGTGGACCACGACTCCCTGAAGCTCTCCTGCTTCGACGGGTCGCACGCCTTCCTGTTCAAGGCCGTGATGCGCAACGACAGCCTGCTGGGCCGCTACTGGAGCGGCACCCACTGGCAGGAGCCCTGGTTGGCCGTACGCGACCCGGACTTCCGGTTGCGCGATCCCGATTCGCTCACCTTCCTGAAGGAGGGCCACGCCATGGTGGACTTCCGTTTCCCGTCCATCGATGGGGGAGCGGTGAGCCCCAAGGACCCGCGTTTCGCCGGCAAGGTGCTCATGGTGCAGGTGATGGGCAGCTGGTGCCCCAACTGTGTGGACGAGACCGTGCTGCTGGACGAGCTCTACGGCAAGTACCGGACCGCAGGCCTGGAGGTGATCGCCATCGCCTTCGAGAAGTATGAGGACGAGGCGCGCTCCTTGAACGCCCTGCGGCACTTCCGCGACCGCCTCGGCGTGCAATACCCCATCGTTTACGCCGGCAATGCCAACAAGGAGGTGGCCAGTGCCAAACTGCCCTTCCTGGACCATGTGATGGGCTATCCCACCTGCATCTTCATCGACCGCGGCGGCCGGGTAAGGCGCATCCGGACGGGTTTCTACGGACCGGGCACTGGGGAGCACTACACCCATTACAAGCGCAACCTGGAGCGCTTTCTGCAGGACCTGCTGGCCGAAGCAGCTCCCACCCCCTGAACCTCACCGGCCGCCCTCGGGCCGGTCCGCGACGATCCGCTCCGGTCGGTTGGCCAGCAACCAGGCTGTGTGGAACACCAGGCGGGTGCGCTGTTCCAGCAGGTCCGGCAGGATCTTGTCCACCTCGTCGTGCGGGCCATGGTAGTCCTCGTGGACCCCGCTGAAATAGAAGATGGCCGGCACCCCGTTGCGGGCGAAATTGTAGTGGTCGCTCCGGTAGTAGTACTTGTTGGGATCGTCCGGCGCGTTGAAGGTGTAGTCCAATTCCAGGCTGGTGTAGGTGCTGTTCGCCCGCTCGTTGATCGCGTGCAGTTCACTGCTCATGCGGTCGCTGCCGATCACATACACATAAGGGGAGCTGGCGGCATGCGCGCTGTCCCGTCGCCCGATCATGTCGATGTTCAGGTTGGCCACGGTGCGCTCCAGGGGAAAGACCGGATGCATGCTGTAATACTGTGAGCCGAGCAGGCCCTTCTCTTCGGCGCTCACCGGCATGAGAAGCACGCTGCGCCGGGGCCCATGCCCTTCGGCCTTCGCCCAGGCGAAGGCCTCGGCCATCTCCAGCACGGCCACCGTGCCGCTGCCATCATCGTCCGCTCCGTTGTACACCTCGCCACCGTCCTTGCCGATGTGGTCGTAGTGCGCAGTGACCACCACCAGCTCATCCTTCTTGTCGCTCCCTTCCACATAGGCCAGCACATTCTCGCTGATGAGCCTGCTCCGCAGCGGTGTGCCGGACAACGTCAGGTCGATCGGGCCGCTTTGTGCGACGGGTCTTCGCCGGGCCTTGCGCAGCAGGCGCCGATGCTCGAGCCCGAGACGTTCCAACAGCGCATCGCGGAGCGCCGCGTCCACGATCAGGGCCTGCAGCGCGGGCCGTTGGTCCTTTTTCCCAGCAGCCCCATCCTCACCGGCCAGGCGCATGCGCGGGCCGGTGAGGTAGTGCTCGTACGTGGCGTGCAGGGCATCGTACCGATCGGGTGCAAAAAGCAATGCCGCTGCTCCGGCCGTCTCGGCCGCCGCGGTCCAGTTGCTGAGCACGTTCAGTACCTGCTCCCGGTTGCGACCGTCCTGGAGCACCAGCAGTCCCTTGCCCTTCAGGTCCACACCTTGCAGGAGCTCTGAAGGTCGGGCCGCAGTAGCCACCACGACCACCAGTTCCTGCACCCGCAATTCCCCTTCCAACCGCTCGTTGAAATAGAACATGCCCTCCATGAACCGATAGGGACGTCCCGCCACGGTAAGCAGGACACCGCCCGGGCGCCGCACTTCCAGCACGAAGGGTTGGAAATAGCCTTCCTCAACGCCCAGCGTATCGCCACCGGGTACCGGTGGAATGCCGTAGGACCGGAACTGCTCGCGCAGGTATTCGGCGGCCATCTTCTGCCCCCGCTGGCCGGTCTCCCGCCCTTCGTAGGCATCGCTGGCCAGCACCTCGAGATGGCGCATCAGGTCGCCCGCAGTGATGGTGCCCGCATAGCGCAGCGCAGCGCTGTCCACCTGTGCCGTTGCCGGCAGGCCGGCCAAGGTCAGCAGGACCAAGACCCACCTCGAGCAGCCCTTCATGCCGGCTCGATCTTCGCCACCCGCAATTGATGGCGGCCACCTTCGAAATGCGCGTCAAGGAATGCGTCCACGATGGCCAGGGCCTGCTCGGTGGTCACGAAGCGTGCAGGCAGGGCCAGCACATTGGCGTTGTTGTGTTCACGGGCCAGCCGCCCCAGTTCGGGGGTCCAGGCCAGGGCCGCACGCACCCCCTTATGCTTGTTGGCGGTGATGGCCACCCCGTTGCCGCTGCCGCAGATCAGGATGCCCAGCTCCACCTGGTCCCCGGCCACCGCGGCGGCCACGGCATGGGCATGGTCCGGATAATCCACGCTCTCCCGTATGTGCGTACCCTTGTCGATCACCTCCGCACCCCGGGCACGCAGGTGATCCTTCACCGCGTGCTTGAGGTCCACGCCCGCATGGTCGCCGCCAATGGCGATGTGTTGTGCCATGCCTCAAAGATACCCCGGAGCACTTGTCCACGATCCCCCTGTCGATCGCGGTGGACCCCTGTTGATGAAAGACCAGCAACTTTTGTGGCCGGTGATCTTTCCACATCGCCATAAGCGATCCCCTTGTCAACAGCAAGCGGAACTTCTACCGCGATGTCCACCGGATCATGCACCGCCGGAGCACGGATGCATGCCACTGAGTTATCCACCATGGGCCATCGGCCCGGTTCTCCACGATCATGGATGACCGATGCCTGTTCCGCGTCCACCTTGCCTTGCAGAAGACCTCGCTTTCCACAGGGACCCACCGTACCGGTGAACTACTTTTGATAACCCGTTCCTGCAAGCCAGGCACCAACGGATCATCCACCTTGTCCACAGCCCCTATCATATCACCATTCTTTTTTAAGAAAAGTGTTCATGGGATGCTTGCAAGAATTCGGGTGATCGTCGCCATCGGAGCGCTGAGCCACACCTTTGTGGCGGCCGGTCAGGACGGCTACACGCAATACCACCACGCCAATGGAACCGTCAGCAGCGAAGGGATGTTGGTGGACGGCAAGCCGGAGGGCTACTGGAAGACCTACTACGAGAACGGGGTGTTGCGGTCCGAAGGAGGCCGCGTACGGTTCCAACTGGACAGCCTTTGGAAGTTCTACGCACCGGAGGGCTGGTTGAGCTCCACGATCCAGTACGCCGACGGCCGCAAGAACGGTGCCCAGCGCAAGTACGATGCTTCGGGCGTCCTGGTGAGCGAGGAGCTTTTCGTGGACGATGTGCGCGAGGGGAACAGCAGCTATTTCCATCCCAACGGGCAGGTGCACAAGGTGGTGCCCTACAAGGGTGGTCTGGAAGAGGGCCGTGGCTACGAATACGCCGAGGATGGCCGCCTGGTGGCCTTGCTGACCTATGGCGCGGGGATGCTGCGCAAGCGTGAGGCGATCAACCGGATCGATGAGGCCGGCCTGAGGCAGGGACCGTGGAAGGAGTTCCATCCCAACGGCAAGGTGAAATGGGAGTGCACCTATGTGGACGGCAAGCGTCAGGGCATCTACAAAGAGTATGACAGCGCCGGGAGCCTCAAGCAGATGGTGAAGTACGACCAGGACCAGGTGGATTCCGGGTCCCGTGCGGCCATGACGCTCACGATCAAGAACACCTACCACTCGAACGGTCGTGTGGCCAGCATCGGAAGTTACAGCAAGCAGGGTAGGCGCGAAGGGCTCTTCCGGGAGTTCGATGAGCAGGGCCATGTGCGCACGGCCGCGATCTACACCGATGACAGGCTGATGCGGGAGGGACCGGTGGACGAGCGCGGTGTGCCCCAGGGTGCCTGGACGGAGTACTATGCCACCGGCGAGAAGCGGGCTGAAGGGGAGTACAAGGACGGCAAGCGGGAAGGGGAGTGGACCTTCTTTCACCGCAGTGGTGCCGTGGAGCAGAAGGGTCGGTACCAGGCGGGCATGGCCCAGAACCTATGGAAGTGGTTCTACGAGAGCGGTAAGCTCCACCGTGAAGAGAACTATCGCAAGGGCCGTGAGGACGGTGCATCCGTGGAGTACGACGAGGAGGGCGGGGTGATCACCCAGGGCGAGTACATCGACGGCAAACGCGAAGGCCAGTGGTTCTACCGGGTGGGCGACCACACCGAGGAAGGTGTGTACAGGGACGGCCTCAAGGAAGGAGAGTGGCGCCACACCTACGAGAACGGCAAACGCAGTTTCGAGGGTTCCTACGTGGGCGGCGAGCCCAACGGCCGCCACCGCTCCTGGTGGCCCAACGGCCAGTTGCGCTTGGAAGGCCGCTATGCGATGGGCCTGCAGCAGGGCGATTTCGAGCACTGGTCGCCCGAAGGCCAGCTGCTGATCACCATCCGGTACAAGGACGGCCAGGAGGTGCGCATCGATGGTACACGGGTGCCGCCGCCTTACGGCACCGATGATGTGGCGCCCTGAGAAGACCTTTCCGATCCCGCAGGTCTGTGGCGTAAGTTCGACCCCATGAGCCGACGGGATGGAGGCGATGGGGAGCGCAGCCAGGAGCTGGCCAAGGTCTATATGTACCTGCGCAGGCAGTACGAGGACCTGGTGGAACGCAACATGGCGGGGGTCTTCCGGACCACACTGGACGGCAGGTTCCTGGAATGTAATGCCTCGATGGCACGGATCCTGGGCTACGCGGACCGCGAGGCATTGATGCGCGTGGATGCACGGACCCTGTACGTGGATGAAAGGGACCGTGCGGAGTACCTGGAAGAGCTCACCGACCGGGGCCATCTCATCAACCACACCATCCGTCTGCGTCATGCCAGCGGTCGTACCGTGCATGTGCTGGAGAACGTGTTCCTGGACCGATCGCAGGAGGGGACCACCACCATCGCCGGAACGCTGATCGACCGCTCCCATCAGGTACAGGCCGAGCTGGAGCAGCAGGCGTTGCTGGACAACTACCGGCGCCTGGTGGAAAAGGCCCCGGAGGGCATCCTCATCGTGCAGGAAGGCCGGGTGCGCTATGCCAACCCGGCCGCCGATCAACTGGTGGGTCGCGCGTTCACGGGAACATGGCTGTCCGACGCGGTGGAGCCCGCACATCGCGAGGCCCTGGCCGCCAACCTGGAGGAGGCGTACCACAGCGGCGAAAGCCCTGCCGTGGAACTGGAGATGCTGCGCGCCAACGGGTCCACCTCGCTGGTGCTGTTGTCGGCCGCGCGCAGTTTCCACGAGGGTGCCGAGGCCCTGCAGGTCCAGCTGCACGATGCCGTGCGCATGCGCGCCACCCTGGCGGTGGGACTACGCGCCCAGATGGCCGAGGAGGTGAACCGGGTGCTGCGGCAGGAGATCATGGACCACCGCCGCACCCAGGAGGAGCTGCGCCGCTCACGCCGCTTTGCGCGAAGCCTGGTGGACAGCTCCCTGGACATGATCATCGCCGTCGACGAGGCCGGGCACATCAGCGAGTTCAATCCGGCCGCCATGGTGCGCTTCGGCTACGAGGCCGAAGAGGTGATGGGCAGGCATTCGCGCATGCTCTATGCCCGTCCGGAGGACTACCAACGCGTCCAGGCCGAGCTCAACGCGCACGGGGCCTTTGCCGGCGAGGTCCAGAACATCGATCGCCAGGGCGAGGTCTTCCTCACCTTCCTGGCCGCATCCCGGCTGTACGACGAGCAAGGAACCCTGCTCGGCAGCATGGGTGTGAGCCGCGACATCACGCACGCCAAGCGCGACCAGGAGGCTCTGCGCGCCAGCGAGGAACGCTACCGCGATCTCTTCGAGAACGCCACCGACCTGATCCAGAGCGTGACGCCCAACGGGCGGTTCGAGTATGTGAACAAGGCCTGGCGTGACACCCTCGGTTATACCGAACAGGAGGTCGCCGCGCTCACCGTGTGGGACGTGGTGCATCCGGCCTATCGCGACGCGTACCGCACCCGGTTCGAGGAGGACCTCAAGGGCGGCGCGGGCGGTCCGGTCACCACGGTGCTCGTTGCTCGGGATGGGCGCGAGGTCACTGTGGAGGGCGGTCGCAGCGTGCGCATGGTGGACGGGCGCCCGGTGGCCACCCGGGGCATCTATCGCAACGTCACCCGGGAGGAGGAGGCCCGCAGGCTGGCCGAACGGCAGGAGGCCAAGCTGCGGGCCCTGTTCGAGAGCAGCGAGCACATGTTCTGGAGCGTGAATGAGCGCATCGCGCTCACCAGCTTCAACAAGGGCTATGAGCAGATGATCGTGCGTCTGTACGGCAGGAGCCCCGAACTGGACCCCGACGGCAAGGGCCCCCGCAAACGGTTCGCCAACGACACCTACCACGCCTTCTGGGAGGCGAAGTACAGGGAGGCCTTCGCCGGGAAGCCGCTTCGTTTCGAGACCGAGCTCGCGGACGCCCAGGGGCGGTTCGTGAGCAACGAGGTCTTTCTGAGCCCGGTGCTCAGCGCCGACGGAAAGGTGCGCGAGGTGTTCGGTGTGGGGCACGAGATCACCGAGCAGAAGCTGGCCGAGCGCACGGTGCGCGAACAGGCCGCCCGCCTCACGGCGATCTTCGAGAACAGCGCCAACATGATGGTCTGGACCCTGGACCGCGATTTCCGGATCACCGCGCTGAACGACCATTTCCGCGACAGCAGCACGGAGGCCTTGGGCTACACCCCGCAGGTGGGCGATGCCTTCCTGGAGCACATGCTGGAGCGCGTGGCACCGGCCGAGCGCCGTGCGATCCGCGCCCATTATGAGGCCGCCATGAAGGGCCGGCCCAGACAGTTCGAGGTGGAGATGCGCGACAACGACGGCCACAGTCGCTGGGTCGAGAACTTCCTGAACCCCATCCGGGTGGACGGACAGGTGGCCGAGATCAGCTGCCTGGCGTACGGCACCACCGACAAGAAGGAGGCCCAGCAACAACTGATCGAGCGCCTCCGGGAGAACGAGGTGCTGCTCAAGGAGGTCCACCATCGTGTCAAGAACAACCTGCAGATCATCAGCAGCATCCTCAACCTACAGACCGCCTACGTGGGGCACGATCAGCGCATGCTCGACCTGATCCGCGAAAGCCAGGACCGCATCCGCTCGATGAGCTTCATCCACGAAAGCCTGTATCAGAACAAGACCTTCAGCAGCGTGGACCTGGCCACCTACATCGACCGGCTGGCCCGCAACCTGGTGATCAGCTACAGCCTCGGCGGCAAGGTGGAACTGCGCACCGACCTGCAAAAGGTGGACCTGGTGCTGGACCAGGCCATACCCTGCGGGCTGATCCTCAACGAGCTCATCAGCAACGCCCTCAAGCACGGTTACCCCGATGGTGCCGGAGGCTCCATCGAGATCAGTCTTGTCAGCGCCGGTGGCCGCGTCACCATCGGCGTGGTCGACGACGGTATCGGCATGCCCGAGGGGTTCGATCCCGGACGGGATGCCAACCTCGGCCTGCAATTGGTGGCCTCCCTGACCGAACAGCTCGATGCGCGGCTGGATCGCCACGATGGCCCCGGGGTGCGCTATTTCCTTACTTTTGACCGTATCAAGTAGTTCGCGCACATGGCCCAGACCAATGTCCTGGTCGTTGAGGACGAGAGCATCGTGAGCAAGGACATCCAGCACAGCCTGAAGAAGCTGGGCTACAATGTCGTGGGCGCCGCCGCCACGGGCGAACAGGCCGTGAAGCTCGCCGTGGAGGCACAGCCGGACATCATCCTCATGGACATCATGCTCAAGGGGGAGATGAACGGCATCGAGGCCGCCACCCAGATCCGGCAGGAGACCAACATCCCGGTGATCTTCCTCACGGCGTACGCCGACGAGAGCACGCTCAACAAAGCCAAGGTCACCCAACCCTACGGATACATCATCAAGCCATTCAAGGAGATCGACATCCACACGTCGATCGAGATGGCGCTGTACAAGCACAAGAAGGAGGCCGAGGTGCTCAAGGAGCGCGACCTGCTCTTCAACCTGGTGGAGAACCAGGGAAGCGCCAACGACCTGCTCTTCGTGAAGAGCAACAGCCGCCTGGTGAAGCTGCGCATCAGCGACATCTATTTCATCGAGGCGCTGAAGGATTACGTGGTGATCAACACGCTCAACGCCCGGTACACGGTGCACAGCACCATGAAGGACATCGAGGGCAAGCTGCCCGAGAGCGAGTTCGTGCGGGTGCACCGGTCCTTCATCGTGCGCATCGACAAGATCGTGGCCATCGAGCAGCCCAACCTGATCCTGGAGAACGACAAGAAGGTGATCCCCATCGGCGGCAGCTACAAGGACGACCTGTCCCGCCGCCTCAAGCTCGTTTAGCGCGGCCGCGCCCGGCAGGTCGGGCCGCACGGGCCTCGTCCAGCACCAGGTCCACGGTGCGGCGGTCCATGTCCACCGCCTTGATCCGCACGGCCACCTCGTCGCCCAGCCGGAAACGCCGACCGGTGCGCTGGCCCGCCACCTGATAGCGTTCGGGGTCGAAGCGGTAGGCATCGCCGGGCAGTTCGCGCAGCGGCACCATGCCCTCGCAGTGGTTGGCCTTCAGCTCCACGTAGACGCCCCAGTTGGTGAGCCCGCTGATGGTGCCCTCGAACCGCTCGCCCACACGGGCCAGCAGGTATTCGGCCTGTTTGTAGCGAATGCTCGCCCGCTCGGCGTCGGCGGCCCGCTTTTCCATGTTGGAGCTGTGCCGGCAGCTCACCTCCAGCTGTTCCTTGTCCAGATGGCGGCCGCCGCCCAGGTAGTGTGCCAGGGCCCGGTGCACCAGCAGGTCCGGGTACCGCCGGATGGGGCTGGTGAAGTGCGTGTAGTGCTCGAAGGCCAGGCCGTAGTGGCCGATGTTGTCGGTGCTGTAAATGGCCTTGGCCATGCTGCGGATCGCCACCTGTTTGATGATGTTCTCCTCTTCGCGACCCTTCACGGCGCGCAGCAGCCGGTTGATCGCATGGGGCAGCTCCTCACCCTTGCCGATGTGGAGCTCGTGCCCGAAGCTTCGCGCCAGGGCGCGAAGCTGCTCGACCTTTTCGGTATCGGGCAGGTCGTGCACGCGGTACACGAAGGGCGGAACACCCCCCTTGCGCCGGCGGCCCACCCATGCGGCCACGCGTTTGTTGGCCAGCAGCATGAACTCCTCGATGAGCCAGTTGGCGGGCCCCATCACCTTCTCGTACACCTCGAGGGGCCGCCCCTTCTCGTCCAGCCGGAACTTCACTTCGTTGCCACCGATCTCCAGGGCGCCGTTGGCGATGCGGTCCTTGCGCAGCACCTGCCCCAGCCGGTGGAGCAGCAGCACTTCGTCCCGCAGGGGGCCCTCGCCCTTGCCGTCGATGATGGCCTGGGCCTCGGCATAGGCGAAACGACGCTGCGCGCGCATGACGGTCCGGCCGAACCATTCGGCCTTCACCTGTGCCCTTTCGTCCAGCTCGAAGATGGCGCTGAAGCTCAGCTTGTCGGTGTGGGGGTTCAGCGAGCACAGGTCGTTGCTGAGCCGCTCGGGCAGCATGGGCACCACGCGGTCCACCAGGTAAACACTGGTGGCACGTGCCGCCGCCTCCAGGTCGACGACCGAGCCGGGCCGGACGTAGTGGCTCACATCGGCGATGTGCACCCCCACCTCCCAGTGACCGTTCGCGAGCGGACGCACGCTCAGCGCGTCGTCCAGGTCCTTGGCATCGTCGGGGTCGATGGTGAGGGTGGGGATGCCGCGCACGTCGCGACGCAGGGCCACCTCCTCGGGGGTGCATCCGTCGGGGATGTCGACCGCCGCCGCCAGCACGCTCTCCGGGAACTCCAGCGGGAGGCCGAACTCCGCCAGGATGGCGTGCATCTCCACCTGATGCTCGCCCGCCCGGCCCAGGACACGGACCACGCGGCCGCGGGGCAGGTCGCGCGCATCTTTCCACTCGCCCAGGGCGATGATGGCCTTGTCGCCTTCGCGGACGCCCCGGCCTTCGTTGGCGGGGATCAGGAAGGGCCGCTGCACCCGCTGGTCGTCGGCCACCAGCATCAACCGTCCCTGCTTCAGATGCACGGTGCCCACGAACTCGGTGCGGCGGCGGCGCAGCACCTCCAGCACGCGGCCCTCGGGCCGAAGGCCCCGCCCGCCGACCAGCTTCACGCGCACCGCGTCGCCGTGCAGGGCCGTGCCCACGTTGCGCGGATGCACGAACACATCCCCCTGGTCCGCGCCGAGGGCGGGGTCGGGCCGCACGTAGCCCCCGCCGCTGCCGATGATATCGATGCTGCCCTCCAGGGTGTCGGTCCCGCCGGAAGCGATGTAGCGGCCCTTCTTGCCGCTGCGGATGCGCCCCTCGTCCAACAGGGCCTCGAGCGCGTCGTACAGCAGGTAGCGGCGGTCCTTGTCGCGCAAGCCCAGTTGGAGGGCCAATTGCTGGCTGGTGACGCCGGCGTGGCCGGACCGCCGCACGGCGGCCAGCACACGTGCGGCCAGGTCGCCCGGGGTGGGGGAGGGGCTTCGGGAGGGCATCCGGTGGTGGGTCGGTGGCGAAGGTCGTTCAAAGCCGCAGCGGCGCCGGCAAGGTTCCACCAACGATCGTTGATAACCTGCGGAAGATCTCTAACTTTGCAGCCCCTTAGCGGGATGCCATGATCGAGCCGGCCAAGATCTTCAGTGGGACCGCCACGCGGTACCTGGCCGAGAAGATCGCCCAGAGTTCCGGCGAGCGGCTCGGGGACGTGACCGTCAGCCGGTTCAGCGACGGGGAGTTCCAGCCGAGCTTCGAGGAGACCGTGCGCGGCCAGCTGGTCTTCATCGTGCAGAGCACCTTTCCACCCAGCGACAACCTGTTCGAGCTGCTGATGATGGTGGATGCCGCCAAGCGCGCCAGCGCCAAGCGCATCGTGGCCGTCATGCCTTACTTCGGCTTCGCCCGCCAGGACCGCAAGGACAAACCTCGTGTGAGCATCGGCGCCAAGCTGGTGGCCAACATGCTCACGGCCGCCGGTGTGGACCGCGTGATGACCATGGACCTGCATGCCGACCAGATCCAGGGTTTCTTCGAGGTGCCGGTGGACCACCTGTTCGCCAGCAGCATCTTCCTGCCCCACATCAAGGAGCTGGGCCTCAAGGACCTGTTGATGGCCGCCCCGGATACCGGCGGCACCAAGCGGGCCAATGCCTACAGCAAGCACCTGGGCTGCGACATGGCCATCTGCTACAAGCAGCGCAAGGTGGCCAACCAGATCGAGAAGATGACCGTGATCGGCGACGTCAAGGACAAGGACGTGGTGCTGATCGACGACATGGTGGACACGGCCGGCACGCTGACCAAGGCCGCCGGCATGATGACCGAACTGGGCGCCAAGAGCGTGCGCGCGGTCTGCACGCACGCCGTGCTGAGCGGCGATGCCTGCGACCGGCTGGAGCGCTCCAGCCTGGCGGAGCTCATCGTCACGGACACCATCCCCATCGGGCCCGACAAGCTGGCCCGCACCAGCAAGATCAAGCAACTCACAGTGGCCGGCCTGTTCGCCAACGTCATCCAGCGCGTGCGCAGCCACGAGAGCATCAGCAGCCATTTCATCATCGCCTAACACCCCCGACCCATGAAGAAGGTAGAACTCACCGGCGCCGTGCGCACCGCCACCGGCACCCGGAACGCCGACCAGCTGCGCCGTGCGAAGCAGGTGCCTTGCGTGCTGTACGGCGGCGGCAAGGTCACCCACTTCGCCACCGATGAGGCCGCTCTGGGCGAAGTGGTCCTCACTCCCGAGGTCTATCGCATCGAGCTCGACCTGGGCGGTCGCAAGCTGATGGCCAAACTACAAGAGACCCAGTTCCACCCGGTATCCGACAAGATCCTCCACGCCGACTTCATCGAACTGGATGAGGATAAGCCTGCGTGCGTGTCGCTGAGCCTGCGCCTGAAGGGGCAGCCCGCCGGCGTGCGCAAGGGTGGCAAACTGAACCAGACCCTCCGCAAACTGGAGGTGAAGGGTCTCCCCGGGCAGCTGCCCGAGCACCTGGAGTACGACGTGGAACACGTGGAACTGGGCCAGAACGTGCGTGTGCGAGACCTGAAGTTCTCCGGTCTGGAACTGCTCAACAAGCCCGAGGAGGTGGTGTTGAAGGTGAGCATGCCCAAGAAGGAGGCCGAAGCCGCGCCCGCCGCTGCCGCCCCTGCCGCAGGCGCCGCCCCCGCTGCCGCGCCCGCCGCTGCGGACGCCAAGAAGCCCGAGGCCAAGCCCGCCGCCAAGAAATAGTGAACCGGCCATCCTGGCCGCACACCCCCCGCCCGGACCCCGCTGCAACGGGGTCCGCGTGCATGGCAGCCCATGAAGCACCTGGTCGTCGGCCTTGGCAACCCCGGTCCGGAATACGCCGGCACCAGGCACAACGCAGGGTTCGAGGTCCTGGACCACCTGGCACGCACCTTCGAGGTGCGCTTCACTCCCGCTCGGTACGCGGACCATGCCGAGTTCCGGCACAAGGGCCGCACCTTCATCCTGCTCAAGCCGCAGACCTTCATGAACCTGAGCGGCAAGGCCGTTCGCTATTGGATGGACCAGGAGGACGTGCCTCTGGAGCGCGTGCTGGTGGTGAGCGACGACCTGGCCCTGCCGTTCGGCAAGGTGCGGTTGCGTTCCTCCGGTGGTGCCGGCGGGCACAACGGGCTCACCCACATCATCGAGGTGCTCGGCTCGGAGGCCTTCCCCCGGCTGCGGTTCGGCATCGGCAGTGTTTTTCCCAGGGGGCGGCAGAGCGATTTCGTCCTGGGCCGCTGGACCCCGGAGGAATCTGCCGCCCTTCCCGACCGGGTGGAGGTGGCCGCCAAGGCCGTGGTGCAGGTGGGCCTGCTGGGCGTTGCCCAGGCCATGAACCACTTCAACAACCGCTGAACGACCCGGCCCTCCAACTACCTTTACACCATGCTTTCCAAGAAGATCGAGACCGCCCTCAACGGACAGATCGCCATTGAGGCGGACAGCAGCCAGGCATATCTGGCCATGGCCAGCTGGGCCGAGAACCAGGGGCTCAGCGGCACTGCGGCTTTCCTCTACCGCCACAGCGATGAGGAGCGCATGCACATGCTCAAGCTGATCCGCTTCGTGAACGAGCGGGGTGGCCGCGCCGTGGTGCCTGCGCTCAAACGGCCCTCGACGGACTTCAAGAGCATCACCGACATCTTCAGCAGCCTGTTCGAGCACGAGACGCACGTCACGGCCACCATCAACCAGGTGGTGGACACCTGCCTGAAGGAGAAGGATTACACCACGCACAACTTCATGCAGTGGTACGTCAGCGAGCAGATCGAGGAGGAGGCCCTGGCGCGTACCCTTATCGACAAGCTGAACCTGATCGGGAACGACAAGGGCGGCCTGTATCTCTTTGACCGCGACCTGGAGGGGCTTGTGGCCCCGGGCCAGGGGGGCAAGGGCGGGGTGTGAACCCCGGTGCGGTCACCACCGCCACAGCCCGGCCATACGAAGCTTCTCTTCGAGCCCTTCGGCGCGCAGCCGGGCACCGAGTTCCGCTTCGGTGAAGACCTGCGGCAGGGTGGGCGCATCGGCCAATTGCAGCAACAGCGCCCCCACGAAGCGCACGTTGTTCACCATGTCCATGGGGTCCACCAGATGCACGTCGTCACAGCTGCTGTGGTAGCAGCCGTACACGTGCCCGCCCAGGTCGCACAGGGGAAGGATGACCGGTATGCCCGCCAGCAGGAAGGGCTGGTGGTCGCTGTGCAACCAGGCGGCCTCCCGCAGGGTGCTCCGGAAGGCGGTGTCCAGGTCACGGATGGGGTCCATCAGGGGATCCAGGGTGGCGGCCCAGCCCTCCGGCCCCGCCACGCCGAAACCGAAGGGGTCACCGGTCATGTCCAGGTTGATCATGCAGCGCACGCGCGCCAGTTCACCCGCAGCCTGCAGGTCGGAAACCATGGCCGCAGAGCCCAGCAGGCCCTGTTCCTCGCCCATGAACAGCACAAAACGCAGGGTTCGCCGCGGGCGATGGCCGCTGGCCACCACGGCCCGGGCCATGTCCACGATGGAGAACGCGCCCAGCCCGTTGTCGGTGGCGCCCGTGGCCAGGTCCCAGCTGTCCAGGTGCCCACCCACCAGCACCACCTCATGTGCCAGGTCGCTGCCGGGGACCTCGGCCACAACGTTGCGGGCCTGCACGTTGCCCGTGCGGTTGGTCATGCGCAGGCCCATGCGGAGCGGGGCGTCGGCGCGCAGCCGCTCCCGGATGCGCTGGCCATCCTCCGAGGCGATGCAGGCCGCCGGCACCGCGATGGGCGCCCCGTCCACCGAGGCGGTGCCCGTGAGCAGCACCCCGCCCTCCACATTGTTCACGAACACGATGCCGATGGCACCGTGCCGGATGGCCAGCGCGGCCTTCTCACTGCGGTGCAGGTTGCCCGTGCCTTCCGGGGCCTCCACCAGTCCGATGTTCATCAGCACCACCCGGCCTGCGACGCGGTCCTTGAGGCGGGCGAAGTGCTCGGCCAGGCCGTTGCCCAGGTCCACGAGCTCGCCCTCCACATCGGCGCTGTCCGGGGTCTGGGCCAGGGCAACGGCCGCCAGATGTTCCGTGTCCGTACCGTCGCTCAGCCGGAGCATCACGCTGCCGCGCGACCAGGCCACGGCGTTGAACGGATGAAAAGAGACCCGGGGCAGGCCGCACAGGCGGAACAGGCTGTCGGCCACCTCCTCGGCACGCACCCCCTGCGGGCTGCCGGTGAGCCGGTGGCCGATGTGGGCGCTGCTCCAGTTCAACCACTCGAATCCCCGGGCGTTCTCCCGGGCCTCAACCTCGAAACGCCGCAGCGCGTCCACCTGCCCTTGAACACCGGGGTGTGGACAGATGCCGAGGACCAGCGCCGCCGCTGCCAGGGATCGGCATCTACTTTGCCCGCTGTTGGGGACGATCATGGCCATGCTGCACCGGGCGGGCAAAGGTAGCCCGCACAGTCCCCCTGCCCGGATGTGGCGGGTGCTGGCCCTGGTCCTGGCCTGGCCCGCCATCGCTGCCGCACCGCCCCAGCTGGACACCGAGAAGGACACCTCGGCCATTGTGCAGGCCAGCTACATCTACAACATCGCCAAGCTCGTGGAGTGGAAGGACCCGGCGATGAGCTCGGGCACCTTCGTGATCGGGGTGATCGGTGGCTCCAACCTGTACCAGGAGCTGATCAGGAAGTACAGCACGAAGGCCATCGGCAAGCAGCCGATCGAGGTGCGCAAGCTGCCGCGGTCCGCCGATGTGGCCCGCTGTCACATCCTCTTCGTGGGCCGTTCGGACCTGGCGCTGATGCCCGAGATCTACCGCAACCTGGCCGACAAGCCCACCCTGATCGTCACTGAATATGCCGATGCTTTGGAGGACGGGGCCGTGGCGAACTTCGTGAAGGTGGCGAACACCTTGAAGTACGAACTGAGCGTGGCCAACGCCCGCAAACACAAGCTGGAGGTGGCGCTCACCTTGAAACAACTGGCCCACCGGGCGGTGGAATGACATGAGCGGCCGCCTCCATACCGCATTGCTGATGATCGCCCTGGCGGCGACGGGCCGGGCCCAGTCGGACCTGCTGAGCGAAGCCCTGCGCAAGTATCAGACCGGGGCCCTCAACGAGGCGAGGGCGCTGGTGGATGAGGCCGTGCTGGAGCCGTCCCACCAGCGCGACCCGGAGGCCTGGCTGTTGCGCGGCTTCATCCTCAAGGACC
Organism: Bacteroidota bacterium; assembly: GCA_014584605.1. Lineage (GTDB taxonomy): Bacteria > Bacteroidota > Bacteroidia > Flavobacteriales_F > PHOS-HE28 > PHOS-HE28. The sequence continues at coordinate 25,986 of JACTMO010000053.1, read as the reverse complement.
TGTACAAGGCGGGAAGCGGTACGCCCAAGGGGGAGGCCGACCGGGACAGTGCGCTGGCGAGCCTGGACCGCTGCCTGACCTTCGACAGCGCCGGGACCTATGCGGACAATGCCGCCCAGGCCCACGACTTCCTGGCCAAGACCTATTTCAACGATGCGGCCAGGGCGCTCAATGAGCTCAAGCCCGAGGAGGCCGTGATGTTCCACGGGAAGTACAGGGCCGCCATCGGTCGCCGGGGTGCACCGGCCGACAGCACGGCCAGGAACGTGGAGTTCCACAATGCGCTGGGCACGGTCTATACCAAGCTGTACAACCAGGACCGCGAACAGCTGCAGTGGTATGACAAGGCCGTGGCCACCTATCGGCACGTGCTCCAGCTCGATACCGGCAACTACGGCGCCAACTACAACCTGGCCACCCTGTACTACAACCGCGGGGTGTACAACATCCAGCGCGTGGGGGCCGAGAACGACATCCCCAGCCTGCAAAGCATCCAGGAGGTGAGCCGAGAGTTCTTCCTGCAGGCGCTACCGTACATGCTCAAGGCCTTCGCCATGAACCCCGGTCGTCGGGAAACGCTGCTGGGCCTCGAGGGCATCTACTACAGCCTGCAGGACGCCGAACGGTCCGAGCATTACCGCAAACTGTTCGAGGAACTGGGTCCGGAGGAGGACCGTTGAGCGCCATGGCCCGGTTGCGCATGACCATCGGCAGGAAGATCGGGATGGGCTTCGGCCTGTTCATCTTCTTTGCCGCGCTGGTGCTGCTGCTCACCAACCGCACCCTGGAACGCAGCCGCCAGATCAACGACGAGATCAACCAGGTGTACAGCCCCAGCGTGGACGCCTTGGTGCGCCTGCGCAACCTGGTGGTGAACGCCCACATGCTGGTCAAACATTGGGCCCTTGTGGAAAGCCGACCGGACGCACGCGAAAAGACGGCGTTGGTGGAGGTCACCGGCGAGGACCTTCCCGTCCTGCTCGATCGCATCGACACCTTGTCGGCCAGTTGGGACCGGGAAGAAATGGAGCTTGCCAACCGCGTGTTCGGGGAGATGGACGCGATGTTCCTGTTGCACACCCGCATCAAGGAGATGCTCCCCGATATGGAGAGCTACAGCGACCCGCTGGTCTTCCTGGAGCGCAACGACCTGGCCGAGGAAGGCGGGCCGCTGGATGAGCAGACCGACAAGGTGCTGGCCGACCTGGATGTGCTGCTGGCCATGCAGGAGAGCAAGCGCAGGCAGCTCAGCGACGGCATGGTGCGCAGCTTCGGTTCGCTGAAGTTCTTCGTGCTCTACCTGGGCATGGGCCTTATCGCCGTGGGGCTCATCGTCGCCGTGGTCATCATCCGCGGCATCGTGGGACCCGTGCAGCGCCTGCGCACGGTGCTGCTGGGCCTGGGGCGCGGTGTGTTCCCGCGTGGACGGATCCGCACCGGGAACGACGAGATCGGCGAGATGACCAGCGCCCTGCTGGGGCTGATCGAGGGCCTGAAGCGCACGACCGATTTCAGCCACGCGGTGGCGGCCGGCGACTTCGATGCCGAGTACAAGCCCCTGAGCGACGAGGATGTGCTGGGCCACGCCCTGCTGAAGATGCGCGCCGAGCTCGGCCAGCGCGAAAGGGTGCTCGAACAAAAGGTGCGCGAACGCACCGAGGAAGTGGTGCGCCAGAAGGAGGAGGTGGAGCGACAGAGCCGCAAGGTGGTCGAGCTGTACAAGAACGTCACGGACAGCATCCGCTACGCCAAACGCCTGCAGGAATCCATCCTCCCCCCCGAACGCAAGATCCGCGAACTGCTGCCGCGCTCGTTCGTGTTCTACAGGCCCAAGGACATTGTCTCGGGCGACTTCTACTGGTTCGAACAGGTGGGCGGGCGCACGGTGTTCGCCGCGGTGGATTGCACCGGGCACGGCGTGCCCGGTGCGTTCATGAGCCTGGTGGGTCACAACGGCCTGAACCAGGCCGTGCGCGAAAGCGACGACCTGCGACCCAGCACCATCCTGCGCACCCTGAACCGGATCGCCTTCGACGCCCTTCACAAGGACCGTGACCAGAACATCGTGCGCGACGGCATGGACATGGCCCTGTGCGTGTACGATCCCGCCACACGCACCCTGGAATATGCCGGGGCCAACTGCCCGCTCTATCTGGTGCGCGACCGCGAGGTCATCCAATACACGGCCAACAAGACCCCCATCGGCGGGTTCGAGCTACAGGGCCAGCCCTTCACCGACCACCACATCCAGTTGCGCGAGGGCGACGGGGTGTACATCTTCAGCGATGGGTATGCCGACCAGTTCGGCGGACCCAAGGGCAAGAAGTTCCTCTACCGCCGCTTCAGGGAACTGCTGGTGAACATCAGCAACGAACCCCTTGAGGCGCAGCGCAGGGCCCTGCTGGACGCCTTCATGGACTGGAAAGGCGCCCATGAACAGGTGGACGATATCCTGGTGATCGGCATGCGCGCCTGAGACCTCAGGTGTCCCAGATCGGCATTTCCGACGTGGTGTTGTTCAGCGGGTTCATGCACATCACCGGGATCATCGGGTCGTTGGTGATGATCTCCTGCTCGTTGGGCACGCCCAGCACGCCGAACAGGCTGTTCTGCAGCATGTTCACGATGGCGATCAGGTCCGCGTCCACCCGAACGGCCTGGCGGATCACGCCCTTGACGAAATCGCCGCTGTCCTCCTCCAGGATGTGTGCCTCGTGCTCAATGCCGCGTTCGCTCAGGAACTGACCGGCGAACTTGATGTGGTTGAGGAGCTGGTTCTGCAGGAACTCATCGCTCTCGCGCGGCACCACCACATGGACCTTGCTCTTGAAGTACCGGGCCATGTCGGCCACCAGGCTCAGCTTGTGGCGGCTCTCCTTGTGCAGGTCCAGCGGCACCACGATGTCGCGGTATCCGTTCGCCCGGATGTTGCGCTCCTGCACCACGATGAAGGGCACCTGGCTGTTGGTGATCACCCGCAGGGCCCGGCTGCCCGTGATGAACTGCATGCCGCGCATGCCGTGGGTGCCCATGATGATCATGACCGCACCGATCTCGGTTGCCGTATCCCCGATATCCTCATACACGCTGCCCACCCTGACCAGGGTATCCACCTTGACGCCGCTGCCCGAACCCGTCATCCGGGCAGCCTCCTGGGCCAGCCTGGTGCGGGCCTCCTCGACCTGGGCCGCCTTGTCCACGATGTGCAGGAGCGTGACGCTGGCATTGACCCGTTCCGCCAGCTTCGTCGCGTGGCTCATGGCGCACTCGGCCACCTTGGAAAAGTCTGTTGGGACCAGGATCGTCTTGCGCGTGCTCATGGGCGCGTTCGGTGGTTAGGGGGCCCAAGATAGGCGACACCGGGCATCGGCACTTCGGTGAGGGACCGCTGGGTGGACGCATGCGGTCCGCTTCACGCCCCCCACCGGCTCACTCCTTGATGAAGCGCAGGGTGGTCGCCCGATGATCATCCCGGATGCGGAGCAGGTAGGCTCCCGGGGCCAGTTCGTGCATGTCCACACGGCCGCGGTCCCCGCTGAGCGATGTGGACCGCCAGGGTCGACCCCGCATATCGAGCACCTCGGCCGTGAACGGGCCGATGCCGTCCCCGATGTGCACCTCCAGGTGATCGTCGCAAGGGACCGGTGAAAGCCAGGCCCCACCGCGCTCCTCCTCCGCGATGCCGACCAGCGGCATCAGGTCCACCGGCAGGCAAATGGACATGGTGCAGGTATCGGGGGCCAGGGCCCCGTCAATGGTCACCGTCAGGCACACATCGTACACATCGGGTGCCGCGTAGAGGTGGACGGGCTGCGGGTCCGTGCTGCTGCTGCCGTCGCCGAGATCCCACAGCAGGGAGGGGATGGCCCCGGAGGTCAGCGAGGTGCTGACGAAGGCCACCGCGTTCCCGTTGGTGGTATGGCTGAACCCGGGCTGCAGCACCTGTCCGCACGGGATGGTGTCCGGGCCGAAGTACACCCAGTTGCAGGCCTGCACCGAGCAGCTGTCCTGAAGCACCTGGTCGAAGAACCACACCGTCATGCACACCGCGTAAGGGCCGTTGCCGGCAAAGGTGTGGGACACCGTCATCCCGGACCCCGAGGTGCCGTCGCCAAAGTCCCAGTCGATGCTGGTGATCGTGGCGGTGAGCGCGGTCTCCAGGGTGAACGCGAAAGTGCCGCTGTCGAAGCTGCCCGAAAAGTCAACTTCCGCCGAATCGCAGACCATGGGTGGCCTGCCGTTGTTCTCCACCAGCACGCATCCCGTGGCCGTGCAGGGGATGCCCTGTTGGTCCAGGAGGTCCGCGCTCACGCAAACGAGGTAGGTCCCCGGGTTCGTGAAGGTGTGGGCGAGCGTACTGTCGGACCCGGCCGGCCCCAGCCCGTCGCCCGCATCCCATTGCATACCATACACGGCCTGGGCGCCCAGGACCGTCGCATCGAAGGACCATGCGTTCAGCCCGGTGTGGATGGCGACGACCTCCACGCTGACGCCATTGCCGCAGGGCTGGGCCCGGGCCATCGTCAGGCCCAGGCCGAACAAGCCGCCGAGCACGCACAGGAGACGGTGCCGGGAGGTGGGGTGCAGCGGGATCATCGGGGGCGTGCGGAAAGATCGACGGATAAACGCACCTGGCCGCCCCAGCGGGTCGGCAGAGCTTGCACGGCACCCTGGCCCAGCACCACGCCGAGGCCGGCATGAACGGCCGGCCCGGCCGAGATCCGCCAGCGCTCGGTGAACTGGAAGCCGGCATCAAGGCCCAACTGGGCGCCAAGCACCCCGAAGGAACGGTCGGGGTCCCGAACGCGCTCGGTGCGATGCACCACCTGGCCGCCCTGGCGAACCTCCTCCAGGAACAGATAGCCCTCGCGGATGCGCTGCCATTCACCGGCCAGGCCGACATGGGCACCGAACGACCAGCGGCGCAGGCTTCGCGTCCAGCCCAGCAGCAGCGGCACCCGCCAGGTGGACGACCGGCCCGTGATGGTCGTGGTCTCCGAGCGCTCCTGCACCTGGAGCACCGTGTCGTTCTGGATGGCCAGTATCGTGTTCTCGAACACAACGATGCTGGTGTTCACCGCCGTGCTCATCATCAGGTCGTGCTCAAAGCGCTCGGTCGCCGAGCGCCCCCCGGTGTGTTCGAGGCCTGTGCCGAGCCAGATGCCCGACCGCCACCGGCGACCCGCCAGAATGCCGAAATGCCACTCCCCGGCGTGATCGTCGAGCGCCGCCCGGGCATCCACCAGTTCCAGGTCGGTGCCCTGCCAGCGCCGGGAGCGGTCGTATCGCCCCAGCTCCAAGCCGACCCACCATTCGCCATGGGGCAGCAGGTATCCGGTAGGGAGGGTCCCTTGGCGCGGGGCGGCATCGGCCAGCGACCGGTCCATGGCGGGCTGACGGCGCTCCATGAACCGGGCCTCGAGGCCATCCTGTTGTTCGGTTCGCCGCGCAAGGTCCATGGACAGCTCGCCCAACCGTGCGCCGATGGGGCCGGACCGCATGGGGGCCGTCCGCACGCTTTCGGCCTCCGTTCGGGCAACTGGCCGGACAGCCCCCACCGACGGGGCGTTCCCGGACGACGCCCGCGCCTGTGCAGCATCGGATGGCTTAGGGGGCGTGGTCGCCCCTTGGGTTCCTGGACCCTGCACAGGCTGCGAACGGGTTGTGGATGTCGGAGGCACGGGGGCGACTTCCTCCGGACCGGCCTCCCGGGCTGCGACCAGCGAGGGTGCTGCAGGTGCGGAACGCACCGGCGGAACGGTGGGAACGGGTCCGGTGCGGCTGGTCAGCGCGTTCGGCGAAGGACCTAGGACCCACCCAAGGATCGTTGCGACCACGGGTACGGCCAGCAGACCTGCCCACCTGGAACGCCGCCAGGCGAGCCGCCTGCGTTGCCGCTCTGCGCGCCGCAGGACGACGCCCTCCCACACCGTGGCGGGAGGCTCCACCTCGGCGGCCGTCAAGCCGCGTCGGAAAACCTCATCGATCGGATGCCTTTCCCTCATGGGCGGTCTGGTGTATGGCGCGGACGCGTTCCTGCAGCATGCGCCTGGCCTTGGCCAGCTGACTGCGCGAGGTGCTCTCCCCGCAGCCGAGCAGGGCTGCGATCTCCGCATGGTCGTATCCCTCCACGGCGAACAGGTTGAACACGGTCCGGTAGCCGTCCGGCAATCCGGCGACCAGGGCCAGCAGGTCCTGCTCGCCCAGTTCGGCCAATGCCGAGGCCGCCACCGGGTCCTCCGGCAGCTTTTCCAGGCCGAACCGCTCCTGCTGGAACGACTTGCGCCGGTAGTGGTTGATGGCCGTATGGACCATGATGCGGCGGACCCACCCCTCCAGCGAGCCGTCCTGCCGGAAGCTGCCGAGCTTGTCGAAGACCCGCACGAAGCCCTCCTGCATCATGTCCTGCGCCTCCAGTTCGTGCCGGGCATAGCGCAGGCACACGGCGTACATGCGCCGTGCATACCGCCGGTAGAGGGCTTCCTGACATCGCCGGTCCTCGCGCAGGCATCCCTCCACCAGCTCGCGCTCGGTGAACTCCTGCACCGGTCGGGTGGTTTCCGAAGCCATTGACGCGGCTTGGGCGCTTTGCGCTGCCTGCGGCGGAGCCATTGGGTACACAAGCCCATAAAGTTACTGATGATCAGCATGATATGAAAAGCACTATCCGTCCGACAAACGGTGGCAAACGACTGCTGTCGCATACAAATGAAGACTTACCGAGTATCGGGACGGGGGCGGTGAAGGTTTGCATCGGCTTCAACGAAAAGCCGGCATCGAACGAACACAAACCCTCAAACACACCTGAGACCATGAACACGATGAAGAACCTTGTGCAGCTGATCGGCAACCTGGGCAACGAGCCCGAAGTGAAGGAGGTGAGCGGCGGCCGTCGGATGGCCCGCATGAGCGTCGCCACCAGCGAGAGCTACACGAACAAGAGCGGCGAGCGCATCACGGATACCCAGTGGCATACGGTGGTGGCCTGGGGCGCACAGGCCGAACAGGTGGGCCAGTTGCTCCATAAGGGCAGCCGGGTGGCCCTGCAGGGCAAGCTCACCCACCGCAGCTACGAAGGCAAGGACGGCCAGAAGCGCTACATCACCGAAGTGGTGCTGAGCGAATTCCAGATGGTCAACAAGAACGAAGCCCCGATCGAGGCCGCCGCCTGATCCCAACCCCCAACCCTCAACCCATTCAACCCCCACAACGTCATGAACACCCTGAAGAACAAAGTGCAGTTGATCGGCCATCTCGGTTACGACCCGGAAGTGCGCGAGATCGCCCCGGGCCGCAAGGTGGCCCGCGTGAGCCTCGCCACCCACAGCAGCCATCGCAACGCCGATGGCGACCGCGTGAGCACCACCCAGTGGCACACCCTGGTGGCATGGGGGCGCACCGCCGAAATGGTGGAACGCATGCTGCGGAAGGGCATGCTGGTGGCCGTGGAGGGCAAGCTCCAGCACCGCAGTTACGACGGCAAGGACGGCCAGAAGCGCCAGGTGAGCGAAGTGGTGATGCACGATTTCCAGCTGCTCACCGCCGCTTCCAAGGCCGCGTAGGTGCACGTCTCTCTGAGAAAGGGGGCCGCTCCGAAGGGGGCGGCCCCTTTTTGCTCCCTGCCCCAGGAACCAGGAGGGGCCGCCCGCAGGCAGCCCCTCCCCCTTGTTGGCAGGACCCCCGTCCTGTTCCCCTTGTGATCAGCGTGCGGCGGTGACGTCCGCGGCGGGCAGGGTCACCAAGGTGTGGTCGTACTGCACCTTCATGAGGCCGCTGCCCTTGGTGAAGGTGATGTGGCCCACCGGGGAGGCAAAGACCAGGTCGTTGGAAGGGCTTTGCGGCATCAGCTCCACCGTGAAGCGCACGTCGCGGTCGTTCTCGTTCTTGAACTTCGGGAAGGCGTTGAGGGTGTTCACCTCCACGACCTTGGTGATGTAGCCGCCCTGGCGGAAGGTGAGGCGCAGCCGGCTGTCGGCCTCCACCTGCAGCTTGAAGCTGCCGTTGCCGCTCACCACCATGCTGTCCAGGCCGCCATTGGCGTGCTCCACAAGCACCATGGTGCGGCGGGCGCCACCGTCCAACGTTTCGATCTTGCCGTGGAAGGTGACCTGCTTGCTGGCGAAGAGGCAACCGGTGGCGAGGATGGCGGTGGCGGTGGCGAGGAGGTGACGGGCGGTCATGGCGCGGGGTCGTTGGCGTTCGATGGGGCAAAACTGCCGCGACCCCAAGCGCTCCCACAGGGGGGATGAGCAAGTGGCGGGGGGGGCATAGCAAGTGGCGGCGGATGCCCGGGACGACACTTCCCGGCCACAGTGCTTGGCCGTTGCTCCGATGCCGATTACCTTTGCGCTCCGTTTTCCAACGGAGACCTTCCCTGGTAGCTCAGCTGGTTAGAGCACATGACTGTTAATCATGGGGTCGCTGGTTCAAGTCCAGCCCGGGGAGCAAAGGAGGCCGCAGCAAGCGGCCTCCTTCATTTCATGCACCGCAGCGCGTAGCGCGCGGCAGCGGCCCTCTCCCGAGACCCACCCACCACCCACCCACCCATGCAGCTCGTCACCGTTGGTACCGTCGCTTTTGACCGGATCGAGACCCCCTTCGGCGTGGCCGAGCGGACGGTGGGCGGGGCCGCCACCTACATCTCCCTGGCCGCCAGCATTTTCCTGGACAAGATCGGGCTCGTGAGCGTGGTGGGCGACGACTTCCCCACCGCCGTGATGGACGACCTGGGTCGCCGGGGTGTGGACCTCGCCGGGCTGGAGGTCCTGAAAGGCAGGGAGAGCTTCTTCTGGGCCGGTCGTTACCACTACGACATGAACAGCCGCGACACCCTGGAGACCCGGCTGAACGTGCTGCTGGACCTGGACCCCAAGCTGCCCGCAGCGTACACCCGGGCGCCCTATGTGATGCTCGGCAACCTGGACCCCAAGGTGCAGGCCAAGGTGCTGGACCAGATGGTGGAACGCCCGGCCCTGGTGGTGATGGACACCATGAACTTCTGGATGGACAGCGCCATGGAGGAGCTCAAGCAGGTGATCCGGCGTGTGGACATCCTGGCCATCAACGATGCGGAGGCGCGCCAGCTGAGCGGGGAACACAGCCTGGTGAAGGCGGCCGGGAAGATCCTGGCCATGGGACCCAAATACCTGGTGGTGAAGAAGGGTGAGCACGGAGCCCTGCTCTTCGGACCCGAGCGTGTGTTCTTCGCCCCCGCGCTGCCGCTGGAGGATGTGGTGGACCCGACCGGTGCGGGGGACACCTTCGCGGGCGGCTTCATCGGCTACCTGGCCCGCACCCAGGACCACAGCTTTGACAACCTCAAGCGTGCCATCATCGTGGGCAGCGCCCTGGCCAGCTTCACCTGCGAGAAGTTCGGCATCGAGCGTCTGGCGGAGATCACCCGCGAGGATATCGACCGGCGGGTACAGCAGTTCGTGGAGCTCGTGGACTTCGATATCGAGCTGGTGGAGGATTGACCCCGCAGCGGGGACCCGTGCGGCCCGCAGAACATCCGGACCCAGGGGCGCGCCCCGCGCTTAGCCCATCCGGCCGGCCACCGCGTCCCAGTTCACCAGGTTCCACCAGGCGGCCACGTATTCATTGCGCTTGTTCTGGTACTTGAGGTAGTAGGCGTGTTCCCACACGTCGAGCCCCAACAACGGCCGGCCCCTCAATTCGCCCACCTCCATCAGGGGGTTGTCCTGGTTGGGCGAGGAGCCGATCGCGAGCTTGCCCTCATGCGCCACCAGCCAGGCCCAGCCGCTGCCGAACCGTTTCATGGCCGCGTCGGTGAAGGCCTCCTTGAACTTGTCGAACGAGCCGAAAGCGCCGTTGAGCGCATCGCCCACCTTGCCGACGGGGGCGCCGCCCTTGCCCGGCGCCATGCTGGCCCAGAACAGCTCATGGTTCCAGGCGCCGCCCGCATTGTTGCGCAGCTTGGTGCTCACCGTTCCGATGGTGCCGAAGAGCTGCTCGGCGCTGGTGGCAGGCACCGCCTCTGCGGCCAGGGCCTCGTTGGCGTTCTTCACGTAGGCCGCATGGTGCTTGCCGTAGTGGACCTGCATGGTGAGCGCATCGATGTGCGGCTCCAGGGCCTCGAAGGGGTAGGGCAAGGGGGGCTGCGTGAACCGGAACCCGTCGTTGGCCGATGCGCTGTTCGTGGCGGCGGCGCGCAGGATCGCGGGGGCCAGGGCCACGCTCGCTGCGGCTTGCAGCGAGCGGTTGAGGAATCGTTTGCGGTCCATGGGCGAAAGATAGCTCCCGCCCAGGGGGCGGGATGACCGGTCGCCACGCGCAAGAACCGGGCCGGGGTCGGCCAGGGCTCAGCTCACCGGTGCGAAGCCCAGCAGCAGCGCCCCCTTCTCCACGGCCTTGCCCTGCACGGCATGCACCTGGGCCACCACGGCATCACCGGGCGCCTTGATCACGTTCTCCATCTTCATGGCCTCCAGCACCAGCAGGGCGTCGTTCTTCTTCACCACGTCGCCGACCTTCACCAGCACGCTGAGCACCAGTCCGGGCATCGGGGCCTTAAGGTCGGGGACCGCGCCGCTGCGGGCCTTGTCCAGCCCCAGGGCATGCACCAGCCGGGCCCGTTCATCCTCCACGCGCACCGTGTACAGCTTGCCGCCGATGCGCAGCTTCACCGTGCCGGACGCACGGTCCTCCTTCACCACGGTGGCACGCACCGACCGCCCGTCCAGCAGAACGCTGAAAGAACCCTTTCCGGCGGCGGCGACATCCAGCCGTTCAACGCCTGCGGGCACCCAGGGGCCGTCCGGCAGCCGACGCTCCAGCAGCACCGGTTCGTCGCCCTGGTTGATGTGCGCGTAGAGCTTTCGGGCCATGGCGGGCGAAAATAGGGCTCGGCCGGTCAGCGCCCGCTCAGGCGCCCTCGCCCAGCCGTTCATAGACCTCGTCGGCGGGCAGGTCGGGCTGTTCGCGGGCGGCCACCGCCAGGCGGTCGCACAACTCGTTCTGCGGATGGCCGTTGTGCCCGCGGATCCAATGGAACCGGACCGTGTGCCGCCGGTACACCTTGAGAAAACGGCGCCACAGGTCGGGGTTCTTGCGCTTGGCAAAGCCCTTTTTCTCCCAGTCGAAGACCCAACCCTTCTCCACGCTGTCCACCACGTACTTGCTGTCGCTCACCACCGTCACCTCGGTGCCGGGTCGCTTGAGCGCCTCCAGGCCCGCGATCACCGCCAGCAGTTCCATGCGGTTGTTGGTGGTGAGGCGGTAGCCGCCCCAGAGCTCGCGGCGGTGCGGCCCGCTCTCCAGCACCGCGCCGTAGCCCCCGGGCCCGGGGTTGCCGCTGGCGGCCCCGTCCGTGTACAGCATCACGCTCATGCCCCCGGGAAAAGGTAGGTGATGTTGCCGGTGAAGAGCTTCACGCTGATGGCCAGCAGGATGACCCCGAAGGCCTTGCGGATGACGATGAGGCCCACCCGGCCCAACAGTCGCTCGATGCGGTTGGTGAGGAAGAGCACCAGCAGCACGGGGACCATGTTGAGCACGATGGCCAGCAGGATGTTCACCGAAGCATATTCGGCCCGCAGCGACAGGATGGTGGTGATGGTACCCGCGCCGGCGATCACCGGAAAGGCCAGCGGCACGATGCTGTACACCTTGGGGTCGTCGCTGGGAAGGCCCGGGGCCGAGGTGTCCTCCTTGAAGAGCCGGATGCCGAGGGTCATCTCCAGGGCGATGAAGAACAGCACCAGCGACCCCGCCACCGCGAAGGAGCGCACGTCCACCCCCACCACCTGCAGGATGCTCTCGCCCACGAAGAGGAAGGTGACCATGATGCCCAGGCTGACCAGCGTGGCCCGCATCGGATAGATGCGCCCGGCCTTCTGCCGCACCTGCAGGATCAGCGGGATGCCGCCCACGATATCGATGACCGCGAAGAGCACCAGGAAGGCCTTTCCGACCTGTACGACGTCGAATGACATGCCGCAAAGGAACGGCGGCCCGATCCCATGAACTGCGGCGAGCATTATGAGCGGTGCTCAGGTGCCCGGACCTGTCTGGCGGTGCGGGTCCATCGCCACGCGCTCAACGATCGCGGGATAGTGTGCATGCTCCAGCGCCAGCACCCGTAGGGCCAGGGTGTCCGGCGTGTCGGCGGGCAGCACGGGACAGCGGGCCTGGAAAAGAACCTCACCCTCGTCGTAGCGCTCGTTCACCCGATGGACCGTGATGCCGCTCTCGGTGTCGCCCGCCGCCAGCACGGCCGCATGCACATGGTGGCCCCACATCCCCTTGCCGCCATGCCGGGGCAGCAGGGCCGGATGGATGTTGAGGACCCGGTCCGGAAAGGCGCGCAGCAGCTCCTCGGGCAGCAAGCGCAGGAAGCCGGCCAGCACCACCAGGCCGACGCCCAGGGCCTGCAGTTCGCGCAGCAGGGTGCCGTCGCGCATCTGGCCCACGGTGAAGCGGTAGGCGGGTACGCCCAGCTCCCAGGCCCGTGCGAACACCCCCGCTTCCGGGCGGTCCCCGGCCACCAGCACCACCTGGGCCACGGCCGAACCCCGGAAGTGCTCGATGAGCTTTTGGGCGTTGCTGCCGCTGCCGGAGGCCAGTATGGCGATGCGTTCCACGGGGCGAAGGTGCGCACAACCGCCGGCACCCCGGCGCCACCGGGCGCCCCATGTTCCCCCCTCCCCTTAGGAGGCCACACCGAAAAAGTGTTTCCTTTGCAGCCTCATCAACTAAACGACACTGTCATGTCGGACATCAAATCCAGGGTCATCGCGATCATCGTGGACAAGCTCGGGGTGGACCAGGGCGAGGTCACCATGGAGGCGAGCTTCACCAACGACCTTGGCGCTGACAGCCTCGATACCGTCGAGCTCATCATGGAGTTCGAGAAGGAGTTCAACATCGCCATCCCCGACGACCAGGCCGAGAAGATCCAGACCGTGGGTCAGGCCGTGGACTACGTGGAGAAGAACGCGAAGTAAGCCTGGGCCCGGCGGGCTCCTCCCATGCAGCTCAGACGCGTTGTAGCAACCGGTCTGGGCGCGCTCACCCCCATCGGCAACACGCTCAAAGCGTATTGGGAGGGGTTGGTGAGCGGCCGCAGCGGCGCCGCGCCCATCACGCGCTTCGATGCCTCGAAGTTCAAGACCCGCTTTGCCTGCGAGGTCAAGGGCTTCGACCCCGAGGCCTTCATGGACCGCAAGGAGGCCCGTAAGACGGACCCCTACGCGCAGTTCGCCCTGGTGTGTGCCGAAGAGGCCCTCACGGACAGCGGCCTGCTCTCGGACAAGCTGGACCGGGATCGCGTGGGGGTGATCTGGGGCAGCGGGATCGGCGGATTGAAGACCTTTCAGGACGAGTGCGTCGGCTTTGCCAAGGGCGACGGCACCCCGCGCTTCAACCCGTTCTTCATCCCGAAGATGATCGCCGACAGCGCAGCGGGCCTCATCAGCATGAAGCACAACCTGCGGGGCCCCAGCTACGTGACGGCCAGCGCCTGTGCCAGCAGCAACAACGCCCTGATCGACGCCTTCAACGCCATCCGTCTGGGCCTGTGCCCGGCGGTGGTCACCGGGGGCAGCGAGGCCGCCATATATGAGGCCGGCGTGGGCGGGTTCAACGCGCTGCATGCCATGAGCACCCGCAACGAGGACCCGGCCACGGCCTCGCGTCCCTACGACAAGGACCGCGACGGTTTCGTGCTCGGCGAGGGCGGTGCGGCCATTGTGCTGGAGGACCTGGAGCACGCCCTGGCGCGTGGCGCCAAGATCTATGCAGAGGTCATCGGCGGCGGTATGAGCAGCGATGCCTACCACATCACGGCCCCGCACCCCGAGGGCCTTGGTGCCGAGCTGTGCATGAAGTTCGCGCTGCGGGATGCCGGGATCGCGCCCAACGAGATCGACCACATCAATACGCACGGTACCAGCACCCCCATCGGGGACCCGCAGGAGGTGAAGGCCATCCAGCGTCTTTTCGGGGAGCAGGCCTACAAGCTGAACATCAGCGCCACCAAGAGCATGACCGGTCACCTCCTGGGTGGTGCGGGTGCCGTGGAGGGCGTTGCCGCCATCATGGCCGTGCATACCGATACGGTGCCGCCCACGATCAACCACTTCACGGACGATCCCGAGATCGACCCCGGTTTGAACTTCACGTTCAACAAGGCGCAACAGCGCACGGTGAACGCCGCCATGAGCAACACCTTCGGCTTCGGCGGCCACAACACCGCGGTGATCTTCCGCAAGTACCGATAAGCCCACTTGATCCGCTCACTCCTGCTCCGTGCGCGCTCCTCGCCCGAGGACCGGCGCATCCTGGCCTGGGTGAAGCGCTCCTTCGGCCTGCGCCCGGCGGACCTGGCCCTCTACAAGCAGGCCCTGCGGCATAGCAGCGCGGTGCCCGAGGACCGCCCCGACCTGCCCGACAATGAGCGCCTGGAGTTCCTGGGCGACGCCATCCTGGATGCCGTGGTGGGGAGCCTCCTGTTCGAGCGCTACCCGAAGGAGGGGGAGGGCTTCCTCACCCGCATGCGCAGCAAGCTGGTGAGCCGCCAGCAGCTCAGCGAACTGGCCCGACGGGTGGACATCGCCAAGGTGATGGAGAGCAATGTCACCCGCGGCCATGAGACCAGCGTGCCCGGCAACGCCCTGGAGGCCACCTTCGGTGCCATTTACCTGGAGCAGGGTTTTGAGCGTGCCCGCAAGGCCATCGTGAAGCTGATCATCAGCCAGTACGACCTGCGCGAGCTCGAAAAGGAGGACCGTGACAACAAGAGCCGACTGCTGGAATGGGGCCAGAAGCACCGCCGACGGGTCGATTTCCACATCACCGAGGATGGTGGCCGGGGCGGTCGGGGCAAGACCTACCTGTGCGAGGCCCGGGTGGACGGCGAGGTGCGGGGCACGGGCCGCGGGCCCAGCAAGAAGAAGGCCGAGCAGGAGGCTGCCGATGCGGCCTTCCGCAGCATGGAGAAGCGCCGCAGCGGGGGAAGGGGAAGAGGACGACGACCTCGGGACCGGAACGACGGACAGGGACCGTCGCAGGCCGCATAGGCCACGGCACGAGCAACAGCGACCGGTGTAAAGGCTGCATCGACCCCGCAGGACCCGCCCCTGCCGACGGACCTACCTTTGCCGACCATGGCCAAGACCACGCGCATCCGCCTTGAGGTGGAGCCCGATCCCGAAGTGCATGTGATCGGCATCAGCAGCCATGTGAACGACTACCGACTGTGCTGGGCCCTGAACCTGAGCCTGGGCATCGCCCTGACCCGCCGCGACCACGACATCCTGGAGGTCGCGGCGGAGGGCACTTTCCGCCATGCGGCCTTCGACCATGACGACCCCGAAACCCAGGTGCGATACACCCTGGTGAGCAACCGCGGTGGCGCAGGGCTGCTGCTCAAGGACCAGCGTGCAGCCGATTTTTTCCTTGTGGTGGACGAGCAGGCGCCCGTGGCGCCGGAGGTGCTGCTGGAGCGTGTGCGCGCAGCGGACTTTGTGCTGGCCGCCTACCAGGTGCCGTTCGACCAGCTGCGTGCCGGCCATAAACTCCTGCAGTGACCCCCGATGTCCCATAGCGACCCCAAGACCAAGATCGTGGCCACCATCGGCCCGGCCAGCGCCGAGCCGATGGTGCTGCACGAACTGTTGCGCGCCGGCATGGACGTGGCCCGGCTCAATTTCAGCCACGGCTCCTACGACTTCTACCGAAAGCTCATCGCCGATATCCGCCAGCTCAACCATGAACTGGGCCTGAACACCGCGATACTGGCCGACCTGCAGGGCCCCAAGCTCCGCGTGGGCGAAATGGAGAACGGCCCCATCGACCTGCCCGAGGGAAGTGAGCTGGTGATCACGACCGGTGCGGAGAAAGGCCGCCCCGGCCTGGTGAGCACCACCTACACGCAGTTCCCCCAGGACGTCAAGCCCGGGGAGCTCGTCCTGCTGGACGACGGCAAGATCCGCCTGGAGGTGACCGCCACCGACGGCCGCACGAACGTCACAACACGCGTGCTCCACGGTGGACCACTGGGCGCCAACAAGGGCCTGAACCTGCCCAACACCAAGGTGAGCCTGCCCTGCCTGACGGAGAAGGACCTGAGGGACCTGGATTTCGCATTGGACCAGGACGTGGACTGGATCGGACTGAGCTTCGTGCGCAGCGCCAGCGACATCGTGGAGCTCCGGCACCTGGTCCAGGTTCAGAACAAGCATGCCCGGGTGATCGCCAAGATCGAGAAGCCCGAGGCCCTCCTGGAGATCGACGACATCGTGCGCGAGGCCGACGCGCTGATGGTGGCCCGTGGCGATCTGGGTGTGGAGATCCCCATGGAAAAGGTACCGCTGGTCCAGAAGGACATCATCAAACGCTGCCTGGCGCAGCACAAGCCGGTGATCGTGGCCACGCAGATGATGGAGAGCATGATCACCAACATCACGCCCACCCGCGCCGAGGTGAACGACGTGGCCAACGCGGTGCTCGACCATGCGGACGCCGTGATGTTGAGCGCCGAGACCAGCGTGGGCAGGCATCCGGTGGAGGTGGTGAAGGCCATGAACCGGATCCTGGTGGAGATGGAGACCGCCGAAGGCATGTACAACGTGTCCAACCCACCGCTGGAGCACAACGAGCGAACCATCAGCGATGCCATCAGCATCGCGGCCGTGCGCATGACCGAGGCCATGCCCGTGAAGGCCATCGTGACCATGACCCACAGCGGCTACACCGCCTTCAAGATCAGCAGCATGCGCCCCAGGGCCAACATCTACGCCTTCACCAGCAACCCGGCCATCCTGTGCATGCTGAACCTGGTGTGGGGCGTACGGGCACACTACTACGACAAGACGGTGAGCACCGACCACACCATCGCCGACATCAAACACCTGCTGCGCAAGCGGGATCAGGTGCAGAAGGGTGATCTGGTGATCAACATCGCCAGCATGCCCATTGCGGAGAAAGGCATGGCGAACATGTTGAAGCTGAGCCCGGCCTGAGCACGCCATCGCTTTCTTCCACGGGCGATCGTGGAAAGCGCGGAGATCGGTCCGGTGTACGACCGGCCTCTCCGGCATACCTTGAGCATCGAACGATCGGGCGATGCAGGAAAAGGAGTGGGACCGTGTGGCCGCGACCTTCGAGGAGGAGGTCTTTAATGTGCCGGCCAACGACCACCGCGGCCTGATCGAAGCCGCCATCGTGAGGCACACAAGGCCCGGGGCCACGGCCACCGACCTGGGCTGTGGCGTGGGCAGGACCCTGCCCCTGCTTGCGCGGCACTACGCCCGGGTGAACGCCGTGGACATCAGCAGCGCATGCCTGGCCGTGGCCGGCGAACGCTGTGCGGAGCACGCGAACATCCGTTACGTGCATGCCGACCTCTCACAGGGCCGAAAGGGCTTTCCCCAAGCGGACCTGGTACTGTGCATCAATACCTGGTTGAGCGCCGACCCCGTGCTGCGCGAGGGCCTGGTCAACACGACCTGTCGCAGCGTTCTGCGAGGTGGACACCTCGTGCTCGTGGTGCCCGCAGTGGGGTCGGTCCGACTGACCACCCTGCGCCAGGTGCAGCTCAACCGGGAACGGGGCATGGACCCCGTCGATGCCGAACGCCGGGCCCTGGACGAGGTCCTGGCGCGTGGGCTCGGGGTGTTCCTCGTGGGTGCGGTGCCCACCAAGCACTTCTCTCCTGAGGAGCTTGAGGTGCTGTTGTCCGACAGGGGCTTCGCCCTGGAGCGGATCGAGAAGCTCGAATACGGATGGGACACGGAGTTCGCGGAGCCGCCCGGCTGGATGAAGGCCCCCTATCCCTGGGATTGGATCGTGGAGGCCCGCCGGTTGCGGTGATCCCGAAGGGAGGCCTGGCGGGCGGGGCCGTACGGACGACCTGGCCCGCCCATCAGGAACGCGCCCGGCCCAGCACCAGGTCCATGTAGAAGCCGGGTTTCCTGAGGCGCGCCCGCAGGTCCAGGTCGGTGAACATGCTGCTGATGGTGTCGGCCAGCACGGGATTGCTGTTGGCGCGCTTCACCACGAAGTCGAAGAGCCAGGCCTGGTGGGCGAGGTCCTGCAAGCGTGTGCTGATGGCCAGTTCCTGGCCCAGCCTTTTCCATACACGCGCATCATAGGCTTTCAGGAAACTGCCGTCGGTACGGCCTTCCCGCAGGGCCTCCCGGGCCACATCGGCCGCGTGCGCCCCGCTGATCATGGCGTGGCTGATGCCTTCTCCGGTGAACGGGTCGATCAGGTGGCCGGCGTCGCCGACCAGCAGGTAGCCGTCGCCGCTCAAGGGGTGGCGCCTGCTGCCCAGGGGCAGGCCCATGCCTTGCACGGGACCTTCCGGTGCGGCCTGTGCGAACCGCTCCTTCAGGGTGGGGTGCGTGCGTACCAGCCGGAGCAGTTCGGCCTTGAGGTCCAGCTTCCTTTTGCGCACATGATCGCTCCGCAGGCCGAGCCCCACGTTCGCCCGCCCCCCGGGCAGCGGGAAGATCCAGAGATAGCCGGGCAGCAGCTCCCGCAGGAAGTGCAGTTCGATGAAACCCTGTGGGTCGAGCCCCTGGATGCCGCGGTAGTACGCGCGCACACCGGCGGCATGATGCCTGGGCTCCATCGGCAGTCCGGCCACGTGCCGTACGAAGTGCGAGTTCGCACCATCGGCCGCCAGCACCAGCCGGCTGTTGATCGTGGTGCCGTCCTCGAGGGTCGCGCACCAGCCGACGGTAGTGCGCTCGTAGGACCTCGCGGAAACCCCTTCCAGCACCCGGATGCTCCCATGGCCTTTCGCCGCCTGGAAAAGCAGCGCATCGAACGCCAGGCGCGGCAGGATGGCGCCCGGCGCCTCCCCGTCGCCGGTATTGCGGGAGAAGGGAACGCGCAGGGCCTGACCGCCGGGCGCGACGAAGGTCACGCCCCAGCTCGGCATCCGCCGTGCATCGGTGATCACCTGTCGGGCCAGCGCGGGGTCGATGCGCTCAAGCGCCCGCATCACCTTGCCGCTGAGCGCGTCGCCGCAGACCTTGTCGCGGGGGAAGACGGCTTTCTCCACCAGCACCGGGCGCAGGCCGTGTGCGGCCGCACGGAGCGCGGCCGCACAACCGCCTGGACCACCACCCACGATGAGCATGTCGGTGCCGTGGACGGGTGCCGCCTGCCCATTGCCCGGAGCTGCGGAGCGGGCTGTGACCTGCATGCCGGATGTCAACTGCGGAAGACCTCGGCGCTGAAGCGGTCCAGGAAGCGCGCATCGTTCTCCCAGTAGAGCCGCAGGTCGGGCACCCGATAGCGCAGCTGGGCGATGCGTTCCACGCCCATGCCGAAGGCAAAGCCGCTGTACACCTCCGGGTCGATGCCGCAGTTGGCCAGCACGGCGGGGTCCACCATGCCGCAGCCCATGATCTCCACCCAGCCGCTGTGCTTGCACACGGTGCAGCCGCTGCCGCCGCAGATCGTACAGCTCATGTCCACCTCGGCACTGGGCTCGGTGAAGGGGAAGTAGCTGGGGCGCATGCGGATCACCACCTCGGGCCCGAACATGGCCTTGGCGAAGTGGTCCAGGGTGCTCTTGAGCTCGGCGAAGCTCACGTCCCGGTCCACGTACAAGCCCTCCACCTGGTGGAACATGCAATGGGCGCGTGCACTGATGGCCTCATTGCGGTACACCCGGCCGGGGCTCACGGTGCGGATCGGTGGCCGCTGGCCTTCCATCACGCGCACCTGCACGCTGCTGGTGTGGGTCCGCAGGGCCAGCACTTCGGCCGCAGGGGTGCCGTTCGGAACCTCCACGAAGAAGGTGTCCTGCATGTCGCGCGCCGGATGATCGGGCGGGAAGTTGAGCGCGCCGAAGTTGTGATGGTCGTCCTCCACTTCGGGGCCTTCGCTCACCGTGAAGCCGATCCGGGTGAAGATGTCCACGATGCGTCGGCGCACCAGGGTGATGGGGTGCAGGGTCCCTGCGGCATCGACAGCGGCCGGACGGGTGAGGTCCGGGGCCTGGGCGGCGGTGGCGGGGCCTGCGGCCGCATGCTCCCGAAGCTCCTCCCAGCGGGCCTGCGCGGCCTGTTTCAACTGGTTGAGCCGCTGGCCCAGGGTCCGCTTCTCCTCGGGCGATACCTGCTTGAACGCATCGAACAGGGCCGTCACCGAACCGTTGCGCCCCAGGAGGGCGATGCGGAAACGCTCCACCTCTTCAGCGGTGGCGGCCGAGGCGGTGCGCAGTTCAGCCTCCAGCGCGGCGATGCGCTCCAGCAGGCTCATGGCAACACCTTGATCCACATGCGGATGTCCTCGGCGGGCCGGTCGCGGGCATCGCGTTGCACCGCGGCGATCTTGTCCATCACATCCAGGCCCTCCACCACCTCGCCGAACACGGTGTAGGCACCATCCAGGTGCGGGGCCCCGCCCACATTGGCGTATCTGGCCTTGGCGGCATCGTCATAGGTGACGGGGGTGCCCATGCTGGCGTTCCGCCTGGCGATCATGTCCATCTCCTGCGGTTGGTAGGTGCGCCCCTGCACGATGTAGAACTGGCTGCCGCTGCTGGCCTTGGTGGGGTTCACCTGGTCGCCCTGCCGGGCTGCGGCCAGCGCACCTTTGGTATGGTACAGGCCGGGCAGGATCTCCGCCGGCACCGTATAGCCCGGGCCGCCCATCCCCAGCGGCATACCTGCGGCCGCCCGCTTGCTGTCCGGGTCCCCGCCCTGCACCATGAAGCCGGGGATCACCCGGTGGAAGATCAGGCTGTCGTAGAAATGCTGTCCGGCCAGTTTCAGGAAGTTGTCCCGGTGCTGCGGGGTCTCATTGTACAGCTCCACGACCATGGTGCCCAAAGTGGTCCGTACCTCCACCCGGGGGCGCTTGAGGTCCTTGTGGTCCTGGGCGCAGAGGGCCAGAGGCATCAACAGGGCAAGAAGGGCGGAGGACGACCGGTTCGGGGTGATTTGTCGGAACATCGCGCGGGACGTTACTTTTGAGGTTCGCCGGGCCCGGAAGGGCAGGGCGCCCAAAAGTACTGCGATGAGGCGATCGACCTTCCGTACCCCACTGATGATGCTGGCCGCGCTGATGTGCTGGCCCCTGCTGCCTTCCTGCAACAAGGAAAAGCCCACCGTGGCCCGTGTCCAGATCGTGGACGAGGACGGTTACGCCGTGCCGCAGGCTTACGTGAAGCTCTATGCCGATCCGGTGTATCCGCTGGGCGACCCCACGCGCCTCACCCAGGAAAAGCTCACCGGCAGCGACGGCTGGGCGGAGTTCGACTACAGCGGCTTTTACGAGCAGGGCCAGGCGGGATTCGCCGTGCTGGACATCGTGAGCTTCAAGGACACCGCCGTGGGTGAGGGCATCATAAAGATCGTGGAGGAGGAGACCGCCGAAGAGGTGGTGACGCTGGTGCCGGTGACCCCGTAGCGCCCGTCCGGGACCTCTCGATCGGCGTGCGCAGGCACGAAGGGGACGGAGCTCCCGGTTCGTGCCCGCAGCAGGATCAACGATCGAAGTAGTCCAGCAAGGCCTCCTTCATCAGGCGCTCCTGTTCCCTGCCGGAAAGGCGGGGCAGTTCCCGGTCCCTTTCAAAGTGCGGCCAACCGTCCGCGTCGCGGCCCAGTTCGCGATAGTATCCGTAGGGCAGCAGCAGCACACAGATGCCGATGTGCATCAGGTTCACCTTTTCGTCCTTTTTGAAGGCCCTGGCATGCTGCCCCAGTTCCTGCACGCCCACCAGGAAGACCAGCCCGTTGAGGTCCATGGGCGACCCGAAACGCTGTTCCATCCGCTTGAGCAGATCACGCCAGCGCTTTTCGAAGGTCAGGTCCATGGGTTGTGATGGGTGTGGGCGGAGCTTTCGACGCCAACACCGCGAGGGAGGCTGCAAAGATGCCATGACCGGCCGGCATTGCCACATCGGTCGCTTTTCCCACTTTCACATCCATGAACTGGTTGGACTGGTTGCTGGTCGTGCTGCTGGCGACCGCCGTAGTGCAGGGATTCCTTCATGGATTTGTGCGCGAGCTGGCCGGCCTGGTGGCCTGGGTGGCCGGCATCTGGGCGGGCACCCACCTCAACGACCGGACGGCGGCCTGGCTCGGCCTCGACCCGGCCCAAGAGGTGCTCAGCTTCGTGGTCACCTTCCTGCTGGTGCTCCTGGTCGTGCATCTGCTGGGCAGGGCGCTCACCGCAGCGATCGATGCGGCCCAGCTCGGCCTGCCCAACAAGGCGGCCGGTGCGGTCTTCGCGCTGGTGCGGAAGGCCTTCGTCCTCAGCGTGTTGCTGAACCTGGTCGCCGCCTGGCCGGCCGCATCGGGACGGCCGGTGCGGGACGCTCTGGAGGGCTCTGCGCTGGCCGGGACACTGCGCCCGTTCGCCCCCCTGTTGGTGCCCGCCTTGGGCGAGGCCAAGTGGCTTCGACAAACCATGGAGGCCGTGGAGGAGCGGGTCCGGGAAAAGCCCTGAACGCGGTGCGACCGCCGGTGCGGAACGGCTTCAGACCTTTCGCACCTGTACCGCGTTCATGCCGCGGGGCCCGCGCTCCAGCTCAAAGGTGACCGTGTCGCCCACCCGCACTTCATCCAGCAGCGCGCTGATATGCACGAAGTAGCGTTCACCGCCGCCGCTCTGCTGGATGAAACCGAAGCCCCGACCCTCGTCGAAGCGGTCCAACCGACCGGTGAGCGGCTCGGGCGCAACGTCCTCGCGTTTGGGTACGCCGATCTCGATGTCCTCGGCCTTGATCTCCTGTCGCTTGGTGGGGTCCGGAGGCGTGTCGGTGATGCGACCGAACTCGTCCACGTAAGCGATCATGCTGTCCAACCCGCCGCCCGTGCTGTTGGCCTTGCGTTCCGCCTTGCGGCGGGCCTTCTCCTCCTGTTTCTGTTGGCGGCGTTTCTCCTGCTCGCGTTTGTTGAACGAATCGGCCATGCGTTGTGGTTGGTCCCTTGCGGTGATCGCCGGTGCATCTGTGCGCCAGTGGGCCCGCCGGAGAGACGAAGATACTGTTTCCCTCGTCAGGGCTGATCGGAGGCGAGCCTCGCACACACCCCGAGGTCGATCCAACGACCCTCCTTGCGCGCGCATTCACGCAGGATGCCTTCATGCCGAGGACCGTTCTTCAACAGTCCCGGGCGCCTCTGGATCTCCAAGGGGCCTCCGCCCGGCTTACTGAGGCGGTATCAAAGAAGAGGTCTGTTCGGCCTGGTAGTGAAGAAGTGAAGAAGTGAAGTGGCGAAGAAGCCGCGCCCATCTTCACTTCCTCCCCTGGATCCGGCAGTATGGAGACCGCTTCTTGCACACCGACCGGGTAAGCTTGCAAGCAAAGCTTTTCATATCGACCTCCTTGCCTTTGGGCTTACGCCGCATGGCCTTCGGCAGCGCGGCCGACCGCTTGCGGACGGAGCCACGCTTGATGGTGGTCCTGGCCTTGGCCGGTGACCCCAAGCCACCCCGGGACCAGGTCAGCCCTGCACCGCCGCGATCCCCGGCAGCACCTTGCCCTCCAGGTACTCGAGCATGGCGCCGCCGCCGGTGCTCACATAGCTGATCTTGTCGGCCAGGCCGAACTGGTTCACGGCGGCCACGCTGTCGCCACCGCCCACCAGGCTGAACGCGCCCTTGCCAGTGGCCTCGGCCACGGCCTGTGCGATGGCGATGGTGCCCTGCTGGAAGGGCTTCATCTCGAACACGCCCATGGGACCGTTCCACAGGAGCGTCCTGCTGCGCAGGATGGCCGCGCGGCAGGCCTCGATGCTCCTGGGGCCGATGTCCAGGGCCATCCAGCCATCGGGCACGGCGTTGGCCGCGCACTGGTCGGTATTGGCGGCCTCGGCGAAGGCGTCGGCCACCACCGCATCGGTGGGGATGTGGAGCTTCACGCCTTTCGCTTCGGCCGCCTTGATGATGCTGCGGGCGGTGTCGAGCAGGTCGTCCTCCACGAGGCTGACTCCGGTCTGGCCGCCCATGGCCTTCACGAAGGTGTTGGCCATGCCGCCGCCGATGATCAGTTCGTCGCAGGTGCCGATGAGGTTCTGCAGCACTTCGATCTTGCTGCTCACCTTGCTGCCGCCCACAATGGCGGTCATGGGGCGCTGCGGGTCGCCGAGCACCTTGCCCACGCTGTCGATCTCGGCCTGCATCAGGTAGCCGAACAGCTTCGCGGTGGGGAAGAACTTCGCCACGATGGTGGTGCTGGCGTGGGCGCGGTGGGCCGTGCCGAAGGCATCGTTCACGTACACGTCGCCGAGCGTGCTCAAGCTCTTGCTGAAGGCCTCGTCGCCGCCCTCCTCCTCGGGGTGGAAGCGCAGGTTCTCCAGCACCAGCACTTCGCCGGGCTTCAATGCTGCGGCTTTCGCCTTCGCATCAGGGCCCACACAATCGGTGGCGAAGCGCACGGGTCGGCCGAGCAAGGTGCCCAGGTGCTCGGCCACGGGCTTCAGGCTCATGGCCGGGTTCACCTTGCCCTTGGGGCGGCCCAGGTGGCTCATGAGGATGGCGCAGCCGCCGTCCTTGAGGATCTTGTTCACGGTGGGCACGATGGCGCGGGCACGGGTGTCGTCGGTCACCTTGCCGGTGGCGTCCTGGGGCACGTTGAGGTCCACGCGGACGAGGGCTTTCCGGCCGGCGAAGGAGAAGGAGTCCATGGTGAGCATGGGCGCGAAAGTACCGAGCGGCAGGAAGTCGTTGCGCGTTGCCGCGGTGACGGGTTGCGTGTTCGTGCGCATGCAACACGTGACACGCAACCAAGCAACACGCAACGGCTGTCTACTTTCGCCCCGTGCGCTTTACCCGGGTCATCGGCCACAGCACGCTGAAGGCGAAGCTCATCGGCAACGTCCGTGAAGGGCGGGTGCCGCATGCGCAGTTCTTCCTGGGCCCCCGGGGCAGCGGGGTGCTGCCGTTGGCGCTGGGCTACGCGCGTTACCTGCTGTGCACGGACCGCGGCCTGGCCGACGCCTGCGGCAAGTGCCCGAGCTGCGTGCAACTGGACAAGCTCACGCACCCCGACCTGCACCTGATCTTCCCGATCTTCCTGTTCGAGAAGGGAAAGACCTGCGACCCGCTGGTGCCGGAGTGGCGCGCGCTGGTGCTGAAGGAACCCTACCTCGACGATGCGCTGTGGCGCGAGGAGCAGGAGGGCGGCGAGAACAAGCAGTTGCGCATGGGCGTGGACATCGCCGCCGAGATCCAGCGCAAACTGAGCCTGAAGGCGTACAGCGGCGGGTGGAAGGTGATGCTGATCTGGCTGCCCGAGTTCGTGGACACCGCCGCGGCCAACAAGCTGTTGAAGATCCTGGAGGAGCCGGAGCCCGGCACGGCCATCCTGATGGCCGGCCACAACCCGGAGCTGATGCTGCCCACGATCCTCAGCCGCGTGCAACTGGTGAAGGTGTCGGCACTGCACGAGGAGGACCTGGTGCAGGCGTTGCTGGCGCGCCATCCCGACCTGAGACCTGAGGAGGCGCGCATCTGCGCCGTGCGCAGCGGCGGCGACCTGCTGGAGGCGATGGACCTGGCCGAGAAGAACGAGGAGGAGCTCTTCGTGCTCTTCCGCGACTGGATGCGTGCCAGCTATGCGCTGAAGATGCCGGAGGCGGTGGAGCTTGCCGAGCGGTTCGCACGGATGGGTCGCGAGCGGCAGAAAGGCTTCATGCGCTATGGCCTTCACCTGGTGCGCATGAGCCTTCTTCAGGCCGCGGGCGCTCCGGACCTGGTGCGTGCCGAGGGCCAGGAGCAGGAGTTCATCCGCCGCTTCGCCGCCATGCTGTCCGCACATCGCGCCGAGGGTTTGCGCCGCGAACTGGAGACGGCGCACCAGCACCTGGAGCGCAATGCCAACCCCAAGGTGCTCTTCATGGACCTCAGCTACGGCATGTACCGGTTGCTCCGGGCCTGAAGGCCGGTCCGGCCGGGATGGAGCCAGGGCTATCGGGTCTTAATCCTTAGAAGCTGCTCGCGGAAGTCATCGGAGTAGGAGGCGGACTTGCGCTTGAGGTTCATGGAGAGCTTGGGGGTCTT
>JACTMO010000085.1 GCA_014584605.1 Bacteroidota bacterium | reverse complement strand
GCCGCGTTGGAACATTTCGCCGTAGCGCCCGCTACGCCGCGCATGTTCCGCCTTGCATGAAGACGAAATAGGGGCAGATCTTCAGTTAACCAACTTAGGAGCCACCACACAAGCGGGCTGTGTATGCTGAAGGAGTGGTATGATATTGTTCTCCATTGCGAACGCACGCATGCGATCCTGAGCGCACATGTGCCTTTCTCAGAAGAGGTCCACAGCGGTGAACAAGAGTCGCGATCTTCCGATCAAAGCACCGCCACCACCTCCTCCAATCGGATCCCGCGCGAGCCCTTCACCAGGACCAGGTGATCTTTCAGTGCGTCATCCTTCAGGGCTGCTGAGGCGGACCGGACATCGGGATAACAGCGCCGACCGTTCGCGGACCGCATGAATCCGGGGCCGACGAACACGGTCTCCAGGCCGAGCTGGTCCACCAGCGCAACGATGGCACCGTGTTCCGTCCGGCTCGCAGCACCCAGCTCCAGCATGTCGCCGAGAATGGCCAGTTTTTTCCGATCGCTGCGCAACCTGGCAAAGTTCTCCAGGGCCGCGGCCATGCTGCTGGGGTTGGCGTTGTAGGCATCGAGCACCAGCTGGTTGCGGCCGGTGTCCTTGAACTGCGAACGGTTGTTGGCCGGTGTGTATTCCGCGATGGCACCGGCGATCACCTCGTCCGGCACGCCGAAGTGGCGGCCGATGCAGACGGCGGCCAGGGCGTTGGGCGCGTTGTAGTTGCCGATGAGCTTGGTGGTGATGTGGAAATGCCCGTGCGTATGCCGGGTGGCCTCAAGGACCAGCTGCAGGCACGGGCTTTCACTTTCCACGGCGTTCCCGGACGTGTCCACGCCATCGCCGGTGCCGTAGGTGTCACGCTGCAGGCTGCTGCTCTTCTCCATCAGCAGGGCATCGTCGCCGTTCACGAAGGCGGTGCCGTGGTGTTCGCGCAGCCAGGTGTAGAGCTCGGTCTTGGTGCGCACCACGCCCTCCGGCCCGCCGAAACCCTCGAGGTGGGCCTTGCCGATGTTGGTGATCAAGCCGTGCGTGGGCTCGGCGATGGCGCACAGCTCGGCGATATCGCCCGGTTTGCTGGCACCCATCTCGACGATGGCGATGCGGTGCTCCGGCTTCAGCTTCAGCAGCGTGAGGGGCACGCCGATGTGGTTGTTCAGGTTGCCCTCGGTGGCCAGGGTGGGCCGGTCGGCACTGAGGACGGCGTACACCAGTTCCTTGGTGGTGGTCTTACCGTTCGTTCCGGTGATGCCGATGAACGGGATGTTGAAGGCGCGACGGTGGTGCAGGGCGAGCTGTTGCAGCGCCAGCAGCGCGTCGGGCACCGGCAGGTAACGTCCGTCCACGGCCACGTCGGGGTCGTCCACCACGGCATACCGGCAGCCGCCTTCCAGGGCTTGCGCAGCGAAGGCGTTGGCGTTGAAGCTGGGTCCGCGGAGGGCCACGAAGAGGCTGCCGGGCGTGAGCGCGCGCGTGTCGGTGCACACACCGGTGCAGCGCAGGAAGACCTCGTGGAGCTGGGCGATGGTGGTCATGGAAAACGAAGGACCCCGGCGCTCGGCCGGGGTCCCAAGGTAGCGGTGTGCCGCTTCAGCGCTTCAGCTTGCTGCGGCGCTTGTCGTCGCCCATGCCCACGGGGCTGCCCACGCGGGTCATCGCGCAGCGGAAGCCGATGGTGGCTGTGCTCTGGCGCTCGTCGAGGAAGCGGCGGGTGGAGGGGCTGGCCCAGTAGATGCGGTCGGCCCAGCTGGCGCCCTTGTACACGCGGGCCCGGTCGTTCACCAGGGTGGTCTTGCCCCAGTCGTACATGGCGTTGCCCTCGAAGTCGGGGTTCTCGTAGTAGATGCTGCTCTCGATGTCGCCGTCGCGGTAGTCGATGTTGTCGCTCTGGCGGTAGTTGCGCCGGTCGATGTTCTCCTCGACGGTGACGTTGCGCATGCGGATGTCGCCTGGCTGGTCGGCCTGGTAGTCGCTGATGCCGCTGAGCAGCTTGGGGCTGATCTCCAGGTCCTGGCCCTTGATCATGTCCACCATGTCCTGCACGCGCTGCATGGCGGCATCGCTCTTGCGGGTGTTGTTGAACTCGATGGCCTGGTCGATGGCGGCCAGCAGGTCGTCGATGAGCTTGGCCTCCTCCGGGGTGGCCTTGCGCTGCATCTCCTTCTGGAACTCGGCCAGGAAGTACTTGATGCCGTCCACGTCGTACACCACCAGGTCGTGCTTGTCCTGCACGGCCCCGTCGCTGTTGAGCACCTTGGTCTTGAACACGTTGCCGCGGAAGGGGCGGAAATCGTCCTTGTCCTCAGGGCTCAAGGGGCGGTACACGTCCATCACCCATTCGCTGACGTTGCCGGCCATGTTGTACAGGCCGTAGTCGTTGGGCCAGTAGCTGAACACCGGGGCGGTGACGTCGGCGTTGTCGTTGAGGCTCCCGGCCACGCCCATGTAGTCGCCGCGACCGCGCATGAAGTTGCCGCGGAAGTCGCCGTAGAAGGAGCCGCCCTTCTTGCGGCTGTCGTACCGCACCCAGTGACCGTCCCAGGGATAGATGCGGCGCTCGATGATGCGCTCGTCCACGGTGTTGCCCACCAGCCCGAAGGCGGCGAACTCCCACTCGGCCTCGGTCGGCAGGCGGTAGCGGGGCAGCAGGATGCCGTCCTCCATGCGGATGTTGCGCGTGTCCCGGTTGGGGTTGAAGTCCTGCACGCCGTCCACCTTCTTGCCGCTCTCGTACTGGCCGGCCAGATAGGCGTCCGTGGTGAAGTGGTCCTCGTTGATCTGGTTGGGGTAGTGCTCGAAGAGCCCTTCGCGGATGAGGATGATCTCGTTCACCCGGTCGGTGCGCCAGGCGCAGTAATCGTTGGCCTGGAGCCAGTTGACGCCCACCACCGGATAGTCGCGGTAGGCCGGGTGGCGCAGGTAGTATTCGGTGTAGGGCTCATTGAAGGCCAGCTTGCTGCGCCACACCAGGGTGTCGGGCAGGGCCTTCTTGTAGATCTCCGGGTAGTCGGCGGCGAACACCCGTTCCAGCCAGTACAGGTACTCCAGCCAGTAGAAGTTGGTAACCTCCGCCTCGTCCATGTAGAAGGACGACACGGTGACGGTGCGGGGGATGTGGTTCCACTCGTGGAGCAGGTCGTCGTTGACGCGCCCCATGGTGAACTGGCCGCCCTCAACGAGGATCAGACCGGGCCCGTTCTCCTGTTCCTCGAAGGCGGCTTTCTCGAAGCCTCCGTTCTTGGAGTCGTTGTAGTTCCAGCCGGTGGCGCCGCTCTTCTCGAACTGACAGGAGGAGAGCAGGGCAACGGGAGCGGCCAGGAGGGCGGTCTTCCAAACGCGGTCCATGGTGCAGGGGGTGTTGGGGCGCAGCTCAGAACGTGGGGCAGGCGACCACGCGGAAGCGGCGTTTCTTGGGCTTGCAGTTGAACTGGAGCTGAACGCTCACCTCGTGCGAACCGGCGGTGGCCGTGGTGAGCTTCGAGGTGGTGACGTCGTAGCTGTATCCGAACTTGAACCGTTCGGTGTGGAACCCGATGAGGGCGATGAAGGCGTCGCGCGTGCGGTACCAGATACCGGCCGTGATGGGACCGTGGTCCACGTAGAGGCCCAGGTTCAGCTGGCGGAACTGGGCCTGCTGCTGGTACAGGATGTTGGGCGAGATGCGGGTCTTGGCCTCTCCGTACTTGCCGCGCATGCCCAGAGGGATCGCGGCGCCGGCGTGCGCGGTGTACTTGCGGGGCAGGCGCGAGGTGCCCACGATGAGCGATTCGTTCGGTTCGCTGAGGTGATGCACGGCGATGCCCACGAAGAAGATGTCCGAGTAACCCAGAACGCCGGCGGAGAAGTCGGCATTGCCCACCGAGCCCCCGCGGGGCACATCGTTGGTGGTATAGATGAAGCCGCGGCGCGGGTCGATCTGATCCCCGAAGGTGAGCTTGCTCCAGTCCAGCGACTTCTGGAAGTAGGTGGCCTGGGCCCCGAACTTCATGCTGAACTTGCGGCTGATGGCCAGCTGATAGCTGTAGATGGCGCTGGCCGTGGTGGTGTTCAGCGTGCCCTTGCCGGCCTGGTCGTGCGTCACCAGCACCCCCAAGCCACCCAGGATGGCGTCCACGTGCTGGTCGTAACTGGCGCTGGTGGTGACGAAGGTGCCGGTGAGGGCCGGCCACTGGTTGCGGTAGTTGAGCACCACCCGCGGGCAGCGGGCCGTGCCGGCAAAGGCCGGATTGAGATATAACGGATTGGCGTAGAACTGGGTGAACTGCGGGTCTTGCGCCTGCGTCGCACCGATCATCGCCACGCATCCCGCAAGCACTACGGCCGCACGACGCATCTTTCCCCTGATCACGCTTCCCATCATCCGTAGCTCTGCTGCGAACGCCAAGTATACGTACCTCATTGCATTACGGTTCCCCACCCCGGTCCGCAATGATCCAAACCGGGCTTCGTTGAAGCGGAGGTTCCGCAACGCACCGGCCGAAGGTAGTACTTTCGTTCATTCCTGTTGAAAACCTGTTGATCAGTGTTCATGGTCAGGTCCCTGTCCCTCCCCCTCACCGTCCTGTTGTTCACCGGCTTTCCGGCTGCGGCACAGGAGCGCCAGGCCCCCCCTCAACGGTCCGTCCCCACCGGCCCCACCCGGTCCGTTCCGACCCCGGTGCATGGCACGGTGGGCACTACCGCTGCGCAGCCCGTGCGCGGCACGGCCGGGTCGGGCACGGACGAACGCGTGGTGACCGAGCGGACCACGGCCGCGGTCCTTCCGCCGGCCATGCACCTGGACCCTTCCCGGCAGGACCTGCCGTACCACCACGAGATGCGACCCCTGGGGGCGGGCACGACCTCGTTCTCGGCCCACCTGACGGGCACCGCGTACGTGGCCATGAGCCGCGAGGAGGTGGCCGCCCTTCCCGGCCTGGACCCGGCCTGGACACAGCCCCTGGTGGTGACGCGCCTGGCGCATGAACGCAAGCGGCCGGTGGCGGTGGTGGACATCTATCCCTACCGCCGCAACAACGGCACCGGGCAGTGGGAGCGCCTGTCGGCCTACACCCTGTCCATCGTGGAAGGCCGTGGGGGAGGGCCGCCGACCATGCCCAAGAGCTATCCGCCCTCCTCCAAGCTGGCCTCGGGCGAATGGTACCGGGTGCAGCTCACCAAGGACGGGGTCCACGCCCTGCCCTTCGAGCTGCTGCAGGGCATGGGCCTGGCCGGCGAAGTGCCCAGCGATCAGGTGAACCTCTACGGGCGCCATCACGGCATGCTCCCCTTCGAGAACGACGCGCTTCCGGCCACGGACCTGGTGGCCAATGCCGTGGTGATGGAGGACGGCGGCGACGGCAGCTTCGGCCCCGGCGACCGCATCCTCTTCTACGCCTCGGGCCCGCAACGGTGGACCCTGGACGGCGGCATGGGCCGCTTCAGCCACACCAAGCATGTGTTCTCCGACTCGGCCTCCTACTTCGTGGGCATCGGAGTGGAGCCGGCCGTGCGGGTGGGCACCCTGCCCGAGGTGACCGACGCGGCCACCCGCACCAGCACCTCCTTCGACGACCGGCAGTTCATCGAGGTGGACGCCGTGACCCTGCTGAAGTCGGGCCGCGAGCTCTTCGGGGAAGTGTACGACCTGACCACCACCTACTCCTACAACTTCGCGGTGCCCTTCCTGCGCGTGCAAGACCCGGCCTGCCTGGTGATGGACGTGCTCTCGCGCACGGTGGGCACGGGCAACGCCAGCACCTGGCGGGTGACCTCGGGCGCGGCCCTGGACAGCACCGTGAGCGTGACCGGGGTCTCCAGCGGCTACACCGGCGAACAGGCCAAGTCAACCCGCCACACCTTCTGCTTCCAGGCCTCGGGCAACAACCTGCCCTTCACCATCACCTTCAACAAGCACAACCCGGCCAGCTCCATGGGCTGGATGAACTTCCTGGAGCTGAACGCGCGCCGGGACCTGAAACTGGTGGGCAACCAGATGAGCTTCCTGGACCTGACCAGCGTGGGGCCCGGCGAGGTGACCGAGTTCGTGCTGGACCAGGCCTCCGGGGCCTTGGAGCTCTGGGACATCACCGACCCGACCGCTGCGGTGCGCGTACCCTTGGTGGACAACGGCAGCCAGAAGCAGTTCCGCCTGCACACCGACACCTTGCGCCAGTTCATCGCCTTCCGCGGCACGGGCCTGCCCACCCCGACCGCCGCCGGCGCGGTGCCCAACCAGGACCTGCACGCCACCACGCTGCCCACCGACCTGGTGATCGTGAGCCCCGACGCCTTCCGCCCGGCGGCCCAGCGCATCGCCGACCGGCGTGCGGCCGAGGGCCTGAACGTGGTGCTGGTGAGCCCGCAGCAGATCTACAACGAGTTCTCCTCCGGCATGCGCGATGCCACGGCCATCAAGCGCTACATGAAGATGCTGTACGACCGTGCCGGCACCGACCCGGCGCTGATGCCGCGTTACCTGCTGCTGTTCGGCGACGGTTCCTACAACAACCTCAACCGCGCCCTCAGCAACCAGAGCCACATCCCCAGCTACCAGACGGCCAACTCCTGGCACGCCAGCCTGAGCTACTGCTCGGACGACTACTTCGCCCTGCTGGACGATGACGAAGGGGAGTACCAGGGCGACCTGGTGGACATCGGCGTGGGACGCATCCCGGTGAGCTCCATCTCCCAGGCACAAGAGATGGCCGACAAGCTGCTGAACTACGACAAGCTGCAGCTGATGGACGGCAGCGGCGCCCAGTGCGCCGTGGGCAGCGACGGCGGCATCAACGATTGGCGCACCTGGCTGCTCTTCACCAGCGACGACCAGGAGGGCGACGTGTTCGAGAGCACCATCCACATGAGCCAGAGCGACGCGCTGGCCACCACCGTGGAGAACGAGCACCCCTGTTTCAACCTCAACAAGATCTACCTGGACGCCTACCAGCAGACCAGCACCCCCGGTGGTGAACGCTACTTCGAGGCCCAGGCCGACCTGCGCGATGGGGTGCAGCGCGGCGCCCTGCTGGTGAACTACGTGGGCCATGGTGGCGAGGTGGGCTGGGCCCATGAGCGCTTCCTGGACAACTCCATGATCCTGGGCTGGACCAACATGGACCGGCTGCCGCTGTTCATGACCGCCACCTGCGAATTCAGCCGGTGGGACGACCCGGCGCGCACCTCGGCCGGGGAGTACGTGCTGCTGAACCCCAAAGGCGGCGGCATCGGGCTGATGACCACCACGCGCATCGCCTACAGCAACCAGAACTACGCCCTCTCCCAGGACTTCTACGACCACGTGTTCGAGCGCCTGGACGAGCAGGGACGCCCGGCCACCCTGGGCGACGTGTTCCGGCGCACCAAGGTGGACATCACCACCGCGCAGCCCTCTCAGGTGAACCACCGCAACTTCTCCCTGCTGGGCGACCCCAGCCTGCGCCTGGCCATGCCCCGCCACGAGGTGCGCATCACGGCCATCACCGACACCCTGGGCAACCCCGTGGACACCCTGAAGGCGCTGGCCACCGTGCGTGTCGCCGGGGAAGTGGTGGACGGCGACGGCAACGTGCTCACCGGCTTCGACGGCCGGGCGATCCCCACGGTGTTCGACAAGCGGGTGCAGCAGCAGACGCTGGCCAACGACGGTGGCTCGCCCTTCCCCTTCAGCCTGCGCAAGAACATCATCCACCGCGGCATGGCCACCGTGGCCGGCGGGCAGTTCAGCTTCGCCTTCGTGGTGCCCAAGGACATCAACTACCTGGTGGGGCCGGGCCGCATCGCCTGCTACGTGGAGAGCACGGGGGACAACGGCTGCGGCGCCACCGAGGAGCCGCTGGTGGGCGGCACCGCCACCGACGTGGCCCTGGACGCCGCCGGGCCCGATATCCGGGTGTACATGAACGACGACCGCTTCGTGCGCGGGGGCATCACCAACGAGGATCCGATGCTGCTGGTGAAGCTCTTCGACAGCAACGGCATCAACACCATGGGCAGCAGCATAGGCCACGACCTGGTGGCGGTGCTGGACGGCAACACCGACCGGGCCGTGGTGCTCAACGACCAGTACGAGGCCGACCTGGACACCTACCGCAGCGGCACGGTGCGCTACCGCTTCGACGACCTGACCGAGGGCGGACACACCCTGCAGGTGAAGGCCTGGGACGTGTTCAACAACTCGGCCGAAGCGGGCACCGAGTTCGTGGTGGCCCCCAGCGCCGAACTGGCCCTGGAGCATGTGCTCAACTACCCGAACCCCTTCACCACGCACACCCAGTTCTTCTTCGAGCACAACCGGCCCTGCTCCACCATGGACGTGCAGGTGCAGGTGTTCACCGCCGCCGGCCGCCTGGTGAAGACCATCGACCGGCAACTGGCCTGCGAAGGCTTCCGCAGCGAGCCCCTGGCCTGGGACGGCTGTGACGACCACGGCGACAAGCTGGGCCGCGGGGTCTATGTGTACCGCCTCAGCGTGCTGACCCCCGAGGGCGCCCGCGCCGAGAAGCTCGAGAAGCTCGTGATCCTCAGGTGATCGGCACACAATATCCGCGGGCCCGCCCGCGTATATTTGCCGTCCTTTTTCCGCAGACCCCGACCCTGATGCGTCATTCCCTGTTAGTCCGTCTTCTGAGCTCGGCATTGGCTGTATGCTGGATGCTATTCCCGTCCCTTACAAAGGCTCAGAATGCAGTGAGTTCTGACGGGGAGTGTTTTACCCCTCAAGGTCTGCCGTGCGGCCAGGACCTCAACACCATCACCACGGCGGTGCCCTTCCTGATGATCTCGGTGGACAGCCGGGCGGGCGGCATGGGCGATGCCGGGGTGGCCATCTCGCCGGACGCCAACTCGATCCACTGGAACCCGGCCAAGCTGGCCTTCGCGCCCAACGACGGGGAGTTCCACATCAGCTTCAGCCCCTGGCTGCGCAAACTGGTACCCGACATGAGCCTGGCCTATGTGACGGGCTACGGCCGGCTGAGCAACAAGAAGACGGCCATCGGGGGCTCGCTGCGCTATTTCGACCTGGGCAGCATCCAGTTCACCGATCAGAACGGCACCCCCATCGGCGATTTCAAGCCCGCCGAGTTCGCCGTGGATGTGGCCTTCGCCCAGCAGTTCAGCGACTACTTCAGCGGCGGCCTGGCCGTGCGCTACGTCAACAGCAACCTCACCGGGGGGCTCAACGTGAACAACGCCAACACCAAGGCGGGCCAGTCGGTGGCGGCGGACGTGTCCTTCTACTACCAGAAGCCCGATCTGCAACTGGGCGACCGCACCGGCACCTTCGCCTTTGGCCTCAACATCTCCAACATCGGCGCCAAGATGTCCTACTCGGAGACGGCCCGGCGGGACTTCATCCCCATCAACCTGCGCCTGGGGCCCCGCTTCACCTACGACATCGACGACTACAACATCATCAGCGTGCACTTCGACGCCAACAAGCTGCTGGTGCCCACCCCGCCGATCTATGAACGGGACGGCGACGGCAACTACGTGGTGGACCCCACCACCGGCCAGTTCGTGATCGCCAGCGGCAAGGACCCCAACGTGGGCGTGGCCGAGGGGGTGTTCCAGAGCTTCAGCGATGCCCCGGGCTGGTACGACCAGAACGGCCAGCTGGTGAGCGGGAGCAGGACCAAGGAGGAGCTGCGCGAGATCAACCTGGGCGGCGGGCTGGAATACTGGTACGCCAAGCAGTTCGCCTTCCGCGCGGGGTACTTCTGGGAGCATTACACCAAGGGCAACCGCAAGTACTTCACCCTGGGCACCGGGGTGCGCTTCAGCATCTTCTCGATCGACCTGAGCTACCTGATCGCCAGCACGCAGCGCAGCCCGCTGGCCAACACGCTGCGGTTCACCCTCGGGTTCAACTTCGACAAGAGCAAGAAGAAGAAGAAGGAGGCCGAATGATGCGCTTCCGGGTCGGATTCGGATACGACGTGCACCGGCTGGCCGAAGGGCGGCCCCTGTGGCTGGGCGGTGTGCGCATCGACCACGGTACGGGCCTGGCGGGCCACAGCGACGCCGACGTGCTGCTGCACGCCCTGTGCGACGCCCTGCTGGGGGCCGCGGGGCTCCCGGACATCGGCCATCACTTCCCCGACACCGACCCGCGCTGGAAGGACGCCGACAGCAAGGTGCTGCTGCGCGAGGTGGTGCGCCTGGTGGCCGAGCGCGGCTGGCGCGTGGGCAACGTGGACTGCAGCCTGGTGCTGGAGCGCCCGCGCATCAAGCCGCACATCCCGGCCATGAAGCGGGCCCTCGCCCCGATCCTCGGGGTGGAGGAGGGGGCCGTGGGCATCAAGGCCACCACCAACGAGAAGCTGGGCTTCGCGGGCCGCGAGGAAGGCGCCTGTGCCTACGCCGTGGCCCTGCTCCAGGGCGCCTGATACCGCTGCGCGCCAGGGCGCAGGCCGATCCGCCCGGCATTTTGCACCTGAGGTACCCCTTGACCTCTCCGTCGTGATGGTTCCGCAGCACCGCCCCTGTTCCGTATACAAGCAAGACGGACCATGCGCGGCGTAGCGGGCGCAGCGGCGGAATGTTCCAACGCGGCAGGAAGGCGGGAGCGGGTCGGAGATGGTTGATGGACCCAGGGGGCGGCAGACTAATCGTCGCCGTCGTCGGCGGCCATCTCCACGGCGCTGCCGTGCGTCTGCTCGTCATCGTAATAGAACACGCGCAGCTCGGCCACATCGCGCATCAGGTCGGTGCGGCCCACCTCTACGCGGCTCACCGTGATGCCCAGCCGCTCCTTGAGGTCGCTGAGCAGCTCGTCGCGCCGGCCCGGGCGGATGAGCTCCACCCGGTCGTAGATCAGCAGCCGCATGGCCTCGTGCCGGGTGAGCCACAGGTGCTCCAGCGCATAGGTCACCAGCAGGATCATGCCGTCGGTGAACAGCAGTTCGGACAGGCTGATCTTCTTGCTCACCAGCGCGTTGATCACCGCCAGGCTGATCACCGCGAACAGGTAGGTCATGTCCTTGATGCTGATCTGCTCGGTGCGGTAGCGCAGGATGCCGAAGATGGCGAAGAGGCCGAAGGCGAAGCCGATGCTCAGCTTCACGTTGTTCAGCAGCACGCACAGGAAGAAGATCAGGATGTTGAACAGGAAGTAGGTGAAGAGGTAATCGCGCTTGCGATGGATGGGGTAGTAGATGAGCCGGATGAGGATGAAGAGCACGGCGGCGTCCAGGGCGAACTTGAAGAGCAGCTCCCACATGTCCTCGTGGAAGACGCGCATTCCGAAGAGCTTCATGGTCATCATGGCGGCGGGGTTCAGGCGGCCTGGCGCAGGCGGCCCAGGTGGCGGAGCACCGGTTTGAAGCGGTTGTGCTTGAGGGTGGGCAGGAGGTGCAGCAGGCCCACGCAGTACTTGCTCATGCCGGCGGGCCGGATGCCGTGGGCGCGCATGGCCTGCGCGAAGGGCGATCCGCGGTCGGCGCGCCCCTGCTTGAGCTCGGCCACCACGATGCCCTCCAGGGCGGCCTCCTGCCCCGGGGCGGTGGCCAGGCTGAAGCGCAGGTCCAGGTCGATGGTGAGCCTTTCGGCACGGGTGCGGTGCACGAAGGTGAGGCGGGTGAACCCGTTCCACAGCACGGGCACCAGCGCCTCGGTGCTGCGCGAGGCCGTGGCCACGAAGGCGGCCTGCTCGCCGGCCAGGGCCTGCGCGATGGCGGGCACCTTCATGCGGTGCTTGTCCGTGCGGCCCGCGCCGGTCTTGCGCTTCACCTCCAGGAAGCAGAGCCCGCTGCCCACATACTGGCGGAAGCGCACCTTGCGGCGCAGCGTCCGGCCCTTGTGGTGGTCGTGGTAGTCGCGCAGCCCCGGGGTGTCGAAATAGAGCGAACGGTAGCGGCCCCCGCGCTCGCCGTCCACCACCAGCAGCCGGTAATGCGGCAGCATGCCGCACAGCACCTCCGGCAGCAGGGCGCGGGCGAACACGTACTTGGTGTCCATGCGGTCCTGCAGCCGTACCCCGTCCATCTCCTCCAGGGTGATGGGCGGGAAGTGTTCCAGCAGTTCGGGCAGGGTCTGCATCGGGGCGGCCAAAGCTATGGATCGGCGCGGGCGCCGCATGCTCCCGGGGCACTACCTTCGGCACCCTTATCCGGCCCATGTCCACCACGCGCAAGGTGACCACCGTGTACATGCAGCACCCCAACTGGGGCGCGCTGCCCCCCGAGGACCAGGAGCTGCTGAAGCTGGCCCGGCGTGCTGCGGCCAATGCCTACGCGCGTTACTCGCGCTTCAAGGTGGGCGCCGCCCTGCGCCTGGAGAGCGGGGAGGTGGTGCCGGGCAGCAACCAGGAGAACGCCAGCTTCCCGGCGGGTATCTGTGCGGAGCGCGCGGCGCTGCACGCCGCCCTGTGCGTGCTGCCCAAGGGCGTGGTGGAGTGCATGGCCATCGTGGTGCCCCAGGTGAAGGGCCGCGACCCGGTGACCCCCTGCGGCATCTGCCGCCAGGCGCTCCTGGAGCAGGAGCACCGCCAGGGCTCCCCCCTGCGCCTGCTGATGGGCGTGGTGCGCGGGCCCGTGCTGGAGACCTTCAGCGCGGACAGCCTGCTGCCCCTGTCCTTCGACGGCAGCTTCCTGAAGCGCTGACCGGCTGCGGGCCGCAGGCTATCTTTGGTGCCCCACGAAGGCCCCCCGCCATGCCCACCAAGACCGCATCGCCCGCCAAGAGGAACGCCCGCCCGGCCGACGGCGGCCACGGCCAGCAGACCCACCTGCGCTGGTTCAAGGACATGCTGCTGATGCGCCGCTTCGAGGAGAAGTGCGGGCAGCTGTACACCATGCAGAAGTTCGGCGGCTTCTGCCACCTGTACATCGGTCAGGAGGCCATCCTCGCAGGGATGGTGACGGCCATGGGCAAGGACGACCGCGTCATCACCGGCTACCGCGACCACTGCCACCCCCTGGTGCTCGGCGAGTCCCCGGACCGGGTGATGGCTGAACTGTATGGCCGCACCACCGGCACCAGCAAGGGCAAGGGCGGCAGCATGCACTACTTCGACAAGGGCCGCAACCTGTTCGGCGGGCACGGCATCGTGGGCGGCCAGATCGGCCTGGGCGCCGGCATCGCCTTCGCCGATAAGTACCGCGGCGGCCACCAGGTCACCCTGTGCATGATGGGCGATGGCGCCGTCCGTCAGGGCATGCTGCACGAGACCTTCAACATGGCGATGACCTGGAAGCTCCCCGTGGTCTTCATCATCG
Source organism: Bacteroidota bacterium (assembly GCA_014584605.1). GTDB lineage: Bacteria > Bacteroidota > Bacteroidia > Flavobacteriales_F > PHOS-HE28 > PHOS-HE28. Next base: position 35,347 of record JACTMO010000085.1, on the reverse strand, counting down.
AGAACAACCAGTACGCCATGGGCACCAGCGTGGAGCGCACCAGCAACGTGCGCGAGCTGTACACCCTGGGCGAGAGCTACGACATGCCCGGTGAACCCGTTGATGGCATGCGCTGCGAGGCGGTGCACGACGCCATCGCCAGGGCCTGCGCCCACTGCCGTGCGGGCAATGGTCCCTACCTGCTGGAGATCAAGACCTACCGGTATCGGGGCCACAGCATGAGCGACCCGCAGAAGTACCGCACCAAGGAGGAGGTGGAAGCCTACAAGCAACAGGACCCCATCGAGGACGTGCGGGCCCGGTTGCTGGCGAACAAGTGGGCCACGGAGGCCGAACTGGAGGCGCTGGACGCCGCGATCAAGCAACAGGTGGAAGCCTCGGTGAAGTTCGCCGAGGATAGCCCGCTGCCCAAGGCGAAGGAATTGTGGGAGGACGTGTACAAGACGCCCGATTATCCGTTCATCGAGGACTGAAGTTGAACCGCAACGACGCAACGGACGCTACGAATGCGCAGCGCAAGCGAACAGCGGGTAACACCGGCCACTTCATGGCGTTGCGGACGTCGCGTCGTGTCGGTTAATCACTAAGACGCAATGGCCGAGATCGTACGCATGCCCAAGCTGAGCGACACCATGACCGAGGGCGTGGTGGCCAAGTGGCATAAGAAGGTGGGGGACAAGGTGAAGAGCGGTGAGATCCTCGCCGAGATCGAGACCGACAAGGCCACCATGGAGTTCGAGAGCTTCCACGATGGCGTGCTGCTCCACATCGGGGTGCCCGAAGGCAGCGCCGCTGCGGTGGACAGCCTGCTCGCGGTGTTCGGCAAGGAGGGCGAGGACATCACGAAGCTCCTGTCCGAAGCGGCAGCCGCACAGCCCAAGGTGAGCGAGCAGGCGCCTTCGACCCCGGCCGCTGCGCCGGCACCGGCTCCCGCACCAGCCAAGGTGGCGGCGGCGCCCAGGCCGGCACCCGCTCCTGCGCCCGCCCCACCGCCCGCCACCAACGGCAGCGGGCGCAAGCACGCCAGCCCGCTCGCCAGGCGCCTCGCCCAGGAGAAGGGCATCGACATCGGCCGCGTGAAGGGGACCGGCCCGGACGGACGCGTGACGAAACGCGACATCGAAGGCTGGTCCGGTGGCGCCATGGCCTTCGCCGGCCCGCAGGTGGAGTCGTTCACCGAGGTGGCCGTGAGCCAGATGCGCAAGACCATCGCACGCCGCCTGGCGGAGAGCAAGTTCAGCGCGCCGCACTTCTACCTCACGCTGGAGGTCGCGATGGACCGCGCCATGCAGGTCCGCGAGGCGATCAACGCGAACATCGCCCCGGACAAGATCAGCTTCAACGACCTCGTGATCAAGGCCGTGGCCGTGGCCCTCAAGCAGCATCCCAAGGTGAACAGCAGCTGGCTCGGGGACCGCATCCGGTACAACGAGCACGTGCACATCGGCGTGGCGGTGGCGGTGGAGGAGGGCCTGCTGGTGCCCGTGGTGCGTTTCGCCGACGGCAAGCCCCTGCGCACGATCGGTGCCGAAGTGCGCGACATGGCCAGGAAGGCCAGGGAGAAGAAGCTGCAACCGGCGGACTGGGAGGGCAACACCTTCACCATCTCCAACCTCGGCATGTTCGGCATCGAGGAGTTCACCGCCATCATCAACCCGCCCGATGCCTGCATCCTGGCCGTGGGCGGCATCGTGGAGAAACCCGTGATACGCAACGGCGCCATTGTGCCCGGCCACACCATGAAGGTGACGCTGAGCTGCGACCATCGCGTGGTGGACGGCGCCACCGGTGCGGCTTTCCTCAACACCTTCAAGGGGCTGATGGAGGAGCCGGCGCTGCTGCTGGGCATGGGAGCGATCTGAGGGGGTTCGACGCGGACCCTCCGGGCCCTTCCTTCACCGGCACGGCTATCTTGCCGCTCGTGCTGAACATCCTGAAACGCTGGTTGCGGGACCGCGCCCTGCGCGGCGATGCGGTGCACTGCCCGTTGTGTGCGCGGAGCGCCGTGGCCTTCCTGCCCAGCGGCACACCGCCACGGCCGCATGCGCTTTGCCCGTTCTGCGGCTCGCTGGAACGCACCCGCATGATGGGCCTGGCCCTGCGCCAACGCGGCCTGCCCAAGGCCGGCCAGCACGTGCTGCATGTGGCCCCCGACCGCAGCCTCCGCGAGCAGCTCCGGGCGACGCCGGGGATCACCTATGTCGCCGGCGACAAGAAGGAGCCCGGCTACACCTACCCGCCCGGCACCATCGACCTGGACGTGACGGCACTGCCCTTCCCCTCCGACCGTTTCGACCTGCTGATCTGCTCGCACGTGCTGGAGCATGTGCCGGACGACCGCACCGCGATGCGCGAGCTGTACCGCGTGCTGAGGCCCGGCGGGCTTGCGATCCTGCTGGTGCCCATGAGCGACCGGCCCGATACGGACGAGGACCCCGCCGTGACCGACCCGGCCGAACGCCAGCGCCGCTTCGGGCAGCGCGACCATGTGCGCCTGTACGGACGCGACTATCCCGACCGGCTGCGCGAGGCGGGCTTCCTCGTGGAGGTGGAACGGCCCGCGACCACCCTGCCCGCCACCGACGTCTTCCGCTACGGCCTCAAGGCCGACGAGGACCTGGTGCTGGGCACCAAGGCGGCGGCATCGCCGCGACCGCGCCCCTAACTTGCCCGGCGGTGATGCTGCCCTGGACGCAGACCCCGATCGAGTTCCTGAAGGGCGTGGGCCCGCAGCGCGGCGAAGTGCTCGGCAAGGAGCTGGGCATCGCCACCTTCAACGACCTGCTGCACCACTTCCCGTTCCGCTACGTGGACCGCTCGAAGTTCCACGCCGTGAGCGAGGCTGTGGAGGATGGGGCCGCCGTGCAGTTGAAAGGCACGCTGTCCGCCATCAAGCAGGTGGGGCAGAAGCAGGGCAGGAGGCTCACGGCCATGCTCAGCGACGGCACGGGCAGCATCGAGCTCGTCTGGTTCAAGGGGCTGAAGTGGCTGCTGCAGCTGCTGCGCGAAGGCGCGGTGTACGTGGCCTACGGCAAGGTGGGCCTCTTCAAGGGGCGGCCCAACATGGCGCACCCCGAGCTGGAGACCGAGGAAGCCTGGCGCGCGGGCGGCGTCACTGGTCTGCAGCCCGTATACAGCACCACCGAGAAGGCCGCCGCCAAGGGGCTCAACAGCCGGGCCCTCGGCAAGCTCACCAAGACGCTGGTGAACCTTCCGGAGATGCAGCTGCCCGAGACCCTGAGCGATGAGCTGGTGGGCTGGCTGGGCGGCCTGTCGCGCACGCAGGCCTTCCATCAGCTGCACGCCCCCACCGACGCCCGGCAGCTGGAGCTCGCCACGCACAGGCAGAAGTTCGAGGAGCTCTTCTTCATCCAGCTCGACCTGATCCGCCGCAAGAAGCTCGTGCAGGAGAAGGTGGAGGGCCGGCGCTTCGAGCGCGTGGGCGAGATGCTGAACCGCTTCTACACCGCGCATCTGCCCTTCGAGCCCACCAACGCGCAGAAGCGGGTGGTGAAGGAGATCCGTCGCGACCTGGGCAGCGGCCGCCAGATGAACCGCCTGGTGCAGGGCGATGTGGGCAGCGGCAAGACGCTCGTGGCGTTGCTGAGCATGCTGATCGCCCTGGACAACGGGTGCCAGGCCGCCTTGATGGCCCCCACCGAGATCCTCGCCCAGCAGCACTTCGCCACCATCAGCGGCCTGCTGAAGGACATGCCCGTGGAGGTGCGGCTCCTCACCGGCTCCACCAAGGCCGCCGCGCGCCGAAGCCTGCTCAGCGCCCTGCGCTCCGGCCACGTCCACATCCTCATCGGCACCCACGCCCTGCTCGAGGATGCGGTGGTGTTCCACGACCTGGGCCTGGTGGTGATCGATGAGCAGCACCGCTTCGGCGTGGCCCAGCGCGCCCGCCTGTGGACCAAGAACAGCGTGCCGCCCCACGTGCTGGTGATGACGGCCACGCCCATCCCCCGCACCCTGGCGATGACCCTCTACGGCGACCTGGACGTGAGCGTGATCGACGAGCTGCCTCCGGGGCGCCGACCCGTGCGCACGGTGCACCGTTCAGACGCCTCGCGCAACGCGGTCTTCAGCTTCCTGGAGGAGCAGATCCGCCTGGGCCGCCAGGTGTACGTGGTGTACCCGCTGATCGAGGAGAGCGAGAAGAGCGACCTGAAGGACCTCACCGACGGCTTTGAGGCCATCTCACGCCGCTTCCCCCTGCCGCAGTACGCGGTGAGCATCGTGCACGGCCGCATGGACCAGGCCACCAAGGACATGGAGATGGCGCGCTTCAAGAAGGGCGAGACCAACATCCTGGTGGCCACCACGGTGATCGAGGTGGGGGTGGACGTGCCCAACGCGACGGTGATGGTGATCGAGAACGCCGAACGCTTCGGGCTGAGCCAGCTGCACCAGTTGCGGGGCCGCGTGGGGCGCGGGGCCGAACAGAGCTACTGCATCCTGATGTCGGGCGACCGCCTGGGGGCCGATGCCCGCGAACGCCTCGGCACCATGGTGCGCACCAACGACGGGTTCGAGATCGCCGAGACCGACCTGCGGCTGCGCGGCCCGGGCGATCTGACGGGCACCCAGCAGAGCGGCATCCCCCTGCTGTACCTGGCCGACCTGGTGCATGACGCCGAGCTGCTGCAGCAGGCCCGCGCCGCCGCCATCCGCCTGATGGACACCGACCCCGGGATGCAGGACCCGGCGCATGCGCCCATCGCGCGCACCATGGAGGAACGCGGCCGGGACAAAGCCTCCTGGGGCCGGATCAGCTGAACGCCGTTACGTGCGCAACGCCTGGCGCCGCCGCAGCTCCTCCGGGTCGAGCACGTGCACCAGGCAACCGGCGGCGATCAGGAACTGCGCACCGGCGTAAGTGACCATGATGAGCACGTCGCCCATCGGCACAGGCCGCGCGAAACGGTCCCGTGCCAGCAGGCTGTCCGAGGCGATGAAGAGCAGCGCTCCCACGAACACCATCCAGAAGCTGCGCGGAAAGGTGCGGCGGAAACGGAACCCCGCCGCAACCCCCATGAGCGTGATGGCGATGGCATAGGCGAGCACGGGCAGCACAAGCACCTCGTCCAGGTACGGCACCAGGTCGAAGGCGAAGAAGAACCCGTAGCTCAACAGCAGCACCGTGATCAGCAGCGACACCCAGACACCTTCGGCCCCGCCCACCTCGAGCACGTTCTGCAGGAAGGCCACCGCGTAGCAGATCTGCGCCACCATGAAGGCCGCAAGCCCGATCAGGAAGTTGAACTCGTCCAGGTGCTGGAGCATCAGGGCCACGTCGCCCAGGAGCGAGAAGAAGAGGCCGGCCTGCACCAGCAGCGTGAAACGGTCGCCCACGCGCCGACTGCTGAAATAGAACCAGCTGGAGAGCACCACCAGCATCAGCGGTTTGCACACGAACTCCAGACCGTGCCAGTCCCGCAGTTGGGCCACCAGCGTGCCCAGCAGGGCGGCCAGGTAGAGGGCTCCGTTGATCCAGGGCGACTTGCGCAGGTCCATGGGCGGAGCGCCAAGATAGCGGGTGGCCGCATGCAGCCCGTGTGCGGACGACCCGACATCCGGCCCCGTCCCACCATCGTGCTCCGTTCACCCTTGCTTTTCCGGGCATCCAGCCCCGCGCCCCTCCCGGTGCGGCCTGTACCCCGGGGCCGGTCCGTGGAAGCGCAACAGCGCCGTTCCGGCCGCCATGGAACGCCGGAGCGGCCTGGCGACCTCCGCCGCATGCTTTCCGCATCGCCCCGCAGCCGTCGGAACGCGGAACGCGGTGCGGACAGGCACGGGCGGTTGGATCAGGTGCGATGACCCCTGCGGGCGATGTACAGCAGATGCAAGGCGCTCAGCATCGCGAGGAGGACCGTGGTCGCGGCGCCCCAGGGTGCGGCCAAGGCGCCCAACGCGACCATGCCCAGCACGGCGAAGCCAACGATGCGCCCGGCCTCCCACCTCAGCACCCGCCTGCCGCCCTCCATCAGCAGGCCCATGTCCATCACCCACCACAGGAGGAGCAGGGCCACGGCCCACTGCGACCATGGCGCAAGCTGCTGCTGCCGGAAGAGGAAGAGGGCGGTCACCGCGACCAGCAAGGTGAACTGCAGCACGGTGTAGGTACGCACCGGACGGTCCACCGCCGTGTCGAACTTGCGATGGGCGCTGCGGTCCCTGGCCTGCGGTCCCTGGAAGCCGCCCAGTTCCGCCGGGCGCCAGCCGGGTGGCCTCAGGAACACGCGCAGCCTGTCCGTCCACCGCGAACAGCGCCGTGCCAGGCCGATCAGCTCGCCCCAGTGATGGAAGTTGGCCTTCATCGGGTCCCAGCTGTCCAGCGGCTTGGTGATGCCGTACACCGGCTCCTCCTCCTCGCGCTGAAAGGTCCCGAAGAGGCGGTCCCACACGATGAGCGTACCGGCATGGTTGCGGTCGATGTACCGGGGATCGCTGCCGTGGTGCACGCGGTGGTGGCTCGGCGTATTGAACAGCAGCTCCAAGGGGCCCATACGGCCAATGGCCTTGGTGTGGATCCAGAACTGGTACAGCGTGTTGAAGGCGCCCACGGTGACGATCAGGACCGGGTGGATGCCGAGCACGGCCATGGGCAGGTAGAACCACCAGCTGAAGAGCCCCTGCCACCAGCTCTGCCGGAGCGCCACGCTCAGGTTGTACTCCTCGCTCTGGTGGTGCACGACGTGCGCCGCCCACAGGAAGTTCACCTCGTGGCTGAGGCGATGGAACCAGTAGTACAGCAGGTCCACCAGCAGGAAGGCCACGAGCCAGGTGACGGCCGTGCGCGGAAGGGTGAAGAGGCGCAGGTGGTCGTAGGTCCACAGGTAGGCGGCGAAGATGGCCGCCTTGGTGAAAGCGCCCACCACCTGGCTGCCGATGCCGCAGCCCAGGTTGGCGATGAAGTCGTTCAGCCGATACACCTTCCGACCGCTCCAGGCGCTCCAGGCCAGCTCCGCCCCCATGAGCACGAAGAATAGCGGGATCGACAGGACGATGTACTCCATGGCGGTCGACCAAAACTAAGGGCCCCACCGGGCGCGCTGCGGCGACGGTCCTGTGGTGCAGCCATCCCCGGGCCGGGCCTGGTCCGTGGGTCGCGGGGCGGCATGGTATCTTCGCCGGCCGTTCTCCCGAACCCCAACCATCTTCGCCGGGACGGCGGCGGACACCATGCGCATCTCCTGGGACTGGCTCCGCGAACTGCTCGACACCGACCTGGACGTGCATGCGGCCGCCGGGCTGCTCACCAGCACCGGCCTGGAGGTGGAGCGCATCGAAGTGGTGGAAGCGGTGCCGGGCATGCTGGCAGGCGTGGTGGTGGGCCATGTGCTGGAGTGCGCGAAGCACCCCGATGCGGACCGCCTGAGCGTGACGCGGGTGGACGTCGGGCACGGCGAGGCGCTGCAGATCGTGTGCGGCGCACCCAACGTGGCCGCAGGCCAGAAGGTGCCGGTGGCGCTGGTGGGCTGTGTGCTGCACCTGCGCGACGGCGGCAGCATCACCATCAAGAAGAGCAAGATCCGCGGGGTGGAGAGCCAGGGCATGATCTGCGCCGAGGATGAGCTCGGGCTCGGCGAAGGCCACCAGGGCATCCTGGTGCTCGATGCTGAAGCGGTACCCGGTACGCCTGTCGCACAACAGCTCGGTCTGCGCAGCGACCCGGTGCTGGAGATCGGGCTCACCCCCAACCGGGCCGATGCCATGGGACACCTGGGTGTGGCCCGCGACCTGGCCGCAGCCGTCATCCACCGCACCGGAGGGCGGGCCGTGCTGCGCATGCCCGATACCACGGCCTTCCGCCCCGGCGATGGTGGTGGCATCGCGGTGGAACTGCTCGATCCGCACGCCTGTCCGCGCTACGCGGGGCTCACCCTGAACGGGGTTCGCGTGGGCCCCTCGCCGGGATGGCTCGCCGACCGGCTCCAGGCCGTCGGCGTGCGGTCCATCAACAACGTGGTGGACATCACCAACTACGTGCAACATGAGCTCGGCCAGCCCCTGCACGCCTTCGATGCCGACCGCATCCAGGGCGGCCGCGTGCGGGTGGGCGCCCTGCCGGCCGGTACGCGGTTCACCACGCTGGACGGTGTGGAGCGCACGCTGGACGCCGAGGACCTGATGATCGCCGACGTGGACGGCGGCCTTTGCATCGCCGGGGTCTTCGGCGGCCTCAAGAGCGGCGTCACCGAGGGCACCACCACCGTGTTCCTGGAGAGCGCCTGCTTCGATGCCGTACGCGTTCGGCGCACTGCGCGTCGGCACGGCCTGCGCACCGATGCCTCGTTCCGCTTCGAGCGTGGTGTGGACCCGGAGCTCACCGTCGTGGCGCTCCAGCGCGCCGCACTGCTGCTGATGGAGCACTGCGGTGCGCGCCCGGTCGGGCCCGTGATCGACCTTCATCCGCATCCGCGCCCGTGGCGATCCGTGCGGCTGCATTTCAGCACCATGCGCCGGCTGGCAGGCATCGACCTGGAAGCACCGGCCCTGGAGGAGGTGCTGCGCCTGCTGGACTGCCGCATCACAGAACGTTCCGAACGCAGCCTGCTGGTGGAGGTGCCGCCGTACCGGGTGGATGTGCACCGCGAGGCGGACCTGGTGGAGGAGGTGCTGCGGATCCACGGCTTCGACCGCGTGCCCATCCTCGAACGCCTGTCCGTGCCGCCTGCCGCGATGCATGGGCACCCGGCGGCCGAACCGGGTGGGGCGGTGGCCGACCATCTGGCCGCGCGCGGCTTCCGCGAGGTGATGACGCCCTCGCTGGTGAACGGCGCCCTGCTGGAACGGCTCGGCGCGGCCCGTGCCGATGAACTGGTGCGGCTGCGCAATCCGCTCAGCGCCGAGCTCGACGTGCTGCGCAGCACCCTGCTGCCCGGCCTGCTCGGTGCCGCCGCCCACAACATCGCCCGCCAGCAACGCGACCTGCGCCTCTTCGAACAGGGGCGAACCTACCACCGCTCCGGGGAGCGACGGGCCGAAGCGGCGCGCATGGGCCTGCTGATCACCGGCCGCAATGTGCGGGACCGCTGGCGCCAGCGTCCGCGGCCCACCGGACCGGAAGACCTGCTGGCGGAGATCGAACTGCTGGTGGAACGCGGGCATGGCGATGTCCGTTCCCAGGTGAAGCCCTTGGCCCACCCGCTGCTGCAGGATGCCTTCGCCGTGCTCGGGCCGTCGGGGCAGCTGGCCATCGGCGGCAGCGTGCGGCCCGAGGTGGCCCGCGCCCATGCCGTGGACCAGCCGGCCTTCTTCGCCGAGCTCACCGACGCATTGTGGACCCTGCCCGCCACCCCGGCCCAGTACGCCGAGGTGCCGCGCTTTCCCGCCGTACGCCGCGACCTGAGCCTGGTGCTGGACCGGTCGGTGCTCTTCGAGGACCTGCGCAAGGCCGCGCATCAGGCCGAACGCAACCTGCTGCACGATGTGGACCTCTTCGACGTGTACGAAGGGGACAAGCTGCCGCCGGGCACCAAGAGCTATGCGCTCCGCTTCACCCTGCAGGACCCCGGTCGCACGCTCACCGACGAGCAGGTGGACAAGGCGATGAAGCGCATCCGGGAAGCGCTGGAGCGCAACACCGGCGCCCAGGTGCGGGCGTGACCGCGGTCGGTACGCTACTTTCGGGCATGCGCATCGCGCTCCTGACGGCCCTGGCCCTGCTCCCGGCGACGGTGGCGGCACAGGCCATCACTTCCGTGGCCGATGGCGACTGGAGCGACACGACCACCTGGGATTGCGCCTGTGTGCCCGACGGCATCGTCAGCGTCACCGTGGCGCACGTCGTCACGCTCACCGCTCCGGACAGCCTGATCCAGGGCGACCTGTACGTGCAGGGCAATGGCCAGTTGCTGGGCACTGCGCTGGTGGTGGGCGGCATCTTCTACAACTTCGGCCAGATCAGCTTGCAAAGGCTGGAACTGCGGGTGGGCTTCCTGCAACCCGACGCGGTGAACTTCGGGACGCTGGCGGCCATCCACCTGTTGGTACAGCGTGAGGACTTCCACAACATCGGGTCCATCATCGTGGACAGCCTGCGTTCCGATGCCCCGTGGGAGAACACGGCCTCCGGCACCGTCTCCGCCGGGTGGCTTTCCGGCCCGGGGCAGCTGGACAACCGGGGTGCGGTGAGCGGTGCGGGGGAATTCGCCGCGCGCTTCCGCAACGACAGCAGCATCACCTGGACCGGTGTGTTCCGCGCACCGTACACCAGCACCAACCAGGGCCGCATCGAGGTGGCCGGGGACCTGCGCATCGAGTCCATGATGGTGGACAGCGGACCGCTGACGGTGGAAGGGGATGTGTGGATCGATGGCGACCTCTGGCTGGCCGACGACAGCGCCTTCCTTTCCGTGGAGGGCGACCTGCGCATCCAGGGGCTGTTGCGCGGTGCGGGTGCGGTGTGCGTCAGCGACAGCACGGTGAACCTGGGCATGATCGCCGACAGCGTGGACGTGTGCGACCGGTCGCCGAGCACCACCGTACCGCCGTTCCTGGACGTGGACCAGGGGGTGGTGGGGCCGGATGTCAGCTGGTGTACCGACCCGCGTTGCCAGCCGGTGGGCATCGAGGGTCCGATGCCGGTGCCCGGCTGGTCCGCGTGGCCCGTTCCGAGCAGCGGCGTGCTGTGGACCGGCGCGGTGCCAGGGGATGTGCAGGAGGTTCTGCTCCTTGATGCGGTCGGGCGCTGCACACGGTGGCCCGCCGTGCGCCAGGGCCAGGGCCTTCGGATCGACCTGTCCGCCCTGGCGCCCGGGCCCTACCTGCTTCACGTGCCGGACGCCCCGCAGATGCCGGCGCTGCGCGTGCTGCTGTCCCGCTGACCCTCAGCGCAGGCGATAGGTCAGGCCCACCATCACACCGTAGGCCATGGTGCGGCGTTTCAGGTCGCCCTCCAGGCCGCTCCCGAACTGACCGCGCAGCACAGGCTCCAGGCCAATGGACCAGGCGCTGTTCCACCGGTAACGCAGGCAGGCCCGCACCGTCCATCCGAACACGAGGCTGCGGAACCGCACATCGTTCAGGTCCGTGTAGCCATCCCCCGCAGGGTCGGGCAGCGCGCCCCGGCGGCCGGTGAGCACGCCGAGCGTGGGCCCGCCACGCACCCCGAACTGCCATCGGCCCTGCGTGAGATGCGCGTCCACCAGCAGGGGCACCTCGAGGTAGCTCACGCGGTTCACCAGCGCACGCGCGGCCCGCTGCACCGTCACGGTGGTGCTGGTGTCGTAGCCCACGTCCAGCACGTTGATCACCGTGTCCACGCTGGTGATGATCTGGTAGAGCTGGCCGTTGACGAGGACGGTGCCGGTGCTCACCGTGACGGTGGTGTCCACGGGGGTCAGGAAGTAATGTTGTTCCACTTCCATCCCCGTAAGGCTCTGTTCGTGCGCCGTCAGTCGCTCGGCGTAGGTGCTGAAATGGATGCCGGTGCCGATGCCCGCGTTGCGGCCCATGTGCATCACCTCGGCGCCGACGCTCCATCCCGTGCCGCGCGTCACGTCCGCATCCCAGAGTTCATGTCCGGCGCCGCTGTAGCGCCCCTGGCCCAGGAGGAGGCCGCCCATCACGCCCACCTCCCACGGCGAGGTCGGGCGGACGAGCGGTGCCGCTGCGGCGGTGTCGACGGTGTTGGTCGCGCTGCTGTCCGCAGCAAGGGCTGCGACGACCGGAGCGCTCGCGCTATCGGCGATGTTCGTGCCTTCCGGCGGTCGCGCCGCTTGGGCTCCTTGTTCCGGTGTGTTCGAGGCGATGGTCGGCGTGGTGCTCTCTGCGGGAAGGGTGACCGACCCGGGATGCTGCATCGCAGCGGTCGGCGCTCCGGCGTTCGCGGATGCCGGCGCAGGGACGGCCCGGGCCGGATCGGACTGTGCCGCTGCGGCGGCAGGGGGCGCGTCGTTCATCCCTTCCGGCCCATCGCCCTCTTGCGCAGAGGCGGACGAACGCTCCTCGCTTCGGACCGCTTCCGCATCGGTGTGCAACGGTCCGTCGGTGTCGGAACGCACAGGTGTCGTCGGCTCTGGCCGCATCCCGGTCGTACTTGTTCGCGACCGCGTGGATGCCGGACGTGCCGCGGGAAGCGTTCCGTCCATGCCCGCCACCATGGCGGGTGCAACAGTGGTCCGGTGCGGATCAGCGGGGGAAGGCGTGGCGGCCGAAGCAGGTGCCGGCGCAAGGACCGGCGTATCCGCCTCGACGGGTGTGTGCGGAACCTGTGCTGCGCGGTCCCATGCACGGTGCGGGGCCGGAGCGGTGGAGGGCGTGTCGTCCCGCTCTTCGGCCACCTGCTCGGTGCCGGCGAGCGCATGGTCGGAACGATCGCGTTGGTCCATGGTCACGTAGCCGATGCCCACCCCGATGATCAACAGGGCCGCCGCGCCATAGGGGAGCTGTCGTTGCCGACGCCGCCGGGCGCGATCGGCCTGGACCAGCCGGTGGGCCGCCTGCCAATCCGCCTCGACGAAGGGGAAACTCCGCTCTTCGAGCTTGCGGCGGACCAGGTCGTCGAATTGCTCTTGGTCGCTCATCGGGAAGGGGTTCGTGCGCGGTCCATCGTCATGGCCCGTGCCAGGGCCCTTTGAAGGATGCTCCGCGCGTTGGACACGTGCCACTTGCTGGTGCCCTCGCTGATGCCCAGCAGCGTGGCGATCTCCGCATGTGGAAAGCCGTCGATGGCGAACAGGTTGAACACCTGCCGCGACATGGCGGGCACCAGCTCCAGCATGCGTTCCAATTCCTGCACCTCCATCTGGCCCAGGTAGTTGTTCACCTCGGCGAGGTCCACGCGGTCCTGGGGGCTGTCCAGTACCTCGTGCGCCTTGCGTTGTTTCTGGCGGCGGTGGTCGTCGATCATGGTGTTGATCATGATGCGGCGCGACCAGAGCTCGAAGGGTACCTCCGGGCGTCGGTCGGCCAGGTGGGTGAGGATCTTCAGGAAACCTTGGTTCATCCGTGCCACCGCGTCCTGCCGGTTGCGTTCGTAGCGGGTACAGATGCCCATGAGCATGGGGTGGAGCACCCGGTACAGTTCATACTGCGCCTTGGGCTCCTCGCGGAGGCAGCGTGCTATCAGCTGGTCGCTCACCATGGGGATGCGGAGCAGGGCTGCCGCATGGACCGCCCCCACCCCTGGTCCATCAGGTCATTGTTTCATGCTCCGTTGTTGGAGGGTCCATGTCGCCGTGGTGAGCCGGACCAGGAAGGGGCCAGCGGGCAGTTCTTCCAGCGGGACCTCCACCCGTACGACGCCGCGCTGCAAGGCGACCGGGTGCTGGGCGAGCAACCTGCCGTCCATGGCCAGCAGTTCCATTCGGGCCGTGCCGCTGGAAGGGCTGATGAAGGAAAGCGTCTGCCCGTTGTGCGCCGGTACCGGCCACAGCCGCACATCCGCAGGGGCGGCGGGCTCCGGGATGGTCACGGTGAGCGGGTCCACCACGCGAACGGTGAACCCGTTGCGCGCACCTTCGCCGCCCACCAGCCCGCTGAGCAATCCGTCGGGATCCACGGCGATGCTGTCGCAGAACTGGTCCGTGCAGCCGCTGCTGTCGGTGATGGCCAGGCAGATGAGGTAGGGCCCCGGACCGCCGAAAACATGCGTGGGCTGCGCATCGGTGCTCGTGCCTCCATCGCCGAAGTCCCAGGCATGGGCCACGGCCCCGGCGGTGCTCGTGCTCTGGTCGATCAGCCACACTTCGTTGAACAAGGGCACGGGGTCGCCGGTGACCGAATCGATGGCGTAGGCCTGGAGGGGCCAGAAGGCCGCCGTACAAACGCTCGGGACGTTCCCGGCGCAGATGCAATCCGTTCCCCAGGTGTCGTTCATGGTCAGGGGATCGTTGTCGTCGCACGGCGTGCCGGGCATCGCCGGGCCGTTGGGCACGCCCTCGCAATCCAGCGCCCCGGGGCATTGCAGCACCACCGTCACCAGGATCGTGTCCAGGAAGTTCCCCGTGTAGGTCACGGTATCGATCGCCATGGTGCCTCCGCCGCAGTTGGTGGAGACATGGAAGGACCCGCTGGGATCGTCCATGATGAAGAACGCGTTGAACGTGCAGGCGGTGTCCACGGACAGGGTGGTGTTCACTTGGGGGGAGACGCCGGGCAACGAGACGACGGTCACCACCGTGAACAGCGGGGTACAGGGCATGACCTGGCCGACAAGGTGTACGACCTGGGTCTGACCGAGGGCGGGAACGCTAAGCAGGACGGCGGCCAGAAGGGAAAGCAGCAGCCCGCGCGCTGGATCGGTGAAGGAGCTTTTTCGTGGCATGAGGGATCGCTTCAATGGGGTACACGCAGCCGGGAGCCATCGGGTTGGGTTTCCGCCGCTGGAAGTTATACCACTTCGTACTAAGGAGTAGGCCGATCTGCTCGGTCTTTTTCCACTTGACTTCTCCGTCGTGATCGTTCCGTAGCACCGGCCCTCGGTAGCTTCACTCCCTGCGGTCTACGCCTTCGGCGTTGCAACGACCACGTCGTATCGTCCAGCGAATAAATCCCTTCGCACCTTTAGCCTACGCCTTAATGCGAAATGGTGTTACGCGGACGGCACCACCAGACATGCGGGGGGGGGAGGGGCGTATCGTAAGTCCAGCAAGCCTTCCAGGTTCGGGCATTCGCGTGCAAGGCTCGGACAGGTTCCTGAGGAAAAGCGAAGGGGCCGCCTCATTGGAGACAGCCCCTCCGCCTCATCCCCCCCTCGACATCAGTTACCGCGCACGAACCGCTCGGTACGGACCGCACCATCGAGGTTCATCCGCAGCAGGTACGGACCGGCCTCCAGGTGGCCCAGCTGCAAGCGCAACGTGTTGGGCCCTGCCAGCAGGCTCGCACGCTGCCGGTGCACCGCCTTGCCCGCGACGTCCAGCACATCCACCGTGATGGTCCCCGCGTGCACACTGTTCATGGTGAGCACGAGTTCCTCGTTCACCGGGTTGGGCGCGAGGACCACATTGCCGATCGCCTCCACCTCATCAATGGCGTTGGGGCCGCCCATCACGGCGATGGTGAAGCCCTGGCTCTGGGCGCCCATGGGCAGGATGATGCCGTTGTTGTCCACACCCACGCTGTCGCAGTAGGTGTCCGTGCAGCCGAAGCCGGACACGGTGAGGCAGAGCAGGTAGGGCCCGTTGCCGCTATAGGTGTGGGTGGGGAAAGGCGCCGTGCTGGTGGTGCCGTCGCCGAAGTCCCAGAAGTAGGTGAAGCCCTGGCCGCCGTTGTTCATGTAGAACACCCAGATGGTGCTGGGGATGGGCCCTTGCAGGCTGTCGTAGGCCTGGGTGACGATGAAGTCGGCTTCGCAGGGCAGGCCGCCGGAGCCCACGCAGGTGCAGGTGCCGTCCCAGGTGTCGTTGAAGGTCAGGGCGTTGCCGTCGTCGCAGGGCGTGCCGGGCATCGCCGGTCCGTTCAGCACACCCATACAGTCATACAGTTGACCGCTGCTGTCGGCCACGCACACGCAGTTCCAGGTCCAGAAGCTGTACGGGGTGAGCGGGTCCCCGTCGTCGCAGGCGGTACCAGGCAGGTTCGGGCCGTTGGGGATCCCCAGGCAATCGTACGGCATGTTGGCCTGGCAGACGCAGTTGGCATCCCAGATGCCGGTGATGAGGATGCCGTTGAGGGAATCGACGCAGGCCGTGCCGGGCAGTGCCGTACCGCCGGGCACGCCCAGGCAATCCACCGGTCCGCCACCCTGGCCGATGCACGTGCAGTTCGGGGTCCACACATCACCCGTGGTGTTGGGGTCGCCGTCGTCGCAGGGAGAGCCGGGCAGGGCCGTGCCCATGAAGACACCCAGGCAATCGTACCAATAGTTGCCCGTGCCGATGGTGCCCGTGCTGTCCACGAACACCGAGTCGCACATCCAATCGGTGCAATTGCCGTTGTCGGCGACGACCGTGAGGCAGATGCCGTAGAGGCCGGGGCTGCTGAACGTGAAGCCGGGCTCGGCTTGGGTGCTCGTACTGCCGTCCGGGAGCCACCACTCGAAGGTGAGCGGCGGCAGGCCCGTGCTGCTGTTGGTGGTGCCGATCTGCCAGGGCGCCACCTGTTGCACGGTGAAGGCGGCCTCACAAGCCTGGTTGTTCCCGCCCACGCAGTTGCAGTTGCTGTCCCAGACGTCCGGACCGGTCAGCGGATCGCCGTCGTCGCAGGGCGTGCCGGGCAGGTTCGGCCCGTTGGGGATCCCCAGGCAGTCCACCGCGCCACCGCCGCCGCAGTTCAGGTCGATCACCGCGTAGGCCGTGTCGGTCAGGAAGTTGAACAGGGCCGAATCCCAGGCCGTCAACATCACGCCCCCGCACAGGGTGCCGACCTCGACCATGGACGGATTGCTCGAGACATAAAGCCAGGCCTCGTAGTGGCAGTTCGCGTCTGCCGCGATGGTGAGGGACTGCGGGGGGTGCGTGCCTTGCACCGTCTGTACGGTCACGACCTGCCCCGGCGTACAGCCGGTGATGGTGCCCGAGATATGCCAGGCGTAGGGTTGCTGTGCCGCTGCGGCGAAGGCAAGGGCGGACAAAAGCCCTGTACCAAGGTTCCTAAGGGTCGATCTCATGGTGATGCTGTTTCAGGTGTTCGATCCCATACACGCAGGACGAAGGGGCCGGGTTGGGTGGTGAAGTTAGTTCCTGCGGTCGGCCCGGACCGGACGCGGGATCCGCTACCTTGGTTCCATGCGGGTGCCGTTCCTGTGGTTCCTCCTGCTCCTGGCCCCTGGAATGAGCGCCCAGGCCACGGTGTCCTCCGCAGCGGCCGGGCCCTGGTCGGCCCCTTCCACCTGGGACTGCGGCTGCCTTCCGCAGAACGGTGATACCGTGGTGGTCCAGCACCAGGTGGGCCTGACGACCGATCTGGTGCATGTGGGCGGGGCCCTGCGCATCACGGCCACCGGCGCCCTGGTCGGCGGCGGCACCGGCAGCCTGTGGAGCAATGCACCCTTCACCAACGCCGGTTCGGTCTCGCTGTACCGCATGGTGCTGTTGGACGGCGCGGCGTGGACGGACTCGCTGGTGAACACGGGCAGCATCGCCACCACACGCCTTGCCATGCGTCGGGCGGGCCGCAATACAGGCGTCATCACCGCCGTCGACTCCCTGGTGTTCGATCATTGCTCGTTCCACAACGAGGCCACCGTCAGCAGTCGCGTCACCTGGGTGCGCGACAGCCTGGTATGGAACGAAGGGCTCTTCGTGAGCTACGAGCTGGTGGTGGACAGCACAGGGCTCTTCCACAACGTGGGCACTTGCCGGGTGCTCGAACACCTGGCTGTGCGCAGTGCAGGCAACTTCAACGCGGCCACCGGCGCCGTGGAAACACACATCCTGGGGGACGCGGACATTCGTTGGGGGCTCAATGTGTGGGACGCACACGTACAAGTGGACGGCTGGTTGCGGCTCGACGATGCCGAGGTGCCCATCCCGCACCTCACCTTCTTCACCGCAGGAGGGAGCATCCACACGCGCCACTTCCGCAATGCCGGATGGGCGGCGGGGCCGGGTACGCTGTGCATAGCGGACAGTTCGGAGAACCTCGGCCTGCTGCACCCCGGCCTGATCCTCTGCGACGCCACGCCCACCACGCCGGTATGGCCGTACCTCGACCTCAACACCGGAACGGTGGACCCTGGCGTGCTCGTGTGCCCTGCGGGCAGCTGCACGGTGGGCATCGGTGTTGCGGGCGATGCGGGCCTGTCGCAGGTGCGGTTCGCGGAGGATGGGCGCTGGCTCGTAGGGCTGCCGGCGGGACCGTTGCACGCGGAGCTCATCGACCCGTACGGCCGTGCATGCCCGATGGAACTGGAGGGCCTGGGTACCGCACGCCGGATCGCGGACGGACCAGCGGCGTGCGGCATGTACCTCCTGCGCCTGACCGCCCCCGGTGCCGCACCGATCGTCCTTCGCTGTTTCCGGCCCGGCTCACGATAGCTGCCAGCGCCTCACCGTGGCGATCGCCTCGTCGCGGCCCTTCACGCCCACCAGCTGCGCGCCGTCCTCCGGGTCGTAGTTCAGCAGCCAGGTGACGAGGATGTCGCGCGCGGCGGCGGGCAGCTCATGGATGTCGTCGGCTTCCACGGTGCGCAGCGCGGGGTCCAGCGGCAAGGCCACCAGCTTGTCGTCGCGTTCACCGGCATCGAGCAGCTCGATCACGCCGATCACCTCCACCTCCATCACCGTGCCGCTGGGCACGGATCCGCAGAGCACGAAGACGTCCACGGCGTCGCCGTCGCCGCCCTGGGCCTTGTCCATGCGCGTGCCGGGGATGAAGCCGTAGTTGGCCGGGTAGGGCAGGAAGGCGATGCGGCGCGGCTTCCCGCGGCGCAGGTCGATGGGGAAGCTGTTGCTGGCGATGTCGTACTGGCGCTTCTCCACCGTGCCGGCGGGGATCTCGATCACGGCGCGCAGCACATCGGGCCGCGCCCAGGCGTTCAGTTCCTCCAGGTTCATCGCAGCGCTTGGTTGATCACTTCATCCTCGGCCTCGTTCGGCAAGGTCACCTTCAGCAACGGCGTGCGCTTCATCTCCTGTTCGATGCTCCACACCGCGTTGGGGTTGCGGGCCCAGGCGCGGCGGGCAATGCCGTTGTTCACGTCCCAGTGCAGCATGGCCTTCAGGCGGCGGTCGCTGTCGGCGCTGCCATCGAGCACCATGCCGAAGCCGCCGTTGATCACCTCGCCCCAGCCCACGCCACCGCCGTTGTGCAAACTGATCCACGTCGCGCCCCGGAACCCATCGCCCACGAAGTTGTGTACGGCCATGTCCGCCGTGAAGCGCGATCCGTCGCGGATGTTGCTGGTCTCGCGGTAGGGGCTGTCGGTGCCGCTCACATCGTGGTGGTCGCGGCCCAGCACCACCGGCGCGCTGATGGCGCCGCTTTTGATCGCGTTGTTGAAAGCCTCGGCGATGCGGATGCGGCCTTCGCTGTCGGCGTAGAGGATGCGCGCCTGACTGCCCACCACCAGCTTGTTCTGCTGCGCGCTGCGGATCCAGTGCAGGTTGTCGGCGATCTGCTGGCGGATGTTCTCCGGGGCTTGGTGCAGCATCGCTTCGAGCACCTCCCCGGCGATGCGGTCCGTGGTCGCGAGGTCCTTGGGGTCGCCACTGGTGCATACCCAGCGGAACGGACCGAAGCCGTGGTCGAAGCACATCGGGCCCATGATGTCCTCCACGTAGCTGGGATACCTGAACTCTTCGCCGTTCTTCCCGCCGATGTCGGCACCGGCGCGTTTCGCTTCCAGCAGGAAGGCATTGCCGTAGTCGAAGAAGTACATGCCACCCTCGGCCAGCGTGTTCACCGCCGTGGTATGGCGGCGCAGCGTTTCCTGTATGCGCTGCTTGAAGGCCTCGGGATCCTTCACCATGAGCGCGTTGCTCTCCTCGTAGCTCAGGCCCACCGGGTAGTAGCCGCCGGCCCAGGGGTTGTGCAAGCTGGTCTGGTCGCTGCCGAGGTCCACATGGATGTTGCGTGCCGCGAGGCGTTCCCACAGGTCCACCACGTTGCCCACGTAGGCGATGCTGCGCGCCTCGCCCTTCTGCTGCCAGGTCCGCGCAGCGTCGATGCAGGCGTCCACATCCTCGATCACTTCATCCACCCAGCCCTGCTTGTGGCGCTTGTGCGCGGCATTGGCGTTCACCTCCGCGCAGATCGTCACCACGCCGGCGATGTTGCCCGCCTTGGGTTGCGCGCCGCTCATGCCGCCCAGACCGGCCGTGACGAAGAGAGGGGAAATACCCCTCACCCCCGGCCCCTCTCCGGGGGAGAGGGGAGCTCGCATTCTTTTTGCGTTCAGCACGGTGATGGTGGTGCCGTGCACGATGCCCTGCGGACCGATGTACATGTAGCTGCCGGCCGTCATCTGGCCGTACTGCGACACGCCGAGCGCGTTCATGCGCTCCCAATCGTCCGGCTGGCTGTAGTTGGGGATCACCATGCCGTTGGTCACCACCACGCGCGGCGCGTCGGTGTGGCTGGGGAAGAGGCCGAGCGGATGGCCGCTGTACATCACCAGCGTCTGCTCCTCGCTCATCTCGCTCAGGTACTTCATGCACAGCCGGTACTGTGCCCAGTTCTGGAATACAGCACCGTTGCCGCCGTAGGTGATCAGCTCGTACGGATGCTGCGCCACCGCCGGGTCCAGGTTGTTCTGGATCATGAGCATGATCGCCGCGGCCTGCCTGCACTTCGCGGGGTAGTGATCGATGGGCCGCGCGTGCATCGGGTGCTCCGGGCGCAGCCGGTACATGTAGATGCGGCCGTGGTCCTTCAACTCCTGTGCGAACTCGGGCGCGAGCGTGGCGTGGTGCTTCGGATGGTAGTAGCGCAGCGCGTTGCGCAGGGCCAGTTTTTTCTCTTCGGCGGTGAGGATGTTCTTGCGCTTGGGCGCGTGGCTCACGGAAGGATCGAGTGATCTGGCGGGTGGAAGGACATCGGGGATGCCTTCGGTGATGGTTTGCTGGAAGAGGGCAAGGTCGGATCCGATCGAGATGGACATGGCTGCTAAGTTCGGTGTCGCGTAGGTAATACCATTTCGCAGTACGGATCGATCTGAAGATGCGCCGCTATTATTTCACAGTACGACCCGAAGGGGCCGTTGCGTAGCGTGGGCTACGGAACGGCCCCTGCGGGGAAGTAATGTGGGATATGAGCAAGCAGATCGGGTCAAGCTGTACTGCGAATTGGTATAAGCACTGTGCAAAACTATTTCGTCCGGTACGGTGGCTCTCCGGTGATCTATGGAGTTAGATTTGGACACATTCTGTCCAAAGTCGTGAGCGCCCTGGCCACCTTTCCCGAACTGCTTCGCGAGTACCGCGAAGCCACAGGTCTCACCTTGCAAGAAGTGGCCGATGTGCTGCACACCGACTTCAGCCTCGTGAGCAAGTGGGAACGTGGGGCGCGCAAGCCGGATCGCGATCAGGTGAAGGCGCTCGCCCGCGTGCTGAAGGTCGATGCCAAACCCCTCCTTACCGCATGGCTGCGCGATGCCGTGGTGTATGCCGCCGGAGAGGATGAACTGGCCTTGGACGCGCTGAAGGCCGCCGAGGCACAGGTGGCCTACGTGCTCTTCAACAAACAGGACCGCGCCGCCATCGTGCGCAAACTCAAGTCCGGCCTGGCACGCTTCCCCAAGGTGCGCAAGGCGTGGCTCTTCGGCTCCTTCGCGCGCAAGGACGACAAGCCGGGCAGCGACATCGACCTGGCCATCGAGGTGCAGGACCCCTTCAGCTACTTCGAACTCGCGGACGTGCAATACCAATTGGAGCAGCTCGTGCACCGCAAGGTGGATGTGGGCTTCATGGACAGCTTCCGCCCGCATGTGCGCGCCCGTATCGATCCCGACCTGCGCCTGATCCATGAACGCTGATCGCGACGAAAGCAGGCGCGCGCTCCAGCGCATGCGCGAGGCCATCGCCCGCGTGCGTCGGCATGTGCACGGCTTCGACCGCGATCGGTTCATCAAGGACGAGAAGACCAGTGATGCCGCCCTGATGCTGCTCGCGGCGATCGGTGAGGAAATGACACGTATCGATCCGGCGATCCTCGATCGGCATCCCCATCCTTGGCACCAGGTGCGCGCGCAGCGCAACGTGATCGCACACGACTATTTCGGCATCCGCCTGTCCTCCATCTGGGACACCATTCAGTATGACCTGGGCCCGCTGGATGAAGTATTGCAGCGTATCATGGAGACCGAGTTCCCCTGAGCACGCACATGCCCGGCCCGGTTGTCAGTTGTCGGTTGTCAGAAGGCCTGTCGCGCACCCCCCCGCGCGTGGCCCCGCGCGACCGATAACGAACAACGAACAACGGACAACCGCATTCCATGCCCATCCTCCAGTTCAAAGGCAAGAGCTTCGTGCAGAACCACCACTTGGCGGCATTGCTGTCCGGTTAAAAGTCGAACAAGATCAACTGGTTCGGAGGGTCGGACAAAACTGAACACCCTCGCCCCGACACACGTTCAGTGGGCGATCACCAAGCGCTCGCGAATGACCTGTGATGTGGAGGACACCTCGACGATATACAGTCCGTTGGGCAGGTCGCTCACATCGATCGACCGCGATCCACTTGATCCCAATTTGAAGCTCAGGATCTGCGTTCCATTCATATGCAGAATGCGGCAATCCGTTCCGGCGAAAGCACCTGGCCGGATACTCAAGTGCTCCCGTGCAGGATTCGGGAAAAGGATGGGTCCATGTGCCCGAGGTGCATCGCGCTGGATCCCCAGTAGTATGTCATCGGGCGTGAGGGTGCCGGTGGTGTCGCCACCAATGACGGCTCCATCCAAATGGTAGTACTCGCCGGCTTCGAAGAAGCCTGCATCGTAGCGCACCAAGCCGGGTCCTACACGGTACACCACAGCGGGGTCGAATGAATTCACGGTGTTCCACGTTCCCAAGGCGAGGATCCCCGGCATTACCGTGTCGGCATCCACGAAGAGGCTTTGTGCCTCCCACCACGGCGGGTTCGCACTGAATGGATACCGCTTCGCACTCAGTTGGTGATGACCCTCTGCATCATAACCATGTTCGGCCGAGATGATCAGTTCATTGGTGAGTTCCAGATGAAGCGTCTGCTCACGGATCTCCAGATCAGGGAATGAGCCAATGATGGTGAAGAACGGGAGATGCGCGGCCGAAGCGACCCAGATACCGGTATCCTGCCATGTGTATTCAACGGTCTGGGACTGACCGGGACCGATCTCCCATGTCACGCTGTGCAGGGTGATGCGCTCAACCAGGAACACGATGCTGTCCGGATGATCCGTGCGGCTGATGAAGGTCATCTTCTCAGTCCACGACTCGCCTTCCATCGCTGACATGCCGATCTGCCATCGGCCGTGGCTGTACTGCGCCACATCGCCGGACTGATAGGCGATGAAAGCGGGTAGGGGCGGGACGTGCACACCCGAGGCTGTCATCTGTTCACCGATCTGATCGAGCGCCCCGTTAGCCCCCGGCCACCGCATGAGGCCGTGATCGCGAGAGCATGTCAGGGTATCACCGTTGGATAGTGCCACAACCTTCAGGGAATCGGGCATGCCGTACACGACCGCAGCTACGATCGTGTCCACAGTAGCCGTCAAGCCCTCACCAGCGTCAAAAAGCCAGGAGGTTCCGATCGGGGCCGTGGACATGACCTCCCAATAGCCGCCCGGGTGCTCCAACCGCCAACGTTCACCGTTGGTCGTGCACGCATCGCCGAACTCCCCGGCCCGGTCAAGTGCGAGATAACAACCATCGCAGCTCCCGCCGAGCGCGGTGGTGCAGGTGTCACAGCGCCGCACTACCTTGTTCAACTCATACCGGAAGCTGTCCGGCCCCAGCGTGTCGATGTGCGTGACGAAGATCTGGTTGCTGATCGTGTCGCTGCCGTCGTTGCAGTAGTTGTACTTGTAGGCGGGGTTGAGCAGGGCCCAGTTCTGGGCGCTCACTGTAAGCGATGAACAGAGCCAGAGGGTGGGGATGATGCGCATCAGCGGGCGATGATGAAGCGCTGGGCAACTCGGCTCAGTGATGTGGTGAGATCGAGGACATAGACCCCTTCGGCGAGTGCGGACACATCAATTCCTTGTCGCCTTTCATGCCTCACGCTTCCGGTCATGAGCACCGCGCCGTTGGTGGTGACGATGCGCCAATCGCCTGCCATCGGGGCCTCCAATTGCAAGGTCAACAGATCCGCGGTCGGGTTCGGGATGATCTGGAGCGATGGCTTCGTACTTTCCTGGAAGACGCCAAGCAGAACGCCATCCGGGGTCAGTGTTCCGCTCTGGACACCATTGATCAGATATCCCTCAAGCACGCGTGAGCCACCGCTTTCGAAACTGTACACGTTCTCAAAGGTCAATCCGATGCCGTCCCGGAATTCGCTTTCGAAGACAGCACCACCGGTGATGAGCCACATGCCGGTGTCCTGGGCATTGGCGCATAACAACGAATAGGGCTGGTCAGGCGCCACCAGTTTGTTCGCCTCCAGGGTATAGCGCCCGTCGGTGCCCAGTGCAGCCTTCAACAGGACGCGTGTGTCAAGGAACAAAGTTGACGGGGTGACGGCGTTCGGCCAGGTGCCCAACTTCCAGCTGGAACAGAACGGATTGTCCGCGGTCCATTCGCTGTGCTCCACGCCGACGGATAAGGTGTCGACCCAGGCCGCAGTATAGGCGTCACATGGGGTCATGTCGAACACGTAGAAGGACCAATGATCCAGGAACGCGACCCTCCGCATCGCATACTCCGTCCGCGTGGGAAGATCGATCCGATCAATGACCGTGTATTTGGCGGTCGTATTCGAATGGTTGTAGCAGTCGCCGCCATCAAGGTATTCCGAGTGCTCTTGATACTGGAGCACATCTCCGATCTGATAATTGAACAGGCTGCGATGGTCAGGGAAGGAGGCTCCCTGTTCAATGGCTCCTCCAATACCTTTCAATTCGTATCGGGTATCATCAACGCTCATTGGTCCGAAGGAGATCAGCCCATGATCCTTGGAAATGCGAAGCGTGTCACCATTGGAATAGCCGATCCACTTCACACTGTCGGATTGTTCGAACAGCGTGGTGGTGTCAGAACTCAGAACTGTGGCTTCGATGCCGGTGACACCGGTCCAGGTGGACCCTGGAGATGCACTTGGATGAATGATCAGCGTGTCCTCCCGTTCGAGCAGCCATGCATCATTCGCCCGGATCACGCTTGCGCCACAGAACTGTGCGGTCTCTATTCGGACACGGTAGGCGTTCATTTGACCATCACAGGCAGTGCTTCCGTCATCATTCACTTCTACCTCCCCGATCCTGTTCAATTCATACCGGAAGCTGTCCGGCCCCAGCGTATCGATGTGCGTGACGAAGAGCTGGTTGCTGATCGTGTCGCTGCCGTCGTTGCTGTAGTTGTACTTGTAGGCGGGGTTGAGCAGGGCCCAGTTCTGGGCATTGGCCCCGAAGCAGGCCAGCAATGGAAGGAGGGCAAGGCCGCGCATCACGAGAGAGACGGTTTTCCAAAGGTAGTCGCTGCCCGGGATCAGCGTCCGACCTTCTGTACCGCTTCATGCCCGTACGGACAGTGCCTGCAGCCGGTGCCGCCGCGATAGCCGCGCTTCGATCGTTGGTCTCGGCCGATCACCGCAGTGATGCGGGGACGGGCGTCCTTGCAGGAGGAAGCGGTCGGCATGTTGTGCTTCCCCATGGGACGGGATGCGAAGAACGGACGATGTGAGGTTTGGATCATGCAGCCAACGTGCACCATGTGCGGCCAAGTCCATCAAGAGGTAACCTCTAACTTCCGCCCGTGACCCTTGCCGAATACCTCGCCGCCCTGGCCAAGCTCCACGCCAGCGGACGCGCCACCGAACACAGCTACCGGGGCGACCTGCAACAACTGCTTTCCGCGCTCTGCCCCGGGGTCACCGTCACCAACGAACCCCAGCGCATCGCCTGCGGCGCGCCCGACTACATCCTCACCCGCAAGGACATCCCCGTGGGCTACATCGAGGCCAAGGACATCGGCGTGGACCTGGGCAGCAAGAGCCTCAAGGAGCAGTTCGACCGCTACCGCAGCAGCCTCGACAACCTCATCATCACCGACTATCTCGAGTTCCGCTTCTTCCGCAACGGCGAGCCCACCACCAGCATCCGCATCGGTGAAGTGTCCGATGGGAAGGTGAAACCGCTGCCCGCCGCGTTCGAACGGTTCACCGCGCTCATCGCCGATCTCGTGGCGTGGCAGGGCCAGACCATCACCAGCCCCAAGAAACTCGCCGGCATGATGGCCGGCAAAGCCCGCCTGCTGGCCGATGTGATCGAGAAAGCGGTCTCCAGCGACGAGGAGACCCGGGCCAACACCGACCTCAAGGCCCAGCTCGAGGCCTTCAAACAGATCCTGATCCACGACATCACGCCCAAAGCCTTCGCCGACCTCTACGCGCAAACGATCGCCTACGGCATGTTCGCCGCAAGGCTGCACGACCCCAGTTTGGACAGCTTCGGCCGCATGGAGGCCGCCGTGCTCATCCCCAAGAGCAATCCCTTCCTGCGCAAGCTCTTCCACAGCATCAGCGGGCCCGACCTCGATGAGCGCATCGTGTGGATCGTGGATGCGCTGGCCGACATCTTCCGCGCCACCGACATCAGCAAACTGCTCAGCACCTTTGGCAAGGGCAGCGGCCGCGAGGATGCCTTCCTCCACTTCTACGAGGATTTCCTGGCGCAATACGACCCCAAGCTGCGCAAGAGCCGCGGCGTGTGGTACACCCCCGATGCCGTGGTACGCTTCATCGTGCGCGCGGTGGACGACATCCTGAAGAGCGAGTTCAACCTGCCGATGGGCCTGGCCGACAGCAGCACCGTGCAGATCGAGGTGGATACCGACAACGCCGACAAGCGCACCACCACCGGCAAGCGCCGCCTGAAGAAGACCGTACACCGCGTGCAAGTGCTGGACCCCGCCACCGGCACGGGCACCTTCCTGGCCGAAGTGGTGCGCCAGGTGCATGCCAAATTCCAGGGGCAGGAGGGCCTATGGCCGCAATACGTGGAGCAGCACCTGATCCCGCGCCTCAACGGCTTCGAGCTGCTGATGGCCAGCTACGCCATGGCCCACCTGAAGCTGGACCTGGTGCTGCGCGATACCGGCTACGACATGGGCAAGCCGCACGGCACGCCCGGTGCCGCGCCCAAGGGCAGCGAACAACAACGGTTACGCGTCTTCCTCACCAACTCCCTGGAAGAAGCCCACCCCGATACCGGCACCCTCTTCGCCAGCTGGCTGAGCCAGGAGGCCAACGAGGCCAACGCCGTAAAGCGCGACACCCCCGTGATGGTGGTGCTGGGGAATCCGCCGTACAGCGGCATCAGCACCAACAAGGGCGAATGGATCAGCGGGCTGATCGAGGACTACAAGTACGTGGATGGCGAGCACTTCAACGAACGAAAGCATTGGCTCGGTGACGACTACGTGAAGTTCATCCGCTTCGGTGAGCACTTCATTGAGAAGACCGGCGAAGGTGTGCTGGCCTACATCAACAACCACAGCTTTCTGGACAACCCCACCTTCCGGGGCATGCGCTGGCACCTGCTGAACACCTTCGACAAGATCTATGTGGTCGATCTGCACGGCAGTTCAAAGAAGGCAAAGCTGCTGGAGAAGGGTACTGTAGACGAGAATGTGTTTGACATACAGCAAGGGGTGTGTATCAATCTGTTCGTTCGCAGCAAGAGCAAGCGATCGGGACAGGCCAAGGTCTACTACTCCAGCCTGATTGGGGAGAGAGAGTTCAAGTATGCTGAGCTCTCGGAAGGCAAGTTGCAGCGCCTCAAATTCGAGCTACTGAAGCCAAATGGTCCATACCTTTTTTTTAAGCCCGTCGACCTTGGTCTTGAGGAAGAATACACAAGAGGACTCTTCACTGCTGAGTTGTTCCCATTGCATACGATGGGGTTTGCGTCAGCACAGGATGATCTCACTGTAGCAATTGAACGGTCTGAACTCGAATCTACCGTGGTGTCTTTTCGCAACCTGCCGGTCGAGGAGATTCGTGCCAAATACAACCTATACAAAGACTCGCGAGATTGGACAGTCCCGTCCGCAAAAGCGGACATCGTAGAGAATGGCAATGCTGAATGCTACAGGCCGGTTTCTTATCGTCCATTTGATACGCGAGTGACTTACTACACAGGAACGTCACGAGGCTTTTATGCTAGTCCACAGCGAAAAGTGATGCGTCATCTCTATGAGGGCGCGAACTACGCCTTCTGTTCGTGTAAGGCGAACAGGGACTACAGCCACACCTATCTCATCGCGCGTGATATCGTCAGCAAGGGCGCTATCTCATCGCTCGACAATAACTATGTCTTTCCTCTCTACTTCTACCCCGAAACCGCGAATCAGACCACAGCCCTAAGCCAAGGCGTGCAGCCCAACCTGGATGCCAAGCTGGTGGCGCAGATGGCGGAGGGCATCGGCCTGGCATACCGCTTCGATGCCAACGATCTGTGGGCACACGGCCTCGACTCCGCTCGGCCGGACGGCGCACACAGCGGCACCCTCAGCCCGCTGGATGTGCTGGACTACGGCTACGCGGTGCTGCACAGCCCGGCCTACCGCGCCAAGTACAAGGAGTTCCTGAAGCGTGATTTCCCACGGATACCCTTTCCGAAGGATCTGCCTGGGGAGAAGGGTGAAAATGGTGAGAAGGTGAAGAAGTTCAGGGCGTTGGTGCAGCTGGGGGCGCGGCTGCGGCGGTTGCACTTGCTGGAGGATCCGGCGGTGGATGCGTTCATCACCCGCTTCCCCGAGCCCGGCGACAACACGGTCACGCGCAAGATGACGGCCAAGAGCCCCGGCTTCGAGGCCACGGGCAAGGGGCTGGGCAAGGTGTGGATCAACGACGCACAATACTTCGCCGACGTGCCGGAGGTGGCCTGGAACTTCTACATCGGCGGCTACCAGCCCGCGCAGAAATGGCTGAAGGACCGCACGGGCCGCCCGCTCACCTTCGACGACATCCGCCACTACCAGCGCATCATCGTGGCACTGACGGAAACGGGGAAGCTGATGGAGGAAGTGGATAAGGTGGGGGTGGTCAAGTCTTGACCAACACGCCTTGTTCGAGTTGAAACCCACCGATCACAAGGGCGGGTCGGCGGGAGCGGTCGGCATGTTGTGCTTCCCCATGGGACGGGATGCGAAGAACGGACGATGTGAGGTTGGGATCATGCAGCCAACGTGCACCATGTGCGGCCAAGTCCATCAAGAGGTAACCTCTAACTTCCGCCCATGCCCCTCTCCCGCATCAAGATCCGCCGACGCGCACAACAGTGGGGCTGGCACGCCATGGCCCATGCCGGGAAAGCAAGCTGCGGCACGGCCGATCGTCAACCCTGAAGCAGTAATGCCATGACGCGCTACGGATCACTTGCCGGCCTGCTGTGCGCGACACTGCTGTGCTCCAACGCCGGAGGGCAGGATACGGCTTGGTTCCATCCGTACACGAACACGAATGCCGATTGCAACGGAGTGCATCGCACCTCCTTCGGGGACCTGATCATCACGGGCGACTTCCTCAATGACCACCCCTTCGACGGCCAGCAACCCGAATGGTACGGATACAATGATGGTTACGTGGGACGTACGGACCGCATGGGGAACATGCGTTGGATCCATGCGATCGGGGCCCACAGCAACGATGACGCAGGGCCTGTCCGGGAGATCGGGGGCCGGATCACCCTGTCGGGATGGGTGAACAACTGGGGAGGCTCGTCCAGTATCCAGTACAATGGCACGGCAACCCCCATTACGGCCGGTGGCGCCTACATCATGCAGGTGGACACGGCTGGCAGCCTGCTTTGGCTCCAGCAACATTACGTGGGCGGTGATGACTTCGAGGTGGATGGGGCGGGCAACATCCATTTCACCGTCGTCTGGAACGGCTGGAGGTATTACCGGAAGGTGGACATCAACGGCAACATGCTCGCACAATTCGTGGTCACGGACAAGGTCCATTGCGACGGCCTGGCCATCGGTCCAACAGGCGATATCTGGGTGGCCGGCAGCATGACCGCGATGAATGCGGACACGACCACCTGGGCCGGTCAATCTTATGCCATGCAAGCCTGGGACTCCGACATCTTCCTGGCCAGGTTCGACACGGCCGGTACTCCCCTGTTCGTCACCCGGATCGGCGGCGCCGGGGAAGATGTGCTCCATGACCTGGCCATAACCTCCGACGGCATGGTCCACCTCTCGGGCACCTTGAGCGGTACGGCGGCCATCGGGAACGACACCCTGCCCGGAAGCTCCCCGCGCTGGTTCCTGGCCTCCTTCGATCCATCGGGCTCCTTGATCGCGCTCGACGACACGTCCTTTCTGGCGAGCGGGACCAATGGTGGGATCGGTGGGCAGCTCCGGACGAACGATGCGGGCGAGGTTTTCGCCAGCTTGAATTTCCAAGGCATGCTGTTCCACGGCACGGACACGCTTGAGCAATCGCCATTATTCAGTCCCGCTGGCATCCTGGCCAAATGGGATGCCTTGGGACAACTGAGCTGGTACAGGTCGTACGGGAACGATACCCAAGGGCGGATCAATGCGTACGTCACGCTCGGTTCCATCGTGGAAGACAGTGTCTTCATCGGTGGCCGCACCAGCTACGCCGCGTACACGGCCCTGGTGATCGATTCGACCTATGCGCCCCTTTCGACCAGCGTGCCGACCCATGCGGCCGCCAACGACCGGCTCTGGCAGGCATACCCCAATCCGACCACGGGCCGGCTGACCGTGACCAATACGATGCCGGGGAACCGCATGCAACTGATCGACCCGATGGGGAACGTCCTTCTCGACCGTCGGTCGATGGGCCGCGAGGAACACCTCGACCTCGCTGCGGTCCCGGCCGGCTGTTACATCCTTCGCGTGGATGACGCGATGGGCGCCTCCTCCGCGCGGGTGATCGTGCTGAGGTGATCCCGGCCGTTAGCAGGACCGATCGGGCCGCCCGCTCACCTTCGACGATATCCGCCACGACCAGCGCATCATCGTGGCACTGACGGGAACGGGGAAGCTGATGGAGGAAGTGGATAAGGTGGGGGTGGTCAAGTCTTGACCAACACGCCTTGTTCGAGTTGAAACCCACCGATCACAAGGGCTGGGCGGCGGGAGCGGTCGGCATGTTGTGCTTCCCCATGGGACGGGATGCGAAGAACGGGATCCCGACGGCGAACGGGATGCCCATGATCCCCGTCGGCTTCGGCCGCAGGGGATGAGCGGTTTTCCCCACCGGGGAGCGCCGTCAGGACCGCTCCCACCGTGTGGCGAGCGCCATCGCCACCGCCAGGGGCAGCAGCCCGCTCACCCGGCTGAGGAAGCGCTGGTCGGGGATGCTGAGCACCGCGCAACTGGAGGCCGCGAAGGCCACGGCCAGGATGGCGAAGAGCAGCAGCACGCGCGGCCCGGCCTGGTGCGTGCGGACCAGCAACGCGGCCAGCAGGAGCAGCGAAACGGCGATGAGGACCTGATGCACGACGTCCAGGGCGCGCAGGACCAAAGTGCCTGCGCCGTGCTGTCGAGCCTGGAGATAGGCCGGAAGTTCATGAGGTACGAACTGCGCGATGGCGCGGTAGGGTGGGCTCACCGGCTTGCGGTACCAGGGCTCGGCCAGTTCGTCCAGGCCGCCGCGGACCAACTGAGCCGTGCCGTCGCGCCAGGCCGCGCGCCACAACGCGCGGCGCACCGCCGCATCGCGCAGCAGCACGCCGGTCACGGCCTGCGCCTCCGGCAGGTAGGCGTCCCAACCGCCGGCGCGCACCACGGCACCGTCGGGCCCCCAGAGCAGGGTGCGGCTGTCCTTGGGCGGCGGTGGGTCGCAGAGCACCCAGCCGTGGTGCAAGCAATGGCGATCCAAAGCGGCCGGCAGCGCACCGGCGTCCACGATGCGGCCGAGGAGCACGAGCGGTGTCCCGCGCGCGACCGTCCAGCCGTGGCCCGCCATGCGGCCGCCCAGGGCGAGCAGGAACACGGACAGCAGCACCGCCGAGGCCACCAGCGCCGGGCCGGTGATGCCGGGCCGTCCTTCGCGCAGCAGGCACCGCAGCAGCAGGGCGATCAGCGCGGTGCCGGGCACGATGATCAGGTGCGAGAGGTGCGTGGTGCAGGCCAGCAGCAGTATGGCGGCATGCAGCACGCGCCAGGGTGCCGACATGCGGGTCAGCAGCAGCAGGCCGGTGGAGACGATCGCCAGCGGGGTGAAGGCATCGGGCAGCAGCCGCCCGACGTACCAGCCCAGCCCGGTACCGACGCTGAGCAGGGCCACGACCGCCAGGAAGAGGCCCCGGTGGCGCCCAACGAGCTGTTGCCAGGCATGGGCGAGGACCGTGGCCGTGAGCAGGGCCTGCGCGATCACCACACCCCACAGGCTGGCCCCGTTCCCGCTGAACAGCCGACAGAACAGCCCGTAGGCGATCGGCCGGTCGGCCGGGATGGCGGCCTCGAACCCGCTGGTGAGGTAGGTGCCCGTGTCGGCGTACACCAGGGGGAAGCCGTTCCACATGGCGGGGCCCAGCAGCAACAGCGCGGCGGGCGGAACGGTGCGAAGCAGCGCGCGCCTCATGGCGGCGTGGTGGCCAGGTGTCCGGCACGCCAGGCCAGCAGGGCGGCGTTGGGCTCACGCCCTGCGCGGTCGGCGCTCCAGTCCGCCAACAGGCGGTCCACGAAGAACATCTGCACTTTGCCCTTGCCCTTCACGGCCAGCGGACCACGCGGGGTGACCTCGCAGAACTGTTGCACGAGGGCGTAGGTGGCGGCGCTGACATTGATGCGCCCCGCCTCGCTGAGGCCCTCCAGCCGGCTGGCCAGGTTCACCGTGTCGCCCCAGATGTCGTAGGCGAACTTCTTCTCGCCGACCACGCCGGCGATGAGCGGCCCGCTGTGCAGGCCGATGCGGATGGCCCAGGGCGGGCGCCCCTCGCGCTGCCGCTCGCCGTTGATGCGGTCCACCGCGTCCAGCATCTCCAGCGCGGTGAGCACGGCGTCCAGGGCGTGCGTGGGGCTGGCCTGCGGCACGCCGGCGGCGCACATGTACGCATCGCCGATGGTCTTGATCTTCTCCAGCCCATGCCGGTCGGTGATGCGGTCGAAGGCGCGGAAGAAGCGGTCGAGGTCGGCGACGATACCCGTGGGCTCGCTCTCCCCGCTGATCGCGGTGAAACCCTGGAAGTCGCTGAACAGCACGGTGCATTCGGCGTGCGACCGGGCCTGGGCCTCCCCCTTCTCCTTGAGCTCGTTGGCCGTGGCCTCGGGCAGGATGTTCAACAACAGTTCCTCGCTGCGGTGCTTCTCCTCGGCCAGCTCGCGCGTGCGTTCCTCCACCATGTGCTCCAGGCGATGCTGAACACGTACCAGGCGGCGCTCGCGCAGCTTCACAAGGGCCCACAGCAAAAGGGCCAGCAGCACCGCACTGCCGGTCAGGAAGGGCCAGGTGCGCCACAGCGGGGGGCGTATGGTGAAGGTGAAGCGCACCGGTCCGGTATTCCACACCCCGCTGGCGTTGCGCGCCATCACGAGGAAGCTGTACGCGCCGGGCGGCAGGTTGCTGTAGGTCACCCGGTCGGTGGCGGTGATGGGCGACCAGTCGGGGTCGTGCCCCTCGAGCATGTAGCGGTAGCGCACCTTTTCGGGGTAGGCCAGGCTGATACCGGTGAAGGTGAAGGTCAGGTGGTTGCGGTCGGGGGGGAGCCGCAGGCCCACCGGCAGGCCCTCGCCGTCCAGGCTGTCGCACCACCGCCGCCAGTCCGCAGGCTCGAAGAAGAGCAGCAGGTCGGTGAGCCGCGTGTGCGGCTCGGCAGGGTCCTCTCGCACGCGCCGGGGGTCGTAGCGGGTGGCGCCGAGCACCGTGCCGAACCAAAGGGTGCTGTCGCGGTCCAGCAGGCAGGCGTTGCGGAAGGTCTCCACGCCGATGAAGCCTTCCTCGGTGCTGAAGTGGTCCACTTCCAGCACCTGCTCCTGCATCCTGTCGAGCTGCAGCAGCGTGATGCCGCGACGGGTGCCCACCCAGATGTTGTCGTACGCGTCCAGCAGCACCTGTTCCACCGAGGGCGAGCGCAGGCCGGTGGAGGACCCCATGCCGCCTTCGGTGCAGATGCTGTCCCAGCGCGCGCCGTGCAGGCGCCAGAGGCCGCGCTCCTCGGTGCCGGCCCACAGGTTGCCCTTGCTGTCGCGCACCACGTTGGTCATGGCCACGACCGGGCCGGGTACGGGCTCCAGGCGCCACGGCACCCTGCGCGTGGCCAGGCGGAAGAGGCCCTCGGCGGTGCTGGCCCACACGGTGTCGCCGCCGGAGGCGATGCCCGTCACCATCGGCTGCGCACCGTCCACCCGCATGAGACGGCCGTCGCCGGGGTCGCTCCAGAGGCCGCGGTCGGTGCCGGCCCACAGACGCCCCTCGCCGTCGAACAACAGGGCGTTGACGCGCCCGGTGGGCCCGTCGGCCACATGCACGAAGCGTTCGCCCCTACGGCGGAAGAGACCCTGCGTGGCGGTGCCCACCACCAGGTCGCCACCGGGTGCATCGGAAAGGCACAGCACGAAAGGGTCGTCCAATCCTTCGGGTTCCGCGAACACACGAAGCCCCTGCGCATCCCAGCGGGCAAGCCCGCCGCCCACCGAGCCCAGCCATAATTCGCCGGATGAACTGCGGTGGATGGCGCTCACGATCCGCGACCGCAGTCCGTCCTGCTCGGTGAAGTGCAGGAAGGCCTCGCTGGTGAACTGGGTGATCCCGCCGAAGGCGGTGCCCGCCCATACCGTGCCGCCGCGGTCCTCCATCAGGCAGCGCACCAGGTCATGCCCCAGTCCGTTGCGCGTGGTGATGGTGCGCAGCACCGGCTGCCCGTTCCGGGTGGACAGGTGGGCGATGCCCGATGGCGTGCCCAGCCAGAGGTCGCCGTTGCGCGTGCGCAGCACGCACTGCACGCGCGGGTCGGGCAGGGACGGCCCGGGTGCCGGTCCGGGACCCGGGACCGGCCGGCGCAGTTGGGCGTCCAGCAACTGGTGACCGTGGGGGGTGCCCACCACCAGCCCCAGGCCGTCGGCGAAGAGGGCCGTGATGCGCCGCCCGTCCAGCCCGGACGCGGGACCTGCGAGGGCCCAGCTCCCGTTGCGCTGCACCACCAGCCCGCTGTCGGTGCCCAAAGCCAGTGCGCCGTCGGGCAGGCGCACCAGGGCGTTGAGGGGGGCGGCCCCGGTGGGCAGCGCCACGGCTGTGGCACCGCCGCCGGGCAAGAGGCGCACGAGGCCGCCGGCCAGGGCGGCCCAGGTGATGCCCTGGCCGTCCGTTGCGAAGGCGCGCACCGGACCGCGCGCGGGCATGGGCCCCCAGACGTGCACGGCGCCGCGCTCCCAGCAGGCCACGGCCCCGGTGCGCAGGCCGATCCACACCTTCCCGTCGGGCAGCCCGTGCAGCGCGGTGACGTGCTGTCCCGGCAGTCCTTCGTCGTGGCCGAGGGTGTGGAAGTGGATGCCGTCGCTGCGCACGGCGCCTTCGTCGGTGGCCGCCCACAGCGACCCGTCGGCGCCTTCGCACAGGGCGCTGATGCGCGCGCTCGGCAGGCCCTGTTCGAGCGAGAAGGTGCGCAGGTCGAAGTGCTGCGCGAAGGCCGTCCCGCACAACAGGAGCAGGGGGATGGCGGCCGCGCGGAGCATAGGCCCGGAAAGGTAGCGCCCGCCCTCCAACAACGTGCCAGAGGCTGTTTGGGATCCCAGGGCTATCGGGTCTTAATCCTTAGAAGCTGCTCGCGGAAGTCATCGGAGTAGGAGGCGGACTTGCGCTTGAGGTTCATGGAGAGCTTGGGGGTCTT
>JACTMO010000038.1 GCA_014584605.1 Bacteroidota bacterium | reverse complement strand
TTATGCGGTTGGTGCTTCATGCCTCCAAAGAGATCCGCCCCGCTCTGATTTGTCAAGATCCCGAAGCCGAAAGTTGCTCACAGGTTATTAGAGGTGCCCTACGTTCTTTTTGCCGGAACTATACTCATCCCAGCAATACTGCCACCAGTCGCTTTTGCAATCCGGAAAGTCCACGGTGCCCCCTTTCTGCAAGAGCGAGCAAGGGTCCTCCGGGTCCACCGACTCCGGATCCAACAACCACTGTTCGTAAGTGGCACAATCGCAGAACGACCACTGTTCGCCATTCGCGTCAATGACATGGATGACCCCGTCGATCATGACAGCATTGTTCTCGTTGAACATGGAGGCCATGATATCGTCATCATAGGGCGAGTTCAGCAGCGGGCTCTCCGCAGGATGACCACCGTTGCCCAAGAAGATCGCTTCTGCATCAGCCAATGTACGTCGCGCCGAAGTGAACGATAGCGCATTCTCAAAGTCCATCAACGGTTGCTCATCCACGAACCCCAACTGGTCGGCCATATCGTTGTAGTCATCTTCCGAAAGATGGCCGTACTGAGCCTCGAAGTCATCCAGGTGCGCTTCGTACACCGCCTCAAGGCAGTTGTACACATCCGTGAAATGCTGCTGGTCGGTGAACGATAACATTCCACATTCTACCGTAACACTGTCGATGCAATCCGCGCCACCGTGCTTCGGTGATGCCACGCCTGTTGTCGAGGAGATGACCTCATCGGGCTCCTTCCGGCATCCCGTAATGATGACCATAAGAAGGAAGGCGACAACGGTGAATGGGGAATTGCGCCGCATGGTGGTTGGATTTGATCCGAACTTAGACCTTGGTCCTTTCTCAACCGAACCCTCTAGTGCTCCATTCTTCTGAGCCTATACCAACCGGGGGGGGGGGTGTAATGAACTGATAGCCAGGACCATACAGAATATCACTCTTGGATTTGCCTTCGCTGAACGCCCACATGGGTTCACTCAGCCCGGTGCTTATGACACGCCTCAGGCCTCAGGTGGTAGCCAGGGTCCGGTCCACCAGCCCTCTGGCCACCAGCAGCTCGGCGATCTGCACCGCGTTGGTGGCGGCGCCTTTGCGCAGGTTGTCCGCCACGATCCACAGGTTGAGCGTGCGCGGCTGGGTCTCATCGCGGCGCAGCCGGCCCACCAGCACCTCATCGCGACCGCTGGCGCTCAACGGCATGGGGTATTCGTCCTTCCCCGGATCATCCACCACCCGCACGCCGGGCATGTCGCGCAGGAGGCTGCGCACGTGGTCCAGGTCGAACTCCTTCTCGAACTCCACGTTCACCGCTTCGCTGTGGCCGCCCGTGACGGGCACGCGCACGGCCGTGGCGGTGACGCGGATGGCCGGGTCCAGGATCTTCTTCGTCTCGTTCACCAGCTTCATCTCCTCCTTGGTGTACCCGTTCTCGGTGAACACATCGCAGCGGGGGATCACGTTGCGGTCGATCGGGAAGGGATAGGCCATCTCGCCGGTGATGCCGCGGCGTTCGTTCTCCAGTTGCTGCACCGCCTTCATGCCGGTGCCGGTCACGGCCTGGTAGGTGCTCACCACCACGCGGTCCACGCCGTAGGCACGGTGGAGCGGCGCCAGGGCCATCACCAGCTGGATGGTGCTGCAGTTGGGGTTGGCGATGATGCGGTCCTCGGCGGTGAGCACCGCACCGTTGACCTCGGGCACCACGAGCTTCTTGTCGGGGTACATGCGCCAGGCGCTGCTGTTGTCGATCACCGTGCAGCCCGCCTCGGCGAAGCGCGGGGCCCACTCCAGGGACGTGCTGCCCCCGGCGGAGAACAAGGCCACATCGGGCCGTGCGGCGATGGCGGCCTCCATGCCGATCACAGGCACTTCCCGGCCCCGGAACCGCACCGTCCTGCCGGCGCTGCGGTCGCTGGCCACGGCCAGCAGTTCATCCACGGGGAATCGGCGCTCCTCGAGCACCTTGAGCATCACACCACCGACCAGACCGGTGGCACCGACAACAGCGACCTTCATGCGATGGGCGGCGCCAGGGGGCGCGCACCGAAAGTACTACCTTGCTTCGCTCAGCCCCATGCTCCGCGCCGCGCTCCGCTTCATCGCCCTGTCCGCACCCCTGTCCCTCACGGTCGCCGCGACCGCCCAGGTGACGGACGACTTCAACGACAATGACTTCACCAACGGGCCGGTCTGGAGCGGGGATGTCGCGCTGTTCACGTGCGTGGGCGGGCAGCTGCGCAGCAACAGCCCCGGTGCGGCCAACTACCGCTTGAGCACACCCAGCACCCAGGCGGCCGTGGCCCAGTGGGAGTTCTTCGTGAACCTCAAGTTCAGCACCAGCGGGTCCAACTATGCCGATGTGTACCTGATGAGCAGCGCCGCGGACCTGGCCAGCGGGGTGGACGGCTACTTCGTGCGCATCGGCGGCACCCAGGACCGGGTGGAACTGTTCCGAAGCGATGCCGGTACGGGCACCTCCCTGGTGGCCAGCACCGACGGCATCGTGAACAGCAGCAGCGACAACCCCTTCCGCATCCGGGTGGAACGTGATGCCGCCGACCTCTGGACCCTGGAGACCGATGATGGCAACACCGGCACCTACACGCTGGCCGGCAGCATCACCGACGCCACCCACACCAGCTGCACGCATTTCGGCATCCGCATCGAGCAGAGCACGGCCGCCAGCCCCGTGAACAACCACTTCTTCGACGACATCGGCGTGGGTCCGATCCCGGTGGACCTGACACCGCCGTCGATCGTGAGCGTCACCGCCACCTCCGCCACCAACGTGGACGTGTCCTTCAGCGAAGCGTTGAACGGTGCGGCGATCGGCACCTTCGACATCCTGCCGGGCATCGGTGTGAGCAACGCGGTGCTGGACGGGCTGGACCCTGCGCGGGTGCATGTCACACCGGCCCTCGCGCTCACCAGCGGCAGCACCTACTCGCTCACGGCCGATGGTGCGCAGGACCTGGCGGGCAATGCGGCCGGCCCCGGCAGCATGGACTTCAGCTGGTTCGTGCCGGACGAGGCGCTGCCTGGCGAGGTGGTGATCAACGAGATCTTCGCCGACCCCACGCCCGTGGTGGGCCTGCCGGAGGCCGAGTTCGTGGAACTGTACAACACCACCACCAGCAAGACCTTCGACCTGGGGGGCTGGACCTTCAGCGACGGCGGCACGCCGGCGATACTGCCCTCCGTGCTGCTGCCGCCGGGCGCGCATGCCATCCTTGCCGGTGACGCCACCGCAGCACTGTTCTCCGGCTTCGGCACCGTGCTGCCCATCGCCGGCTTCCCCGCGCTGAACAACGACGGCGATCCGCTGACCCTCCGCGACGACAACAGCCTTTCGATCGACACGGTGACCTACGCGCTGGCCTGGTACGCCGATGCGGTGAAGGACGACGGCGGTTGGAGCCTGGAGCGCCGTGACCCCACCATGCCGTGCAGCGGCGCGGCCAACTGGACGGCCAGCACCGATCTGCAGGGGGGCACGCCGGGCGCCCAGAACAGCGTGTTCGCCATCGTGCCCGACACGCAGGCTCCGGCGCTGCAGGAGGCCCAGGTGCTCGCGCCGGACCAGGTGCGGCTGCTGTTCAGCGAGCCGATGGACCTGGCCTCCCTGGCCGCCGGCACCTATGCGCTGGACCCGCCGGTACCGGTGGACCTGGTGGTGGTGGAGAACGTGCTCGCCGTCCGCCTTGAACTGGCCGGTGCCCTGACGGTGGGGCAGCTGTACACGGTGACGGCCACCGACGTGCTGGACTGCCCCGGCAATGCGATCGGCACGGCCAATAGCGCCCAACTGGCACTGCCGGAAGCGGCTGCGGCCGGGGACGTGGTCATCAACGAGCTGCTGTACGACCCGCACGTTGGCGGAAGCGACTTCGTGGAGCTGTACAACCGGAGCGGCAAGACCCTGAGCCTCGCCGACCTCGTGCTGGCCAACGAGACCAACGGCCAGATCAGCAACCCGCTGCCGGTGAGCACCCAGCCGGTGCTGTTGCTCCCCGGGCAGTACGTGGTGCTCAGCGAGGACCTGCCCCAGCTCCTGAGCGCCTACCCGCAGACCGTGGCGGGGCGGGCCATGCAGACGGACCTGCCGAGCTACAACAACGGCGCGGGTGTGGTGGTTCTCCTCACCACGGATGGGGATACGCTGGAGCGGTTCGGCTACGACGACGACCTGCACTTCGAACTGCTGAACGACCTCGAAGGCGTGAGCCTGGAGCGCGTGGACCCTGCGCGGGCGGTGGAGGACCGCACCAACTGGCACAGCGCATCCGAACTGGCGGGCTGGGCCACCCCGGGTTTCCTCAACAGCCAGTACAGTACCGCGCCTGCGGCCACCGGCGCGATCACCATCGACCCGGCCATCTTCAGCCCGGACAACGACGGATACCAGGACCTGTTGACGGTGGCGTACCGCTTCGAGGAGCCGGGCTTCACGGGTACGCTCACCGTGTTCGACCTGGCGGGCCGCCCCGTGCGTGTGCTCCTGAACAACGCCCTGCTCGGTGTGGAGGGTGCGGTGAGCTGGGACGGCATACGGGACGATGGGGCCAAGGCACGGATCGGTCCCTACGTGATGGTCCTGGAAGCCTATGACCTGGCCGGCCATGTGGAGCGCATCCGCCGTACGGTGACGCTGGCGCATCGGCTGGACTGAGCGCCCTGGAGCGGTACAGGACCGCCCTGCGAAGGCGAGCGTACGAGGGGCCTTGGGTCAGGGCTCCTGGCCGTTCCCGCGTCGATGCCGCGGTCCAGTAGGGCCGGTTGCGGAAGCACTACTTCGATCCAGCCGCTGTGCGGGCGCCCTTCTCCAGCTTGTCCAGCCGCTCGGCCATGCGGTCCAGGTTTCGGAAGTGGACATAGCTCTTGCGGTATTTGGCCACCTCGAAGGCCGGGGAACCCATGTAGGCCTCGCCCGCCTTGGTGTCCTTGCTGATGCCGCTCTGCGCCGCGATGATGGTGCCGTCGGCGATCTTCAGGTGGCCGATGATGCCCACCTGCCCGCTGAACATGCAGTTCTTGCCGATCCGGGTGCTGCCTGCCACCACGCCGCCCGCCGCGTAGTATGTGTTCTCGCCCACCTCCACGTTGTGCGCGATGTGGATCAGGTTGTCGAACTTGACGCCCTTGCGCAGGATGGTGCTGCCCAGTGTGGCCCGGTCGATGGCGCAGTTGGCGCCGATCTCTACGTCGTCCTCGATCACCACGTTGCCGATCTGCGGGATCTTCTCCCCGGCATCGGGCCCGGTGGCGAAGCGGAAGCCGTCGCTGCCGATCACCGTGCCGCTGTGGATGATGCAGTTGGCGCCCACCACGCAGTCGGAATAGATCGTCACGTTGGCGAACACGGTGGTGTTGTCGCCGATGGTGACGTTGTCGCCGATGTAGGCTTGCGGGTAGATCCTCACGTTGTTGCCCAGCCGGGCGTTCGCACCGATGAAGGCCAGCGGACCGATGTAGCAGTTCTCGCCGTGGGTCGCACCGGGCTCCACCACCGCCTGCGGCGAAATGCCCTTCTTGTCCAGCTTGATGGTGTTGTACATGGCCAGCACCTTCGCGAAGGCGGCCTGTGCATCGGCCACGCGCACCAGCGTGGTCTTCACCGGCGCCGTGAGCTGGAACGCTTCGCCGATGATCACCACGCTGGCCGTGGTGCCGTACACGTACTGTGTGTAGGCGGGATTGGCCAGGAAGCTCAGCGATCCGCCCCCGCCCTCCTCGATCTTCGAGAGGCGGCTTACGGTGGCTTCGGGGTCGCCTTCCACGGTGCCTTGGAGGAGCGCTGCGATCTGGGCGGCGGTGAATTGCATGGGGATGAATGCTGGAGGTGGCCAAGGTAGGGGGAAGGACCACTCCATCCTTGTGCGTTCCTGCGTCAGATCCCCGCAGGAACCTTGGCATCCACACTCCCCCCACCCGCGCCCCGGTAACTTTGCAGCTTCCCCGGAACCCCGATGAACGCCCTCGACGTCCGCGACAAGGTGCGCCTGCTGCCCCATGCACCGGGCGTGTACCAGTTCTTCGACAGCGCCGGCACGATCATCTACGTGGGCAAGGCCACCAGCCTGCGCAGCCGTGTGGGCAGCTACTTCGCCAAGAGCCATCCCGACGGCAAGACGCGCCTGCTCGTGGCCAAGATCGCCGACCTGCGCACCATCGTCACCGATACGCCGTACGACGCGCTGTTGCTGGAGAATTCGCTGATCAAGGAGTTCCAGCCACGCTACAACATCCTGCTGAAGGACGACAAGAGCTACCCGTGGATCCGCATCCGCAACGAACACTATCCGCGGATCGAGGGCATGCGCAACCCGGTGGAGGATGGCTCGGAGTACATCGGTCCCTTCGCCTCGGCGGGCGCCATGCACACCGCGCTCAAGCTGGTGCACAAGCTGTACAAGCTGCGCACCTGCAACTACGACCTCAGCCCGGAGAACGTGGCCAAAGGCAAGTACAAGCGCTGCCTGGAATGGCACATGGGCAACTGCCGCGGGCCCTGCGAGGGTCTGCAGAGCGAGGAGGACTACAACGCCAACGTGGCCCAGGCCCGGCAGGTGCTGAAGGGCCGCATCGGCGGGGTGGTGCGCATGCTGAAGGAGCAGATGCACACGCATGCGGAAAAGCTGGAGTTCGAGGAGGCGGAGGAATTGCGCGCGCAGATCGAGCAGCTGGAGAAATACCAGGCGCGCAGCACCGTGGTGAGCCCCACCGTGGGCGACGTGGACGTGTTCGGCCTGGCCCGCAACACGCATAGCACCTTCGTGAACTACATGCGCGTGATCGACGGCGCGGTGGTGCACGGCGTGACCGTGGAGCTGAAGCGCCGCCTGGACGAGCCCGATGACGAGGTGCTGCAATACGCCATCGCCGAGCTGCGCCAACGCTTCCGCAGCAACGCGCCCGAGGCCGTGGTGCCCATGGACCCGGGCATCGAGATGCCGGGCCTGCTCTTCACCGTGCCCCAGCGCGGCGACAAGAAGCACTTGCTGGAGATGGGCGAACGCAACGCCAACTACTTCATGCTGGAGAAGCAGAAGCAGGAAGCGCTGGTGGACCCCGAGGCCGCCACGGACCGCATCCTGGAGCAGTTGAAGCAGGACCTGCGCCTCACCGAGCTGCCGCGCCACATCGAATGCTTCGACAACAGCAACACCCAGGGCACCGACCCGGTGAGCGCCTGCGTGGTGTTCAAGGACGCCAAGCCCAGCAAGAAGGACTACCGCCACTTCAACGTGCGCACCGTGGAAGGCCCGGACGATTTCGCCACCATGGAAGAAGCGGTGGAACGGCGCTTCGTGCGACTGGTCACCGAGGGTGAACCGCTGCCGCAATTGGTGGTGATCGATGGCGGCAAGGGCCAGCTGCACGCCGCGCTCAACGTGTTCGACCGCCTGGGGCTGCGCGGCAAAGTGGCGTTGGTGGGCATCGCGAAGAACCTGGAGGAGATCTTCTTCCCCGGCGATCCCTATCCGCTGCACATCGACAAGCGCAGCAGCAGCCTGCGGCTGATACAGCACATGCGCAACGAGGCGCACCGCTTCGGCATCACGCACCACCGCGGCAAGCGCAGCAAGCGCATCGTACGCACCGGCCTGGAGGACATCCCCGGCATCGGCCCGGCCACCGCGCAAAAGCTGCTCCAGCGTTTCGGCTCCGTACAGGGCATCCGCGAGGCGCGGCCGGAGGAGGTGGTGGCCTTGGTGGGTGCCAGGAAGGCCAGGATCGCCCTTCAAGGGCTCGGGGCCGCGGGTCGGAGCGGGCAGGAGGTCACACCAGCGCGCCGGCCAGCCACTTGAGCCGGAGCTCCGCCAGCTTGGCCTCATAGCGGGCCACCAGCAAGCGCCGCTCGGCATGGACCAGCCCGAGCTGTACCTCGCGCAATTCGATGCCGGAGAGGGTGCCGATGCGATACCCCTCCAGGGCCACCTCGCCCTGCTTGCGTGCACCGGTCAGGTTCAACGTTTCCAGCGCCACCCGGCGCATCGC
Source organism: Bacteroidota bacterium (assembly GCA_014584605.1). Classification (GTDB taxonomy): domain Bacteria; phylum Bacteroidota; class Bacteroidia; order Flavobacteriales_F; family PHOS-HE28; genus PHOS-HE28. Next base: position 43,961 of record JACTMO010000038.1, on the reverse strand, counting down.
CGCGCTGTAGGTCGCCCACGCGTTGAGGATACCCTCCTCCAGGGTGAGCCTGGCCTGTTCCTCCTCGAGCCCCGCCTGTTCGCGGTCCAGCTTGGCGACCTGCACCGCACGTCGGGCCTGAAGGCCGCGGAACAGCGGTATGCGCAGGCGGGCGCCATGGTCCGGACCGATGGACCTGTTGCTCTGCAGGAAGCCCACGGCCGAGGTGCTCGCGGTGTAGCCGTAGTTGGCATAGACATCGATCTGCGGCAGAAGGGCGCCGCGCAGCTCCCGGACCTGATGGTCCGCCGCCACACGCTCCAGCCGTGCCTGTTGCACGGTGCTGTTCGCCTGCCGCGCCGCTTCCTGCACCTGCCGTAGGCCCAGGCTGTCCGCGTCGGGTACCTCGGCCACCACCAGCACGGGCGTGGACGGGTCGCGGCCCAGCAGGGCGTTCAAGCGGGAGACGGTCACCGCTTCCTGTACCTGGAGGTCGAGCACCGCCGCGCTGTCCGCGGCCACATCGAGCTGTGCCTGCACCACATCCAGGCCGCTCATGCTACCGTGGCGTTCGCCGGTCACGGCGATCCGGGATCGCTCCTGCGAGATCCGCAGCCCTTCGCGCTGCACCGCGATGGCCTTGCGGAACTGCACCAGCCGGTAGTACATGTCCAGCACCTCGAAGGCCGTGGCCTCCACACGCTGCCGGAGCACGGCCCGGCCCAGTTCCTCGGTCGCCGCCGCCCGCCCTTTCGCGGCGAACATGGCCAGGCCGTCGAACACGGTCCAGTTCAACTGAACGGCGGCATCGAGCACGCGTTGGTCCGCGTCGGACGCCTCCCGGGTATCCCCGCTGAAGAAGGTCTGCTTCGTGGCGCTGTTGTCCACGGCGTACGAGCCCACGGCGTCGAGCGTCGGCAGCATGCCCGCATGGCCCACGTTGTTCAGGAGCTCGGCACTGCGCGCCTCCAGCCGGGCCGAACGCACCTCGGGGTTGTGCTCCAGCGCGATGGCCACGGCCTGGTCGGGCGTGAGGGGCTGGGCGTGAACGCCGGAGATGAGAAGAAGAAGGGAAGAGGTGATGAGGGTTCTCATGCGTTCAACTGGGCTTGGTCCATGCCACCATCCTCTTCGGCCGGTCCACCTGCTCCCTTCTCCTCCGCGCCTCCATCCGATCGCTCCCGGCTCATGTAGCTGTACAAGGCCGGCACCACGTACAGGGTGAGCACGAGCGAGAAGAGCAGTCCGCCGATGATGACGATGCCCATCGGGACACGGCTTTTGGCGGCGGCACCCAGGCCCAGGGCGATGGGCAGCACACCGAGCACCATGGCCAGCGTGGTCATCAGGATGGGCCGCAGGCGCTGGATGGCCGCGTCGATCACCGCCTCGGTCCTGCGCAGCCCCTGCTGCTTGCGCTGGTTCGCGAACTCCACGATGAGGATGCCGTTCTTGGTGACCAGGCCGATGAGCACGATGATGCCGATCTTGCTGAAGATGTTGAGGGTGTGGCCGCCCACCCAGAGCGAGAGCACCGCGCCGGTCATGGCCAGCGGCACGGTGAACATGATCACCAGGGGGTCCAGCCAGCTCTCGAACTGGGCGGCCAGGATGAGGAAGACGAGCACCAGGGCCAGGGCGAAGGCGAAGAGGAGGCTGCTGCCGCTCTCGGCGAACTCCTTGCTCTCCCCGGCCAGGTCGGTGCTGAAGCTGTCGTCCAGCACCTCGTCGGCGATGCGGTCCATGGCGGCGATGCCGTCGCCGATGGTGCGTCCCTCGGCGGGTGCGGCGCTGACGGTGGCGCTCACGTAGCGATCGTACCGGAAGAGCTGCGGCGGTGCGCTCTCCTCGGTGAGCCGCACCAGGTTGTCCAGCTGGATGAGCTCGCCCTTGGCGTTGCGCACCGAGGCGCTGGCGAGGTCCACGGGCGCATCGCGGTCGTTGCGCATGGCCTGGCCGATCACCTGGTACTGCTTGCCCTTGTGGATGAAGTACCCGTAGCGCTGCCCGCTGAAGTAGAGCTGTAGCGTCTCGGCCAGGTCGTGCATGCTGACGCCCAGGGCGCGTGCGCGGTCGCGGTCCACCTCCACGCGCATCTCCGGTTTGTTGAACTTGAGGTTCAGGTCGCTCAGCCGGAAGGTCGGGTCCTGGTCCACCCGCTCCATGAAGGCCGGGATCACCGCGCGCAGCCGCTCGAAATCGGGCGCCTGGATCACGTACTGCACGGGGAGGTTGGCGCCCCGTCCGCCGCCGATGGTGGCCTCCTGGATGACGAAGGTGCGGGCCAGGTTGTGCCGCTGCACCTGCGCCATCACCTGCCGGGCCAGCTCGTCCTGCGTGCGGGTGCGCTGGTCGGGCTGCACCAGCGTCACGCGCACGAAACCCGCATTGGCGCTCGTGGCCGAACCGAAGCTGGGCGCCGTGACGCTGAGCAGGGCCTCGCGCTCCGGCAGGGTGTCCACCGTGGTGATGATGTCGGTCAGGTAGTCGTTCATCACCTCGAAGCTCGTTCCCTCGGGTGCGGTGCTCATCACCATGAAGCGGCTCTTGTCCTCCATGGGCGCCAGTTCGCTCTGCAGCTGCGCACCCACCAGGAAGATCAGCCCCGTGCTCACCGCCATGATGACCCAGGCGGTCCAGCGCACGGCCATGAAGCGCCGCAACGAGCGGCCGTAACCCGCGGCGAGGCGATGGAGGAAGCGCTCACCGGCCTGATGGAAACGGCTCTGCCGGTGTCGGGCGCGCAGGAATCGGGCGCTCATCATGGGGGTGAGCGTCAGGCTCACCAGGGCGCTGATGAGCACGGCCCCGGCCACCGTGACCCCGAATTCCCGGAAGAGACGGCCGGTGAGCCCGCTCAGGAAGATCACCGGCAGGAACACCACGGCCAGGGTGATGGTGATGCTCACGATGGCCATGGTGATCTCGCGGCTTCCCTCGTGCCCGGCGCGCACCGGGTCCATGCCCCGCTCGATCTTGCCGTAGATGTTCTCCAGCACCACGATCGCGTCGTCCACCACGATGCCGGTGGCCAGCAGCACGGCCAGCAGGGTGAGGATGTTGATGCTGAAGCCCGCGAGGTACATGATGAAGAAGGCCCCGATCAGCGAGATGGGGATGGCGATCACCGGGATCAGAGTGGTGCGCCAGTCGCGCAGGAACAGGAAGATGATCAGCAGCACCAGCGCGAAGGCGATGAGGATCGTCTCCTCCACCTCCGTGATGGCCTTGCGGATGCCGCTGGTGGTGTCCAGTGCCACGGTGTAGCGCAGGTCGTCCGGCATGTCCTTCTTGATCCGCGCCACCCGTTCGTGGAAGGCATCGGCGATGGCGATGTAGTTGCTGCCGGGTTGCGGGGTGACGGCCACGGCCACCTGGGGCACGGCACCGTTGCCGCGCAGCAGGCTGCGCTCGTTCTCGGGCAGGAGCTCGGCCCGCCCCACGTCGCGCAGGCGCACCACGGCACCGCCCTCCTCGCGCAGGATCAGGTCGTTGAACTGTTCCGGCGTGGTCATCCGCCCCATGGTGCGGATGGTGAGCTCGGTGCGGTAGCCCTCGATCCGCCCGCTGGGCAGCTCCACGTTCTCGCGCTGCAGCGCGGCACGCACATCGCCCGGCGTGATGCCGTATCCCGCCATCCGTGCCGGGTCGAGCAGCAACTTCATGCTGTACTTCTTCTCACCCCAGATGTTGATCTCGCTCACCCCGGGAATGGTCTGCAAACGCTCCTTGAAGTCGTTGGTGGCGATCTCGGTCAGCTCCAGCAGGCTCCGCTGGTCGCTCTGGATCGTCATGGAGATGATCGGGCTGCTGTCCGCATCGCTCTTCACTACAATGGGCGGGTCGGCGTCCTGCGGCAGATTCCGCACGGCACGGCTCACCCGGTCGCGCACATCGTTGGCCGCCCCTTCCAGGTCCTGGTCCAGCTCGAACTCCACCGTGATGGTGCTGCGCCCGTCGGTGCTGATGCTGCTCAGGGTGCGGATGCCCGCGATCCCGTTGATGCTCTCCTCCAGGACCTCGGTGATCTGGCTCTCGATGACGTCGGCATTGGCACCGGGGTAGTTGGTGGTGACGGTGATCACGGGCGGGTCCACGCTGGGATACTCGCGCACACCCAGGAAGGTGAGGCCGATGACGCCGAACAGCACCAGCAGGATGGACAGCACCGTGGCCAGTACGGGCCGCTCGATGCTCAGGGAGCTGATGTTCATGCGGACGCGCTTGGGGTGAGGCCGGGGCGTACCGCCGTGGGCGCTGCGCGCCGCGGCCCGGGGCACGCTCCCTTTCTGCCGCCGATGTGGAACAGGTGGATCACGACCATGGGCTACGGCTCCTTCGTCCCGTTGATCGGTTTCGTCACAGTGCCCTTGCCAGCGGCGGGCCGTACTTCCATCCCGTCGCGAACGGCCAGCAGCGCGCTGGTGATCACGGTGTCGCCCGGCTGAACATCGCCCAACAGCTGCACCATGGTCTCCGTGCGGATCCCCGTCCGCACGCGCACGCTCCGGGCCTTGCCGGACCGGATCATCATCACTTTCTCGCCGTTGATGTCGGGCACCAGCGCCCCGGCAGGCACGGTGAGCGCGTCGGCAATGGTGCCCAGCCGTACGTCCACCCTGGCGAAGCCGCCCGGCAGCAGCCTTCCGCGTGGATCGGCACAACGCGCCCGCACCTTGATGCTGCGCGTACCGGGGTCCATGTCGGCCTCCTTCGCATACACCTCGGCGCTGTACCGCGAGGTGTCGCCCTCTGCGGTGAAACCGACCGTGCTGCCCGGGTGGAGGTGCCTGGCATGGCGCTCGGGTACCGCGAAGTCCAGCTTGATGGGCTCCGTCTGAACGACCGTGGCGATCACCGTTCCCGGCGACACGAAGCCACCGGGGCTCACGCGGCGCAGACCGATGGTGCCGGTGAACGGGGCGTGGACCGTGTACTTGGCGATCTGGGCCCGGAGCAGGTCCACATCGGCCTGCCGTGCCGAACGTTGGGTCCGCGTGGCGTCGTAGGCCTCCTGGCTGATGCCTTTCGCCTCCAAAAGACCGGCCTGCCGTTCCTCGCTGAGCTTCGCCAGTTCCAGCTCGGCCTCCGCCTTGCGCAACTGGGCCTGCAGGTCCTCGTCGTGGATGCGCAGCAAGACCTGCCCGGCCGTCACCCGACCGCCTTCCACGAACCCGATCGAGGTGATGCGCCCGCTCACCTCGCTCTGTAGCTCCACCGATTCGTTGGCCACCAGGGTGCCGCTGGCGACGAACCCGTCCTCCAGCGGTCCGGGGGTCAGCACATGCACCTGCACCGCCATGGGACCGGCCGGGCCACCCCCGGCTTTCCGGCCGCTGTTGTCGCCACAACCCGTCAGGGCCCCGGCGACGATCAGGGACAGCATGCCCGATCGTTTCATGCGTTCAATCGTTTGGAGGTCATTCGCACCGGTGGGGCCACCGCACCCAGGTTGCGCACCATGCCGGCCATCTGCCGCAGAAAGGTCTCGCGTTCGAGCCTCCCCAGTCCTTGCAGAGCCTCTTCGTTCAGATCGTTGTAGGCCTGGCGTATCCTGCGCAGCGCCGGCCGGGCCTTGGGCGTCAGCTTCACCAGGTGCTTGCGCCGGTCGCCCGCGCAGTCGCAGCGCTTCACGTAGCCGGCTTCGCCCAACCGGTCCAGGGCCCGCGTCATGCTCACCTTGTCCAGGAGCAGGCGGTCGGCCAGCTCCTGCTGGCTCAACGCACCGGCCCCTTCGTCGATCACCACCAGCACGTAGTACCAGTTGTCGAGGTCCAGCCCGGCCAGCTTGTGCTGCAGCCGACTGAAGTACTGGTGCGCCGCGACGGAGCTCCAATAGCCGATGGACAGGGTGGACATGGTTGCGTAGGAAACGGTTGCAAATGTATCGATATTGTGGGGCCGTATGCCCGTGGAGCAGGTAGGCGTGACCGGAACGGTTCCTACACACGCGCCACCACCTTCAGCTCAATGGCAATGGGCGTGGGCAGGCAGTTGATCTCCAGCGTGGTGCGGCACGGCGGATCTTTTTCGAAATACTCCTTCCACAGCCGGTTGTAGGTGGGGAAATCATCCTTCATGTTGGTGAGGAAGACCGTCACGTCCACGATCTTCTCCCAGGAGGAACCGGCATCCTCCAGGATCCACTTCACGTTCTGGAACACACTGCGCACCTGTGTCTCGATGTCGTAGGAAGCGATCGTACCATCGGCGTTCAGCTCCACGCCGGGGATCCTGGCCGTGCCCCGTTCGCGCGGCCCCACACCGCTGAGGAAGAGCAGTTCGCCCACGCGGCGGGCATGCGGATAGTGGCCCACGGGCTCGGGGGCCTTGTTGCTGTGGATGCCGGTCATCTTGCGAAGATGCGAAGGCGACGGATACCGATCTTCGCGGCATGTCCATGCGTTACCGCCGCCTCGGCCGCTCCGGCCTCCAGGTCTCCGAAGTCTCCCTGGGTTCCTGGCTCACCTTCGGCAAGCTCATCACCGACGACACCGCCGAAGCCCTGATGCGGCTGGCCTACGAGCACGGGGTCAACTTCTTCGACAATGCCGAGATCTACGCACGCGGCGAGAGCGAGCGGGTGATGGGCCGGATCCTGGCTCGGATGGCCTGGCCGCGCGACACCTGGACCGTGAGCAGCAAGGTCTTCTTCGGAACGGGCGGCAAGCTGCCCACCCAGGTGGGCCTGCACCGCAAGCATGTGGTCGAGGCGTGTCATGCGGCCTTGAAACGGTTGCAGGTGGAGCATCTCGACCTGTACTACTGCCACCGGCCCGACCCCGCCACGCCGGTCGAGGAGACCGTGTGGACCATGCACTCGCTGATCATGCAGGGCAAGGTGCTGTACTGGGGCACCAGCGAGTGGGACGCCGAGGGGATCCGCCAGGCGCACGCTGTGGCCGAGAAGCACCACCTGGTGGCGCCGGTGGTGGAGCAGCCGCAGTACAACCTCTTTCACCGCGAGAAGGTGGAGCGGGAGTTCGCGCCGCTCTACGATACGGTGGGCCTGGGCACCACCATCTGGAGCCCCCTGGCCAGCGGGGTGCTCACCGGCAAGCACACGAAGGAAGGGGATGCGTCCTCCCGCCTGCGTGCGGCCGGGCTGGACTGGCTGCGTGAACGGGAGCTCACCGAGGCGCGCCTGCGGAAGGTGGACGAACTGAAGGCGATCGCGGAGGAGCTGGGGCTTTCGTTGCCGGTCTTCGCCATCGCCTGGTGCCTGAGGAACCCGCGGGTGAGCAGCGTGATCCTGGGAGCCAGCCGGCCGGCCCAGCTGGAGGAGAACATCAAGGCCGTGGAAGCCCAGGACCTGCTGACGGACGCGGTGCTGGCACGTGTGGAACGGACCCTGGCCGGGGAGCGGCTCAGCGTGCAGTGAAGGCTCGGAGCGCATCGTTCCTCCGACACCGCCCGATCATGACCTGCGTCAAACTCTTTCGGACCGACCTGCGTAAACTTGGGCCGTCATGATCCGCAGGTCTTGGGGTTCCAGGAGCTTCCGGGTGCTCGCCGGGCTGTGCGCCGTGGTGTTCATGCTCGTGGGCTGGACCAGCGCCACCACCCCGGTGCGCGGACCGCACAGCGCCGTGGAGCTCTTCTTCCTGCGCGACCAGATCCAGGGCCTGCCGGTCCAGTTCGGCACCTACTTCGTCACCGCCGGGCGCTGCGCCGGCTGCCATGGCTTCGACTCGCTCGGCCTTGCCAGCGTGGACAGCAACGGGGTGAGCGTGAACGTGGTGGACGACTGGCGCAGCACCATGATGGCCAACAGCGCCCGCGACCCCTTCTTCTTGGCCAAGATGGAACATGAGGGGCTGGTGAACCCAGCCCTCCAGTCCCAGCTGGAGCACAACTGCCTGAAGTGCCACGCCCCGCTCGCCGTCTTCGAACAGCAGATGCTGGGCAACCCGCCCTTCACGGCCGCCCACCTGGACACCAGCGTGATGGCCATGGACGGCGTTTCCTGCCTGGCCTGCCACATGCAGAAACCCGATGCCGCCGGCCACTACTTCTCCGGCGACCTGCACTTCGACAGCGCCCGCGTCTGGGGACCCTACACCCAGGAGCAGATCAACGAGGCCATCATGGAGTTCTTTGTCGGCTTCACCCCGGACCAGGGTTCACACATCCTGGATGGACGCGTGTGCGCCGGATGCCACACGGCCATCAACCAGCCGGTGGACCTGAACGGCAACCCCACGGGCACGAGCTTCTTCGAACAGACCGTCTGGCAGGAGTACGTCAACTCGGTCTATTACGGCACCGAGGAGAACTGCCGCAGCTGCCACCTTCCGCGGATCGAGGATTCCATCACCCTGGCCTCTGAGTACGTCTTCCTCGAGGGCCAGTCGCCCTTCGGCAAGCACCACCTCACGGGCGGAGGTACCTTCATGCTGAAGATGATGAAGGCGCACATCGGTCCCCTGGGCATCCCGGCCACCCCCGTACAGTTCGACAGCACCATCGCTCGCAGCGAACGCCACCTGCGCAGCTCCGTGGAGATGTCCCTGCTGATGACCGACCGCACCGCCGACACGCTTTACATGGACGTGGCCCTCACCAACATCATCGGCCACAAGTTCCCCAGCGGCTTCCCCAACCGGCGCGCCTTCGTGCAGGTGGTGGCGGTCACCGCCACGGACGACACCCTGTTCCACAGCGGCGGCTGGGGTGCGGACTACGAGGTGCTGGGCCACGACTCGGTCCTTGAGCCGCATTATGACGTGATCGACCGCCCGGACCAGGCGCAGATCTACGAGATGGTGATGGGCGACGTGAACGGTGATGTGACCACCACCTTGTTGCGCGCCGTGACCCCGTTGAAGGACAACCGCCTGGTGCCGATCGGCTTCAGCACCTCCCATCCGAGCTACGACACCACCGTGATCGCCGGCGATGCCCTCACCGATCCGGACTTCAACCACGACGCGCTGGGCCTGGAAGGCAACGGCGGCGACATCATCCACTACCACATCCCCACCAACGGGTACGACGGTCCGCTGCAGGTGAAGGCCCGCGTTTGGTTCCAGCAGGTGCCTCCGCGCTGGAACCGGGAGATGTTCAACCATTCAGGCGCACGCATTGATGCGTTCCGCAGCATGTACGATGCGGCGGACAACACGCCGGACCTGGTGGCCGCGGATTCCATGTCGGTGCTCGGCATGGGCATGGCGGAACAGGGCGGTGCTCTCGGCATCTTCCCCAATCCGACCAGGGACGGGCTCGTCCGCTTCACCCTGGCCGGCCCCGGCACGCTCCGGGCCTACGATGCCACCGGCCGGGAGGTGCCGGTCCGCACCGGCCGCCAGGGCGATGCCTGGTGGTGCCGCCTGCCCGATGAGCCCGGCACCTATCACCTGGTGGTGGACGCCGGAGGCCGGGTACGTGTGGCCCGCGTGCTGCGCCTCAGGTGAAGCGCCGCAGCACCATGTCCATCTGGGTGGTGTACCCGCCGCCGAACAGGAGCACGTGCACCAGCAAAGGGTACAGCTGGGCCAGCTCCACGCGATCGGCGAAACCGGGCCCCAGCGGGTACGCGGCCTGATAGGCATCGAAGAAGGCCTCGTCGAAACCCCCGAAGAGCCTTGCCATGGCGAGGTCCATCTCGCGGTGCCCATGGTACACGGCCGGATCGATGAGCACCGGCGTTCCATCGGCCGCGTGCAACACGTTGCCGCTCCACAGGTCGCCGTGCAGCAGGGCCGGCGGTTCGGTGGGGAAGTACCCACCGATGCGCCCGTGGAGCCGCTCGAAGCGGCGCACCATGGCGGCATCGAGCCGGTGAGCGTCGCGCGCCTGACGCACCAGCGGTTCCAGCCGGTGCTGCACCAGGAAGGCGGGCCATTCCGCCTCCCGTGTGTTGCGCTGCGGCAGGCTGCCGATGTAGTTGTCCCGCTCCAGCCCGAACCCGGTCGCGGTATGACGATGCAGGCCGGCGACCGCCCGACCCAGCGTCTCCCACGAGGCCGTGGTGGGCAGGCCGCCATCGATGTGCTCCATCAGCAGGAAGGCATCGTCGTGGTCCTCGCCATGGCCCACCACCACGGGCACCCGCACGGCACCGGTGGCCCGCAGGCGCTCCAGGCCGTCCGCCTCCGCCGCGAAGAGCCCGGGATACCGTTCGGCATGGTTCACCTTCACCACCCAGCGCCCCAGGTTACTGTACAGGCGGTGGGCGGTGTTGATGCTCCCACCGCCCATGGGCCTGGTCCATTCAATGTCCACTGCGGTGCCGGTGTGCCTGCTGAGCTGTTCGCACAAGCGCTCGATCAGGGAGCCGGACAGGGGCATGGCTCCAGCAAGATACCGTTCGCGATGCGGACCGTTCGGAAGGGTCGCGGCCGTGGAATGGGTCCCGGCAGGGCGTTCGGAGGGGACCGCGCCATATGGCTCCCGATCGGGGCCAGGGCCGTCGGGTTGGTCGGTCCTTTTGGAATGACGAAGGCCGCCTCCCGTGGAAGCGGCCTGGTGGTGGAGAATACCGGAGTCGAACCGGTGACCTCTTGCATGCCATGCAAGCGCTCTGGCCAGCTGAGCTAATTCCCCAGGATGTCATCCCCGCCTTCCGGCGAAGGGGCACAAAGATAAATGATCGTTCCGGTACACGAAATGAAGATGGGCCCATGCAGATGCACCGATCATTGCCCAACTTGCCGATGGTCTGCCGTCCATGACGCACATCTTCCACGCCACGGACCTCTCCGAAGCCGGTGCCGCCGCGTTCCGCCATGCCCTGCGCATGGCCGTGACGGCGCCGTGCAAGCTCACCATCCTACATGTCGCTGAGGACAAGGCTCACCGCAGCGACCTGCCTTCGGTGCGGCAGTTGATGACGGATTGGGGCCTGCTGCGGCACATGGAGGACGAGGAGGGCCTGGCCGCCCTGCGGTTGGCCGTGCGCAAGGTGATCAGCAACGAAGGAGACCCGGTTTCGGCCTGTCTGGCCCATCTGATCCGGCATCCGGCCCAGTGGATGGTGTTGAGCACCGGGCAACGTACCGGTGCGGAACGGCTCTTGAAGGCCTCGGTGGCCGAGGGCCTGATCCGCAAGTCCAAGGTGCCGACCCTGGTGGTGCCGTCCGGCGTGCCGGGTTTTGTGCGCGCCGAAAAGGGGCGGCTGGCCCTGCACCGCGTGCTTCTGCCCGTGGGCACGCCCGCCCTGGCCCGCATGGCCGGCATCGGGCTGTACGAGATGCTGCGGCGTTACGGGGTGGACCGGGTGGAGGTGCATACCCTCACGGTGGGCGACGGGTCGCGTCCGGCCGACTTGGAGGACCGACTGAACGGCTGTGCCTCCTTCGTGCACCATCGCGGTGAGGGCGATGTGGTGGAGGCCATCGAAAGGGCGGCGGATGAACTGGCCGTGGACCTTGTGGCCATGGCCACGGAGGGGCACGACAGCCTCGGCGATGCCGTCTGGGGAAGCCGGGCCGATCAAGTGTTGCGGCACGCTCGCACGCCCGTGCTGGTGCTGCCCTCGCACCTGCCTGATTAGTGTGGTGGCCCCTATGTTCATTAACTTTCTCCACCCCTCTTTCGCCTTCCTGCCGCGTTGGAACATTTCGCCATAGCGCCCGCTACGCCGCGCATGTTCCGCCTTGCATGAAGACGAAATAGAGGCAGATCTTCAGTTAACCAACTTAGGGGCCGTCACACTAACGACCTCCGGAGCGCCGCCGTTCGGTGCGGCACGGCCAGGACCGACCCGGGCTCAGGCCTTCCTCCGGGAACGGTTCGCCGCGGCCAGCCAGCTGCGGAAGTCCTCCTGCGCACGCACTTCCGCCTGGCCTGGTGGCACGCTGCGATACCGGTTCCGCTGGTGTGCGTCGATGATGCGCGCCTTCACGGTGTCCGCCCATTGAAGTTCCAGCATTTGGAGCAGTTCCTGCCGGGCGGCGGCATCGCGCAGGGGGAAGGCCACCTCCACGCGTCGGTCCAGGTTGCGCTCCATGAGGTCGGCACTGGCCAGGTAGATCCGCTGCCTGCCCTGTGCATGGAAGACGTAGGCGCGGGCGTGCTCCAGGTAACGGTCCACGATGCTGATGCCGGCGATGTTCGCGCTGACGCCCGCGATCCCCGGCACCAGGCAGCAGATGCCGCGAACGATGAGGCGGACGGGCACCCCGGCACGGGAGGCGTCGTACAGCTTGCCGATGATCGCACGGTCCTCCAGGCTGTTCACCTTGAGCAGGATGCCGGAGGGCCTGCCCAGCCGGGCCTGTTCGATCTCGCGGTCGATCAGGGCTTCCACTCCGCTGCGCAGCCCGGTGGGTGCCATCAACAGGTGTTTCAGCAAGGGCGTGTGCCGACGGTCGGCCAGGTGATGGAACACTTCGGCCACTTCCCGGCACAGCTCCGGGTCCGCAGTGAGCAGGGCGCAGTCCGCATAGCGCCGGGCGGTGCCCTCGTGGAAGTTGCCCGTGCCCAGGTAGGCATAGCGCCGCAGCTGCCGCCCTTCGCGTCGTTCCACCAGGCAGAGCTTGCCGTGGACCTTGAGCCCCTCGAGACTGTACAGCACCCGCGCCCCGGCGGCCTCCAGCCGCTCGCCCCACTGCAGGTTGGACCGTTCGTCGAAGCGGGCCTGCACCTCCACGAACACGGTGACCTCCTTGCCGGCCTTCAGCGCCTCCAACAAGGCCTCGCCGACCTGCGACCGTTCGGCCACCCGGTAGAGCGTGATGGCGATGCGCCGTACCCCGGGGTCCCGGGCGGCCTGCCGCAACCAGTCGATCACCACCCCGAAGTCGTGGTACGGGAAGTGCAGGAGCAGGTCGCCTGTGGCGATGCGGTCGAAGAGCCGCCGTCGTGCGGTGGGGCCAGGCCGGGGCAGCGGCGGTCGTGGCGGGTCGTGCAACGTGGCATGACCGCTCACCGGCAGCGCCATGAGGTCGCTGAAATGATGGTAGCGACCGCCGGCCACCAGGTCGGGGCCCTTGAGCCCCAACAACGCCCGCATGGCCTTGCGCACGCTGCGGGGCATGCGCTCGTCGTAGAGGAACCTGCTGGGCACCCCGGTGGAACGCTTGCGCAGGCTGCGCCGCACCTTGTCCACCACGCGCTCGCCGAACTCCTCCTCCAGGTAGAGGTCCGCATCGCGGCTCAGCTTGACGGCATAGCTGTCCACCAGCTCGTAACCGGCGAAATAGGTCCGCAGCCCGAGGCGCAGCACATCGTCCAGGAAGAGCAGCGCGGTCTGTCGCCGGGCCGAGGGCAGCACGACGAAACGGCCCAGGGCGTCGCTGGGCACGTTCAGCAGCACCAGCCGTTCCAGGCGCTTGCCCTTGCCCTGCGGCCGCAGCCTGCACACCAGGTACAGCTTGCGGTCCTCGATGAACAGCGCATTGCCCACGCGCACCTCCGCGGTCTGCAACAGCGGCACCACGCGGGTGGCGAACATCTGGAGCACAAAGGCGTGCTGGCGCTTGTCCATCCCGTCCACGGGGAGGATGCGGATGCCGTGCCGCGCCAGGGCGGGCAGCAGGATGCGACGGTACAGCCGACCGAACTGGCGTTGCTGGCGCAGGGCCGTACGGTTGATCCGGGCGATGAGCGCCTCGGTGGTGACACCGAGGGCCGTGCGGTCGCGTTTGCCCAGTTTGGCCAGGGAGCGCAGCGAGGCCACCCTCACGCGGTAGAACTCGTCCAGGTTGCTGCTGTATATGGCCAGGAACTTGATGCGCTCCAGCAGCGGTACGCGCGGGTCGCTGGCTTCCTGCAGCACGCGGTCGTTGAAGGCCAGCCAGCTGAGGTCGCGGTCGTAGAACGGGTCGTCCAGCACCTGTGGGGCGGGTGTGAGCCCCTGCTGCGACCGCTGGCGCGCCAGCGCCAGGTTCATGCGCTTCTGGGCCCCGAAGCGCCTTTCGGCGTATGCGGTGTGGAAGCGGTGCGCCTCCAGGTACGCCAGGTTCTCGTTGGCCCAGGTGCTCCGCTTGATGCTGCGCCCGGTCACGGCCTCCAGCTCCTGTTTCAGCCGGGCGCCATGCTCTTCGAAATCGGCCTGGCCCGCCTTGGCGCTGTCGGCATCGCGCAGAATGCGGTGCAGCAGGGTCCGCGGTCGCTCGCCCATGCGGGTGGCGGCGATCAGGGACCCGATGCGCCGTACCTGACCGTCCGGAACACCCTTGCCGCGCAGAAAGGCCGTCGCCAGCCGCACGCTCTGCAGCTCATGCCCGGCGTAGGCCCGCGCATAGCCGGTGTCGTGGAACAGCGCTGCGAGCTCCAGGGCCCACAGATCGGCCTCGCCCAGCCGGTGCGCCCGCCCGATCTCCAGCGCCGTGCGCGTCACCGCCAGCGTGTGCTCGAGGTCGTGGAACCGGAAACGCGGGCCGATGTGCTTGCTGAAGTGCCGCCGCACATGCAGCCGGGCCTGCTCCAGCACGTCCTTGCGTTGCGCCGCCCGCATGAGGGCCGCAAGTTATCCGGCGCCGCACCCCGTTCGGAAGGGCTTCTATCTTTGAGCGCACCGGCCCATGGAGGTCCACCATGCGTACAGCCTGCAGCGGGCCTTGGTCGGCAGCGCCTTTGCCCTCCTCCTGGGCGACCCGTTCCGCGACGCGCAGACCGCCCGTCTGATCGAAATGGCCGAGGCCGTGGCGGAGCGCCAAGGCTTGTCCAAGGGGATGCAGGCACGGCTGGCCTTCGTGCTGGTGGAGGCTTTTCAGAACATCATCCGGCATCGGCCGCAGGCCGAAGGCGACGAGGGTGAGAGCAGCTTCCTTTTCCGCTCGGTGCCCGGTGGACAGCAGGTGATCAGCAGGAACCCTGTGGCCGATGCGGACCTGTCGGCGTTGCGCGCCGCGCTGGACAAGGTGATCGGCAAGTCGCCCGAGGTGTTGAAGGCGCTCTTCCTCAGCGTGCTGCAGGCCAATGCCTCCACGGCCAAGGGCGGCGCGGGGCTGGGTCTCATCGAAATGGCGCGTCGCAGCGGCCACGATCCCGCCTTTATGCTGGAGCCGTTGGACGCGGGCCGGCATCGGTTCACCTTGCAGGCGGTCCTGGGGGAGGCCGTTCCCTGGCCCATGGGCAGCGTGGCCGAACTGTTCAAGGCACAACAGGACCTGGGGCTGGCGGCTGCCTTGCACGGCGACCCCTCCGCCGCACAGCTCTCGGCCATGGTGGGACTGGCGCACGACCCTGGGCCGGACGGGGACCCGTTGCACAGCTGCCTGCTGGCCGCCACCCAGCTCATCGAAGAAACGATGGCCGAGCGCTCCGGGCCTGTGCTGTTGGCCGTGCGACGACCGGTGACCGGAGGCCGGTACGTGGGCGTGGGGGCCACCTTCGCGGAGGCGAAGGCACAGGGCCTGATGGATTCCGTCGGTGCCCTCGGGCGGGCTTCGGCCCTCGGTCTGCAGCGCCGCTACCGGGCCGCGTTGCAGGGCGGTGACCCGGCCGGCGCGGGCCTGCTGGAGCTGGCGGTGCGCTCGGGCGGAGGGCTCACCGCAGGCACCCTGCCTTTGGAGAACGCCCTTTCGTTCGTGTGGCTGGAGGCCCGTTGCTGAACCGCCGGCCACCGTTCGGCGCGTATTGTCCCCACTGGCACAATTCCTGCCGGGGCAGGTCAGTTATCCATACGGCATCAACACCGCCCCGATGTTCACCGCGCTCTTCCATGCCCTCGAACGCTTCGAGACCTGGTTCGATCAACGATTCGGCTGGTTCTTCACCAATGGGATGAAGGAGGGTGCCCGCAGGGATGCGGCGTTCACCAGCGCACGCACACGTTCTTCGCCTCGGTGAAGAACCGCAGCGCCTCCCAGCCGCCCTCGCGCCCCACGCCGCTCTGCTTGGTGCCGCCGAAGGGCGTGCGCAGGTCGCGCACCATCCAGCTGTTCACCCACACGATCCCCGCCTGTATGCCGCGTGCCACGCGGTGTGCGCGCTGCACGTCGCGCGTCCACACCACGCCGGCCAGCCCGTAGGGGGTCGCGTTGGCCAGGGCCAGGGCCCCGGCCTCGTCGTCGAAGGGTTGCAGGGTGACCACCGGTCCGAAGATCTCCTCCTGGTTGGTGCGGCACTGCGGGCCCAGCCCCTCGATCACGGTGGGCTGCATGTACCAGCCTCCGGCGAGCGCGCCCGGCAGCCGTACCCGTTCACCGCCGCACAGCACCGTGCCGCCTTCTTCCCGCGCCAGGGCCACATGTCCGAGCACCTTTTCCAGGTGGGCTTCGCTCACCAACGCGCCCAGGTCGGTGGCGGGGTCGGCCGGATCGCCCACGCGCAGCGCGCCGGCCTTCTCCACGAAGGCCGCACGGAACCGGTCGTAAAGGCCTCGGGCCACCAGGATGCGCGAACCGCACAGGCAGATCTGCCCCTGGTTGCGGAACGAGGACCGCAGCGTGGTGGCCAGCATGCGGTCGAAGTCGCAGTCCTCGAAGACCACCACGGGATTCTTGCCGCCCAGCTCCAGGCTGAGCTTCTTGAACAGCGGTGCGGCGGTGCGGGCGATCTCGGCACCGGTGCGAGTGCCGCCCGTGAAGGAGATGGCGGGAATGCCCGGATGTGCGCTGATGGCCGCGCCCACCTTGGCGCCCAGGCCATGCACCACGTTGAGCACGCCGGAGGGCAGTGCTTCGGCGGCCCAGGTCTCGGCCAGCAGATGCGCCGTCAGCGGGGTCACCTCCGAGGGTTTGGCCACCACCGTGCATCCCGCGGCCAGGGCAGGGGCGACCTTCCAGGTGAACAGGTACAGCGGCAGGTTCCACGGGCTGATGCATCCGGCCACGCCCACCGGCTGGCGGTCGGTGTAGTTCAGCGCCACCTCGTCCATCAGGTGCGCCTCGCTCTGCTGGTGCAGGATGGCCGTGGCGAAGAAGCGCAGGTTGGCCACCGCGCGCGGGATGTCCACCTCGCGGGCCAGCTTCACCGGCTTGCCGTTGTCCTGCGACTCGGCCAGCGCGAAGCGGTCCAGCTCGCGCTCCACCCGCGCGGCCACCCGCAGCAACGCCTTGCTCCGGCCCTCACGCCCCAGGGCCCACCACCCGGCGCGGGCCCCTTGTGCGGCGGCCACGGCATCGTCCACATCGCGCGCATCGCTGTCCGGTGCGGTCGCGAACACCTGGCCCGTGGCAGGAGCATGTACCGGCAGGGTGGCCCCGCTGTGGGCGGGCACGAAGCGCCCACCGATATGGTTCTGGATCGTCACCATGCCTGGTGCCGAAGGTAACGGCATGGCCGCGTTGCGGCCCCCAAAGCCGGAAGGCCTCCACGATGTGGAAGCCTCCCAGCCCCTTGTTGCGCTGTCATTGAACGAACCTACTCGATGACAAGCATGGTCGATGCGCTCGCGGCACGCCGAGCGGTTGGCCGGGGAGCCACCGCAGGGCGGGCCTTGGGTGTGGTATTGTTCGCGACCCCCGGCTGTGCGGACTTGGGTCGGGTCGGGTATCGGAAAGGTGTGGCCCCATGGACCGGGAGCAGGCTGCACAGGGCAAGCCCTGCACAAAGCAGCCAGAGGGCGGGCGTCGGTCGCATGGTGAGGGGCTCCGGTGCCGCGAACCTATACGGCCTTTATCGCGTCGAATGTTAACGACGTGTTGATCGCCGTTAAAGAACGTTAACCCCCCCTTTGTCGCCGTGTCCGCCCGGGTAGCTTTCGGACCGTGAACGAGCGGTGGATCCTGGGCTTGACGCTGGCCATCACCCTTGCGCTCGTGGGCCTGGTGGCCATCCAGGTGCGGTGGATCGGCGAGTCGATGGACCTGAAGGATGTGCAGCTGGGCCGGAGCGTGGACCATGCGCTGATCGCCGTGGGCGAGCGCCTGGAGCGCCGGGAGGCCATGGACCGCTTGCGCGGGCATGAGGGATTCGACCGTCTGCGCCGCAGCGACAGCCTGGCGGTGATCGATGCTCCGGCCGGACCGGACGATGTGGTGGCCGACATGCTGTGGGGGCTGATCGCCCAGGAGGAGACGCGCCCCCTGGAGGAACGTGTGCCGGCGCCTCTGCTGGATTCGCTGTTGGTGGAGGAGCTGCGGATGCGCGGCATCAGCAGCCCGGTACATCACGCTGTGCTCGGTCCGCAAGGACAGGTGCTGGCGGTCTCCCCGGGCGCCGATGTCCGTGCGCTGGCCGCCTCCCCGCATTCGGTCCCGCTCTTCCGCAACGACCCCCGGGGGGGCGGCCTGCGGCTGCACGTGGTGGTGCCCGGCCAGGAAAGGATGGTGCGGGCCGCGATCCGCCCCATGCTGTTGATGTCCGCGGCCTTCCTACTGGTGATCGTGGCCGTGCTGGCCATCATCCTGCGCACGGTGCACCGGCAGAAACGCATCAGCGACATCAAGAACGACCTGGTGAACAACCTCACCCACGAGCTGAAAACGCCCATCAGCACCATCGCCCTGGCCTGCGAAGCCCTGAACGACCCCTCCATGCCCCATACCGAGCAGCAGACGCGCACGTTCGTGAACATGATCCGCGAGGAGAACAAGCGGCTGGGCGTACTGGTGGAGAACGTGCTGCAGAGCGCCGTGGAGGACAGCGGCCAGATGCGGATCCGGCCCGTGGACCTGGACCTGCACGCGCTGATCGACGATGTGGTGCGCAACATGCGCATGCAGGCCGAGCGGCGTGGCGGTGGCATCGAACTGTCCCTCGGGGCGGCGCTGCACCGGGTGCAGGGCGACCGCATCCATCTGACCAACGTGCTGCAGAACCTGATCGACAACGCCATCAAGTATGCGGCGCGCGAACCCCGGGTCCGGGTGCACACCGAGAGCGACCATCACGGCATCACGGTGGCCGTGCAGGACAACGGCATCGGCATTCCGCGCGCCGAGCAGCGGCGCATCTTCGACAAGCTCTACCGTGTGCCCACGGGCAATGTCCACAACGTGAAGGGCTTCGGCCTGGGCCTTAGCTATGTGCGTGCCGTGGTGCTGCGCCACGGCGGCCGCATCCAGGTGGCCAGCGAACCCGGGCAGGGCAGCACCTTCACCGTCCTGATCCCTTTTGAACATGGTACCGGCACCCAAGCTCCTGGTGGTCGAAGATGACCCCAACCTGGGCCTCCTGCTCACGGAATACCTGCGCGCCAAGGGCTTCGAGGCCGACCTGCGCGCGGACGGGGAGGCCGGTCTGAAGGCTCACGCCCAAGGCCGTTACGACCTGCTGCTGCTGGACGTGATGATGCCTGTGAAGGACGGGTTCACACTGGCCCGCGAAGTGCGGCGCACCGACCCCAAGGTGCCGATCATCTTCCTGACGGCCAAGAGCATGAAACAGGACACCATCCAGGGATTCCTGGCCGGTGCGGACGACTACCTCACCAAACCGTTCAGCATGGAGGAGCTGGTGCTGCGGGTGCAGGCGGTGTTGCGGCGAAGCTCGGGCCTGGTGAGCGCCGAGGAGGAACTGCGGTCCTTCACCATCGGCAGCTACACCTTCGATGTGCGCAAGCAACTGCTGAAGCGCGGAGAGGACGAGCGCAAGCTCACCACCAAGGAGCACGAGCTGCTTCGCCTGCTGTGCCTGCACCGCAACGGGCTGCTGGAGCGGAGGCACGCCCTGCGCGAGATCTGGGGCGACGACAACTACTTCAACGGCCGCAGCATGGACGTTTATATCGCCAAGCTGCGCAAGTACCTGCGGGATGATCCCGAGGTGGAGATCATCAACATCCACGGGCAGGGGTTCCGCCTGTCGGCCCGCGACCCGCAGTGATCACAGGCAAGCCGTGCGCCCACCGTCCACCGGCAGGTTGATGCCCGAGATGTAGGAGCCGCCCGGGCCCGCCAGGAAGGCCACGGCCGCCGCCACCTCCTCGGGGTGTGCGAACCGGCGAAGGGGGATCTCGGCCCTCATGTGCGCGGCCACCTCCTCGGCGCTCCGGCCCGTGCGCCCGGCCTTGGCCCGGATGATCGCCTCCAGCCGCTCGGTGGCCGTGGCCCCGGGCAGCACGTTGTTCACCGTGATGTTCCACGGACCCAGCTCGTTGGCCATCGTCTTGGCCCAGTTGGCCACCGCCGCACGCACCGTGTTGCTCACCCCCAGGTCGGGAAGCGGCTGCTTGACGCTGGTGCTGATGATGTTGATGATGCGGCCGTATCCGGCCTCGCGCATGCCCGGCAGCAGCTGGGTCACCAGGGTGTGGAAGGCGAAAAGGTGCTGGCGGAAGGCCAGTTCGAACTGCGGCAGTTCCGCCAGATGGACCGGACCGGGGGAGGGCCCGCCGGCATTGTTCACCAGCACGGTGATGGGCCCTTCGGCCCGTACACGCCGCACCGCCTGTTCCAGCGCTCCGGTGTCGCCAAGGTCGGCGGGCAGGGCCCGATGCCCCTGGCCCGGAAGGGCCGCCACCACCTGGTCCAGGGCCTGGGCCTTGCGCGCCAGCAGGGTGACGCACGCGCCCTGTGCCGCCAGCGCCATGGCCACCGCACGGCCGATGCCCTGGGTGGCGCCACAGACCAGGGCGCGCTGACCCTGCAGATCGGGAACGGTCATGGTCGGCCAAAAGTAACCGCGGCGGTCGAGCCATGCCCGTCCGGATGTTGATAACCACCGGCGCCTTTTCCTCCCGCTCGCCCTTTCGCCGGGCCATCTTTGCCCACCTTCCCACGAACCATATCCTGTTGACATGACGCTACGTTACGCTCCGCTCCGCAGCACCTTCCTGGCCGCCCTCGCCCTCGCCGGTCTCTCCCGCACCCATGCACAAGGGGTGGACGACTGCGCCCAAGTGGTCACCGATGCCCTGGTCATCGGCAACACGCTCACCTGGACGGGCGACAACAGCGCGGCCACCATCACCGGGGACTATGCGCCGGGCTCCACCCTGGAGGGTTTCGGCATCCCGGTCATGTGGCATGCCTTCACCACCACGGCCTGTGCCGATGTCACGATCGACTATTGCGGATCGCCCTCGGTGTTCTCGGACTTCTGGAACGTGCTGGCCACCTCGTGCCCGGCCACGAACGCTCTGGTGGTGACGCAACTGTATGAGTACAACAGCTGCGCGGACGGGAATCCCACGATGCACTTCAACAACCTGCCGGCCGGCACCTACCTGTATCCGGTATGGACCGCCCCGGGCAGCGCCTTCGGCCCGTATGTGATCCATGTGTCGGCCGCAGCATGCGGTGGTTCGCAGGCCCCGCCCAACGACCAGTGCGCGCAGGTAACGGCCGATGCCCTGGTGGTGGGGGATACCCTCACCTACACCGGTGATAACACCAACGCCACGGCCACCAACGACTTCGCAGCGGGTTCACCGTTCAGCGGCGCACCCGTGGTGTGGCATGCCTTCACCACCACCACCTGCGCCACGGTGGAGGTGCGCTATTGCGGCCAGAACCCGGTGTGGGAGAACAGCTTCGGCTTCCTGGCCACCGACTGCCCGGCCGACTCGGTGGTCTTCTTCAGCACCTACAACGACACCACGTGCGCGGACGGCAACCGCACCTATGTGTTCACCGAACTGGCCGCAGGCACCTACTACATCCCGGTGCTGCTGGACGCCAACAACAATGCCGTGGGCGCCTACACCATCGACGTGGTGGCCCGGGCCTGTGCGGCGGCGCCGACCTACTTCGACCTGTGCACGGATGCCGTCGCCGTACCGCTGAACACGGGCGACACCCTCGCCTTTGTTGGCGACAACACGAACGCGACGCCCACGGCGGACTTCGTGCCGGGTAGCCCCTTCGCCGGTGCGCCGGTGGTGTGGCACAAGTTCAGCACGGTGGAATGCGCCACCGTCACGGTGAGCTATTGCGGACTGAACCCGGCATGGACCAATGCCTTCGGTTTCCTGGCCACGGGCTGCCCGGCTGATTCCATTGTGCTGTTCAGCACCTTCAACAACACCGCTTGTGGCGACGGCAACCTCACCTATGTGTTCGAGGAACTGGCTCCGGGCACCTATCTGCTGCCGGTGGTGCTGGATGCCAACAACAACGCCATCGGCCCATACAGCCTGCAGGTGACCGCCGAGGCCTGCCAGGGCAGCAACACCCCGCCCAACGACAGCTGTGCCAACGCCGTGCCCCAGGCCCTGGAGCCCGGAGCGCCGCTGACCTTCACGGGCGACAATACCGGTGCCACCGCCACGGGCGACTGGGAGAGCGGCTCGCCCTTCAGCCTGGCCCCGGTGGTGTGGCACGCCTTCAGCACCGACAGCTGCATGGACGTGACGGTGAGCTACTGCGGGCTGAACCCTGCCTGGACCAATGCCTTCGGCTTCCTGGCCACCTCGTGCCCGGCTGATTCGGTGGTGTACTTCAGCACCTTCAACGACACGGCCTGCGGTGACCAGAACCTCACCTACTATTTCCTCCAACTGGCCGCCGGCACCTATCTGCTGCCCGTGGTGCTCGACGCCAACAACAACGCCATCGGCCCCTACGCCATCGTCGTGGACGGTGTGAACTGCCTGAGCACCGGCCTGTCCGCAACGACCACCCCGGGCCTGAGCCTCTTCCCGAACCCGACCCACGGTGTGCTGAACGTGCGCAACCCGGGCGGGGACGCCACCTTCGTGCTGCAGGTCCTGGACATGTCCGGCCGTACCGTGTTGGTGGACCGGGCCCGCATCGCTCAAGGCGCCTCGCATGCGCTGGCCGTCGATGGCCTGGCCGCCGGTGCCTACACCCTGCGCGCCACCACGCCATCGGGCCGCACCGAGCAACGTTTCATCGTCCATTGATCGGAGATCCCACGGATACCATGCCCCAGCCTGCTCCCACCACCGCCCTGGCCTTCCTGTTCCTCGCCGCCGCCGTACCGGCGATGGCGCAGGGCGGAGCCCCGGCGAACGACCTTTGCACCGGCGCCACCGTGGTGGCCCTCAGCCCCGGTGTGCAGGAGACGCGCACGGGCAACAGCGCGGGTTCCACGGATGAGGTGGGCTTCGGCGCCGCGCAGGTGTGGGAGGCCTTCTCCATCGCCCAGTGCATGGACGTGACCGTGGACCTCTGCGGCACCTCGCCCGCGTTCGGCAACACGTTCATCAACCTGGTGATCGGGTGCCCGATCAACAACATCGTCAATACGGGCATCTTCGACCTCACCAGTTGCGGCGACAACAACGCCACGTTGTCCTTCGTGAACCTGGCCCCGGGCACCTACTACTTCCCGGTGATCAACGAACCGGGAAGCTCGGGCGCCTATACCGTGCACTTCCTGGGCCAGCCATGCGCCACACCGCCACCGGCCAACGACGACTGCCCGGGTGCCACCGTGCTGACGCCCAACGCGGTCTGCACCCCGGTGACGAGCACCACCGAAGGCGCCTCCGGATCCCTGCCCGGCATTTCCTGCTCGGGCATGACCGGCGATGCCAGCGACGATGTCTGGTTCAGCTTCATGGCCACGGCGGCCAGCCACACCATCGTGGTGGAACCGGCACCGAACATGAACCCGGTGATCGATGTGCGCACCGGCACTTGTGCCTCCTCGACCTCCCTTTCCTGTGCCGATGGCGGGCTGTTGGGCGCCACCGAGACCCTCACCGTGGGCGGCCTCACCGTGGGCACCACCTACTACGTGCGGGTGTACGACTGGTACGGAGGACAGGCCGTCACGCCCGGGTTCAACATCTGTGTGACCGGTGGTGGTGGCGGCCCGGTGAACGACCTCTGCGGCAATGTGACCCCGGTGGCCCTGCCCCTGGGAGGAAGCCTCCCCTTCACGGGCACCACCGTAGGGGCCACGACCACGGCCGATGCCTCGCCCCTCAGCCCCCTGAACGACGGCGTGGCCAAGGTGTGGCATGCCTTCACCCTCTCCCAATGCGCCGACGTGTCCGTGACCTATTGCGGCACTGCGGTCGCCTTCGACGAGGTGTACCTGGCCCTGTCACCAGGCTGCCCGGCGGACCAGCCCCTCTTCACCACGCAGAGCGCGTACAACTGTGTGGACAACAACGCGCGGATCAGTTTCCTGGGTCTGTCGGCGGGCACCTACTACCTGCCGGTGGGCCGCTTCGGGCCAGGCTCCACGGGAGCGTACAACATCACCGTCAGCGCAACGGCATGTGCGGCGGTCCCGGACAATGATGCGTGTGCCAACGCCACCTATTTCAACGTGGTGCCCCTGGCCGGATGCCCTGCGGGTGCGGTCACCGGATACACCACCACGGCCACGGCGTCCGGAGCGGACCCATCCTGCGACGCCAGCACATTTGAATTCCTCGATGTGTGGTACATCTTTGAGCCGGGGGCCAATACCCAGGTGGAGCTGACCTTGAACCCGGTGACGGCTAGCGCCTGGGGGGTGGCGGTATACGATGGTTGTGCCGGCAACGAGGTGGCCTGCGCCACGAGCCCCAACGGGCCGATCACGGTGCCCACCACCCCCAACACGCCCCACTATGTGCGCGTGTTCACCAACACCCAGTACGGCCTGGGCGGCACTTTCGACCTGTGCATCGGGGCCGATGTCGCCACAACGACCGGTGGGCCGGAGGAGGTGGTCCCCTTCGCGGTCTTCCCCGACCCCGCCAGCGGCCAGGCGGACCTGCGCTGGAACGGCCCGGCGACCGCTGTACGCCTGAGCCTGGTGGACCTCACCGGACGTGTGCTGCGCACCGAGCGGCGGACCCTGGCCCCTGGGTCGGGGAACCAGCTCGACCTGACCGGCCTTGCCCCGGGAGGCTATGTGGTCCGTTGCGAGGCCGCCGAGGGCAGCTGGCAACGCCGCATCACGGTGCGATAGGGCTTTCGGCTGGAGCGGCTACCTTGGCGGGGACAAACCCCGCCCCATGCATCGTTCCCTGGCACTTCTGGTGGCCGCCGTGCCCGCCCTGTCCGTTCTGGCCCAAGTGCCGGGCAACGACAGCTGCGCATTCCCGGAACCCCTCGCCATCCACGACCTGTTGGAATGTCCGTTGATGGCTGTACCGGGTGACAACGGCCAGGCCACCTGGGGCGGCGACCTCCCGGCCTGTGATGGCAACGGACTGTCCTTCCCCGATGTGTGGTACAGCTTCAACAGCGACGTCCACTCCGAGGTGTTCCTGCAACTCGTGCCCGGGACCATCACCGACTGGGGCATCGAAGTGATGCCGGACAGCTGCCTGGCCACCTCTTTCGTGTGCGGGGTGTGGCCGCTCTTCCAATTCACCATTCCCACCGTGCCCGGTACCAACTACCGGATCCGGGTCTTCACCAACACCGATTTCGGGAGCCCGGGCACCTTCAGCCTCTGCCTCAGCGCGGCGATGCCCCAGCCGTTGTGCGACGGCGGTGTGGTGAAGACCGACCAGGGGGACACGACCGTCACCACATGCACCGATGGGATGGCCGACCCGTTGACACTGGTGAGCTATTCGCAGGGAAGCGCCCCCACCACCTTGATCCTGACGGATGTGAACGACACCATCATTACCGAGCTTCCTGGCGGTCTGCTGGATGCGGACACCTTGCATACCGGCACCTACCGGGTCCACGCCGTGAGCTGGGACGGGAACCTGACGGGGCTGGCACCCGGGCGTTCCACGAACAATCTGCACAGCGACGGCTTGTGCGTGGAGCTGAGCGACAACCACGTTTCGTTGTATGTGGAGCTCTGTACGGGCATGACCGATGCGCAGGCCGATCCCCGGACGGTGCGGATGGATGGTGAGGCGTTGCTGATCGGCATCGGTGCGGCAGGCCCGGCGGCCCAGGTCACCGTGCTGGATCCCCTGGGCCGGTTGCTGCACCGCGGACGTGCACCGGCCGGTACCGACACGCGCATCCTGCTGAACGGCCGGGCGCGGGGCACCCTCCTGGTCCGTTTGGACAGTGAGGGACGGGCCCCATTGGTCCGGCGTGTGCTGTACTGACGGCGGGAACCATCGGGCCGGAACGCACGTATCAGGGGGCCAAGCACCCTGTGCCATGCGTTGCATCCCCAGCTGTTCCATCGTCGCGTTCACGTTGCTGGCAGCGGTAGCGCTGCCCAACGGCCCGGTGCAGGCCCAGCCTGTTTCCGAAGAGGAGGGGCTGCTGCCCGTCATGGGCCGCGTCACCGACGGGGAAAAGAAGTTGGAAGGCTGCGAGGTGATCACATACCGCGACAACGAGCGGGTGGGCACCTTCACCACCGACAAGAGCGGCAAGTTCGCCCTGGGCCTGGCCCTGGGCCGCAACTTCAGCATCGAGTTCCGCAAAGCGGGCTTCGTGCCCAAGCGGGTGCAGATCGACACGCATTTCCCGGAGCCCACCGCGGGTGTGGTGTTCGAACCGCTGGTGATGGACATCGGCATGCTGGCCGGATCCAAGTACAACGGGGTGAGCACCGATGAGCTTGATTTCCCCTTCGCCCTGATCCGCTACGATGCGCGTGCCGGCATGTTCGCCCAGGACCCCGAATGGACCATGGGCATGCAGCGCACCAACGGCGCCCTGCTGCTGATGGCCGGCCGCGTGGAGAAGCGCGGGCGCTGAGGCAGGCCCTTCCCCGGCCCGGCACTACCTTTCGGCGGAACAACCCTCCGCCATGGCCGTTCGCCGCCCCTTCAACCTCAAGCAATGGATCGCCGACAACCGCGAGCTGTTGAAGCCGCCGGTGGGCAACAAGAACCTTTATGCCGATGCCGGTGATCACATCGTGATGATCGTCGGCGGGCCCAACGCGCGCAAGGACTATCACCTCAACGAGACCGAGGAGCTCTTCTACCAGATCGAAGGCGACATCGAGGTGGGCATCCAGGAGGACGGCAAGGCCGTCACCATCCCCATCCGAGAGGGCGAGATGTTCCTGCTACCGGCCAATGTGCCGCACCAGCCCCGCCGCGGCCCCGACACCGTGGGCCTGGTGATCGAGTGCAAGCGCGACGACCGGCCGATGCTGGATGGCCTGCAGTGGTATTGCGAGAAGTGCAACAGCATGTTGCATGAGTACCGGTTCGTGCTGCACAACATCGAGAAGGACTTCCTGCCCCGCTTCCGGGAGTTCTACGGCAACGAGGCCCTGCGCACCTGCCGCCGTTGTGGACATGTGATGGCCACCGACCCCCGTTTCACGTGATGGCCGAGCTGCTGGCCATCGACATCCACACGCACATCCTGCCGGAGCACATCCCCGACTTCGGGGCGCGCTTCGGCTACAAGGGCTTCATCCACCTGGACCATCACCGCCCGGGCTGTGCGCGGATGATGATGGACGACAAGTTCTTCCGCGAGGTGCAGGCCAACTGCTGGGACCCGCTGGTGCGGCTGGACGAATGCGACGGCCAGCGCGTGCATGCGCAGGTGCTCAGCACCGTGCCGGTGATGTTCAGTTACTGGGCGCGGGCGCACGACACCCTGGAACTGGCGCGCTTCCTCAACGACCACATCGCCGGCATCGTGGACCGCTGGCCGCACCGTTTCGTGGGCCTGGGCACGTTGCCCATGCAGGACACGGACCTGGCCCTGCAGGAGCTGGAGCGTTGCCGGTCCATCGGTCTCAGCGGCATCCAGATCGGCACGCATGTGGAAGGCATCAACCTGGGGGATGCCCGTTTCCTGGAGGTCTTCCAGGCCTGTGAAGCCCTGGGCATGGCCGTTTTCGTACATCCATGGGACATGCTGGGCAAGGAGCGGATGGACAAATACTGGCTGCCCTGGCTGGTGGGCATGCCGGCGGAGACCACCCTGGCCATCGCGTCCATGATCTTCAGCGGCATGTTGGAGCGGCTGCCCCGCCTGCGCGTGGCCTTCGCCCACGGCGGGGGAAGCTTCCCCGCCACGCTGGGCCGCATCCAACACGGTTTCGAGGTGCGCCCGGACCTGTGCGCCGTGGACAACCGGGTGCCGCCCAAGGACTACCTCGGCCGTTTCTGGATCGACGCCCTCGTGCACGACCCGGCGATCCTGGAGCTGGTGGTGGCCATGCTCGGCGCCGAACGCGTGGCCATGGGCTCGGACTACCCCTTCCCGCTGGGTGAGTTGCAGCCCGGGACCCTGGTCCGTAGCATGCCGTGGGACGATACGCGCAAGGAGATGCTGCTGAGCGGTGCGGCCCTCAGCTGGCTGGACCTGCCCCGCCAGCGCTTCATGCCCGGTCAACGCACCAGGTTGACATGACCGAAGAGCGTGTGGTCCTCGCCGTTCAACTCGGTGTAGTCCACCCGCCAGACGTATGTGTCGATCGGTGAGAGCACCCCGTTGTAGGTCCCGTCCCAGCTCCCGGTGAGCCTATCCGTCTCGAAGATCAGCTCGCCCCACCGGTTGAAGACCATCATCCGGAACCGGTCGATCTCCTTGCCCAGGGCGAAGAAGCTGTCGTTGATGCCGTCGGTGTTGGGCGTGAAGGTGTTGGGCACGTAAAGCGCCCCGTCGATGATCACCAGCACCTGGTCCACGGCCATGCAACCGTTGCTGTCGGTGAGCTGCACGGTGTACAAGGTGGTGGTCTCCGGCCGCACGGTGAGCAGGCGTCCGTCCGCGTTCTCCACGAGATCCGCCGGGCCCCACACGAAGGTCCCTTCGCCGCTGGCAATGAGGGTGGTGGCGTCGCCGTAGTCGATCGCGACGTCGGGACCCGCGTTCACGACCGGCAGAGGCAGGAGGCCGATGGACACCTGGGCCGTATCGCTGCATCCATGGGCGTCCGTGACCACCACGGTGAAGGTCGTGGGCACGGTGACCATGGCGATGGGGTTGGCGCTGGTGTCGTTGTCGAGGCCCTGGGATGGGCTCCAGGAGAAGCTCACCCCGCCGCTGGCGAAGAGGGGCACCGGCGCCGCGCTGCAGACCACCGTGTCGGGCCAGGCGTCCGCCTGAGGCACCACCACCAGCACGGTCACCGTGTCCGGTGTGCTTCCGCAGGTGTTGCTCACCAGCACCACGTAGTCGGTGGTCACCGTAGGGGTCACCACCGGGTCGGGTACGTTGAGCACCCCGATCCCCGGTGCGGGCGACCACGTGTAGGTGTCGCCGCCGCTCACCAGGAGCTGGACGCTGCCGCCCTCGCACACGGCGGTGTCCGCCGAGGTCGGTTCGGGCGGGTTGAACTGGACCAGCACCAGCACCGAGTCTGTTCCCTGGCATCCATCGGCCGTGACGATGGTGATGGTGAACAGGGTGGTGTCCGGAGGGAAGGCCAGCGGTGCGGGGCTTGTGGGGTCGTCCACGAAGTTGGGCGGGCTCCAGCTGTAGGTGGCGCCCCCGCTGGCGCTGATGGCCACCGAGTCGCCCGCGCACATCACCGTGTCCGGTCCGGCGAACCCGGCCGGGTCGGCCACCACCACGTTCACCGATGCGCTGTCCGTGCCGCATTGGTCGGTCACCAGCACCGTGTAGGTGATGTCGCCGGGCGGGGTGGACACGGGGTCGGGCACCGTGGGGTCGCTGAGGCCGGTGGTCGGGCTCCACAGGTAGCTTGTGCCTCCGCTGGCCTGCAGTTGCACGCTTCCCCCGGCGCATACCGTGGGAACGCTGTCCACCGCTGCGTCCAGCGGGTCCACCACTTCGATGGTCACGTAGGCGGTGTCCGGCGGGGTGCAATCCAGGCTGTCCTCCAGCACCATCATCACCGTGTAGGTCCCGGGCGAGCCGTAGGTGTGCGCCGGTTCGAAGTCCGTGCTGGTGGCGCCGTCGCCGAAGTACCAAGTGTAGGTGTTGCCGCCGTTGCTGAGGTTGGTGAACTGGGCCTGGCCGGGGTGGCACACGTACTGCGGCCCGTCGATGGCGATGATGGCCAGCGCCCGGGAAAGGGCGAACTTGAAGACCCCAAGATTGCAGTTGAAGTTGTTGTTGGTGTTGCTCCAGGCCCCCGGCGTGGTGGGGAAGTCGTTGTTCCCTCCGCAGCCCGCGCAGACGGCCTGGTACACGTTGCCGTCCTTGTCGAAGCGGCTGGTGCCACCATCCACGTGCTCGGCGCTCTGGTTGCCTCCGAAGAAGGTGGCGTAGTTGAGTCCCGTGGCGTCGGGCTCCAGCACCATCAGGTAGAAGTCGCTGCCGTCCGTACCGGCCTGGAACGCGCCGGCGGTGGTGGGTAGCCCCACCGTGGTGCTGAGGTTCGGCACGCCGTTGTTGTTCACCAGACCACCCCAGCCCGAGAAGTAGATCTGGCCACAGTCGCTCACCAGAAAGGCCGAGGGGGCGATGTCCTCGGTGCCGGCGCCGCTGCCGATGCGGGTGCTCCAGAGCGAAGTGGCCAGCGCATGGTCGAACTTGTGGATGAACTGGCTGCTGCCGGGGTTCGCGTACTTGCCCGGCGTCACGGGGTAGTTGCCCCGGGTCTGACCCACCACGTACACCTCGTCGTCGGTGTCCAGTTGCACGAAGAAGCTCTGGTCGTACGCAGAGGTCCCCAGGTAGGTGGCGCCCAGCAGCGCGTTGCCGGTCGCGTTGTAGCGCATGATGAAGCCGTCCACCCCGCCGTTGTGGCCGCCATCCCATGGGGTGCCGGCCATGGGCAGGTCCGTGCTGGTGGTGCCGCCGGTGACGAAGACCTCCCCGGCGGGGTCGAACTGCACGCCGAAAGCGCTGTCATCGCCGCTGCCGCCCAGGTAGGTGGCCCACAGCAGGCTTGTGAGGCCGGTGTTGAGGCGGAACACGTAGCCGTCCTGCTGACCGCCGCCGAAGGCCGGCTGGGGAGCGCCGGGCGATACGGACAGGCCGACGCTCTCGGTACTGGTGGCGACCACCGGGTTCCCGTTGGGGTCCAGGGCGATCTCGCCCCGGAACGAATCGCCATAGTTGTAGGCCAGGGTGCCGGCGTTGTTGATGCCGTCCGCCCCGGCGCCCCCGATGTAGGTGGCCCCCAGCAAACCATTGCCGGCCGCGCTCAGGCGGGCCACGAAGGCATCCACCCCGTTGAGGTGGCTGTAGCCGTATCCGATGGTGAAGTTCAACGACGGACCTCCGCCGAAGCTGCCGTCGTAACAACCTGCGGTGGTGGGGAAGTCCGCCGATCCGGTGCTGCCCAGCACAAAGAGCTCCCCGGCGGCGTTCACCACCATGCTGTGGGGCGATTCGTTGCCGGCACCGCCCAGGTAGGTGCTCCAGAGCAGGGTGCTGCCCGTGGCGTCCCACTTGCTGATGCCCACATCGATGGTGCCGCCCGCGTGGTTGGGCTGGAGCGCCCCGACCGTCACCGGGTAGCCGAAGCCGAACACGATGCCCCCGCCGTAGAGGTTGCCACCGGCATCGTAGGTGGCCGTGAATCCGAAGTTGTCCGCCGTGCTGCCCGAATAGCTGGCGAAGGTCAGCGTGGGGTCGATCACCAGCAAGGCCAGGCTGTCATGTCCATCGGGCAGCTCGAACCGCAGCAGGTCCTCCTGGAGTGCGTAACGGCAGGGAACGGTCCCTCCGGGCCCGAAGGCGACCGGTGCCTCCTCCACCACGGTGCCGACGCTGGTGCGCACCACCAGACGGCCGTGCTCAACGGCCAGTGCATCCTGGCCGCTGTACCGCAGGCGCACCTGGCCCGGTTCGGCGCCGGCGGCCACCAGCAGGTCGTATTTGAGGCCCGTGCTGCCGTCCACCCGCAGGTCGATGCCCGGGTAGAGCCCCTTCACCAGCACCTCCCGGTACACGGCGCAATCGGCACCCCAGTGGGCCGGGTCGTTCCCGATGAAGTAGTGCTCGGTGTGCGGCAGCGCCTGGCGCCCCTCGCCGGTGCCCGGGTCGGCGCCCTCGAAGGTCACCCGGTAGGCATGTGCGCGGTGGGGCCGATGCACGTCCGCGTCCCCGGCCTGTCCATGCCCGCGGTGTTCGCCGCCCTCGGAAAGCACGAAGGTGAGGGCTCCGCGTTCCACGAAGAGGGCCCCGCCCGGGATGTGGGCCCGGTACAGCACCTGCGCGGGCCATTGGCCACGGTTCTCCGTGAAGGTGACTCCCTCCGCACCCCGCACCCCGCCCAAGGGGAGCAGGCCAAGGGCCAGCCCGCCGCACAGGGTACGGATGGACCGGAACGGAGGGGGCACGCGATCGAAATTACGCCGAAGAGACAGGCCGGACCGCCCGGAGGTTGCTTGGAGCGGGCAGGGGCGGGGATGGGCCGGGAAGCGGCCGCGACGGGCACCGTACCTTTGCGGACCGGTCCCCATCGGGCCGGCCCGCCGCCGATGAGCGACGTTCTCCAGCACGAGTGCGGCATCGCGCTCATCCGGCTCCGCAAGCCGCTGGCCCACTACGCCGAGCGTCACGGCACGGCCTTCCATGGTCTGCAGCGCATGTTCCTCCTGATGGAGAAGCAGCACAACCGCGGCCAGGACGGTGCCGGGGTGGCCTCCATCAAGCTGGATCCCCGGCCGGGCACCCCGTACATCGACCGCGAACGCAGCACCGACAAGCAGGCCATCCAGAAGATCTTCGGACGGATCCGCAAGAGCCACGAGGACGCCCTGTGCCTGCCCGGTGTGCGCCCCGACGACCCCGAATGGTTGAAGGCGAACGTGCCCTTCCTGGGCGAGGTGCTCCTGGGCCATCTGCGCTATGCCACCTTCGGTCGGGACAGCCTGGAGAACTGCCACCCGCGCCGCCGCCTCAGCAATTGGATCACGCGTAACCTGGTGGTGGCCGGCAACTTCAACATGACCAATGTGGACGAGCTGTTCAACTTGCTCGTGAGCATCGGCCAGCACCCCAAGGAGCGCAGCGACACCATGACGGTGCTGGAGAAGATCGGCCACTTCCTGGACGTGGAGAACGACCGGATCGCGCAGATCCATCGCCAGCTCGGATACAACGACCGACAGATCACCCAGGTGATCGCCGAGAAGCTGGACGTGCGGCAGATCCTGGTGAACAGTGCGCTGGACTTCGATGGCGGCTATGCCCTGGCGGGCATGATCGGCCATGGGGACGCCTTCGTACTGCGCGATCCCAACGGCATCCGCCCGGCCTTCTGGTATGCCGACGACGATGTGGTGGTGGTGGCCAGCGAGCGGCCCGCCATCCAGACGGCGTTCCATGTGCCCACCGAGGCCGTGCGCGAGCTCACCCCCGGCCACGCGCTCATCATCCGCAAGGACGGCAGCTACGGCGAACATCTGGTGCGTGAACCGCGCGAAAAGCGTTCGTGCTCCTTCGAGCGCATCTACTTCAGCCGGGGCAGCGATCGCGACGTGTACCAGGAGCGCATCGCCCTGGGCCGTTCCCTCTGCCCGGCCATCCTGGAGGCCGTGGAACACGACCTGGAGAACACCGTGCTCTCGTTCATCCCCAACACCGCCGAGGTGGCCTGCCTGGGCATGGTGCGGGGCATGGGCGAGGCGCTGGACCGCATCAAGGCCCGCCGCATCGGCGAGCTCGGACCCTCGCCCGACCCCGGGGCACTGGCCCGCATCCTGGCCCTGCGCCCCCGGATGGAGAAGGTGGCCATCAAGGACGCCAAGCTGCGCACCTTCATCACCGGCGATGATGCCCGCGACGACCTGGTGGCCCACGTGTACGACATCACTTACGGCAGCGTGCGGGCCGGCAAGGACAATCTGGTGGTGATCGACGACAGCATCGTGCGCGGTACCACCTTGCGGCAGAGCATCCTGCGCATGCTGGACCGCCTGGGGCCCAGGAGGATCGTGGTGGCCAGCAGCGCACCGCAGATCCGCTATCCCGACTGCTACGGCATCGACATGGCCAAGCTCGGTGATCTGGTGGCCTTCCAGGCGGCCATCGCCCTGCTGCGCGAGACCAAGCAGGAGAACATCATCGACGACGTGTACGACCGGTGCATGGCCGATGTGGACAAGCCGCTCGGCGCCCAGGTGAACCACGTCAAGGACATCTATCGCCCCTTCACGGCCGACCGGCTCAGCGCCAAGATCACCGAACTGCTGACGCCGCCGGACATCAACGCCGAGGTGCGCATCCTCTTCCAGACCATCGAGGGCCTGCACGCGGCCTGCCCGGGGCATCGGGGCGACTGGTACTTCACCGGGGATTATCCCACGCCGGGCGGCGACCGTGTGGCGCTGCGCGCCTTCATCAACTGGCGCGAGGGCAAGAACGTGCGGGCCTACTGAGGCTCAGCGCCGTTCCAGCGCCTTTCGCACCTCCAGGCGGCGGAGCATCTCCGCAGGCAGGTCGAGCACCGCGTTCGCGTGGAGCACGATCCGGGAGGAGCGGTCCGTGCGCATGCTGCTGCCGTCCTCCATCCGCAGGGTGGCTCCGGGGAGCACGTGCAGTTCGGTGCCGTGCACCAGTTCCAGGGTGGCACCGGACCTGATGTGCAGCGTGGCGCCCGTGGTCACGACGAAGCGTGTGGCGGCGCTGAACCAGGTACGGCCATGGGCCTCCTCGGGCCGGTCCACCCGGGTGGGGGTGCCCGATCGGTCGAGCAGCAGGCGCGCGTCGGCCTCCACGGTGAGCCCCGTACCGCCTCGGCCGTGCAGCGGCGGCAGCACGATGCTGTCCGCGCACCAGCGCACATCGCGGTCCAACAGGTTGTCGTCGTTGCGGATGCGCACGGTGACCGCACCGTCCGCCGCCTGTGCCAGCACTTCCACGCGCAGGCCGTTGAGCACCACCATCCGTGCATCGGGTGCGCGGCCCTTGTACATGGACCTGCCCCCGGCGCTCACCAGGGTCATCATGTTGGCGGTGGAGGGGTTGGTGGACAGGCCGATGACGCGCTGGCCGCTCATGCGGAAGGCCTGCTCGGGACGCCCGAAGAACACGGCCTGTGCCTGGCTGCGCCCGTCCGCGATGCGTGTGCCGGGGATGTAGTGCTCGCGCCGGTCGAGCCGGCCGTCGCCGTTGCGGTCGTACACGGGCAGCTCCAGCTCGTGGTTGCCGCTCAGCGGGTTCGCATCGGGCGCATCGGCGAAGAAGGGCATGCTGCGACCGCCGGGGAAGGGGCAGTCCGAAGGCAGGGTGTCGCCCCGGAGCTGCAGGTCGAACAGCCCGGTGGCGGGCAGCGGGCGCAGGTAGTCCGCATGGCCCGTGTAAGTGTCGGGGCCGGAGCGTTGTTCGTGGGCCACCTGCACCAGGGCGAAGAGCCCGGGCTCCACCGGCGCGATGCATCGGCTGTCGGCCTCCCAATGGAAGCGGTCGGTGGGGCTGCCGTTCCGGCCGGCCCCGAGGTGGTTCTCCAGCCACAGCCACTGCTGGTCGATGCTGTCGGGCAGGCCTGGCAGATGGAGGCGGAGGGCATCGCCGGTGGTGACGAAGTCGCGCAGCACGAACACGCCCGTGTCGCCTGCGGCGGGGTTCAGGTCGCCATCGGCCCAGCGGCCGTCCACGGTGCGGGCATTGATGCGGTAGGGCGCTCCGTCGGTACGCCAGCCCAGCCGGTCGCGGTCCCAGCCGCTGCACGTGAGCAGCGCACAGCTGGCGCCGCCCATCATGCTGTGGCCGCCCTGCAGGGGGATGAAGTGGCTCTGGAACTGCGAGGCGTTGCCCCCGCCGCTGTGGAAGTTGTTGCCGCCCAGCAGCAGGTGGTTGAACTCGTGCTTGAGGATCTCGAACGGCAGGGCGTTCATGCCTCCGAAGCGGCTCTGCGTGTCGCTCTCGTAGCCGAAGAGCGGCCCGCTGCTGCCGGGGTCGGTGCTGCCCTGGCCATGGCTGAGGCCGCTGTTGCGCACGATCAGCATCACGTGGTCGTAGCTGTGCGGGCTGTCGGGACCGGCCTCCTTGGCGGCACCGGCGGTGCGGGCATCCTTCCACAGGTCGAAGTCGGCCACCGACAGGCGGTGCGCGGTGCGCAGAGCGCCCAGCTTGTTGGCTTCGGCCACGGCCGCACGGCTGAGGTCGTTGGCGCCGCGCAGGCTCCCATACTCGCTCTGCCGTAAGCGGAGCAGCCTGTCCACATGGTCGCCCAGCACGGTGAAGCGCCCGAGACTGATGTCGTGGTAGTACCGCGTCACCATCGCCCGGGGCACGGCCAGCGGCTGCGGGTCGAACACCTCGTCCTTCCACACGGGCAGATGCCCCTTGGGCCAATGGTCGGCACCTTCCGGCTGCGGGTCCCGTTCCGGTTCCTTGTCGTACACCACTTCGGCGAAAAGGACCAGGACGCGCAGCGTGCCGCGCGGGCTCAGGAACCAACCGTGCTCGCTGCGGATCCCGCTCGTGTCTGCGGGGACGGCCGGGGGCGCGGCGCCGGTCGCGATCGGGGTGCCCTGCCGGTCGCGCGGCACGCCCTGGGCCCGGGTTCCAACGACCAGCAGGGCGAGCAGGATGGAAGTGACGGCGCGCACGACCGTGAAGGTAGGGCCTATCCCTTGGGCACCTTGTACAGGGGCACGGTGCTGCATGGCTCCCCGAACATCAACGATCGTACCA
Source organism: Bacteroidota bacterium (assembly GCA_014584605.1). Taxonomy (GTDB): domain Bacteria; phylum Bacteroidota; class Bacteroidia; order Flavobacteriales_F; family PHOS-HE28; genus PHOS-HE28. The sequence goes on along the minus strand of JACTMO010000038.1, from coordinate 7,842 downwards.
CCGGCACCAGGCGCGCCGTCAGCTCCACGTAGGCGTTCAGCGGCACCGCGACCTTGCTGCAGCCCTTCACCACGACACGTGCGTTGCGGTACGGCTCCACATCCAGTTGCTGCACGAAGCGGGTGAAGATGGCGCGCTCCAGCTGGTCCCGATCGCCCTGGGTGACAAGGGTCGCATGGGGCTGCAGGTGCGCGGCCACCAGCATGTAGGCCCAGGTGGGGACGATGGCATCGGCCGAGCAATGTACGCCCACGTACATGCCCTTGTACCTCGCCCAGTCATGTTGCTTGCAAAAGGTCCGCAGGTCGTCCTCCTTCAGGGCCACCTCCTGCCACAACAAGGGCTTCAGGTCGAAGACCACGCGTTCGCCTTGCGGGTACAGCTCCTCCAGGTCGAGGGTAAGGATCCCGCTCGCGGCGACCTTGTTGATGATCTCCTCCATGGTTCTTCAGTGCTCGACCACCAGCCTGTGGGCTTCGCGGATCCCATCCCCAGCCAGCAACAAGGTGTAGCAGCCCGTGCTGACGCCAGCAAGGTCCACGAGCACACTTCCTCCTTTACCGCGGGCGGGGTTGAGGACAGGTGAGGCGACGGACCTGCCCAAGGCATCTACCAAGGTGAAGGACAACGCTCCAGAAGGAGCATCAATGAACGTCACCAGCACATGATCGTTCGCCGGGTTGGGCTGCACAGTCGCCATAGAGTTGATGGCCAGCTCGGGTACGCTGATGGGGAAGTTCCCGAGCTTGAAGACCATCCCGCTCGTGTTGCACACCCACGCGCCCTGGAGGTCGTTGTCCAACGCGATGCCGCTGAGGTTGCTGACCCCAACTGGCAGTGCATGCTCGGTGATGAATACGCCATCGGGTGTGAATTCCGCGATCGTGGATTCATCACTGCTCACCACGAACAGATGCCCGGACACGGGTGAAATGTCAAGATCACCATAGTTCACCTGGAATTGCGGCATGGTGGAAAAGGTTTGGATGGTGTCGCCCGTCGTCGCATCCACTTCGGCGATCCGATCGGCTTGGAAACCACCGGGCACCTTGTCCTGCACCAGGAAGAAAGTCCCACGCTGCGGGTGATAGGACCCGCCCACGACATGGCTTACGCCGAAGCCGGTGATCAACGTGTCGATCACCGTATTGGTCACTTCGTCGATGGCATAGATCTCGGCCTCGTCGGTCTCGCCGTTCACCAGCAGCAATTGGCCTTGCGCGACGAAGGTGCCGTTCATCACCAGGTCCGCAGGTGACATATCGATGTCCACATCGTTCGCCCCTTCACCGATCACATCAGCCGAGGAAAGGAACGTGCCATCCTCCGCGTAGCGATCGATCACGCTCGCCGAACAGCCGATCACCATGATCTCGCCGTCCGGCGCGTTGAATGCGACGCCACACAGATCACTGGTGTTCGCTGGGTTGAATTGCGTGAGGATGGTCAGTTGGGCATGCAAGGACGAAAAGCAGACCAGGGCGACGGGTAAGATGGAGTAGCGTGTGCTCATCGGTTCATGATTTGATGTGATCGAAATTAGGCGGTCTTTCTTCATGGGTCTCTCATCGCATTCTTAAGCTCACATGAACCCCAGTTCCAGTTGCGCAGCCTCGCTCATCATCGTGCGGTCCCACGGCGGTTCGAAGGTGAGCTCCACCTTGGCGCTCTTCACGCCCTGCACACCGGCCGCCTTCTGCTCCACCTCGCCGGGCAATGTCCCCGCCACCGGACAGGCCGGGCTGGTCAACGTCATCTTGATGTACACGCTGGCGTCGTCATGCACGACCACGTCGTAGATCAACCCCAGCTCGTAAACGTCCACGGGGATCTCCGGGTCGTACACGGTCTTGAGCGAGTTGATGACGCTCTCTTCGAGGGCGTGTTTCTCATCGTGGGTCATGGCTCTCGTCGGGAATTGGATCGCAACGGCGCAATGAGCGCGATCCGCGTGCAAGCACTGCGTATTCGCAGCGTACGTTGCGCCGTTCCGGTCAATGGCATTCCACTCATGGCTTTGCGGAATAAGCGAGGGCGTACCGCTTCATCTGGTCGATCATCGCGCTCAACCCGTTGGCCCGGTTCGGGCTCAGATGCGCACGCAGACCGATCCGATCGATGAACTCCGTGGATGCACCGAGGATCTCCTGCGGCGTGCGGTCGTTGAACACACGTACCAGCAGCGCCACGATACCCTTGGTGATCATGGCGTCGCTGTCGGCGGTGAAGTGGATGTGGCCGTTGCGGGGTGAAGCGTGCAACCACACCCGGCTCTGGCAGCCGCGCACCAGGTTGTCGTCAACTTTATGCTCCGGCGCGATCAGCGGCAGGTCCTTCCCCAGCTCGATCAGGTGCTCATAGCGGTCCTGCCAGTCGGAGAACATGGCGAACTCGGAGATGAGCTCCTGCTGGGTTTGGGCCAATGTCATGGTCGTACTCATCGCAACATCTTCACAGCCTTCCTCGTCGCGGATATCATTGAGTCGATCTCCTCCTCCGTATTGAAACAAGCGAAGCTCGCCCGCGTCGTTCCGCTCACGCCGAAGCGCTCCATCAGCGGCTGCGTGCAGTGGTGGCCCGTGCGCACGGCGATGCCCTGCTGGTCGAGCAGGGTGCCGAGGTCGTAGTGGTGTACGCCATCGATCACGAAGCTGATCACGCCCACCTTCTCTTTCGCCGTACCGATGATGCGCAGGCCATCGATGGTGAGCAGCTCCTTGGTCGCATGCTCCAACAACGTTTGCTCGTGCGCGGCCATGGCGGCCTTGTCGTAGTCCTCCATCCAGCGAAATGCCTCACCCAGCCCGATGATGCCGGCGATGTGCGGCGTGCCGGCCTCGAACTTGAAGGGCAGCTTGGCGTAGGTGGTCTTCGCGAAGGTGACAACGTCGATCATCTCGCCGCCGCCCTGCCAGGGGGGCATGCGCTCCAGCAGTTCCTCGCGGCCATAAAGCACGCCCGTGCCCGTGGGACCGTAAGCCTTGTGCCCGCTGAAGGCATAGAGGTCGCAGCCGAAGTCCTGTACGTCCACGTCCAGGTGCGCGATGGCCTGCGCGCCGTCCACCACGGTGATGATGCCGCGCTTCTTCGCTTCGGCGATCAACTCCTTGATCGGGTTGATCGTGCCCAGCGTGTTGCTGACATGCGATACCGCGAGGATCTTGCACGCGGCGGAATCAGCGATCAGCGAATTAGCAATCGAAAGATCCCATTCACCAGAGGAGGTTATCGGGATTACACGCAAAGTGGCGCCATACCGCTCACACACCATCTGCCAGGGGACGATGTTCGCGTGGTGCTCCATGCCGGAGATCAGCACCTCATCGCCCTTCTTCAACAGCAACTGCCCCAGGCTGAACGCTGCCAGGTTCAGGCTCGCCGTGGTGCCACTGGTGAAGATCACCTCGTGCGCGTGCTTCGCGTTGATGTGCCTGCGGATGGTCTCGCGCGCGGCCTCCTGGGCCTCGGTGGCCTTGGTGCTCAGCGTATGCACACCGCGGTGCACGTTGGCGTTGATCGTGGCGTAGTAGGCGCTCTCGGCCTTGATCACGCGGCGCGGCTTCTGGCTGGTCGCGGCGTTGTCGAAGTACACCAGCGGCCTGCCGTGTACCAGCTCCTTCAGGATGGGGAACTGCGCGCGTATCTCGGCGACATCGAAGACTGATTTGACCGCAGTGGATTTCATGAATGCGAATACGTTAACCGCAGAGGGCGCGGAGCACGCAGAGGGAGCTCAGAAGAGAATCCCTTCGCATGGATGATCGTTCGGTCCATCGCATTCTGCATTTCTCTGCGTCCTCCGCGCTCTCTGCGGTCAATTGCCTTTCAGCGGTTACAGCTTCGCGAGTTTGTTGTCGATCAACTCTGTCAACACCGCCTTCCACTCCTCGTTCTGCACCCGCTCCACCACCTCGGTGATGAAGGCATGGGCCATCAGCTTGCGCGCTTCGGCTTCGCTCACCCCGCGGCTGCGCAAGTAGAACAGGCCCTTCTCATCCAGGCGGCCGATGGTGCATCCGTGGCTGCACTTCACGTCGTCGGCGTAGATCTCCAGCTCGGGCTTGGTGTACACCTTGGCGTCGTCGCCCAGCAGGATGTTGGCGTTGCTCTGGTAGGCCCGCGTGCGCTGCGCGTCCTGCTTCACGTACACCTTGCCGTTGAACACGCTGGTACCCTTGCCCGCCACGATGCCCTTGTATAGCTCGTCGCTGGTGCAGTCCGGCACGTCGTGACCGATGTAGGTGTGGTTGTCGCAGTGCGTGGTGCCGTTCAGCAGGTACACACCGTTCAGTTCGGCATGCGCTTCCGGACCGGCGAGCGACACCTTCACCTCATTGCGGATCAGTGCGCCATCCAGTGTCGTGGTGCTGATGCTGTAGTGGCCTTTCGCCGCCACACGCACCCCGTCGAAGCTGATGTTCGCTGGACCATTCACCTCGTGCTGCAGCTTGTGGATCGTGAGGCGCGCACCTTCACCCACCACGCACTCGCGCACGCTGTTGACGAAAGCCTCGGGCGTATCGAGGGCGATGTGCTCGATGATCACTTCGGCCTCGGCACCTTCATGCAACATGAAGAGATCACGCGGCTGCACCAGCTGGCGCTCCCACGTGGTGACATGCATTACGTGGATCGGCTTCTTCACCTTCACACCCTTGGTCACCAGCAGGATCAGGCCGTCGATGGGGGCGGCGGTGTTCATGGCGGTGAAGAGGCGCTCGTTGGTGGGTGCCAGCGTGCCGTAGTGCTCCTTCACCGGGCCGTGGGACAGGTGGTGCTTCAGGCTGTCGATGACGACACCCTTCTGACCTTTCAGGTCGTCACTGAGGTCCGCGCGGAAGTGGCCGTTCACGAAGACCACGCGCGTGGCCTCGAAGGGAAGGCGGGCGGGCAGCGCCGGGCTCACATCGCCATTCGGTGCGGCATAGGGCTGGTTGAACAGCCTGCCCACGCGGGTGTACTTCCACGCTTCGGTCTTGCTGGTGGGGACAGGCAGCGCGTTCACCTGGGCGAGTGCTTCGGCGGCGCCGGGCCAGGTGCTTCCTTCCAACAACGGCAGCACCGTTGCTTTCGGATCGGTCATTATTGCGGTGTTCATCGTCATATCATCTCGGGTCGACCCAGTGGGTCGACGCTACACCGTCTCTGCTTTGATCCAATCGTACCCCTTCGCCTCCAGCTCAAGCGCCAGCTCCTTCGGGCCGCTCTTGATGATGCGGCCATCGGCCATCACGTGCACCACGTCGGGCACGATGTAGTCCAGCAGTCGCTGGTAGTGCGTCACCACGATGAAGGCGTTGTCCTTGGAGCGCAGTTTGTTCACGCCGCCGGCCACGATGCGCAGCGCGTCGATGTCCAGGCCGCTGTCGGTCTCGTCGAGGATGCCGAGCTTGGGCTGCAGCATCGCCATCTGGAAGATCTCGTTGCGCTTCTTCTCGCCGCCGCTGAAGCCCACGTTGAGGTTGCGGTTCATCAGGTCGGCGTCCATCTCCACGAACTTGGCGCGTTCGCGCACCAGCGCCAGGAAGTCCTTGCCGCCAAGCTCCTCCAGGCCGTTGGCCTTGCGCGTCTCGTTCAGCGCGGTGCGCAGGAAGGTCATGTTGCTCACGCCGGGGATCTCCACCGGGTATTGGAAGGCGAGGAAGATGCCTTTCCAGGCGCGCTCCTCCGGTGCCAGCTCCAGTAGGTCCTCACCGAGGTAGGTCACGGAACCTTCGGTGACCTCATACTCCTCACGTCCAGCGAGGACGTTCGCGAGCGTGCTCTTTCCGGATCCATTCGGTCCCATGATCGCATGGACCTCGCCGGGTTTGACCTCAAGGTTCAGTCCCTTGAGAATGTCCTTGCCCTCGATGCGGGCGTGCAGGTTCTGAATTTTCAGCATGGTGCGAGAACGACTATTTGGAATCGTTCTAAAGTAGTGGGGTGTGCAAAGGTAGAGTGGCCGTAGGTGCCTTCCAACGGCCCTAATAAAACACTGCAACGTAGCAACGGTTCGAGCGTAGTCCTTAGCAAGCCTCTTCCAGAAGGATACCTGCCTTGACAAAGCGCTCTTCGAGAATACTCAGATGCTCATCTCGTGCTTGATTCCGGCTTAGACCGATGATACACCAATCGTCGAGATTCAGACCTAACCTTGAGACCACCTGATAGAGGTGTGCTTCGACCGACTGTGCAGTCCTGCTGCTCGATTGAGTTGGCTCAACTAGAACAATTAGCATCTTCTTTCTTCGAGGGTGTATCATCAGATCGGTTATCACACCACGAACTTGCTTTGTTGTTCTTGCCTCAAGCTCAACAACCCAATCGACCCCGAATACGGCGTCGGGAATCACTCGATGTACCTCGAATGACGGGACTCTTGTTTCGGCCTCAATGAACGAGAGCCGGTCCAGGTTCAAAGCACTCAGCAAGCCTTTGAGATATCCCTCGTGAGAGCAAGTGCTCGATTGGGCTGTCATTGCCTCACTAGCAACTGTTGAGAAGAGCCTTGGTCGGTGTTCACCAGTAGCGAATAGGTTCCCGAAGCCTCTTGGCTCAAGTCAACCACTTGAAGGGTCTTGCTGCCATTAGCCATGAACGTTCGGTTCATTACCTGCCTGCCACGACTATCGATAACTAACAGGGATACCATTCCTTGGAGTTCCAGTTCGAGATGGAACAGACCGTCCGCGGGATTGGGGAAGACGCGCACGCCTTGGAGCGGCATGTTGTCCTCATCGCCGATTCCGATGCCAAGAGAAACGCTCGTGCATTGGCCGGTGGAATTCACGCAACCATTCTCATCCACATAGGTATAGATGATGGTATGAGTTCCGACACCTGCTGCTCCCGGATCGAACGACGCACCAGAAACGCCAGGGCCAAGGAAGACGCCGTTGGGAGGGGTTCCGGTCAAGGTCACAGGACCGTCTGTAGTCTCATAGCTCGTATCCAGGCCATCCATGGTTAGCGCTTCCGTCGAAACACAAGGAGGTTGAACTTGACCGTTGAACAAGTTCATCACCTCCTGTTCGGTGAGCCCTCTGTTCCAAAACCCGATATCATCGACTCCACCAGTCACCCACTGGTTATCGGATCCGCCACCGATCTGGAAGTATGGACTGCCTTGGTAGCAATCCGTGAGCGGGCCGCCTACGCCTGAAGCGAGCAGCACACCATCAACATAGAGCCGGGACACATCCACGGAATCAACGATAGCAATGAAGTGCCATGCATTGTTCAGGTTGATGGCCGGATACGAAGGAATGCCTCCTGTGCATTGGGAGTAGAGGTCTAGATTCTGTCCACCGTAGTTGTAGCCATAGGCAAATGTGTGATTGCCGTAGGTGCCGAATTGGAAGTACAGGTCGTAGGGCTGGCCTCCAGCATTTCCTGTGTAGTTCACCCAAGCCGTAAGTGTGGATGATACCATGCTCGAAATCCCTGCAATATTGCCGTCAATATTTTGATTGAGCCCGTTGAGTGTAAAGGCGCTGTTCGGCGTTCCGAAACGATCCTGCGACAACACCGCCCCATTGACTGTGCCATTATTCCCATTCCCGCTCTCGTCATTGGCATTGCCGTTGAATGGCCACCATCCAAGGAGACCGGTCGTTGGCACGTAGCTCGGCACTTGAGCATTTGCGGCGATGCTGAGAGAGACAAAGGCCAAAGAGTAGAGGAGGCGCATGAGCAATGGTGTTTGTTCCGGCAATGTACTGCGCATCATTGAAATGGTCGCAATCATCATTCGCGACGGGTGCGTGAGCGATTATTCTATGACATGTGCAAGGGGTGTTCGTATCTCGTACGGCTCGCCTTTTCGGATGACTGCGCACACGCGATGGATGAGCTTGTTGC
>JACTMO010000068.1 GCA_014584605.1 Bacteroidota bacterium | reverse complement strand
GAAAAGGCCCTGAAATGGGCATAAAATGCACAAAATGACCCATGCCCGCATCCAGCCTGATCACCCCCCTCTGCTCGTATTCGGTTCTTCGGACCACCCCCCAGGAATTCCGCTACGGGCTATAAGGATCGTCCTATCCGTAACCTTGTATTTATCCACCGCTGAACCTCTGAGCCTGATTCGGTCTAGGTCGTTGTTGTTCACAAAAAGCGTTGAGCTGCTGATGTTGCGAACGTTGATTATCCGAGCATCGGTGTCACCCTCTTCTTTCGGATCATAGTTGATTCCGTTACGGAAGTCGCCGAACGCATCGAGTAGTTCCACCTCCCACCCCTCCGGCACCTCGCGTTTCAGCGCGGCGTTGTGTACCATGGGCCCGCCGCTGCTCTTGTAGGGCTTGCCTTCCAGCTGGGGTTTGCCCAGGCGCCGGGCCTGCGCGGCGCTCATGGGGAAATCGAACTGCACGAACCAGTAGTCGTACAGCAACTTGGCCAGCCCCTCCAGCTCCGCGTTGATCCGCTGGTTCAGCGCGATCTTGGCGTCCAGCGCGGAGAGAACGCTACCTACACTCTGCTGTGTCTTCTTATCGGGGCACGGAACCATAAACGCCTCGATCTGGTCCTTACTGATATGTGGGACCGTCGAGCCGGTCTGGATGCGTTCAACGTATTCCGGAAACCGGTCCGATTTGAAGAGGTAATAGAGGTAGGCGGGATCTACCCCGGGCTTCGCACGAAGGCATGCCACACGCTGCGCTAAAAGAAGAGGTAGGTCGCTCTCCTCAACCCGTGCACGGTTATGGCCCACCCGGGACCCATCCATACCGACCACAACATCACCTGCCTTTAGAGAGTAGTACTCAACATGCTCGAACTCGTCCTTCCAGCACTTCGTCGTGTCCCATCTTAGAGCACCGATCGTCACGTTCTCGCCGCGCACAACCCGAATGCCCTCGGAGCCATACCGTGCGCCATCAAAGGGAAAGCCTGTGATGACATCAGCCAGTTCAGCTATCGGCTTAAGCTCCATAGTAGCCGAGTTTGGCGAGCCCTTCACTAATCGCTGATTCCAACTTCTTTGAGCTACTGAATAGGTCGGTCAATTTCGCTTGATGGGCGGACATCTTCCCCGTGAACTGCTCCGGACTTAGCTCAACATGTTCTAATCTCACGTCGAAGTACTGCCCCGCGCTGAACGAGTAGTTCTTCGCCTTGATGTCCTCATAGGAGACCACCACGGAAAAGTCCTCCACGGCCTCGTGCTGGCGGAAGGTGCCGATGATGCGGTCCTCCTCTTCCATCGAAAGCAGGGTCTTCTGGTTCTTGCCCTCCTTCACGGTGGTGCCCAATTTGCTGGCGTCCATCAGCACGATGTCGCCCTGGGTGTTGGCCTTGTCCAGGAAAAGCACGCTCACGTTGGTGCCGGTGGTGGCGAAGATGTTGCTGGGCATGCCCACCACGCCGCGCAGCATGCGGCGTTCCACCAGCTGCTCGCGGATCTTGCGCTCAATGCCGCTCTGCGCGGTAACGAAACCGGTGGGCACCACGATGGCGGCCTTGCCCTTGGGCCCCAGCGCATGCATGATGTGCTGGATGAAGAGCAGGTAAATGGCCATGCTGTCCTTCTTCTTGTTGGGCACATTGGGGATGCCGGCGAAGAAGCGCTGCTTGTTGGCCTTGCTGTCCAACTCGTCCCGTTGGTCGCTGAAGTCGAGCTTGAAGGGCGGGTTGCTCACGATGTAGTCGAAGCGTTCCGGCCAGTTGCCGCCCGTGTAGGGGTGGCGGATGGTATCGCCCTGGATGATGTTGGGGATGGAGTGCACCAGGTTGTTCAGCACCAGGTTCAGGCGCAGCATGCTGCTGCTCTTCTGGCTGATGTCCTGGGCATAGAGGCTGCACTTGTCCTCGCCGATGGCGTGGGCCAGGCTCATCAGCAGCTGGCCGGTGCCGGCGCCGGGGTCGTAGCAGGTGACGTCCTGCACGGGCCCGTCCACCAGGATGGCGGCCATGATCTTGGCGATGGCGTGCGGGGTGTAGTACTCGGCGTACTTGCCGCCGCCGTCCTTGTTGTAGTCCTTGATCAGGTACTCGAAGATGGTGGCGAAGAAGTCGAACTTTTGGGTGAAGATGGCCTCGAAGCTGAAGGGCACCAGCTTGTTCACGATGGCGCGGCAGAAGTCGTCGCGCTTGGCGGGGCTGTTGATGTACTGGCTGAGGGGGTCGAAGAGGATCACCTTCTCGCCGGTCTCCTCCTTCACGCTGAAGATGTCCGAGTTGAGCACGGCGATGGCGCGCAGCGTATCGTCGAACAGCTTGTGGAACTCCTCCTTGTTCTGGTTGTTGTAGAGGTGGGTGAGCGTGTGCTCGCGTTCCAGCCTGGCGCAATCGGGGCCCAGGCGGTGCAAGAGCTTGGCGTAGTCCTTTTCACTGTAGGTCGCCGCCACCTTCTCCCAGTCGGCGGCCTGGGCCAGCTTGGGATCCAGCTGCTTCACCTCGTGGGCGAACTTGTCGTTGAGGAATTTGTAGAGGAAGGCCTGGGTGATGATCTTGTATTCGTTGCCGTCGTTGCCCAGCCCGTAGCTGGCGCACACGGCCTTCAGGTCGTCGATCAGGGCCTTGGTCTTGGTGGTGAAGTCGGTCACCATGGTGTGTTCATTGGGTTATGGATCGCTTCGCTCGAAGACCCGCTCGCGATGACGTAGGAACTCGTCACTGCGAGGAGGCTCTGCGACGAAGCAGTCCATGAGCGAGGAGCTGGATCGCTTCGCTCGGGGACTCGCTCGCGATGACGTGAGTGGGCGTCACTGCGAGGAGGCTCTGCGACGAAGCAGTCCAGTAGATGGGGTCGTGGATCGCTTCGCTCGGGGACTCGCTCGCGATGACGTGAGTGGGCGTCACTGCGAGGAGGCTCTGCGACGAAGCAGTCCAGCGCGTGGATGTATGGATCGCTTCGGCCCGAATGCGGCCTCGCGATGACGACTTGGTTTGAGAGCGGGAACGCGCGAGGCGCGTTCCCGCTCTCCGAAGGGACCGTCACTGCGAGGAGGCCCTGCGACGAAGCAGTCCAGCAGTCAGATGCGTACGAGTTCATCGGCCTTCAGCTTCTCTCACCAGTTCCTCGTAGAGGTCGCGCCATTCCGGATTCATGGCCTCGATCAATGCGATCTTCTTACTTCTGCTTCCGCCCTTCAACTGCTTCTCACGTGCAATGGCCTCTTCGATGAACGGGAAATCCTCATGGTACACGAGCCTGTTCAGCCCATATCGTGCTGTGAAACTACCGGGATACTCCTTGTTGCGGTGCTGCCATGCCCGGCCGATAAGGTCGCTCGTGACGCCTACGTAAAGCGTGCCGTTCCTCTTGTTGGTCATGATGTAGATCGAGCCGCCTCGTTCCATTTTTCAGGTCTATTGACTGTTGATCTCAACTGTTTGGATCGCTTCGCTCGAAGACTCGCTCGCGATGACGTGAGTGGTCGTCACTGCGAGGAGGAATGACGAAGTAGTCCATGTGAAGGGAGCTGGATCGCTTCGCTCGAAGACTCGCTCGCGATGACGTGAGTGGTCGTCACTGCGAAGAGGAATGACGAAGCAGTCCATGTGAAGGGAGCTGGATCGCTTCGCTCGAAGACTCGCTCGCGATGACGGACGGGTGTGTGGATCGCTTCGGCCCGAATGCGGCCTCGCGATGACGTGCGGGTCTGAAAGCGGGATCGCGAGGCGCGATCCCGCTTTCTTCTGTGATCGTCACTGCGAGGAGGCCCTGCGACGAAGCAGTCCAGCTATTGGAGCCCTGTGCTACCATGGGCTTCTTCCGTGGTATTCGTTCATGTATTCGCGCAGCACGCAGGCGTTGATGAAACCGGCACCGGCGGGGTCCCACTCCAGTTTCTGCTTGTCCAGCGAGGTGGTTACCAGCTTCATCAGCATCTGCCCGAAGTAGGCCTCGTTGGCCAGGAGTTTGCTGTTGCCGCTCACCTGCTTATCAGCCTCGCGCTTCACGTCCATCAGCAGGGCGTTCACCTGGCTCTCGCGCCGGCTGATGTCGCCACGCTCCAGGATGCGCTTGTGCACCACCGCGAACTTGCGGTCGTGCTCATACTTGGCCTTCAGCAGGTCGTTGCGGCGGTTCAGCTCGGCCACCTTGTCGTGGATCTTGCGCAGTTCCCCGATGTTGGCCTTCATCTCGTCCTGGGTGATCTCGTCCAGGTTCTTTCGGTCGAAGAGGCGCTTCAACTCCTCGTAGAGGCTGATGAACTCCGGGTCCTTGGGGTCGAAGTTGGCGGCCAGGGCCTCGCGGGTGCGGCGCAGGGTGTTCTTCAGCTCGTCCGCGATCACCATCTCGTCCTCGCTCACCTTGCGGAAGAGGAAGAGCACGTTCTCCAGCGCCACGTTCAGCAAATTGGTGCCGTCCACGTTCTGCGCCACGGCCTCCTTCAGGTTCAGCAGGTCCAGGTGGCGCGTGGCCTCGTTGTGCAGCAGGGCCAGCTTGCGGAAGGCGAACTTCTCCGCCAGGTCGTAGTGGCCCAGCAGCCGCATCAGGTTGTACAGGCTGCGGGCGTTCTCCAGCGCCTTCTTGATGGCCAGCACCTCCTTGCGGTCCTGCACCTGGCTGATCTGTTGGCTGAAGACCTCGGCGTTGGTGAGGTCGTAGTGGAACAGCCGCTCCTGGATGTCGGCCAGTTCGGCCTCGATCTCCTCCTTGCTCTTGAAGAGGCTGCTGTAGGTGCCCATCTCATCGCCCAGTTCGGCCTGCAGCTCGTCGAAGTAGGCCTTGTTGGTGGCGTCGAACTCCTTGGTGATGTCCGCGAAGTCCACCACGTAGCCGTAGCGGTGGGCGCGGTAGGTGCGGTTCACGCGGGTGAGGGTCTGCAGCAGGTTATGGCTCTTCACCATGCGGGCCAGGTACAGTTTCTTCAGGCGCGGCGCATCGAAGCCGGTGAGCAGCATGTTGTATACGAAGAGCAGGTCGATCCTGCCCGCTTTGAAGTTCTCCACCTCCTCGTCCCGCGCCTCCTTGTCGCCCACATCGTGCAGGATGAGGCTGGCCGTGAGCATGCGCTTGCGGCGGGCGGTGTAGTCGCCGTAGCTGGCGGCGGGCTCGGCGGCCATGGCATACTCAGGCACCGGCTCCAAGGTGCGCATCCGCGGGTGGTACTTCGCCACGAAGACCTCCAGCAACCGTTCGGCCTGTTCGCTGCTGTCGCACACCACCATGCCGCCGATGGTGTGGTCGTCCATGCGGATGCGGCTCTTCACGAAGTCATCCACGATGTAGTCCAGCATGGGCTCCACGAAGCGGGCATGGGCGTACACGAGCTTCCTGTTGCCGCTGCCTCGCAGGATCTCCAGTTCCTCCAGGGTCTTCTTCAGCTGGACCTTGTAGTTGGTCTCGATGCCCTCGCGGATCAGTTTCAGCGTGTAGCCATCGGCGATGCTCTGGTTGTAGTAGTATTTGTGGATGTAGTCGCCGAAGAGGTCCTTGCTGCGGCGGTCCTCGCCGATGAGCGGGGTGCCGGTGAGGCCGATCATGATGGCGTTGCGGTCGGCGTTCACCAGGTTGGCCAGGAAGCTGCCCTTGGGGTCGTAGCTGCGGTGCACCTCGTCCAGGAAGAACACGCGCTGGGTGCTGATGCCGTAGTCGCCTCCCTTGATCACATCGGTCTCCTCCTTGAACTTCTGGATGTTCACCACGGTGATCTCAAGCTCGCCGCGCGCGTTGTGTACGGCACCGGGCGTGCTGAAGTCACGCACCATCTCCTCCCGTGAATTCACCACGTGGACCTTCAGGCCACGCAAGGTGAACTCCCGCTGGGCCTGTTTCAGCAGGTCCAGCCGGTCCACGATGAAGAAGAACTTGGGCACCACGCCCTTGGCCTGGAAATGATCCGTGAGGTAGTGGACGTTGTAGTAGGCCAATGCCGTTTTGCCGCTGCCCTGGGTGTGCCAGATGATGCCCTTCCTCACCCCCTGCTCCAGCTTGCGCTCGATGGCCTTGGTGGCGAAGAACTGCGGGTAGCGCATGATGTGCTTCTCCACACCCTTGGCGCCGCGCACATAGGCCAGGCCGTACTTGAGCAACATGGACAACCGCGCCTTGCTGCACAAGCTGGTGAGGATGCGGTTGGTGGGTGTGCGCGGGTCCTTGTTGGTGAGGAACTCCGGCGAATGCTTGATCACCGCGAGGTTGTTGTCCTTCAGCACCGCATCCTCCAAGGCGCTGTCCTCCGGAGCCAGCAGGCTGGCCAGGTCCGGCTCCTCCTCTTCGCGAAAGCGGTTGAAGTGCGCGTTGCCGTAGGATGCCGTGGCATAGAAGGCCCCTTGGATGGGCTCGATGTCCTCCGGGTCGTACTCCATGTTGTTGGAGAAGACCAGCAGCTGGCTGATGTTGATGAAGCGCCGGAACTTGGTGTTCCTGAACCGCGCATCGATGCGGTCGCGCTCGGCCAGCACCCCGTCGCGGTTGTTGGGCTTCTTCACCTCGATGAAGGCCAGCGGCATGCCGTTCACCAACAGGGTGATGTCCGGGCGGAACTCATCCTCACCGTTCTTGCACGTGAGCTCCGTGACCACGTGGTAGCTGTTGCGGCGGCTGTCGTTGAAGTCGAACAGCTTCACACCCGAGGCCGAGGTGAACTTAGTGTAGAACGCGTGCCCGAGGTCCTCGTTGTCCAGTGTCAGGATCACATCCTCCAGTGCACGCTTCACCTCGGCCGTGGTGAGCTCGGGGTTCAGCCGCCCCACGCTCTCCATGAAAATATCGGCGAATATGTTGGTGTCGGGGTCCCACCTCGCCTGGTGCAACGGCACGTACGTGTAGCCGAGCCTGCACAGATGCAGGATCGCGGGGATCTTCACGCGGGTATTCTCGTTGAACGCCATGGGGCGGACGAAACTAAGGAACGGTAGTATTGCGTGAGGGGGCGCAGCGACAGCCTGCCGAAGGGACCGCCGAGCAGCCACGTGAACAGTTGCCGGCCCATCGCCAGGCATTTTTCAACACGAACCATCGCCAAGCCCCGCAATGCGTATACTGTGGAACGGCGATCGACGATGGATCCGTCGATCGCGGGAGGCACATGAAGAAGGAACTCATCAACGAACTCTGGCAACGCTTCGAGGCGGCCAGTGGCACCTTGGACGAGGTGGAGTGTTGGAGCGCCCGCGAGCTGCAGGCGATGTTCGGCTATGCCAATTGGCAGAACTTCCAGCAGGTGATCGAACGCGCGCGTGAAGCATGCTCGAACGCCGGGGAGCTCCCGGAGCACCATTTTACTGGTGTCAGTAAGATGGTCGAACTCGGCAGCGGGGCCCAACGGTCCATAGACGATTTCGCCCTGACGCGCTACGCCTGCTACCTCATTGCGCAGAACGGCGACCCGGCCAAGACGGAGATCGCCTTCGCGCAGACCTACTTCGCGGTGCAGACACGCCGCCATGAGGTGATCGAACTGCGGCTGCAGGAGGGCGACCGCGTGGTGGCCCGCGAGAAGCTCAAGCAGACCGAGCGGCGGCTCAGCGGGCTCATCTTCGAGCGCGGCGTGGACGAACGCAGCTTCGGCAACATCCGGCACGAAGGCGACCGGGCCTTGTTCGGCGGAAACAGCACCCAGGCCATGAAGCAGCGGCTCGGTGTGCCGGACAAGCGGCCGCTCTCCGATTTCCTGCCCACCCTCACGATAAAGGCCAAGGACTTCGCCACGGAACTCACCAGCCACAATGTTCAGGAGAAGGACCTGAAGGGTGACCGTGCCATCACGCGCGAGCATGTGGACAACAACCGGGAGGTGCGCAGCATGCTCCTCAAACGCGGTGTAAGGCCCGAGGACCTGCCGGCTGCCGAGGATGTGGAGAAAGTGAAGCGCCGCCTGGCCTCCGAACAGAAGCAGGTGCTGAGAACGACAAAACGGTTGAAGGGAAAGAAGTAGGCTGGACCGAGGAAACGCTGCTGAGCGAGACTGGCACCTTTCCCCATTTCCTCCCCGCCCTTGCCATCACCTGCGGTGAACCCGTACGTACCTCCATTTTCTGATCATCTGATCCTCTGATCGTTCACAGCTTCACCCACCGCAACCGCAAACTGTTGCTCACCACGCTCACGCTGCTGAGGGCCATGGCGGCGCCGGCGATCATGGGGTCGAGCAGGAAGCCGTTGACGGGGTAGAGCGCGCCGGCGGCGATGGGGATGCCGATGACGTTGTAGATGAAGGCCCAGAAGAGGTTCTGGCGGATGAGGGCGACGGTGCGGCGCGAGAGGGCGATGGCCTTGGGGATGCTGTGGAGGTCGCTGCCGATGAGGGTCATGCGCGCCACGTCCATGGCGATGTCGCTGCCCTGGCCCATGGCGATGCCGACGTCGGCCTTGGCGAGGGCTTCGCTGTCGTTGATGCCGTCGCCCACCATGGCCACCACGTGGCCCATCTGCTGGAGGCCGGCCACGAAGGCGCCCTTGTCCTTGGGCAGCACCTCGCTGCGGAAGTCGTCGATGCCCACTTCGCGGGCCACGGCCTGTGCGGTGCGGCGCGCATCGCCGGTCTGCATGTACACCTTGATGCCGCTGGCCTTGAGCCTGGCGATGGCCGCCTTCGCAGAGGGCTTGATGCGGTCGGCGATGGCGACGGCGGCGTGGACCTGCTTGCCGTCGGCGAGCCAGATCACGGTGTGCGCGGCGGCTTGCCAACGTTGCTCATGGTCGCGCCATTCGCCGGTGATGGCGATGCCGCTTTCCTCCATCAGGCGGCGGTTGCCTACCAGCCAGGTGGTAGCGCCGATCACGGCCTTGGCGCCTTTGCCGGTGATGCTTTCAAAGCTGATGAGGCTGGCCGGAGCACCTGTCGCGTCGACCCCTTGGGTCGACAGTACAGGTGCGCTGTGGCCAACGTGGGAATTGCCCCCCTCTCCCTCGGAGAGGGGCCGGGGGTGAGGGGAATTGCCCCCCTCTCCCTCGGAGAGGGGCCGGGGGTGAGGGCGCAATTTCCGCACCACCGCCTCCGCCAGCGGGTGCTCCGAATGCGATTCGATGGCGAGCAGGGCCGCAGCGGCCTCTTGATCGTCCAGGCCGATGGCCTCGATCACGGCGGGCTTGCCTTCGGTGATGGTGCCGGTCTTGTCCAGCACGATGGCGGTGATGTTGCGTGCGCGCTCCAGGCTTTCAGCGTCCTTGATGAGGATGCCGTTCTCGGCGCCCTTGCCCATGCCGGCCATGATGGCCGTGGGCGTGGCCAGGCCCAGCGCGCAGGGGCAGGCGATCACCAGCACGGTGACCAGCGCGAGCAGCCCTTGCGTGAAGGCGTGCTCGCCGCCGAGGACCCACCACGCCACGGCGCTGAGCAGCGCGATGCCGATGACGATGGGCACGAAGACGGCGGCCACCTTGTCCACGAGCTTCTGCACGGGGGCCTTGCTGCCTTGCGCCTCCTGCACGGTGCGCACGATCTGCGCCAGCAGCGTGGCCGCGCCCACCTTCTGCGCCCGCATGCGCAAGCTGCCTTTCTGGTTGATGGTGCCGGCGAGCAGGGACGCGCCGGTCTCCTTCAGCACGGGCACCGGTTCGCCGCTGATCATGCTTTCGTCCACGTAGCTGGAGCCGCCCACCACCACGCCGTCCACGGCGATGCTCTCGCCGGGACGGACCAGCAGGATGTCGTCCACGTTCACCTCGGCGATGGGCGTTTCCGTGGTGTGGCCGTCAGGGCCTTCGCGCAGCACGGTGTTCGGCCGCAGGCCCATGAGCTTCTTGATGGCGCTGCTGGTGCCGGCCTTGGCGCGTTCCTCCAGGAACTTGCCCAGCAGGATGAAGGTGATCACCACGGCGGCGGCCTCGAAGTACACGTGCGCCTCCAGCCCGCGGCTGGTCCAGAAGCTTGGCCACACGGTGTTGAACACGCTGAAGAGATACGCCACGCCGGTGCTGAGGGCCACGAGCGTGTCCATGTTGGCGCTGCGGTGCTTCGCCTGTTTCCACGCGTTGATGAAGAACTGCCGGCCGAAGACGAGCACCACGGGCGTGGCCAGCAGCCACTGCACCCACGGCGACCACGGCGCGTGCATGAAGCCCATGCCCACCACCATCAGCGGGATGCTTAGCGCGATGGAGGCCCAGAGGCGTTTCTTCAGGTCAGACATGCGTTCGCGCGCGATCTGCTCGAGGTCGGCGGTGGCATCGGTCTCGTCGGCGAGGATCAGGTCGTAGCCGATGCTTTGGATGGCGGCGCGCATACGGCGGTCATCGGTGACGCCCGGCACGTACTCCACGAGCACGCTGTTGGTGGCCAGGTTCACCACGGCGTTGAGCACCCCCGGCGTGGCCTGCAGCATGCTCTCCACACTGGCCACGCAGCTGGCGCAGGTCATACCCGTGACGGGGAAGGTGCGCTTGAGAGTGGGCACGCCATAGCCGTTGTCACGCACGGCCTTCACCGCGTGGCGCACGGCCTCCACGGGTTTGTCGCTCACCAGTACGGCCTGTCGGTTGTTCAGCTCCACGTGGTGGGACTGCACCTCGGGCACGCCGCCCACGGCCTTGTCCACGATCAGTGCGCAATGCTCGCTGTCCATGTGCTCCACGGGCAGCAGGATGGTGGTGGTGTTGGTGTTGGGCATTGGTTCACGGTGTGGGCGAAGACGCCCCTGTCTTTCGGAGAGCGCAAGTGCGAGGGTGAAGAAGTGAGAAAGTGAAGATGGAAGTAGCCTTTCTCACCGTTCTTACCACTCTTACCTCCATCACCTCCGTACGGTCAGATTGGATCATCATCACGGTTCATTGCTGTCCGGTTAAAAGTCGAACAAAATCAACTGATTCGGGATGTTGGCTGGTTCTACTGCTGATCGATCCTTCTGGAAGGCCTGCTGGATGGGCA
>JACTMO010000051.1 GCA_014584605.1 Bacteroidota bacterium | reverse complement strand
CGGCCCTGCCGGGAACGGGCTGCGACGACGGCAACGCGAACACGGGGAACGACACCTGGGACACCAACTGCAACTGCGCGGGTCAGACCATCGACTGCCAGGGTGTGGCCGGTGGCAGCGCCATGCCCGGCACGCCCTGCAACGACGGCAATGCAATGACCAACGACGATACCTGGGATGCGGATTGCAACTGCTTCGGTTTCCTGTTCATGGTGGATTGCGCTGGTGTGCAGAACGGAACCGCCTTCCCGGGAACCCCCTGCGATGATGGCGATCCCAACACGGGCAACGACAGCTGGGATGCCAATTGCACCTGCGCGGGACAGGAGTACGATTGCGCCGGTATCCCCGGTGGCACGGCATACGTGGATGGGTGCGGCCAGTGCGCCGGAGGCACCACCGGTCTTGTCGCCGATCCCGACAGCGATATGGACGGACTCCTGGACTGCATGGACAGTTGTCCTAACGCTTATGACCCCGACCAGCTCGATTTCGACCAGGACGGCATCGGCGATGCGTGTGACAACTGCTCCTGGATCCCCAACCCCGATCAGACCGACACCGATGGGAACGGGATCGGTGACGTGTGTGACCAAGCCAATGCCACCGCCGAACGGGTGGGGAGGGACCTGTTCAGCTTCGCTCCGAACCCTGCGCGGGATGAGGTTTTCATCACGACCGCGCACGAGGCGGTCAGGAGGGTCCGGATCGTGGCCCTGACAGGAGCGGTCGTGCTCGATGTGGACATCGCCGGGCGCCGGATCGCCTTGGACATGGTCCCCGTGGGCGTATATCAGATCATGGCGCTCGATGCGGATGGTCATCCGCTGGCGCAGGGCAGGCTTGTCCGGCAGTGATGAGCCTTGCTTGGAAGGAAGGCCCGGCCGGCAAGCCGGGCCTTCGTCATTTCAGCAGGGTCACGTGACCGAAGTACTCCCTTCGGTCCGCCGTGAAGGCGTCCCTCACCTTCATGCGCCAGCTGTACACCCCATCCGGAGCAGGGAGGTCCGAGCCTTTCATCGAGCCCGTCCAGGGTACACCGGGCTCATCCGCGTGGAACACTTCCTCTCCCCAACGGTCGAAGATCCAGAACCCGAAGTCCTCCGGGTCAGCACCCACCAGCACGGGCACGAAGCTGTCGTTGTATCCATCCCCGTTCGGTGTGAACGTGTTGGGCACGTACACCATCAGCACATCGTCCACGAGCACCGAGGCGCACGCATCCGCAGTACAACCCAGGCTGTCCGTGGCCTGCACGCACACTGGATGGTGGCCCGCCACCGGTGGAACGAAACGGTGGATGAGCACGACGGCCGTATCGACCGGACTTCCATCCACGCTCCACAGGTGATGGCTGCACGCATCACCGATCGGCCAGGCCTCCACCACCGCATCGTCCAGCGGCACCACGCCCCGGCGGAGCTCCACGCCCACGTTCGGCGGCGGCAGGGCGATGATCGGCGCGTTGACCGCGGTCTCCCACAGACATCCGGCCGTATCCGTGTACTGCACCGTTGGGCCGTAGGTGCCCGGCTGCACATACACATGGTCCACCGGACCGTTCTGCACCACCACGGACCCATCGCCCAGTTGCCAGGTAAGGCTCAGCACAGCGTTGTCGAATTGCGGGATCAGGGTGACCGCGAGCGGCGCACAGCCCGATGTGGGTATGGCGGTGACGATGAGGGCCGGTTGCGCCGCAATGGCCACGACGACCAGCGCCGTATCGGCTCTTCCAACGCACATGCCTTGGCCCTGCACGACATACTGGTAGATGCCCGAGCTGTCGGACGCCGGATCGATGATCGAGGTCACGGGCGTGCCGTCCGGTGAGGTCCATTGGCCGCCGGCCTGGGCTGCGGCGCCCAGCAACGGGGCCATATCGGCCGGAGGCTGCGAGGCACAGAGCAGCATCGCGCCGTCGTTTCCGGCCTGGGGCAGCGCATCGACCGTCAAGGTGAGCACGGCTTGTTCGGCCGGGCACGGTGCCGTGCCCGCCGCCGTGTACGTGTAGGGTCCGCTTGCGGCACTTGCCGGATCGATGGGTGGCGACACCCAGGCACCACCCGGGCCGGTCCAGGCCCCACCCGCATCAGGCGTGCCGCCCAACAGGCTGAAGGGATCGAAAGGAGGGTCCCCCGCACACACCGCCGTACTTGCGTTCATGCCCGGATCGGGCGGTGTCACCTCGGAGACAGTGACCACGGCCGAATCCGAGGTGCAGGGCCCAACACCGACCACTACGTACAGGAAGTCTCCCGGGCCATCGCTGGGCGGATCATAGTCCGGGCCGTGCGTGATCCCGTTCGGGTCCGTCCAGGCTCCACCCGCGTCCGGGCTGCCCCCGAGCGCGTTCCACAGCGATGCGGGCATCCCATCCGCACAAACGGTGAGGGCGCCAGGTGTGCCGGCATCGGGAGGGGGCAGCAGGGTGACGGCCACCGTGTGGGTGCCGTCCACACAGGGCGGACTGGCGGCCAGGGTGTATGTGTAGGTGCCTGCTGCGGCGGTGGCGGGGTCCAGCATGCCGTTCATGGGCATGTTGTTCGGATCGGTCCAGCTTCCGCTGTTGGGCAGGCCGGTGAACAACTGCAACAGATCGACCGGTGTGGAGCTGGTGCAAACGGTCAGCGTGGCGGTCTGTCCGGTCGGCGGGGCGGGGACGAGGGTGAGGTCCACGTCGGCCGAGGCCGGATTACAGGGAGGGGGTGCGTTCAACGTGTACGTGTAGGTGCCTGCCGTGGCCGTCCCGGGAGCGATCACCCCGGAGCACGCCTGGCCCAGGGGATCCGTCCAGGTGCCGCCGGGATCGGGCGCCCCCCCCAGCAGTTGGAAGAGGTCGGCCGAGGGCAGGTCGTCGCACAGGCTCACCGTGACATCGGTTCCCGCATCGGGCTGGTTCACCTCTGTCACCTGCACGGTGGCCACGTCCGCCGGACAGGCGGTGCCGCCATTGATCGTGTAGGTATAGGCGCCGGGGTCATGCAGCACGGGGTCGTAGGGTCCGGAGAAGGCCGTTCCGTTCGGGTCGGTCCAGAGCCCTCCGGGTTGCGGTGTGCCGCCAAGGATGCCGAACAGGTCGGTGGTCCCACCGGCCGCACACACGGCCACGGCAGCATCCGCACCGGCATCGGGAGCGATCTCCGTGGTGATCGTCAAGGTGGCGGTCGCCGTTCCGCAGGGCGGCCCTGTGCCCACCGTGTAGGTGTAGTTCCCATCGATGCTGACACCGGGCGTGAAGAGACCTCCGAATGCCGATCCGTTCGGGTCGGTCCAGCCACCTCCGGCCTGAGGAGTGCCCGTCAGCTGCGCGAAGAGGTCGAGCACACCGGAAGTGGAACAGAGGGTGAAGGCGCCACCCTGCCCGGCGTCCGGTTCGGGGTCCACCGTGATGTTCAGGGCCGCACTGGCATCGCTGCACGGGGCGGTGCCGGTCACCGTGTAGGTGTACACCCCGGCCGGGTCCGAAGCGGGATCGAACTGCGCACCATGGACCTGCCCGTTCGGATCGGTCCACACCCCACCGATATCGGGGTTGCCACCAAGTTGAAGGAACAGGTCGATGGATGGCGACGTACTGCAGAGCGCCACGGTGCCTCCCAGGCCGGCGGACGGTGCAACGGAGAGCTGTACGTCCACCGTGGCTTGCGCATCCACACAGGGCGGCGTTCCCACCAGGGCGTAGGTGTAGAGCCCGCCCGCACCTGTGGCGGGGTCCAGCAGGTTCCCGTTGAGCGGGCCCGGTCCGCTCCAGGTTCCACCGGGATCGGCATTGGTGCCCAGGAGCGCAAAGAGGTCGGTGACCGCGCCGTCGCTGCAGAGCGCGATGGTGGTGGAGCTGCCGGCCATCGGTTGCGGGCTGATGGTCACCGTGACCACGGCTTGATCGGAGCAGCCGCCGTTGCCATCCACCACCACGTACACGTATCCGCCCGTGGTCCCTGTTGCAGGGTCGAGCATGCCGCTGGCGGGGTTCCCGAGCGGATCGGTCCACGTACCACCGGGCTGGGCCGTACTGCCGAGCAGGGTGAAGAGGTCGATCGGTGGACCCTGGTCGCAGCTGCTGATCGTGGTGTCGGCGCCTGCTTCGGCCACGCAGCAGGCGGCGGTGGCGGGCGCGCTGGCCACGATGGCATCGCCGGTGCAGGCCGAGGAGCTCCAGGCGCCGGTCTCGCTGTCGCCATAGGTGTTCACCGTCATGCCCAGGTCCGCCCCGTCCACGCAGTCCACCCCGCTGGCCACGCTCACCGTCCAGCAGAACTGCCAGTTGGTGGCGCCGTTGCAGTAGTCGCCGAAGTTGTTGCCCGGGTTCCCGTCGTTGTTCAGGTCGAAGAAGAACCCCGGGCCCACCGGCCCGATGGCCGTGATCGCCGTGCCCGTGCAGGTCGCATACCAACCCCAGTTCCCGGTGCTCGGCCCACAGGTGGCCGGAGGCGGGCCGGGCGTCAGGGTGCTGAGGTCCCATCCAGGTCCCGGGATCGGCACCAGGCCGTGGAACCAGTTGGAGCTGGTGGTGTTCCAGTAGGTGACCGTGAAGCAGAAGGTGACCGACTGGCCACCCGAGTAGGTCCCGTTCACCGGCGGCGGTGTGGCCGAATAGGTGTAGGTGACCATGCAAGGCTGCGCCAGCACGAGGGTCGGCACGAGCGCACAGGCCAGGAGCAGGACGCGGTGGGTCACTTCCGCAGGGTTGCCGCGGGAAGATAACCGATCGGTCCTTATGCGCCGGAAATGCCCGTTCAGCGGGCGATCACGGTGCCCACCCGGCCCTTGCGGCCACCGTCCGCGCCCACCACCGCACAGCGGTAGGTGCCGGCCTTGAGGTCGCCGCGTTCAATGCGGTGTTCGCCGGCTCCAAGCCCGTCGGTGCGCAGGGCTTCACGGCCCTGGGTGTCGTACAGCACGAGCGAGACCTCGCCCTGCCCTTCCGGCATCACGGCCGTGAAGCCATCCTCGAAAACGGTGGGGTACAGATAGGCCGTCGGGGCGGGGGCCTCCTCCGCCACGGTCACCGTGCTGCCCACGGTGCTGTAAATGTCCATGAACGACCCCACATAAAGCAGATTGCCATCCGCAAAGAACTCCTCGAGGCTCACCAGGTCGATCACCGAAATGCCCCCGTTGTACGCGGAGAAGGAAACGCCGTTGTCGATGGAGCGATAGATCCCGGTCTGGTCCGGCGCGATCACGAACACCTTGCCGTCGTAGCCGATGATCTCCCCATCGGCCAGGCTTCCCGGCGCACCGGTGGCGTTGTTCCAAGTGGTGCCGTTGTTGGTGCTGTACCGCGCCCCGAAGGTGGAGAGCATCACCAGGTTGCTGCCCGCCGCGGCCACGCCGAACACCGCGTAGTTCACCGAGGCCATCGCCGTCCAATTGAGGCCGTTGTTCGTGCTGGTGTAGATGCCGGTGTTCGTGCCCGCATAGAGCAGGTTCCCGATCTGGGTGAGGTGGTACACGATCGTGTTGGCCCCCATGCCGGAGTGGCCCACGTTCCAGGTGCTGCCCAGGTTGTCGGTCTTCCAGATGCCACCGCCCTGGCTCACCTGTCCGGCGAACACGGCGAAAAGGTCGTTGCCGAAGGAAAAGAACTTGTTGGCGTAAACCTGATTGGTGGCCGTCAGGCTGCCGTTCACACTGCTCCAGGAGCTCCCGCCATTGTCCGAACGGTAGATGCCCGATTGCGTGCCCGCGAAGAGCGACGAGCCATGGCGTCCCACTGATTCCACGAAGTAGTTGCCACCGTTCTGCGGCAGGCCCGTGTTCGCTGCGGTCCAGGCGGAACCCCCGTTGGTGCTCTTCTTCATCCCCGTGGGGAAGGTGACCGCGAAGAGCGCGCCGCCCTGGGAGGTCATGCTGCGGGTCTGCTGTTGTCCGCTGGACAGGGCGGTCCATTGTGCGGTGCTGGGCTCGGCAAGGAGGACGGACAGGACGAGGGGGAAGGAAAGGGCCAGGCGCATCGTTCTCGGATTGGGTCCGCAAGTTGGCACAGCCGTCACGATCCTGCGGCCTCAGGTGCCGCCCTTTTTCAACAGGTCGGCACCGTACGCCCTACGCAGTCTTTCCCGCAAGGCTCCGAAGGCCTCGCACCTGCGGTCCAGCGCATCCCCCAGCGCCTGGCCCAACCTGTACCCCGCCCGGCCCTCCGCCACGGAGCGTTCAAGCAGCGCGCGTGCCGCCCCCGGATGGCGCAGCACGGCCCCCTCCAGGCAACTGCGCACCTGACGTTCCACTTCGGCATCCGCTACGCCCAGGTCCACGCTGCCCATGCAGCCGCAGAGCGCATCGAGCATCCTCCGTCCATCGGACGGTTCCTCCCGCGATTGCGCCGGGGCCGGTAGGGTGACCATGCCGAGGCAGGTCCCGAACAAGAGGCAGCGCACCGTGTTTCGCACACCGAAAGGTAACGGACAGGGGCCCGGTCGCACGAGCTTGTGATGGGCGGTGATCGGGACCGGTCCAACGGCGAACGATCCCCAGGGTCCGGGTCGACGTACGCCTCGCGGGCCGTCCTGCGTTACAACTCCATGATCGGTGCTCCCGGCCTGGCCCTGCTTGTGTGGTGCGGGAGCATGGCCTGGCTTTCAGCAGCCCGCCCGCCCGATGCCCGGTCCGTGGTACAGGCGCCCACGATCACGCCGGACCCCACCTCGGACAGCCTGGTGACCGACACGCCTGCGGTCGAACTGCGCGTGGACAAGAGCGAACGCTGCCTCTGTGTATGGCGGGGTTCACAGATCCTGCGCTGCTATGCGATCGTGCTGGGAAGTGCACCGGAGGGGGACAAGCGCATGCAGGGCGATGGGCGCACCCCGGAGGGCAGCTTCCATTTCCGGGACAAGTACCCGCATGCCAGATGGCACCGGTTCGCATGGATCGACTATCCGAACGCCGAGAGCGAACGACGGTTCCGGGCACGGCGTACGTGTGGTGAGATCCCGCAGGACGCCCGCATCGGTGGGGAGCTCGGGTTGCACGGGGTTCCGGCGGGCATGGACGGGCTGATCAGCGCCGGCATCGACTGGACGCTGGGTTGTATTTCCATGCGCAACAGCGACCTGGACGAGATCTACGCCCTGATCACGCCCGGCCGGACGGTGATCCACATCGCACCGTGACCGGACCGGAAGGGCAGCGATTCAGGGGTCGAAGCGGTTCGGGAACTGCTGTCGCAGGGCGCCGATGCCGTCGTGGACCTTGGTCTGCTGGTCGCGTTTGAAGCGTTCCAGTGCGGCGGCGATCACCGGGTCGTGGGCACCCAGCAATTGCACGGCCAGGAGCCCCGCGTTGCGCGCGCCATTGACCGCCACCGTGGCCACGGGCACACCGGCGGGCATCTGTACGATGCTCAGCAGGCTGTCCCATCCATCCATGCTGTTGCGGCTGCGGATCGGCACGCCGATCACCGGCAGGGTGGTGAGGCTTGCCACCATGCCGGGCAGGTGCGCGGCACCACCGGCACCGGCGATGATCGCCTTCAGGCCACGCGATCGTGCCGTGCGGGCGTACTCGAACATGCGCTCCGGTGTGCGGTGCGCGCTCACCACCGTGAGCTCATGCTCCACCTGGAACTCCTTGAGGGTGTCGGCCGCCTCGCGCATCACTTCCAGGTCGCTGCGGCTGCCCATGATGATCCCGATCATGCCTGGGTCGGTGTTGGGGTGCTGTTCATCGCGGCGGGGACCACACGACCATGCAGCCGCGTCACGGCGATGCCCTGGTCCAGTGCAAGGTGGTCCCCGGCGAGCAAGGTCACGTGGCCCATCTTGCGCCCGTCGCGCGTCTCGCGTTTGCCGTACAGGTGGACGAAGGCCCCGGGCACGTGTACGATATCGGACAGGCCGTTGAGCACCGGTTCGCCCCGGCCGCCCTCGCCCACCAGGTTCACCATGGCCGCATGGGCACGCAGCCGTCCATCGCCGATGGGCAGGCCGAGGTAGAGCCGCAGCAGCTGGTCGAACTGGCTGCTGGCGCAGGCCTCGATGGTGTGGTGGCCCGAGTTGTGCGCACGCGGGGCCGTCTCGTTCACCAGGAGCTGGCCATCGCGCGTCAGGAACAGTTCCACTGCATAAAGCCCCGTGGCGGCGAACGCCCCGGCGACCTGTTCGGCCAGTTGCCGGGCCTGCCGGGCGGTCGCAGCGTCCACGCGGGCCGGTGCACGCAGGTGGTCCACCAGGTTGTACCGCGGGTCGAACACCATCTCCACGGGGTCGTAGCTCATGGTGTTGCCCGCGTCGTCCCGGACCACCAGCACCGCGAGCTCCAGCGCGATGTCCACATGATGCTCCACCACACCGGGTCCGTCGAAGGCCCGTTCCAGGTCCTGCGACCCGCGCAACGGCAGTACGCCCCTGCCGTCGTAGCCCCCGGTGCGGGCCTTTAGGAAGGCCGGCAGGGGCGGGGGGGAGGCCAGCAGCGTCGCACGGTCCTCCACCAGGGTGAAGGGTGCGGTGGGGATGCCTTTCTCCTGGTAGAAGAGCTTCTGGGCTCCCTTGTCCTGAATGGTGCGCAGCACCGCCGGGTCGGGGATCACGCGCTTGCCCATGGCCCGGGCCTGCTCCAGGGCCTCCACGCTCACGTGCTCGATCTCGATGCCCACGACATCGGCCTCCCGGACGAAGTCGAGCACGGTATCCCGGTCGGCGAAGGAACCCCGCACGTACCGTTCGGCGATCGCGGCGCAGGGACAGTCCGGGTCGGGGTCCAGCACATGGACCCGGGCATCGTAACGCAGGGCGTTCTCGATGAACATCCGCCCCAACTGGCCGCCGCCCAGCAATGCGATGAGGGGCCTTTGGCGCACGGTCCAAAGATACTCGGGGCTCAGCGCCGCTGCTTGTACTTCTTCCCGAACGGCCCGAACCGGTGACCTACCGTGAGCTGCAGGGTGTTGTTCCTCGGATAGATGGCGCTGTCGTCGGCGAGCGTGGGGGTGATGCCGCCGTAGTAGCGCAGGGTCAGGTCGGTGCCGTGCATCAGGTCCACGCCCACACCGGCGATCACACCGGCATCGAGGGGGACGAACCGGTCCGTGGTGTTCACCGTCCCGTCGTCGGTGTCGGTGCGGGCCAGCAACAGCCATCCCAGTTGCCCGCCCACCTGCAGGTTGAGCGTGTTGGTCACGAAGAACTTCACCGACACGGGCAGCTGGGCGTAGAGCTGGCGGTCCACCCAGCGCACTTCGTCCTCACCCACCAAGTACGAGGCGCCCTGAAGGCTTGCGACCAGTTCCGGCTGGACCTCGATCCGGTCGCTGGCCTGGATGGCCGCATAGGCGCCGAGCGTGGCGCCGGGGACCATCCCGTAACGCACCAGTTCGGAGCGTGCCGTGCCCACAACGACCCCACCCTTGATCCCGATGGCGCTCCGCTGGGCGCTCAAGGTGGTGAAGGTGGACAGCAGGGCGAGACAGACGACGGTGCGCGGACGCATGGCGGTTGGGTGTGTACACGCATACGTCCCGTCCGCACGGGATGTTCGCCGGTCGCCACACGATCCGCCGAACCCGCGGTTCAGGGGGTACGGATGCCGTGCTTTCGTCGACCGGTCGCGCTATTCGCCGCTCACGGTGAAGCGCAGCACCAACGCGCGGTCCGCCGGACCCGTCAGCTGGACCTGGTACACGCCCGCTGCACCGTGGTGGAGCACGATGGTGCGTTCCGAGGCGATGCGGCCCTGGGCCACCACACGGCCCATGCCGTCCAGCACGCGATAGGTCCTTCCGGCACCGGGCGCGGTGCGCAGCTCGGCCAGCCCCCCGTGCACGATGATCCGCGCTCCCTCCGCCGATGCGTCGGCCACGCCGGTGGAGGTGGTGATGTTCACCGTGTAGTCCTCGGTCTCGCCCCAGGCGTAGTTGTAGCAGGGGTCCACCGGGT
The DNA here is from genome assembly GCA_014584605.1 of Bacteroidota bacterium. Classification (GTDB taxonomy): domain Bacteria; phylum Bacteroidota; class Bacteroidia; order Flavobacteriales_F; family PHOS-HE28; genus PHOS-HE28. The sequence goes on along the minus strand of JACTMO010000051.1, from coordinate 44,189 downwards.
CGGGTTCACCGGTGTTGAGGAAAACCCCGCGGACCCGCATCACCGTGCCGCCCAGGTCGGCGCTCATCGGCACCGTGAACGCGATGGGGAGGTTCTGCTGCGGGCTGTTGCTGACCAGCTCGCCAAGCTTCTCCCCCGGTTCGAACTGGCCGTCGTGGTCCATGTCGATCCACGCCGCGTAGTTGTCCGGGATGTACGTGCCACCGGTCAGTTCCAGGGTGTAGCTGTCGCCCCTGACCAGGTCGGTGCTCTGGCCGGTGTAGTCGGAGTAGGTGGGCATCGAGGTCCCACCGGTGCCGATGTTCTGGATGGCGCCCAGTTGCACCCCGTCGATGAAGTCCCCGTCGATGGTGCCGTTCGCGGAAGTGGGGATGCAGCCGGTGCCCGGCGCGGTGATATGGACCGTGTAGTCCTCGGTCTGCCCCCAGTTGTAGTTGTGGCAGGGGTCCACGGGGTCGGGCTCGCCCGTATTGATGAACACGCCGCGCACCCGCAGCCGGGCCTGGCCCAGGGTCGCGCTCATCGGCACGTTGAAGGGCAGGGACAGCACCTGGCCCGCCGAGGTGTTGGTCGCTTCCCCGAGCTTCTCCCCGGCCTCGAAAAGGTCGTCATGGTCGTAGTCGATCCAGGCGGCGAAGGCATCGCCAACATAGGACCCGGCGGTCACCTGGAGCACCTGCGCGGTGCCGCGTTCCAGATCGGTGCTCTGACCGGTGTAGTCCACGTAGCTGGGGCCGCCGGTACCGCCGGTGCCCAGGTTGGAGATGGTGCCCAACTGCACGCCATCGATGTAGTCCCCGTCCGCAGTGCCCTGACCGCTCGTGGGGATGCAGGGGCCCGAGGGCACCGTGCCACAGCCCGGGCTGGTGAGCAGGGAGGCGCGCACCCCGTTCAGCACGCCCTGCATGGAAGCCGCCTGCTGGTCGGTGAACATCACACAGCACGAGGCATAGTCCATGAAGTTCTCGTACTGCGTCAGCGTGCCGCACTTCATCAGGTTGGTGTTGCCGCAGCTGAAGGTGGGGCTGTCGGTGATGGGGGTGTCGCTGAACCCGTCCGAGTCCGTGCAGGTGCCGTTGTCGAAGGGATGCAGCAGGCCGAAGTAGTGGCCGATCTCGTGGGTGGCCGTGCGTTCGCCTGCGCCGAGCCCGTAGTTGTGGTCGATCACCAGCCCGTCGATGCCGGAGCCCACCACACCGCCCACCGGCAGGTAGGCATAGCCCACGGTCACCGTGCCGCCGGTGGCGCCGCTGGTGATGTCGCAGACCCAGATGTTCAGGTACTGGGAGGGGTTCCACGGGCTGATGCCTTTCGGGGCGGACTTCATGTCGTCCGTCTCGGTGTCCGGGTCGAACCAGGTCTCGGTGGTCTGTGTCCTGGTGATGCCCGTGGTCGGCGCTCCGTTGGGGTCCACCGTCGCCAGGCAGAACGCCATGCCACCGTTGCCGATGACACCGGTGAAGGCCGGGCGGACGCTGGCCAGGTCGGCATTGGCTTGCTGGTAGTCCTGGTTCAATTGACCGATCATCTGGGTGATGGCGGCGTCAGGCACGTTCTCCGCAGCGGTGTTCCACACCACGTGCACGACCACCGGCACGGTCTGTAGCCCGCCACCGCGGGTGTTCCCGCGCTGCACCTGGCGCAGGGCCGTGGCCAGGTCGCCGGTTCCGCCGTGCTCCAGCAGATGCCTCCGCGTGATCGTTTCGGCCAGGCAATGGTCCTGGGCGATGACGGCAGGTCCGGCGAGGATCGAAAGGGTGAGTAACAGCAGCGAATGGCGCATGGAGCTCGTTCCAATTGGCGGCGCGAAACTATACGCCGGGAGATCCGGTGAAGGACCACTTGTGACGTGTTGTCAACAGACCTCTGCGCCGCTCCCGCCCTGCGGAGGGCCGTGGCCTTCACCGGCGCCGCTCCAGGTCGATCAGGTAGTGGTCCGCATAGCGCGCGGCCCAACGCCAGCCCGCGACCATTTCGTCCAACCGGGCGAGGCGTTCCAGGGCCCAGGGTCGGTCGCCGTAGTGCTGCACCAGGTGCGTGGGCGGCACGAACAGGCCCACGGGACGGATGTTCACCGTGCGGAACCAGGGGGCCGTCAACCGTTCCAGCGAAGCGGGGGCATGGTGCCAGCGCACCACACCGGTGCCGCTGAGCCCGGCCAGCTCGGGGCGCGACCGGCCGCGTCGGAAGGACTCCTTCCACTGCAGCCGCCTCAGGTGGTGGAGCGTCTCGCGCACACAACGGTCGGGCTGGACCACGGCCACGAACCGGCCGCCCGGCCGCAGGCGCTCGGCCACGGCATGGACCACGGCGGCCAGGTCGTCCTCGTCATACTGGTTCAGTCCACCCATGTCGGAGAGCACCAGGTCGAAGAGCATCGGCCACACCTGCCCGTGCAACCCGGCCTTGGGCAGCAGCTCCAGCAGGATGCGGTCCTCCAGGCCGTACTGGCGCACCCGCTCGCGGGCCCTGCGGATCAGCTCGGGGCTCTGGTCGGTGGCGATCACGCGATGGCCCTGGCGGGCCAGGTGCATGGCGTCGGTGCCATCGCCGGTGTTCAGCTCCAGCACATGCATGCCCGGGTTGCGCAGCAGGTCCTCCAGGTAGCCCCAGACCGCACGCCGCTGCACCAGCCCGATGCGGTTGTGCGCATGGTCCGTGTCGTAGGCCGACCGTTGGTGCCGGAGGGGTTCCATGGTCCCAGGGCAAGATACGGCGGAAGGAGCAGGTCCACCAGCCATCCGGATGGACGCGTGCCGGTCGTTCCGCGCTGCCTGCGGGATCAGGCCAGCAGCGCCGCGATGGCCGCCGTGGGATCCGCCGCGCCGAACACGCTGTTGCCGGCCACCAGGACATCGGCGCCGTGGGCCACCAGCTTGCGATGGTTGTCCGTGCCCACGCCACCGTCCACTTCGATCAGGGCGCTGGAGCCGGTGCGCTGGCGCAGTGCGCACAGGGCATCGAGCTTGCGGTAGGTGCCCTCGATGAAGCGCTGCCCACCGAAGCCGGGGTTCACGCTCATCACCAGCACCAGGTCCAGGTCGGGCAGAATGGCCTCCAGGGCCTGGGCCGGGGTATGCGGGTTGATGGATACACCGGCCTTCATCCCCTGGGACTTGATGGCCTGCACGGTGCGGTGCAGGTGGGTGCAGGCCTCGAGGTGCACGGTGAGCACGTCGGCACCGGCCTCGCGGAAGGCGGTGATGTACCGGTCGGGGTCGGTGATCATCAGGTGCGTGTCGAACACCTTGCGGGTGAGGGGCCGGATGGCCTTGATCACCGGAATGCCGTAGCTGATGTTGGGCACGAACACGCCGTCCATCACGTCCAGGTGGAGCCACTGGGCGGGGCTCCGGTCCACCAGCCCCACGGCGGCGCGCAGGTCGGTGAAGTCGGCCGAGAGCAGGGAGGGGGCGAGGATGTGGGCCATCACCGGCGAAAGTAGGGGAGGACCCGCGATGCCGGACGGGGGTGGAAAAGGAAAGGCCGCCCCGGGGTGGGGCGGCCTTGGTGCGGTTGCGATGCGGTCAGCCCAGGTAGGCGCGGAGCGTACGGGAGCGGCCCGTGTGCTTCAGGCGGCGGATGGCCTTTTCCTTGATCTGGCGCACGCGTTCGCGCGTCAGGTCGAACTTCTGGCCGATCTCCTCCAGGGTGTGCGGCTGGTTGCCCTTCAGCCCGAAGTAGAGGCGGATCACGTCGGCCTCCCTGCTGGTCAGGGCGTCCATGCTGCGCTCGATCTCCAGCCGCAGGCTGTCGGTCATCAGGGCCTCCTCCGGGTCGGGCAGGTCCTGGTTCTTCATCAGGTCGAGCATGGTGCCGCTGTCCTCGCCTTCGCGCAGGGGCGCGTCCATGCTCAGGTGCTTGCCGGTGTTGTTCAGGCTGGTCTTCACCTCCTCAAGGGTCATCTCCAGCACCTCGGCCAGCTCGTGCGCGGTGGGCGGGCGCTCGTGTTCCTGCTCCAGCTTGGCGAAGGCCTTGTTGATCTTGTTGATGGAGCCGATCTTGTTGAGCGGCAGCCGCACGATGCGCGCCTGTTCGGCCAGGCTCTGGAGGATCTGCTGACGGATCCACCACACGGCGTAGCTGATGAACTTGAAGCCGCGCGTCTCGTCGAAGCGCTTGGCGGCCTTGATCAGGCCGAGGTTGCCTTCGCTGATCAGGTCGGGCAGGCTAAGACCCTGGCCCTGGTACTGCTTGGCCACGCTCACCACGAAGCGCAGGTTGGCCTTGCAGAGGGCTTCCAGGGCGTCGTTGTCGCCATCGCGGATGCGGCGGGCGAGCTCCACCTCTTCCTGGGCCGTGATCAACTTCACTTTCCCGATCTCCGTCAGGTATTTGTCCAGGGACGGTGTGTCCCGGTTGGTCACCTGCTTGGTGATCTTCAGTTGCCGCATGCGTGCCATTCTGTGCGCAGAGTGTGTTTGGCGAAGAGCACGCTGTTGAACGGCGCAACGGCCCCGCCGGTTACGTGCCTCCGTTCGCGGCGGGCGGGAAAGACGCAGGGCCGCCCGGTGGGGCGGCCCTGCGTCGGGGAAGGGTCGTTGGCTCAGTTGTGCTCGGGGGGTGCACCACCGTGGTCGCGGCGCGGGCGGTCGTCCCGCCGGGGCCTGTCGTCGCGGCGCGGACGGTCACCGCGCTCGCGGCGTTCGCGTCCTGCGCCTTCCATGGCGGGCTCGCGGTCCACCCAGCCCTCGGGCTTGGGAAGCAGCACGCGACGGCTCAGCTTCAACTTGCCGGTGCGCGGGTCCTTGCCCACTACCTGGAAGTCGATCACCTCGCCCTCCTTGAGCACGTCCTCCACGCGTTCAATGCGCTTCCAGTCGAGCTCGCTGACGTGCAACAGACCGTCGGTGCCTGGGAAGATCTCCACGAAGGCGCCGTAAGGCATGATGGTCTTCACCTTGCCGCGATAGTTCACGCCCATCTCGGCCTGCGGCGGGAAGGCGATGGCTTTCACGCGGGCCACGGCCGCCTCGATGCTGGCCTTGTTCTCGCTGGCGATCTCCACCACGCCACGGCCGTCCACCTCGTCAATGCTGATCTGTGCGCCGGTCTCGGCCTGGATCTCCTGGATCACGCGGCCGCCCGGACCGATGATGGGGCCGATGCTCTCCTTGGGCACGTCGAAGGTGATGATGCGCGGCGCGTGCGGCTTGTAGTCCGCGCGCGGCTCACTGATGGTCTTCAGCATCTCGCCGAGGATGTGCATGCGGCCCTGGCGCGCCTGCTCCAGCGCCTGTGCCAGCACTTCATAGGGCAGCCCGTCCACCTTCATGTCCATCTGGGTGGCGGTGATGCCCTTGGCCGTGCCGCAGATCTTGAAGTCCATGTCGCCCAGGAAATCCTCGTCGCCCAGGATGTCGCTGAGGATGGCGTGGCGCTTGCCGTCGCTGATCATGCCCATGGCGATGCCGCTCACCGGGGCCGTGATCTGCACGCCGGCGTCCATCAGGGCCAGGGTGCCGCTGCACACGGTGGCCATGGAACTGCTGCCGTTGCTCTCGAGGATGTCGCAGTTCAGGCGGATGGTGTAGGGGTTGCCCGGTGCGGGGGGGATCACCGGCTTCAGGGCGCGCAGGGCCAGGTTGCCGTGGCCCACCTCGCGGCGTCCGGGCCCGCGGATCGGTTTCACCTCGCCCGTGCTGAAGCTGGGGAAGTTGTAGTGCAGCATGAACCGCTCGCTGCCCTTGCGGGTCGCCAGGTCGATGGTCTGCTCGTCCAGGCTGCTGCCCAGGGTCACCATGTTGATGGCCTGGGTCTCACCCCGGGTGAAGATGGCGCTGCCGTGCGTGCCGGGCAGCATGTCGATCTCGCTCCAGATGGGGCGGATCTCGGTGGTCTTGCGGCCATCCAGGCGCATACCATGGTCCAGGACCACGTTGCGCACGGCCTTCTTCTGGGTCTTCTTGAAGTAGCGCGCCAGCATGGCCTTGTCGGCCTTCTGCTCGTCGGCGAGGGTGGCCAGGCAGGCTTCCTTCACGGCGGCGAAGCTGGCCGCACGTTCCTCCTTGCCGCTGGGTTTCATGGCCAGGTCGTAGAAGCGCTGATAGCAGAAGTCGTGGATCAGCTGGCCGACGGCCTCGTCGTTCCTCTCGTGGTCGTAGGTGCGCTTCACGTGGCTCTTGGCCACGGCGGCGCTCAGGTCGTTGAGCACCTTGCAGTGCACCTTGATGGCCTCGTGCGCCACCTTGATGGCCTCGATCATGTCGGCCTCCTGCACCTCGTTCATCTCGCCCTCCACCATCAGGATGTCGCGCTCGGTGGCGGCCACCATCAGGTCGATGTCCGCACGCTCCACCTCCACCATGTCGGGGTTGATCTGGAAACGGCCGTCGATGCGGGCCACGCGCACCTCGCTCACCGGGCCGCCGAAGGGGATGTCGCTCACGGCCAGGGCTGCCGCGCCCGCCAGGCAAGCCAGGCTGTCGCTGTGGTTCTTCTTGTCGTGGCTCATCAGCATCACCTGCACCTGCGTGTCCCCGTGGAAGTCATCGGGGAACAAGGGGCGCAGCGCGCGGTCCACCAGGCGGCTCACGAGGATCTCGTGGTCGCTGGGACGGGCCTCGCGCTTGAAGAAGCCGCCCGGGAACCGGCCGGCGGCGCTGAATTTCTCGCGGTACTCCACCTGCAGGGGCAGGAAGTCGATGCCCTCGCGGGCCTCCTTGGTGGCCACCACGGTGGCCAGCACGATGGTGTCGCCCATGCGCACCGTCACCGAGCCGTCGGCCTGCTTGGCCAGCACGCCGGTCTCGATGGTGATGGGGTGACCGTCCCCCAGGTCGATGGTCTTGGTGATCCCTTGTGGTCTCATGTTCTCGTCTCTTTTCCTCGTTTGTTTTCCTCTCGTTGCCTCAGCTTAAGAAAAAAGGGCGACCGTGCCTCACGATCGCCCTTGGTCCAGTTCCGAATGTCCAGGCGCCGCCGTATGCCCGGCGGTCGTTCCGCTCACTTGCGCAGCCCCAGCTCCTGGATGATCGCGCGGTAGCGCTCCAGGTGCTGCTCCTTCAGGTAGTTGAGCAGCTGCTTACGCTTGCCCACCAGGCCCATCAGCGCCATTTCGGTGCCGTGGTCCTTCTTGTTGTTCTTCAGGTGGCCGGTGAGGTGCTCGATGCGCTGGGTGAACAGGGCGATCTGGCTCTCGGCCGCGCCGGTGTTCATCTCGTTGCCACCGTGCTTCTTGAAGATCTCGCGCTTGGCCTCTTTCGTCAGGTGCATGGTCGTCCGCAGTTGGCCCGGCCGCAAGGATGGACCTGCGGTTCGGGGCGGCAAAGATAGGGTTTCCCCCCACCCCCCGGTCAGCCTCAGGACTGAAAGAAGGCGATGAACTGGGAAAGCCTGGTTTTCAGGTCCTTACGATGAACGATAAGGTCCAGGAAACCGTGTTCCAGCACGAACTCGCTGGTCTGGAAGCCTTTGGGCAGGTCGGTGCCGATGGTCTCCTTCACCACCCGGGGCCCGGCAAAGCCGATCAAGGCCTTGGGCTCCGCGAGGTTCAGGTCGCCCAGCATGGCGAAGCTCGCCGTCACTCCGCCGGTGGTGGGGTCGGTGAGCACGCTGATGTAGGGCAGGTGCTTGGCCGCAAGCTGGGTGAGCTTGGCGCTGGTCTTGGCCATCTGCATCAGGCTGAAACCGGCCTCCATCATGCGGGCGCCGCCGCTCTTGCTGATGATCACCAGCGGGCATTTGCGCTTCATGGCCTGGTCCGCGGCCAGGGCGATCTTCTCGCCCACCACGCTGCCCATGCTTCCCCCGATGAAACGGAAGTCCATGCAGGCGATCACCACCATCCGCTTGTCCAGCTTGCCTTCCGCGGCCCTCAGGGCATCGTTCAGGCCCGAGTCCTTGCGCGACTTGCTCAGGCGGTCCTTGTAGGGCTTGGTGTCCACGAAACCCAGGGGGTCGCCCGCCACCAGGTCGGCCGCCAGCTCGGTGTACCGCTGGTCGTCGAACAGCAGGGCGAAGTATTCGTCGCTGCCGATCTTCTCGTGGTGCTCGCACTTGGGGCACACCCAGAGGTTGTTCTCATGGTCGTCGGAGGTCACGATCTCATCGCATTCCGGGCACTTGTACCAGAGACCCTCGGGCGTCTCCTTCTTCTCCTCGGTGCGGGTGAGGATGCCTTCCTTGGTGCGCGTGAACCAGCCCATGGGAACAAAGGTGAAAGTTGAAAGCTGAAACTGGAAACCGGATCCCGTTTCAGCTTTCGCCTTCCTGTTTCAAGGTTCTGTCAGGCGATGGTGACCTTCTTGTCGAGGTAAACGTCCTGGATCGCGTGGAGCAGGCCCACCCCCTCTTCCATGGGGCGCTGGAAGGCCTTGCGCCCGCTGATCAGGCCCTGGCCGCCGGCGCGCTTGTTGATCACGGCGGTCTTCACGGCCTCGGCCATGTCGCTTTCGCCGCTGCTGGCCCCCCCGCTGTTGATCAGGCCGATGCGGCCCATGTAGCAGTTGGCCACCTGGTAGCGGCACAGGTCGATCGGATGGTCGGTGGTCAGGTCGCTGTACACTTTCTTGTGCGTCTTGCCGTAGCCGCTCAGCGCATTGTAGCCGCCGTTGTTCTCGGGCAGCTTCTGCTTGATGATGTCAGCCTGGATGGTGACGCCCAGGTGGTTGGCCTGCCCGGTGAGGTCGGCGCTCACATGGTGGTCGGTGCCGTCCTTCTTGAAGCCGGGGTTGCGCAGGTAGCACCACAGGATGGTGGCCATGCCCAGCTCGTGGGCCAGCTGGAAGGCCTCGGCGATCTCGGTGAGCTGGCGGGTGCTCTCCTCGCTGCCGAAGTAGATGGTGGCACCCACGGCCACGGCCCCCATGTCCCATGCGCTCTCCACCGTGCCGAAGAGCACCTGGTCGAACTTGTTCGGCAGGGTCATCAGCTCGTTGTGGTTGATCTTTACGATGAAGGGGATCCGATGGGCGTATTTCCGCGCCACGCTGCCCAGCACGCCGTAGGTGCTGGCCACGGCGTTGCATCCGCCCTCGATGGCCAGCTTCACGATGTTCTCCCCGTCGAAATAGATGGGGTTGGGGGCGAAGCTGGCGGCGGCGCTGTGCTCGATCCCCTGGTCCACCGGCAGGATGCTCATGTAGCCCGAGTTGGCCAGACGGCCCGTGCCGTACAGGGCCTGCAGGCTGCGCAGCACCTGGGGGCTGCGGTTGCTGCCTCCGAAGCAGCGGTCCACGAAGTCGGGACCGGGCAGGTTCAACTGGTCCTTGGTGATGGTCTTGCAGCGGTGGCCGAGCAGGCTTTTGGCATCCTGGCCGAGGAGCGCTTCGATGCGGCCGGTCGAGGTGGGGGTGGGCATGCGGTGCTTGCGGATGGACGGCGAAATTACTCTGCCGGGGGGAATGTGCCGGACGGATGGCCGCCTCCAAGCAGGTCGCACCGGCCTGCGGCGGTACTGCTTCCGGGCTCAGAAGGGGTAGCCGATGCCCAGGTTCAGGTTGGCCAGGTCGCCGAGGATCCGCTGCTCGCGGGAACGCTCGAAGATCCAGCGGTCGCCGGGGGGCAGAGCGGGGTCTTTGGTCTGGAAGCCCAGGTCGAAGCGCACCAGGAAGAAGTCGAAGTTGAGCCGTAGGCCGGCGCCGACGCCGATCGCCATCTCGCCGAACAGGTCGCTGTCGATCCCACTGCCGGGCTTCAGGGGGTCCTCCTTCAGGTACCAGATGTTGCCCGCGTCCACGAACAGGCCCATCTCGAAGAAGCCCACCAGCCTGAAGCGGTACTCTGCGTTGGCCTCGATGCGCACTTCGCCGGTGCGGTCGTAGGCGGCCAGCGGAGCGGCGTAGGAGCCCGGCCCCACCGAGCGCGCGCGCCAGGCCCTCAGGCCGTTGGCCCCGCCTGCGAAGAAGCTCGATTCGAAGGGCAGCACCCCCAGGTTGCCGAAGGGCACCCCCACCCCGGCGGCCGTGCGGAAGACCAGCTGGCTCTTGTCGTGCAGCTGCCTGTAGTAACGCAGGTCGGCGTCCAGCTTCACGAACTGGGCGAAGCGGATCCCGTCGATGGTGTGGAAGCGCGAACCGCTGGTGTCCGTGGTGGGCTCGCGGCCCAGCAGGCCCATCACCCCGCTGAGCAGGTTGCCGCTGGTCTCGAGCGTGGTGCGCAGGTACACCACGTCGCGACCCTTGGCCGTTCCCTGGGTGTTCAGGATGTGGAAGGCCCGGGCACCGATGATCAGGTGGTCCGTGTAGCTGTCGGTCAGCACCGGGTCGTTGGCCTCCTGCAGGTAGTTGCGGAAGCCCTCGGTGAGGAAGGGGATGCGGATGATGTTCAGGTCCACCGGGAAGATGCCCACCGTGGCCCGGGGGCTCTCGTTCCATTCCAGTCCCAGGCTGGTCCGCGCCAGGGTGCGGTTGTAGTCCGGCCGGCGTTGGTAGTTGTACAGGGCCGTCCATGTGGTGCGCGGTGCGGCCGATTTGGCGAACCAACGGGCCGGCACGAAGGGCCGGGGGAAGCGCAGGGTGAGCTCCGGCCCGATCTCCACGGTGTTGAACAGCACGTCGCGGCCCACGGCCGTGCTGGTGCCGCCCGTGCCCGACTCCCGGCCGGTGATGCTCTGCTGCGCCTCCAGACCGAGGGTGACCTGGGCCTGGAGCGAGCCCATGTTGCGGAACACGTTGCGGTGCCGGTAGGAAAGGCTGATGGCCGTGCCCAGGAAGCCGCCGCGGTTGGTGCCCGCCCCCTCCACGGTGAAACCCTGCTGCTTGGCCGGCACCAGCCTTACGGTGCAGTTCACCACATCGGGCACCCCGGTGCCCACCGTGTCGTACAACAGGTCCACCCGGTCGAACACGCGCAGGTTGGTCAGCCGCCGGAAGGTCTTGTCGGCCATGCTCGCCTGGTAGCGGTCGCCCGGATGGAAGTACACCGTGCTCAGCAGGGCCTGCGGACGGTAGCGGGGGCGCCTGCCGTTGTACAGGAAGTGGTAGCCGTCGCGCACCAGCGTGTCGACGGGGAGGGCGGTGCCGTCCTGCATCGCGCTGGTGGCGTCCAGGGTCACGCGACCCAGGTGATGCACGGTGCCCTCGCGCGAACCGCGCAAGCCCTCGGCCCGTCCCGCCTCCTGGCGGGCGAGGCGCATCAGCAGGTCCACCTGCCGGTCGCCCACCGCGGTATCGGCATCGAAGCTCACCAGGTCGCGGTGGAAGTACAGGTAGCCCAGCTCGCGCAGGATGCCCGTCACCCGGTCGCGTTCAGCCTCCAGGTCGTCCGCATCGAAGCGCGCGCCGCTGCGCAGCTTGCTGCCTTCCACGGTCTTGGCCAGGTAGTCCTCGATGCGCGGATCGTCCACCGTGGTGCGGATGTTCCGCAGGCGGTGCGGTTCGCCGGGGAATACGTGATAGGTCAGCCGGGCCTTGCGTCCCCGGTATTCCACCGAGTCGGTGATCCGTCCCTCGAAGTGACCCTCTCGCAGCAGGTAGGTCCGCATCTGTGCCGCCGAGCGGGCCGTGAGCGCGCTGTCCAGGGCCACCGGTGGCTCACCCACCACTTCGCGCAGCCACTCGCCGAAGGTGCGGTCGGGCTCCCTGGGCGGCTTGCCCCGCAGGGCACGCCGCTCGTTCGCGGCCCGGGTGCGCTCGGCCAGTGCGGCCTTCTTGCGGGCCACGCGTTCGGGCGAGGGCAGGTTGTACATGGCCAGGTAGAAGCGCAGGCCAAGGATGCGCTTGTTGGGGCGCTGCTTCATCAGCGCCCGCAGCTCGTCCTTGTCCACCCCATTGTGCTGCACCTCCACCCGGGTGCGCACCAGCAGGTGACGGTCCGGGGGCAGCCTGCGCGCAGGCCCGCAGGCCGAAAGGACCGTCAGCAGCACCGCCGGCAGCACGATATGCGTGGTCCGGAAATGCACGGAGGGTCTGCCGGTCCTTAGTTTTGGCGAAGGCCAAAGATATCCCCGAAGGGTTGACGGAAGCGGAGTTCAAGCTGGTGCGCGCCCTGCGGGACCGAAGGCACCGCCAGGCCGAGGGCGCCTTCCTGGTCCAGGGCCGCAAGCTGGTGGAGGAGGTCCTGCAGGCGCGGTGGTCGGTGCGCTTCGTGGTGGCCACGGCGGAAGGCGCACGCACCGGTGTGGTGCCGGCGCATCTGCTGCGCATCGCCCGGGCCCATCACCTGGAGCGGCTGGGCACCTTCGGCTCGGGCACCGAGTGGATCGCCGTGGTGGACCGGCCCGGAACCGCGGCCGACGGACCCCTGGACCCCGGTGAGCTCGTGATGGCGCTGGATGGCGTGGCCGATCCGGGGAACCTGGGCACCATCATCCGCCTGGCCGACTGGTTCGGCATGCGCCGGTTGTGGTGCAGCCCGGGGTCGGTGGACCCCTTCAACCCGAAGGTGGTACAGGCCAGCATGGGGTCCCTGTTCCGCGTGGCGGTGATCGAGGCGTCGTTGCCCGGTAGGCTGGAGCGGGCCCGCCTGGAGGGCGCAGCGGTCTATGCGGCGGACATGGCCGGGGCATCCGTGTTCGAGGCCGAACTGGTCCGCCCGGCCGTGCTGGTCCTGGGCAGCGAATCCCACGGTCTGTCCGCGGCGGTGCGCGCCGGGGGCCACCGCCTGCTGCGCGTGCCGGGGCGCGGCGGGGCCGAATCGCTGAACGTGGCCATGGCCGCCACCGCCCTGTGCATGGAGTTCGAGCGCCGGCGTCAGCCTTGATCCACGGTCCGTCCGAGCTGCAGCGCGATGCGTTCGGCCACGCGCATGCCGTCCATGGCGGCGCTCACGATGCCGCCGGCGTGACCGGCGCCTTCCCCGCAGGGATGGAGCCCCGCCGCATCGGGGTGGGCCAGGGTCTGCGGGTCGCGCGGGATCCGCACCGGGCTGCTGGTCCGGCTCTCCACCGCCACCAGTACCGCCTCGTTGGTGCGGTAGCCGCGCATGCGCTTGCCCACGCGCAGCAGGGCGGTGCGGATGCGTTGCGCCACCGGGCCGGGCAGCAGGTCGCCCAGCGTGGCGCTCACGATCCCCGGAGGATAGCTGCATGCGGGCAGGTCGGTGCTGAGGCGCCCGGCGATGAAGTCCTCCATGCGCTGGGCCGGGGCGCATTGGGTGCTTCCGCCGCGCAGCCAGGCGGCGTGCTCCACCGCACGCTGGGCCTCCATCGCGGCCAGGGCGCCGGGTCCCATGGGAAGGCAGCGCGTGTCCACCACCAGGCCCGAGTTCGCGAAGGGGTTGTTGCGCTTGCTGGGGCTCCAGCCGTTGGTCACCACTTCGTCGGGGGCCGTGGCGCACGGGGCGATGATACCCCCGGGGCACATGCAGAAGCTGTACACGCCGTGTCCGTCCACCTGTTCCACCAGGCTGTAGCTCGCAGGGGGCAGCAGGGGGTCGCGCTGGGCACAGTGGTACTGCATGGCGTCGATCACCGTTTGCGGATGCTCCACGCGAACGCCGATGGCGAGGTCCTTGCGCTCGATGCGCAGGCCCTTGGCCTGCAACAACCGGTAGATGTCGCGCGCGCTGTGGCCCGTGGCCAGCACCACATGGTCCGCCCGCAGCTCCAGGCCGCCCGCCGTGCGCAGACCGCGGATCCGCCCGCCCTCCAGCAGCAGGTCGTCCACCCGCTGGCCGAAATGCACCTCGCCGCCTGCGGCCAGCACGGCTTCGCGCATGGCGGTGATGATACCCGGCAGCTTGTTGGTGCCCACATGGGGATGGGCGTCCACCAGGATGTCCGGGGAGGCGCCGAAGGCCACCAGGCGCCGCAGCACCCCCTGCACGTCGCCCCGCTTGGTGGAGCGCGTGTACAGCTTGCCGTCGCTGTAGGTGCCGGCACCGCCCTCGCCGAAGCAGTAGTTGCTGTCCGGGTCCACGGCGTGGGCCCGGTTGATCGCCGCCAGGTCGCGCCGACGAGCGCGCACGTCCTTGCCGCGTTCCAGCAGCACGGGCCGCAGGCCCAGTTCAATGGCGCGCAGCGCACAGAAGAGCCCTGCGGGGCCGCAGCCCACGATGTGCACCGACGGCGCCCGGTGCACGTCGCGAGGTTGGAAGGCCGGGGTGTCCGCCGCTTCGGCGCTCCCGGTCGTCAGGGCCACGCGCAGGCGGATGCGCGGGGGACGGCTCCGAGCGTCGATCGAGCGGCGCAGCACCCGGTGGGCGAGGCTGCTGCCGGGACCCAGACCGGCGGCCTCGAGGGCGGCGGCGCGAACGACCACCGCATCAGCGGCCTCGGCGGGCGTCAGGGCCAGCTCCACCGTCCGCTGGCCGTCGGTCATCCCTCGAAGGTGAAGGTCAGCACATAGGTCTTGGTGCGGATGCTCCGCAACGGGCTGCTGAAGCGGGTGCCGTCGTCGATCAGCAGGTTCGGGATGCCGATGCCCGTCTTGAGCTCGATGCCGAACTTGAAGTAGGGCAGGAAGAAGTCGAATCCACCGCCCGCTTCGGCGGCGTAGTCGAAACGGTTCAGCTTCACCACCACCTCGTCGTCGATGGCGTTGTTCACGTCCTTCTGGCTGGCCATGTCGATGGCCGCCTTGCCGCCGGCCACCACGTACACCGCGAAGTTGTTGATCCGGTCGCTGCGGAACTTGAACAGCAGGGGGAACTCCAGGTAGGTGGATTCCACGGGCTTGTCGAAGACCACCTCGCTGCCGTCGCTGCGTCGGAACCGGTAGCGCAGCACGCGGTCCTGGAAGGAGAGCGAGGGAATGAAGCGCAGGCTGAGGTTGTCGGTCATGTTCAGCGAACCGATGATCCCCAGGTTGAAGCCCGGCTTGCGCAGGTGGTCGATGGACATCACGCTGTCGCGTGTGTAGGCCTGCGGGTCGAGCTTCATGAAGAAGTCCGACGTGTTGTAGGCCAGCAGGAATCCGAAGTGGAAGCGCCGGAGGTCGAAGTTGGGCAGGTGCTCGGTCTTGATGCCGCGCACCGGCCCGGTCATCTGCGCCCGGACCGCGCCCAAGGCCCAGCAGGAAAGGAAAAGCAGCGGGAGGAGGCGCTTCATGGAGGCGCAACGAAGGTAGGGCAAGGCGGCGCGCGCCTCAGGTGCGGGCGGTGTACAGCGTGGCGATGCCGCCGGTGAGGCGCCGTGCAGCGGTGTCGCGGAAGCCTGCGGCGCGCAGCCGGTGCTGGAAGTCGGCCCCCTCGGGGAAGGCCTCCACCGAGCGGGGCAGGTAGGAATAGGCGCTGCCGTCGCCGCTCACCCAGCGGCCCACCACGGGCATCACGCGGTGGAAGTACAGGCGGAAGAGGGCGCCCATCGGCCCGCGGGCCTTGGAGAACTCGAGCACCACGGCCCGTCCGCCCGGCCGCAGCACCCGGCGCATCTCGCGCAGGCCCTGGTCCAGGTCGTCGAAGTTGCGCACCCCGAAGGCCACCGTCACCGCATCGAAGTGCCCGTCGGGGAAGGGGAGGGCCTCGGCGGCGGCGCGTACCAGGTGCACGCGGGCCTCGAGCCCCGCACGGCGCAGCTTGTTGCGCCCGTGCGCCAGCATGCCCTCGCTGATGTCGGCCCCCACCACGGCGCGGGCGTGGCGGGCGCACAGCACGGCCAGGTCGGCCGTGCCGGTGGCCAGGTCCAGCAGGCGCTCCACGGGCTCCTGGCGCAGGTGCTGCAGCACCCTGCGCCGCCAGCCGCGGTCCACGCCCATGCTGAACAGGCGGTTCAGCAGGTCGTACTTGGGGGCGATGCCGTCGAACATGCGTTCGACCTGCTCGCGCTTGGAGCCATCGGGCGAATATGGTTTCACGGAGCTCACGCGCGGTCGGTCCCCGGCAGGGCCTTGCATTCGGCCATCAGCCGCTCGCGGTCGATGGGTATCACCCCCACGTGCTCGCACACCAGCCCCCCGGCCAGGTTGGCCCAGGCGGCCAGTGTCCGCACCGGGGCCCCCTGGGCCAGCAGCAGCGCGGCCACGGCGATCACGGTGTCGCCCGCGCCGCTCACGTCGGCGATGCTGCGCACGTGCGCCGGGATCAGGTGGCGCTCCTTGGGGCCATGCACCAGTACGCCGTGCTCGCTGAGGGTCACCAGGGTGAGGCGGTTGCCGAGGGCGCTCTCGAGCGCCTTCGCGGCGCGGTCCAGCTGTGCGGGGTCGTCGGCATGCACCTCCATGCGCAGGCCCTCCCGGAGCTCCTTGAGGTTGGGCTTGAACAGGTCCGTGTCCTGGTAGGTCATGAAGTTGCGCTTCTTGGGGTCCACGGCCGTGGGAATGCCTTCGGCGCGGGCCAGCCGCACCACCTCGCGGATGAAAGGCGCGGTGAGCGTGCCCTTGTCATAGTCCTCGAACACGATGGCCCCCGGACGTGCCGTCCGGATGCGCGCCCGCACGGCGGCCAGCAGGCGCTCGCTGTCGGCATCGGACAGGTCGTGGTCGTCCTCCTCGTCCACGCGCACGATGTGCTGGTGGCCGCTGATGATGCGCGTCTTGACCGTGGTGCGGCGTGCGGGGCTCCGCAGCAGGCCTTCCGTGGGGAGCCCCAGGCCACCGAACAGCTGGGTCAGCCGCGCGGCGTGCTCGTCGTCGCCCACCACGGTCATCACCGACGGGCGGGCACCGAGGGCGTGGAGGTTGAGGGCCACGTTGGCCGCGCCGCCCAGGCGGGCGGTGCGCTCCTGCACATGCACCACGGGCACCGGGGCCTCGGGGCTGATGCGGTCCACGCGCCCCCACAGGTAGGCGTCGAGCATCACATCGCCCAGCACCAGCACCTCGGTGCGGGTGAAGGCCTGGAAGCGTTGATCGACGGTGGTCATCCCTGGAGTTGTTCCCCGAAGGCACGCAGGCGCCGCACGGCTTCCGAGAGCTTGGCGTCCGCCGTGGCGTAGCTCAGGCGCAGGGTCCCGGGTGCACCGAAGGCGCCGCCGTCCACCACGGCCACCCCTGCGTGGTCCAGCAGGGCCATGCACAGGTCGTCGGTGCCGGTGATGGCCCGTCCGGCGATGGAACGGCCCAGCCAGGCGGACACGTCGGGCAGCACATAGAAGGCGCCCATGGGCCGGTTGCAGCGGAGCCCGGGCACCTCCGAGAGGCCCTTCACCACCAGGTCGCGGCGCCGTTGGAAGTCCGCCCGCATGGGGGCCAGCAGGGTGGGGTCGGCCTGCATGCAGGCCAGGGTCACGCGTTGGGCGATGCTGTTGGCCCCGCTGGTGAACTGCCCCTGCAGGGTGTTGCAGGCCTTGGCCACCGGTTCCGGGGCGGCGATGTAGCCCACGCGCCAGCCGGTGAGGGCGAAGGCCTTGGAGAGGCCGTTCACGGTGACGGTACGCTCGATCATGCCCGGGAAGGAGGCGAAGGAGACATGCCGCCCGTCGAACACGATGTGCTCGTAGATCTCATCGCTGATCACCATCAGCTCCGGGTGGCTTTCCACCACGCGGGCCAGTTCGCGCAGCTCGTCGGCGGTGAAGACCGACCCCGAGGGGTTGCAGGGCGAGCTGAACAGCAGCAGGCGGGTGCGGGGGGTGATGGCGGCCGCGATCCGGGCGATGGGTGGTTTGAACTCCTCGTCGAGGGTGGAGGGCACGATCACCGGGGTGGCGCCGGCCATGCGCACCTGCTCGCGGTAGGTCACCCAGTAGGGTGCGGGGATCACCACCTCGTCGCCCGGCCCGACCAGGCCGAGCACCGCGTTCATGATGGCCTGCTTGGCCCCGGTGCTCACCACCACCTGGTCGGGACGGTAGCGCAGACCGTTGTCGCGCAGCAGCTTGTCGGCGATGGCCTGGCGCACGTCGGCGAAGCCGTTCACCGGGGGGTATTTGTGCCAGGGGCCGTCCAGGGCCTTGCGGGCCGCCTCCAGGGCGAAGGCGGGCGGGTCGTGGTCGGGCTCGCCCAGGCTCAGGTCGATGATGTCGCGGCCCTGCGCCCGCAGCTCGCGGCATCGCCGGGCCATCATCAGGGTGGCGGGTTCCTCGATGGAGCGTACGAGCGCGGAGGTACGTATGGTCATGGACCGGCTGGGAAGAAGCGGCGAAAATAGGCAAGCCGCCGGGGGTGGGCCCTGGCGGGCCCGCCGCGTGCCGATATTCGTCAACATCTTTGCCGCGCATGGAACCCTTCACCCTTTTGCTCATCGCCGTGCTGCCCTCCGTGGTGGTGTTCCTCACGGCGTTCTACCTGATCCGTCAGTTCATGCAGGCCAGGCAGGGGGAGCGCAGCGCCGAGCTGCGCAAGGAGGACCGCCGGCACACCCTGCCGCTGCGGCTCCAGGCCTACGAGCGCCTGGTGCTTTTCCTGGAACGCATCAGCCCCGGCGGCCTGGTGCTGCGCGTGCACAAGAGCAACATGACGGCGCGGATGCTCCATGCGGAGCTCACCGCCACCATCCGCGAGGAGTACGAGCACAACGTCACCCAGCAGGTCTACCTGTCGGACAAGGCGTGGGCGCGGGTGAAACAGGCCAAGGAGGAGACCATCCGGATCATCAACATCGCCTTCGAGCAGTGCGACGAACAGGCGCCGGGCACCGAGCTGAGCCAGCGCGTGTTCGAGACGGCCGGCCGGTTGAGCCACCTGCCGTCGCAGGAGGCCATCCTGGTGCTCAAGGAGGAGGTGCGCCGCCTGTTCTGAGCAGGGCCATCAAGCGGTCCACCGCCACCAGGGGGTCCAGGCCCATCTGCGCCACGGCCTGCTCCATTTCGGGCAGGGCCGCGGCCAGCCTTTGGTCCTGCAGGGCCTCTTCCAGCAGCGCTTGGCCCAGCCCCGCATGCAGCCAGTGCACGGCCTGGGCGCGGCGGCGTTGAGCCAGGATGCCGGAGGCCGTGGCGCGGGCGCCCAGGTCCTCCAGCGCATCGGCGAGCCGGTCGATGCCGTCGCCGGAGAGCGCCGAGCAGCGCAGCACGGGCGGTCGCCCGCCCTCGCGCGGCGGCAGCAGGCGCAGGGCCAGGGTCAGGTCGTTCACAGCGGCCTGCACCTGGGCCGGCGGGGCGCTGTCGGTCTTGTTGAGCACCACCACGTCCGCCGCCTCCATGATGCCGCGCTTGATGCCCTGCAGCTCGTCGCCGGTACCGGCGACCAGCAGCAGCACCGTCAGGTCGGTCACGCGCTCCACGTCCAACTCGTTCTGGCCGGCACCCACGGTCTCCACCAGCACCCGGTCGAAACCGGCGGCCTCGCAAAGCAGCAGGGCCTCGCGCGTACGCAAGGCGACGCCGCCCAGGGTGCCCCCGGCGGCCGTGGGGCGCACGAAGGCGCGCGGGTCGGTGGCCAGCCGGGTCATGCGCGTCTTGTCGGCCAGGATGCTGCCGCCGCTGCGCGGGCTGCTGGGGTCCACGGCCAGCACCGCCACCCGGTGGCCACGGTCCAGCAGCGCCATGCCCAGGGCATCGACCAGGGTGCTCTTGCCGGCGCCGGGGATGCCGGTGATGCCGATGCGCAGGCCGGAGGGCTGGCCGTTCAGGCCGCCCAGCAAGGTCGTCAGGCGTGCGCGGTCCCCGGGTCTGCGGCTTTCCACCAGGGTGACCGCCCGGGCCAGCGCACTGCGGTCACCGGTCCGCAGGGCGGCGATCAGGTCCTGGTCGGCAACGGCCATCGCGGGTCAGAGGCCTTTGCGGTAGTTGTCCACCCACTCGGGGTCGCCCATGTCGCGCAGCAGCCGGAACATGGCCTCTCCATGGCACAGGTCGGTGGGGTGGCGCAGCCCGTAGCCGCTCAACAGCAACATCTGGCGGGGCGAAGGGTTCAGGGGCTGCTCGGCCCAGCCCTTGCCCACGCGCTGACCGTCCTGCACATGCAGCGGGTATTCCCAGAAGCGCAGCTTCCACAGGTCGTCCAGCACGGTGCAGGAGGGCACCATGCGGGCGCCGTCCTCCTCGAACTGCACCTGGCAGGCCTGTACGCCATGCACGGCGAAGAGGTCGCGGCCTTCCGCGTTGGCCTTGCTGGGCACCAGGCCCCGCACCTGCTGCAGGAATTGGTCCTTCGTCAGCGGCTCGGTGCCGATCACCTCGCCTTCGAAGACCTTCACCACGAAGCAGCTCCCCAGCTGGCTGTGCTGACCGGTGGCCAGGCTGATCCCGAAGGTGTAGGTGGCGTAGGCGGCCGACGGCAGGGCCTGACCCGTGCTGCCCGGCAGGGCGGCAAGGAGCAGGGCGAGGAGCGGGGCCCGGTTCATCGGCTACGGCGCAGAAGCACAAAGATACCGCCACCGCCCAGGGTCATCAAGCACAGCACCCCGGCCCACCAGTGGCCCGAGAGGCCGCCCACCAGCGCCGACACCGGGATGGTGAGCACCAGCAGGGGGTGCAGCAGCCCTTGGAGCCGCGGGTCGTTCAGCCGCATCAGCGGGCCTGTGCACCCGGGGCCGGGGTGGCCAGTCGGGTGCGCAGCAGGTGCTGGCGCAGCAGGTTCATCCGCTCGTTGAGCTCCTTGATGTACAGGGCCTGCTCTTCCACGGTGACCCACAGCCGGGTGTTGAGGTCGTCCAGGCTGAAGGGCCCCTGCATCTGCCAGTCGCTGCGGCCGGGGATGGAGGGCAGGTGGCGCT
Organism: Bacteroidota bacterium; assembly: GCA_014584605.1. Taxonomy (GTDB): domain Bacteria; phylum Bacteroidota; class Bacteroidia; order Flavobacteriales_F; family PHOS-HE28; genus PHOS-HE28. Next base: position 23,777 of record JACTMO010000051.1, on the reverse strand, counting down.
CACGCTCCACGTAGTTCACCATCTCGTCGATGGGCATCAGGCTGTACCCGGCACCGCGCGCGCCATCCTCCGCACGGGCCTTGCCGTCGTAGTACGTGTCGAACACGTGGTCGCTCAGCAACAGGCCTCCGCCCCAGACCCCGATCTCGGCGCTCAAGGTACCGGGCCCCTTGAACTTCTGGTTGGGCGACACCCCGCTGGTGGCCCATCCGGGGGTCTTCTCCACCATCACGGCGGTGGGGCTGTAGATGAAATCGCCTTGGGTGAGCACCGGCACGATGGAGTTGACCATGGCGTTGAGGCGCAGCAGGGGGCGCCGGTTGGCCGAGCCGGTCTGGCCGATGTATTGGAAGGTGCCGTCGCAGGTGGTGAGCGAGGAGGTGGGCAGCAATTGGCAGCCCGGGGTGTGGCCGTATCCGGTGCAGAGCACCCCCGGGGTGTTCTGCGGACCTGTGGAGGGGCAGGAGGCGAAGTAGCAGGTACCGCTGCCGGGCGTGAACAGGTGGCCGCAGGCGTCGCAGTAAATGCCGTACAGCGCCGAGTAGTTCGTGTTCTCCGCGTTCACCCCCACGTTGCCCGTCCAGTTGTTCAGGTCGAAGCAGAACTCCACCAGGAGGTTGCTGGCGCCGTTCCACTGGAAGGGCGAGACGTTGAAGTTGTGCGCGTTCCAGCCGACCGCCGGCGTGAAGCTCGCCGCCGTGTGGCAGACCACCCAGCCGCCGCCCACGTCCAGCGTGGCCAGGGCGGCCAGCGGGGTGTTCTTCATGCTCAACTGGGTATTGGTGATGGCCTGCCCGCCCCCGCTGGTGGCGCTGAAGGCCGCCCCGGTGATGTTGGTGTTGGGGCAGATGTTCAGGGCGGCCAGGTCGCTGGCCAGGTAGAGGTACTGGTGGCGGCCATCCTCCCAGAAGCGGCTGTACGGGGTTTCGATCGTGGTGTTGATCGTGGTGTTGCCGAAGGTGCTGTTGTCGATGATCGGGCCACCGGTGGTGGGCCAGCCGGTCTGGTAGGCGCAGGCGGGCACCGGGTTGCTCAGGTAGATCCGGTTCTTCTCCAGCAGGAAGGCGTTCTCCAGCTGGTACCAGGTGGCCGAGTTGTCGATGTTGCCCTCGTGGGCGTTGGTGGTGGCGTTCAGGCGGATGCTGCCCTCGGTGTTGCTGGCCGAGGCGGTACCGACACGCAGGGCGCCGTTCACCTCCAGTTGTTCGGTGTAGGTCGCCGGCACGTTGATGCCCACCAGGCCGCCCGTGGAGAGCGCGCCGGCGGTGATCCGCATGCGCTCCACCCCGTTGGTGCGGAAGGCCAGGTCCACATTGTCCACCGTACCCACGAAATCCGTGGCGGCGTTGGTGCCGGTATTGCCCCCGAGCTGCCAGGAGGCTACGTCGGACACGAAGACCCAGCCCGGCAAGGGCAGCAGGTCGGTGTCGTAGTACCAGTAGCCCTTGGGGGCCGTGGGGGTGCTGTTGTTCTGGTAGACCATGAGCCCCTCGGCGGTGGCCAGCGCGATGCGCTGGGCATCGGTCATGCGGGGGGCCATGAAGGCGCGGCCCACCTGGTTCAGGTCCAGCAGGGCGTTGGTGCTGGGGGCGGCTCCGGTGTTGTTGATGCCGATCTGGGCATGCACGCCCACCAGGGCGGTGAGCGCCATGCCCAGCAGGGCCGCACGGAACAGCGGGGTCGCAGGACGGGTCGAACGCTGGCGCATGTTCAAGGGGTGGTTCGGGGTTCGGTCGCGGTGCGTGCGCCCAGGTCGTTCACCAGGCGGGCCTTCTGGGCATCGGTCAGTTCAGGGAGCTTCTTCACGGCGGAGGTCATGGGCGCCAGCTCCTCGGGGCGCAGCGGTCGCTCCGTGCTGAGCACTTCCAGCAGATGGGACTGGCGGTTCAGCTCGGTGAGGTAGAGGGCGTGCGTCTCGGCGGTGGTCCACAACTGGTTGGTGAGGTCGCCGAAGGAGAAACCGCGCTCACGCTCCCAGGCGTCGCGTCCCTTCATGGTGGGCAGGTGGCGGTTCAGGCGGGTGAACTCGGCCATCTCCTCGATGGAGCGGGTGCGCAGGCTGCCTGTGGCTTCGGCATCGCCGGGGGCCACGCGGCCGTCGAAATGCCGGTCGAACACGTGGTCGTTCAGACGAACGCCGTTGTCGTAAACGCCCTTCTCGGCGTGGATGGACCCGGGCCCTTTGAAGGAACGGTAGGGGTCCGGCGGGTTCACCCACAGGCGCCATCCGGGGGTGCTCTCCACCAGGAAGCCCCCGTCGTACACCACGTAGTTGCTGTTGCCGCTCACGATGGGGCCCGGCGTATCGGTCACCGTGCCCCCGAAGCGGATCACCGGGCGCAGGGCGCTGATGCCACCGAGACCGCAGGCAATGTCCATGCCGCTGCCGGACAGGATGCCCGAGCAGGCCGCGGACACGTTGCCGCACGTCCCGTTCACGATGGCGGTGTACCGGGTGTAGGACAGGTTGGGGGCGGTGCTCACCTTCACGGGCACGTTGTGGGCGACGCCGAGCGGTGAGCCTTGCATGGAAATTTCCACGATGATGTTCCGCGCGCCGTCCCAAGTGAACGGCGTGCTGAGCGCAAAGACGTCCCAAGCGCCTGCGCCGGCGATGGGGCGGAGCTGGGTGGCCGGTGCGTTGAAGCCGCAGCCGGCCGCCGGGTCGGTATTGGCCACGAAGCCCCCGGTAAGGTCGTTCAACCCCGGCGGGGCGTGGAACACGGCCACCTGCCAGGCCCAGGCCTTCGCCAGGCCGCCCTGGCCGATGTAAAAGGCGATCTCGTCGATGGACTGTCCCGGGCAGAGGCCCTCGGTCCAGCCGGTGTTGCCGTTCAGCTGGGCGAGCTCCACGTTCAGCTCGTTCACCAGGAACATCATCTGCTTGCGGACCCGCTGGGCGACGGCGTTCTGGTTGATGTACGGGGTGACGGTGGCGGCGTTGCTCCACTGGGCCACGGTGCAGCCCGGGCAGGCCGGCGGCAGCGGGGCGTTGGGAACCCCGTTGGCGATCTCGGAGGTGCCCGCGCCGCAGGTGGCCTCGGCATGGTGCTGAAAGGCCACGGGGCCGAAGACCTGGTAGTCGTTGGGCAGCTTGCGCCACCCGGTGGCCGGTCCCATGTACCCCTCATGCCACAGGTCGGTGGCGTTCCAGCGGATGGTGCCGATGTTGGAGGCCGCCGTGGTGCCGGTGAGGCGCACGGCACCGCTCACTTCCAGCAATTGCTGGGCGGCGGGCAGCGGGGTGGGGGCGCCCATGGCCACCCGTCCGCCGGCCTCCACCACCATGCGTTCGATGTTGTTGGTGCGGAAGTTGAGCTCGGTGGCATCGGTGGTGCCCAGGTAGTCGTTCACCGGGTTCACCAGGTCGTTGCCCGTGAGGCCCCAGGCGGCGGAACCCGGCGGGACACGCACCCAGGCCGCGAGGGTGCTGTTGTAGTAATAGTACCCGGCCACGCCGTCGGTCTGGTAGATGGTCATGCCGTCCACGCCGACGGGGCGTTGTGCGGTGGTCATGCGGGGCACCAGGAAGCCCTTTTTCGCGTTGGCCGGCAGGGCGCTCGCATCGATGTCCAGGATGGCGGTGGGGCTGGGGGCCGCGCCGTTGACGTTGATGCCGATGTTGTTCTGGGCGGCCAGGCCCATGCCCAGGCCCAGTGCCAGTACCGAAAGGGGGGTCCTCATGGCCATGCGGTTCAGGGGAAACACGGGGTTCATGGTCAGGGCTTGGTGCTGAGGTTGAGCTGCTCCAGGCGGGCCAGCAGCGCCTTGCGCTGGTCATCGGTCAGGCGCGGGCTGCGTTCCACGTCCTGCCGCATGCGGTGCCATTCGTCGTCCGTGAGCCCCTTGGCGAAGGCCATCTCCTCCAGCACGCGGAGGTCGCGTTCCAGTTCGGCGATGTAAAGGGCCTGTTCCTCCACGGTGCGCCACAGGCCGGTGCCCAGTTCACCCAGCGAAGCATGCTGCCCGGCCTCCCAGGCGTTGCGGGAGGGCATGGAGGGCAGGTGGCGTTGTTCGGCCAGGTAGCCCTCCAGGTCGTTGAGCGGCACCATGCGGTGGTCGGCTGCGGCCGCCGCATCCTCGGGGCGTACGGCCTCATCGAAGTAGCGGTCGAACACGTGGTCCGACAGTTGCAGGCCCCCGTCGAGCACGCGGTCCTGCGCACGAACGGTGCCCGGCCCGCGGTAAATACCGGCCGTGGCGGCCCATTGCGGGGTGCCCACCATCAGGGCGTGGTTGTTCAGCAGGGTGTAATCGCCTGTGTTGTTGAAGGGCGTGGGCTGTTTCACCTGGCCCCACACCTTGAAGACCGGGCGCGTGGTATTGAGGCCCCAGAGCAGGCCGGCGGGGAAGACCCCGGGCGTGGTGTAATAGGTGGAGCCGGGGTTCACGCTGGCTCCGGGCATGTAGGCCCAGACCGTGCTCTGGAAGGTGAGGCCCGTGGTGAGCAGCACCCGCGGGGACACGCCGGCCACCGGGGCCTTCAGGTAGTTGATCTCGATGATGATGTTGTCGGTGCCGTTCCAGTTGAAGGGCGGGTTGAGCGGGAAGACCACGTCCCCGGCACCCACGATCAGGTTGGTGCTGTTGAAACGCACCGGGGAGGCGTTCATGCCGTTGCCCGTGGCCTGGTCGATGCCGGCGGCGGGCAGCGAGGCCAGGGGGGTGCTGGCCACCTTCACGTTCAGGTTGAGCGCGCAACCGGGGTTGGGCGCCAACGGGTCGTCGTCCAGGGCCGTCACGGCCAGCTGGGTGATGTTGCCCGCGCAGAGGTTGAACGGCGGGTTGGCCAGCTCGGTGCCCAGGATGAGGTACTGGACGCGGCTGCCGGTGGATTGGGCCGTCTGGCTGGTGGGGAAGGGGGTTTCGCGCAGGCGCTGCGGGGGCACCGCGTTGGTCTGGCCGTTCTGCACACCGCCCTGGGTCTGGCCGGGGGCGCCGCACACCATGTTGTAGTCGGTGAAGTCCTGGCCGGTGACCACCGTCTCGATGTTCTCCAACCGGGTGAACAGCGGGCCCACGCGCAGGAACTGCCCAAGGTTGGTGGCCGTGCAGTTGGCGCTGAGCTGCAGGGTGGTGGCGTTCACCACGCTCACGATGGTGGCGCCCACCGGGATGCCGGTGCCGCTCACGTACATGCCTGCGGCCAGGCCGGCCGTGGAGGGGATGGTGACGTTGGCGCTGCCGGCCGTGGTGTTCATGCCCTGGATGGCCCGCACCCCGCCGCCCTCGTGGTAGTTGGCGGTGACATTGTCGTTGTAGCGCATCACCCCGTTGGCGGTGGTGAGGCTGAACAGGGTGCCCGGATACACGGGGGCCTGCTTGTACAGGCGGATGGCCCCGTTCACGTCCAGGGCCTCGGTGGGCGCGGTGGTGCCGATGCCCACAAAGCCCGTGGTACCGCTGATGGTGATGCGCGGGTTGCCGACCCCGTTGGTGTTGATGCGCATGTCGTCATTGCTGCCCGCCACGGTGCCGATGAAGTTCGTGGCCACGTTGGTGCCGGTGTTCCCGGCCTCGGCCCAACCCCAGCCCGTGGCCATGCGCACCCAGGTGGCGCCGTCATGGTAGTACAGGCCCACGGCGTTCTTGGGGTCGTAGGGTGCGGAGTTGTCGGTCTGGTACACCCACAGGCCGGCGGTGGGGCCGGGCAGCAGCAGGCGCTCGTTGTAGGTCATCCGGGGGATGAGCAGCCCGCGGTTGACGGCATCCAGTTCCAGCAGGGCGTTGGCGTTCACCGGCGGTGCGCCCGTGCTGTTGATGGCCACGTTCTGTGCCAGGGCCGGGACGGCCAGCAGAACGCTGAGCAACAGGACGGACAGCTGGCGGAAGCGAAGCGTCATCAACATGGGTCGATGCATTGGGGGACGTTACGAGGCGGGGCGCCCATGACAGGCATCTGACAAAAGTAACAAGACCGGCTTACCTTGGCTACTGGGCCCGGGCATATCGGTGCGGAAGGTTGGGATCATGTAGGCCACGATCGGCGCAAAGGCAATGGATAGACGGAAGGTCGGGCGGAACGTTGCCCGGCAATTATCAACAGGGCCACGGGGAGGGGTGGACGATGAGGACTTCGACCGGCCGGTCAATACCGGAGGAGCGGCCAGCTGCGGGAACTTCCCCGTTCGTCGGTCAGGAGCACGGTGTAGGTGCCCGAAGGCAGGTCCCCGGCATCCAGCTGGAGCGTCACGGTCCCCGGGGTCACCTGCTGTTGCAGCTTGCGCACGGTCCGCCCCAGGGCGTCGATAAGGCGCAGCTCGAGGGTCCCGTTGCCCGAGGGGTGGAGCGTGAGGTTCACGGGTCCGGGGCTGGGGTTGGGGTACGGCGCCCCAAGGTCGCCGGGAGGTCCGTGCAGCACGGTGGTGGTGGAGGTGCGTGTCGCGTGCCCGTCCTGGGTCACCTCGGTCAGGCGGTAGTAGTTCAGGCCGACGGCCGGCTGCGGGTCGAGCAACGCGTAGTGGAGCTCGGCCTGGCTGTGGCCGGCGGCGGGCAGGGTGCCCACCGTGCTGTAGCGCACTCCGTCCAAGGACCGCTCCACCAGGAAGTGGTCCGAGCCCTGTTCGGTGGCCGTGGCCCAGGACACCCGCACCTGGGGACCTTCGGACCAGGCCTCGAGGCCGATCAGTTCCAGGGGCAGCACCGTGCAGTCCAGCGAAGCCCCGTTGGTGAGGTTCCAGTCCAGGGTGAACTGCTGGCCGTTGGTGCTGAAGTTGTCCACGTACAGGATGTAGATCTGGCCGACCAGCACGTTGAAGGTGCTCACCCAGCGGTCGCCCCCGGCGCCCTCCGTGAAGTCGGTGGCCCCATTGCCGCAGCCGGTGGGACCGGTGGGTGCGGCCCACGAGCAGCGCAGCGGTGCGCCCACCGGCGGGCAGGTGATGGCGGACAGGGGACCCCACACGGCGAAGTCGTAGTCGGTGGGTGCGGCCGGGTTGATGGTGAAACCGATGGTGCCGGAGGCACTGGGGCTGAAGTAGTACCACGTGCCCTGCCGTTCCCCGGCGGAGAGGCAGCCCTGGTTGCCGGCGTTCAGGTCGGCTGTGCAGCCCGTGTTGTTGGTGTTGTTGTTGAAGCTCTGGTTGTTGCAGATGGTGGTGCCCCCGGCGCAGTCCTCGGGCATGGTCGTGCCGGTGGTGCTCTGGAAGGCGCAGATGTTGAACGAGCCCTGTTGGCCGTTGTAGCCCCACAGGCGCACGTAGTAGGTCTGGCCCGGGGTGAGCGGGTTGCAGCGGCGGTCGATGCGGGGCATCAGGCCGATGGCGTCGTCGTTGCACTGGATGCTGGTGAAAGGCCCGGCACAGCTCGGGGCGGAGTAGAGCTCCATGGCGCCGTTGTTCATCGTTCCGGTGGAGGTCTCGATCGTCACCACGCCGTTGGCCGGTGCCGTGAAGGTGAACCACACGTCGCCGCCGGTGTAAAGGCCGCAGCCCGGTGCGGGAGCGCCGGCGGTGGGCGTGGCGCCGATGTTGGAGTAGGTCAGCGGGATGCAGGAGGAGAGCACCGGCAGGGGGTTGGCGGCGCAGGGGTTGTCCCCGGTCATCGGCGGGGGCGGCGGGATCGTGTAGGCGCAGATGGAGAAGCTGCCGTTGTTGTCGCCTCCGTACTCCCAGAAGCGCACGTACACCGTGGTGCCCGGGGTGAGCCCGGAGGCGTAGATGTACGGCATCAGGCCGTTGGCGCTCCCGTCGTCGTCGCAGGCCACCTGGGTGAAGGTGCCGTTGCAGGCGGTGGCGGTGTACAGCGCCATGCCACCGTCGGTCACCACCCCGGTGTTGGAGTCCAGGATGAGCACCCCGCTGGCGGGCACCACCACCGAGAACCATACATCGGCACCGGTATAAAAGGAACAGGTGGGCGCGGGCACCCCCGTGGTGGCGGACATGCCGGCGTTGGAGGCCGCCTGGTACACGCAGCTGAGGCCGGGGGTGAGGGGCGTGGCACCGCAGGGGTTGTCGTTGGGCGGCGGGGGCGGGGCCAGGCCGATGCTGAAGGTGCCGGGGCAGGGGCTGTTGGGCGCGGGCCAGGTATCGAACCAGATGTAGTACTGCGTGCCGGCGTTGAGGGTGACGGTGATGGTGGTGGTGTTGCCGGCGTTGCCGTCGCCGTAAATGCAGGTGCCGCCGCCGGTGGGGCAGCCGGCCCACACCTGCACCGAGCTCCAGGTCTGGCCCGTGACGTTGATGTTGTACAGGCCGGTGGTGGTGGGCGTCAGGGTATAGAGGGCCTCGTTGCCGTTCTTGTAGGCCGAGATGTCGTTGGTGCCGCAGAGCACACCGGGCACGTTGGTGTCGTTCAGGTCGTTGGTCGCTCCACAGGCCAGGGCCTGGTTGGTGATGGGCAGGCTGGCGGGGTTGAGCAGGGTGGCCCCGGCGCAGGTGGTGGCGTGGGCCACCCGGGGCAGGGCCTGGGCGGTGGCAAGGACGAGGGCCGCGATCCAGAGGTGCGTGTAAGGTCTCATCATGGGCGCTCAGGGATCGGAGGTGCGTTGCACGGCATCGTAGCGCTCCGGATGGGCGGAGATCCAGGCGCGTTTGGCGGCGTCGCGCAGCGCGTCGTCAGGGCCGCTCACCGGTACCGGTCCGTAGGTGCCGTCGGGCCAGGCGGCGATGGCATGGAACACGGCGCCGCCCGGCCACATCACCTCCACGCCCAGCAGCGGCAGGTCCTGGAGCTGCAAGGCGGTGACCAGGTCGTTGAGGGCGATGTCGCCCTCGGGGGTGAACTTGGCCAGCTGCCGGTCGGCGGCCACATGGAGCGGCACGGCCTCGTCCAGGTCCCTCAAGACGCCGATCACGGCCTTCTCCCCGGCACCGTCCACCGGCAGGAAGAAGTGCAGGAACACGTCGATGCCGGCCGTGCCGTTCTGGGCGGCGAGGCCGCAGGGCAGGGCCAGCAGCAGGCCGGTGAGCAGGCGAAGGGCAGCGCGCATGGTCGAGAAGGCAGGGGCAAGATAGAAAGCATCGCAAGCGATGCGATCACCCCACAGGGAGGACGGCGTGCCGGATCACCGGTTGCCTGCCTGCGGTCGGCTCAGGGCCACGCGGGTGCTGCCCAAGGGCTGGCCGTCCAGGTCCTCCACGCGCAGCAGGTAGAGGCCGTCGGGCAGGGTGGCCACCGACAGGCGGATGCGGTCGTCGCCCGGTCCCAGGGGGGCCGTTCCGTGCAGGAGCACCTTGCCGTGGGCGGTGGCCAGCCGGTAGTGCACCTGGGAGGCGTGCGTGGTGGGCAGCAGCACCGTCACGTGGTCGGTGGCCGGGTTGGGCACCGCGCGGAGCACCTGGCCCGTGCCGTCGTGGAGGGCGGAGGTGATGGCGGAGGTCTGCACCGAGCCGTCGAGGTGGACGACGCGCAGGCGGTAGTAGTTGGTGCCGGCAAGCGGTGCGCGGTCTTGGAACTGATAGTCCAGATGGCTGAGCGAATGGCCGGCGGCGGGCACCTGCCCGATGGGGGCGAAGGTCTCCGCATCGGCGGAACGCTCCACCATGAAGTGCGCGGTGCCGTCCTCGGTCTGGGTGGTCCAGGAGACCAGCACGGCGCCCGCCTGCGGGGTGGCCTGCACCCCCAGCAGTTCCACGGGCAGCACGGTGCAGTCCAGTGAGGCACCGTTGGTGAGGGTCCAATCCAGGGTGAAGGACTGGCCGGTGATGTCGAAGTTGTCGATGTACATGATGTACATCTGGCCCGCGATGATGTTGAGGGGGGCCACCCATCCGTTGCCGAATTCGTTCTCGGAATTGTCCACTGCCCCGTTGCCCAGGCCGGTGAGGAAGGCTCCAGCGCCCGGATATCCCGGCACGTTGGGCGGATAGGCCCAGGAACAGCGCACGGGGTTGCCCACGGGCGGGCAGGTGATGGTGGCCATCGGGCCCCAGATGGCGAAATCGTAATCGATGTTGGCCGAGGGCTGGATGGTGAGGGCTGCGGTGCCCGAGGCCGAGGGGGAGAAGAAGTACCAGGTGCCCTGGCGTTCATTGCCCATCAGGCAGCCGCGGTTGCTGGCGTTGAGGTCGGCGACGCAGCCGCTGAAGTTGGTGTTGTTGTTGATCTGCTGGTCGCTGCAGATGGTGTAGGCGCCGGTGCAGTCCTCCTGCTGGGCGGCCGGGGCGGCCGGGGCGCTGACGCAGATGCCGAAGGTGCCGGTGGCGCCGCCGTAACCCCACAGACGGATGTAATAGGTGGTGAACGGGTTGAGCGTGGCGCAGCGGCGGTCGATCTGCGGCATGAGCAGGCCGCCGAGCAGGTCCTCATCATCGTTGCAGGCCACGGCGGTGAGCGCGGCGCAGGTGCCGCTGTACAGTTGCATGGCGCCGTCGATCAACGAGCCGTTCTGCGTGTCGATGAGGACCTGACCGCTGGCCCCCGTGGTGAAGGTGAACCATACGTCGGTGGTGGGGGGCGTGCTGCAGGTGGGGGCCGGGAGCGTGCCCGAGGCGGTGGCCCCGATGTTCGAGAAGGGCAGCATGGTGCAGGTGGGCAACACCGGGAGCAGGGTGGCCGTGTTGCAATTGTTGCCGGCCATGGGCGGGGGCACCGCGCAGGTGATGTTGATCGCCCAGCCCGGTGCGGTGGTGATGAAGTCGGACGTGAACCACAGGGTGAGGCAGCCGCCCACCGTGGAGGTGAAGGGTGGTGGGAGCGTGGTGCCGCTGAAGATGCCCAGCTGCGGGGATCCGTTGGTCGGACCGTTATGCACCGACAGCTCATCCCAGAACGCCTCGGTATTGAAGGCCGTGAAGGTGAGCGTGAGCATCTGGCCCGGTGGCGCGCAATAGGTCCAGGTGAGGTTCTGGTTGTTGCCGTAGTTGCCGCCGGCGCCGCCGGTGTCGTACACCGTGGTGCCGCACTGCGCCAACGCCCCGGAGCCGGGGACCAGGACGGCGCCGAGCAGGGCGAGCCGGCCGATGCCTGCTGCGGGCCTCCACCGGGGGGAGCGGGTCTTACTGGTCGGCATGGGGCGAAGCGGGCATGGTGCGGCCGGTGAGCTGCCGGTACCTTTCCGGGTGCGCGGCGATCCAGGCGTTCTTGCGGGCGGCGTCCTCATCGACAGGCGTCCAGTCCGGGTGGGTGGTCGCGGTGCTCGCGGTGCTCGGGGTGCGGGTCGGGTCCGGACCCTGCGGGCCGTTCCACCACAGCAGTTCGAAGCCGTGCGCCGCCAGCACCTGGGCCAGGGCATCCGGTTGCACCGGCTGCGTACCCGTGAACACAAGGGTGTGCCGGGGCTGGTCGTAATGGACCTCGGTACCGTCCAGCCATCCGACCACGGCCGCGAGCATCGGCTTCACCGCAGCATCGGGGTGGGCCGGTTGGATCACCGCGCTGCACTGCACCACCGGTTGGGCTTGCGCAGGCCGCGGGAGCCATGTGGACGCGGCCAGGAGCAGGGCCCAGGGCGTACACCGGACAGCGGTTCGGAACGGTGGACGGAGGAACATCGCGTGTGGAAAGCTTGCGGTTCGCGCCATGGAGACGCGAAATTCGAAACCCCAAGGTAGGGCGCACCCCAACGCATGGCAAACCCTGCGGCTCACCATTTTATCAACAACAAAGGGCGAACTACCGGGCGGAGGCGGCGACCTGATGTGCTTTCAGCCGTCCCGGATAGCGTTCCAGGGCATGGCCGAGGCAGCGTACCGCACGGGCCAGCTTCTCCTTTTCCAGCACGTAGGCCAGCCGCACCTGCCGGCGGCCGCTGGCAGGGTCGGCATAGAAGCCGCTGCACGGGGCCATCATCACCGTGGCCCCCTCGTGCTGGAAGGATTCCAGGAGCCACTGGCAGAAGCCGTCGGCGTCGTCGATGGGCAGCTCGGCCACGCAATAGAAGGCGCCCTTGGGCTTGGGGCAGGTCACACCGGGGATGGCGTTCAGCCCGTCCACCAGGATGTCGCGGCGCTGGCGGTATTCGTCGATCACCTCCTGGAAGTAAGCCTGGGGAGTGCGCAGGGCGGCCTCGCTGGCGATCTGGCCGAAGGTGGGCGGGCTCAGGCGGGCCTGGGCGAACTTGAGCACGGTGGCGAGCAGTTCGGCGTTGCGGGTGATGAAGGCGCCCACGCGCGCGCCGCACATGCTGTAGCGCTTGCTCACGCTGTCCACCAGTACGGCGTGCTGGTCGAGCCCCTCGAGGGAAAGGGCGCTGACATGGGTGGCGCCGTCGTAGCAGAACTCGCGGTACACCTCGTCGGCGAACAGGTAGAGGTCGTGCTTGAGCACGATGGCGCGGAGGGTCTCCAGCTCGGCGCGGCTGTACAGATAGCCGGTGGGGTTGCCGGGGTTGCAGATCAGGATGCCCTTGGTGCGCGGGGTGATCAGGGCCTCGAAGGCGCTGATGGCCGGCAGGGCGAAGCCTTCCTGGATGGTGCTGCGCACGGGCACCACCCGCACACCGGCGGCCAGGGCGAAGCTGTTGTAGTTGGCGTAGTAAGGCTCGGGGATGATGAGCTCGTCGCCCGGCTCGAAGCAGGCCATCATGCCGAAGAGCAGGGCCTCGCTGCCGCCGTTGGTGACGATGATCTGCTCGTGGGTGAGGGCCATGCCATGCCCGGCGTAATAGGCGGCGAGGCCCCGGCGGTAGCTCTCAAAACCGGCGCTGTGGCTGTATTCGATCACCGTGCGGTCCAGGTGGCGGATGGCCTCCAGGGCCACCTCCGGGGTGCGGATGTCGGGCTGCCCGATGTTGAGGTGGAGCACTTCCACGCCGCGGGCGCGAGCGGCCTCGGCATAGGGGACGAGCTTGCGGATCGGGGAGGCCGGCATCTGGCGGCCCTTGGTGGAGATGGCTGGCATCGGCGTGGGGTGCGGTGGGGCGAAGTAACGAAGAAGCCCCGCCGTCCCGCAGGACCGCCGGGGGCGGTGTGCGGGAGGCGGGGCCTCCTGGAGGGGGGGCTCAGTTGGTCTTCTCCACCGGGGCCATGGGGCTCTGCTCCTTCACCGGGGAAGTGGGGGTGGTGGGGCCGGCCTCCACGGTGCCCTTGATGCGCACCACCTTCTCCGGGGCGTTGGTGGCGTTGCTGCTGATGGTGACGCTCTTGTTGATGGGGCCGGGGCGCTTGGTGTCGTACTTCACCGTGATGGTGGTCTTGCCGCCGGGCTTCACCGGGGCGGTGTCGCACTTGGGCACCGTGCAGCCGCAGCTGCCCTTGCAGTTGGTGATGATCAGCGGCTGGTCGCCCGTGTTGGTCACCACGAACTCGCAGGTGCCGTTGGCGCCGTTGGCGATGGTGCCGTAGTCGTGCACCTCCTTGTCGAGGCTGATCTGCGGGCCGGTGCCGCTCACCGCCTTGGTGTTGTCCTGGGCCATGGCACCGAGGAAGAGGGCGCTCAGGCCGAAGGAGAGAAGGATCTTCTTCATGGGTCGGATCGGTTTTCGTGCGTTGTTGAGGTTCAAAACTATGGCCGGTCCCAAGGCCGGGGGTCTGACATTAACAAGACCTTAACAGGGTCCTGGTCCGTGCCGGCGGCCTGCTGCCAGATCGCGTGCCGATCCGCCCCCGGGGTTACCTTTGCGCCCTTCCAAAGCAAGCCCGACGCGGCTTTGCGCGTTACCGCACCCTCCCCGATGGTCACCACCGAGATCCCCAAGCGATACGAACCCGGCCAGGCCGAAGCGCGCTGGTACGCCCACTGGATGGAAAAGGGCTACTTCCGCAGCGTGCCCGACGGGCGCGAGCCGTACACCGTGGTGATCCCGCCGCCCAACGTCACCGGTGTGCTGCACATGGGGCACATGCTCAACAACAGCATCCAGGACGTGCTGGTGCGCCGCGCGCGCATGCAGGGCAAGAACGCCTGCTGGGTGCCGGGAACGGACCATGCCAGCATCGCCACCGAGGCCAAGGTGGTCCGTCTGCTCCAGGAGCAGGGCATCAAGAAGAGCGCCATCGGCCGCGAGGAGTTCCTGAAGCACGCCTTCGCCTGGAAGGAGAAATACGGCGGTGTGATCCTGGAGCAGTTGAAGAAGCTCGGCGCCAGCTGCGATTGGGACCGCACGCGCTTCACCATGGAGCCCGATCTGAGCGACGCGGTGATCGACGTGTTCATCGACCTGCACAAGAAAGGCCTGGTGTACCGCGGCCTGCGCATGGTGAACTGGGACCCGCAGGCCCTCACCGCCGTGAGCGACGAGGAGGTGATCTACAAGGAGGTCAACTCCAAGCTCTACCACATCCGCTACAAGGTGGAGCGCGAGGACCCCGATGGCGTGGAGGAGTACGTGGTGATCGCCACCACGCGCCCGGAGACCATCCTGGGCGATACGGCGGTGGCCGTGCACCCCGAGGATCCTCGCTACGCCGACCTGAAAGGCATGCGTGTGCTGGTGCCGCTGATCGGGCGCAGCATCCCGGTGATCTTCGATGAATACGTGGAGCGCGAGTTCGGCACCGGTGCCTTGAAGGTGACGCCGGCGCACGACGTGAACGACCACGAGCTGGGGAAGAAGCACGGTCTGGAGACCATCGACATCCTGGAGCCCAACGGCAGCTTGAGCCCCGCTGCGCAGCTGTACGTGGGCGAGGACCGCTTCGTGGTGCGCAAGAAGATCGTGAAGGAGCTTGAGGAGAAGGGTCACCTCGTGAAGATCGAGGACATCGTGAACAAGGTGGGCACCAGCGAGCGCACCGATGCGGTGATCGAGCCGCGCCTGAGCCTGCAGTGGTTCGTGAAGATGGGCGAGCTGGCCAGGCCCGCGCTGGAGGTGGTGAAGGACGGCCGGGTGAAGCTGCACCCGCAGAAGTTCGTGAACACCTACACCTACTGGATGGAGAACGTGCGCGACTGGTGCATCAGCCGCCAGTTGTGGTGGGGCCAGCGCATCCCGGCGTGGTACAACGAGGCGGGCGATGTGGCCGTGTGCCGTACCGAGGCCGAGGCCATCGCGCAGTTCACGGCCGCCGGGAAACCCACCACCGGCATCAAGCAGGACGAGGACGTGGTGGACACCTGGTTCAGCAGCTGGCTGTGGCCCATCAGCGTGTTCGACGGCTTCAAGGACCCCGACAACGCCGACATCAAGTACTACTACCCCACCAACGACCTGGTGACGGCGCCGGAGATCCTCTTCTTCTGGGTGGCGCGCATGATCATGGCCGGGCTGGAGTACCGCGACGAGGTGCCGTTCAAGAACGTGTACCTCACGGGCATCGTGCGCGACAAGCTGGGCCGCAAGATGAGCAAGAGCCTCGGCAACAGCCCCGACCCGCTGGACCTGATCGCCAGGTACGGCGCCGACGGTGTGCGCACCGGCATGCTCTTCAGCAGCCCCGCCGGCAACGACCTGCCCTTCGACGAGAGCCTCTGCGAGCAGGGCCGCAACTTCAGCAACAAGATCTGGAACGCGTTCAGGCTTGTGAAGGGATGGAATGTGGTCCAGCAGGAGCAACCTGTGGGCAACGCCGCCGCCGTGGCCTGGATGCGCAGCCGCGTGCTGCGCAGCACCGCGGAGATCGACGAGCTCTTCGCGCAGTTCCGCATCAGCGAGGCGCTCATGGCCACCTACAAGCTGATCTGGGACGCCCTCTGCAGCTGGTACCTCGAAAGCATCAAGCCCGCCTTCGTGGACGGTGCGGCCCAGCCCATCGATGCCGCGACCTACGAGGCCACCATCGCCCTCTTTGAAGATGTGCTGAAACTGCTGCACCCCTTCATGCCCTTCCTCACCGAGGAGCTCTGGCATCACCTGCGCGAGCGCAAGGCGGGCGAGGACATCATCGTCGCCGCATGGCCCAAGGGCGGCGAAGGTGATGCGCAGCTGGAGGCTGAGGTGCAGCATGCCTTCGACCTGGTGACCGCCGTACGCAACGTGCGCAACGAACGCGGCATGAGCCCGAAGGAAACGCTGGATGTGCAGGTGAAGGACACAGCGCCCATGCGTGATGCCGTGTCCGCCTTGGTACAGAAGCTGGCGAACGTGGGCTCGCTCCAACCCGTTGCCAAGGCCGGTGAAGGCGCGGTGACCTTCCTCGTGGGCACCAGCGAATACGCCATCGACCTCGGCAGCAACGTGGACGCCGCTGCCGAAGCGAAGAAGGCCGAAGAGGAACTGAACTACCTGCGCGGCTTCCTCGCGAGCGTGGAAAAGAAGCTGGGCAACGAGCGTTTCGTTTCCGGAGCGCCGCCGCAGGTGCTGGAGAACGAGCGCAGGAAGAAGGCCGATGCCGAGGCGAAGATCAAGGCGCTGGAGGAGAGATTGGCGGTGTTGAGGTAGCCAACAGGGGAAATGGACTTCCGAGTTCTGGCCATTCCGATGCTGTTGTTCGCATCAGCAGGCCATGGCCAGACTCATGCCTGTACGTGGACCATACAAGGTTGCCTGGTCGATCGGACCAACAATGATCCGCTACTGTTCGCCAAGGTGATCGTTGCGGGCACTAACGATACCACGGTTGCGGATACTAACGGGTGCTTCAACTACGACCTGCTTCAGGATCCTCGAAAGGCGCGGCTGGAACTACAGGTGAGCTATGTCGGATATGAACTGTATAACTGCCGCATCCGGCAGAAGGACCTTGGGCGTGGACGTACGCATCGGATCAAGCGGTACAAGTTCGATCATAGAAATCCTCCGGTCCAGCGGTGGAAAGACCAGAAGGGCCGCCGTTGACGGTCAGGTGAACATTTCCACCAGCTTCTCCAATTCCTTGTTGGAGATGTCGTCCGTATCGGACTTGTCGTAGATCGTGAGCAGGATCACGGTATGGCGCACCACTTTCACGCAGGTGATCACGCGGGCACCTCCTCAGCGGCCCTTGACCTTGGCACGGATGGCCATGCGCACTTTGTAGCAGTCCTTGCCGAGCGATATGCCTTGCACCGGGGCATTTGCCAGTTCGTCGATCAGTTCAGCGATGTCGGTACGCATGGACGGGTAGCGTTTCGCCAGCCGCTTGACCGCGCGGTCGAACACCGGTGAGCTGACGACCTCAAAGCTCATCGAGCAGGCGCTTCGCGGGGCGGAGCTTCTTCGTGCCGTGCAGGTGCGCCTTCGCGTCGCCCAAGGCTTCCATCAGTTCCAGTGCGACCGTCGCCTTCTTGCCGTCCTTCATGATGTTCACCACCTCCACGAAGTCGAGTTGGCTGAGCAGTTCATCGAAGAACTTCTTCTTGCGGCCGTCCTTTAGCTGGAGGATGTACTGTTCCATGACTGCGAAGATAGGCCGGATCACGGGGCTCCTATGCCATGCCGAGGCGAAGATCAAGGCGCTGGAGGAGCGGCTGGCGGTGCTGAAGTAGGCGTGGCGGCTACCTTCGCCACATCACCCGCGAGCTTACATATGCCGCCATCGACATCGGCTCCAACGCGGTGCGCTTGCTCGTCGCCGAGGTCGTGGAGCGGGAGGACCATCCGGTGGTGCGGAAGGTCTCCCTGGTGCGCGTGCCCATCCGCCTGGGTGAGGATGTCTTCGCCGATGGCGCCATCAGTGCGGCCAAGCGCGACCAGCTGATCAAGTCGCTCAAGGCCTTCCGGCTGCTGATCGACGTGTACGGGGTGCCGCGCTACCGGTGCTGTGCCACCAGCGCCATGCGGGAGGCCACCAACAGTGCGGCCACCATCGACCGGGTGGAGATGGAGACCGGGGTGGACATCGAGGTGATCGGGGGCCGCGAGGAGGGGGCGCTCATCTGCAGCACGTTCTGGACGCAGGACCTGCTGAAGGACCGGAGCTACCTGTTCATCGACGTGGGCGGGGGCAGCACCGAGCTCACCTGGCTGGAGAAGGGTCGGCGCGTGCGGACGGCGAGCTTCAAGGTGGGCACCGTGCGCATGCTGGCCGGCCGGGTGAAGCCCGGGGTGTGGGGGGAGGTCGCGGACTTCCTGGGCGACCTGCGCGCGGAGCACGGGCCGATGATGGCGGTGGGCACCGGCGGCAACATCAACCGGATCTTCAAGGAGAACGGCAACCGGCACGGGGAGCCCCTGCAGCGGGCCGACATCCGGCGGCACCGCGAGCGCATCGCCTCGTACAGCATCGAGGACCGGGTACGGCTGTTGCGGCTGCGGGTCGACCGCGCGGACGTGATCGTGCCGGCGGCCGACATCTTCCTGCGGGTGATGGAGGAGGCCGGGATCAACGAGGTCTTCGTGCCCAAGGTGGGCCTGGCGGACGGCATCGTGTACGACCTGTACATGCGGCAGCACGGTCACAAGCGTTATGCGCCATCCGGAACGAGCGATGTCCCGGCCTGAGCATTGGTGGGCGGTGCTGCTGCTGTTGCTGGCGCAGGGGGCGGTGGCCCAGCCCTGGGCCGTGGGGTTGCGCGGGCACTATGGGTTCCTGTGGCCGCACCGGCCCGCCAGCTGGGTGCTGGTGGAGGGGCATGGCGCTGCGGTGGAGCTGTTCCTGGAGCGTCGGCTGCCGGGCGACCGGCCCTGGCAAAGGCATTATCGCGCGCCATCCTTCGGGGTGGGCCTGCTGTACGCGGACCTGGCCAACCCCGCGCGCATCGGTGCGTCGCTGCGCCTGCTGCCGTACCTGCACCTTCCCTTCACCCGCGGCCAGCGGGGCGACCTGGGCATGCGGCTGGGCTGGGGGCTGGGCTATGTGGCCCATCGGTACGACCGCCGCGCCAACAGCAAGCAGATCGCCATCGGCTCGCGCGTCAACACGGCCATCCAGATCATGCTGGCGTACCGGCATCGGATCGGGCGCACCGAGCTGTCGGCCGGGCTCGGCATCGACCATTGGAGCAACGGCTCGTTCGCCCTGCCGAACCTGGGCCTGAACCTGCTGAGCGCAAGCCTGGGCGTGGCCCGGGCGCTGGGGCCGGTGCGGCCGTACGTGGATGTGCCGGACAGCCTGCCGCTGGAGCGGTCGCGGCGCGAGCAGAGCGTGGTGGGCGCCATGTTCTGGAGCGAGACGGGTCGGCCCGGCAGCGGGCGCCACAGCGTGTACAGCCTTATCGGCCAGGTGCAGTGGCGGCTCACGCGCAAGTCGGCCCTGGCGGCGGGGATCGATGTGTTCAACAAGGGTGCTTTGTGCACCGACCATCCCGAGCTGGACGGGAAGGGGCGCCCGGCATTCACGCAGGCCGGGGTGCACGGGGGCTATGCGCTGCTCTTCGGCCGCGGGGAGCTGTTCCTGCAGATGGGGGCCTACGTGTACACCCCGGTGCCCGATGAGGCCGCCGTGTTCCACCGGCTGGGCTGCCGCTACCGGATCGCCCGTCGCCTGCTGGCGCACCTGGCGCTGAAGAGCCACTTCGCAGTGGCCGACCACTGGGAGTTCGGGTTCGGATACCGATGGTCATGAGGCGTGCGTTCCCCCTGCTGCTGTTGCTGCTGGGCTGCCAGGCCGAGCAATGGGACGATTGTGTCACCTCCACCGGGCCGCAGCGCACCGAGGAACGTGCGGTGGGGGCCTTCGACCGCGTGGTGCTGGAGGACCGTGTGGACCTGGTGCTGGAGGACCGGGCGGCGGGCACGGTCGTCGTGGAAGGCGGAGCGAACCTGCTGGGCCAGGTGGTCACGGCCGTGGAGGGCGGCACGCTGCGGGTGCGCAACGACAACCGGTGCAACTGGGTGCGGAGCTTCCGTCCGCGCCTGGCCGTGCGGGTGCCGCTCGGGGCACTGCGGGAGCTGGAGCTGCACGGCACCGGCGATGTGCGGGGCACGGACACGGTGCGCAGCGCGGCGTTCCGCATCGAGCAGCATGATGCGCAGGGCACCGTGGAGCTGGGGCTGGCGGTGGACACCTGCTATGTGGGCCTGCATACCGGCGCCGGCGATGTACGGCTCTCGGGACGCTGCGGCGTGGCCTATCTGTACAGCGGGCTCATGGGCCCCATCGATGCCGGCGGGCTCACGGCGCAGGAGGTGAACGTCAACAACAGCGCGGTCACCGACATCACCTGCCGTGCCGTGCAAAGGTTGAACGTGCAGCTTTTCGATGCCGGCGACGTACGCTACTACGGCGATCCCGTGCTGCAGGCCACGGTGAACGGGGAGGGGCGGGTGCTGCGCTTGGGGCCGTAGTGCGGAGGAGGAGCGAGCCTGCTCCCGGGCGGTGACAAAAGTTCCCGTGCGCGCCGTGGGGCGGGGCTACCTTCACCCCATGCGTTCCATGCCGATCGCCGTCGTCCTGACGGCCTTGCTCGTGTCCTGCGCCGCACCCGAAGCGCCTTTCGATGAAGCGGGGGCCATCGAACGCGGGCAGGGTATCGCCAGGGCCGCCTTCGAACAGCTCTTCACCCGGGTGCGCATGAAGATGGAGGCCGAGGGTCCCTCCGCCGCGGTGGCGCATTGCGCGGTGGTGGCGCTGCCGCTGGTGGACTCGCTCGCCGCGGTGCACGGGGTGCGGATCAAGCGGAGCAGCGACCGGCTGCGCGCTCCGCACGATGCGCCGGATGACGATGAGCAGCGCCGCCTGGACGAAGTGCTGGCCCTGCTCGCCGGTGGTGCCCGGCCCGCCGACCTTCCACCGCAGGCGCTGGTGCTGGGCGACAGCATCGCGTTCTACCAGCCCATCCTGATCAACCAGCCCGGCTGCCTGAAATGCCACGGCACACCGGGGGTGGAGGTGGACAGCACCACGATGGAGGTGCTGGCGCGGACGTATCCCGGCGATGCCGCCACCGGCTATGCGCTGGGCGATTTCCGTGGTCTGTGGAGCATCCGCTGGAAGCGGTAGGGACCCCGCCACGGGACGGCGTCCGGAGCGGGCTTGAGCCGCTGGGTCATCCCGCCAGATAGGCCAGCCCGCTGTTGACCTCCTCGTACAGGTCGCGTACGCGCTGGGTCTCGCACAGCTGCCGGAACTGGTCGCGGATGGGCTTGTAGCGCTCGTGGAACGGGCAGGGACGGGCATCGCTGCATCGGCTCAGGCCCAGGCCGCACTCCTGGAAGACCTCCCCGCCGTCGATCGCCTCAACGATGCGCATCACGCGCTGCTCCACCTGCCGGGGCGTCATGTAGAAACCGCCGTTGGGTCCCTTGGCGCTCTGGATGGCCCCGGCCTTCACCAGGCGTTGCAGCAGCTTGCCCACCGTATGCTCGTTCTCATCGATGTACGCCGCCACCTCCTTCAGGCTGGAGCGTTCGCCGGTGGAGAGCCGCGACCCCAGGAAGATCACGGCCTTGATCGCGGCCTTGCAGGTCAGGCTCAGCATGGTCCTATCGGCCCAGGAACATCCGGCCCGCCTCGGAGATCATCGCCTGGCTCCAGGGCGGCTCGAAGGTGATGTTCACCTGCACCGTGGCCCCTGGGAAGGTCATCTTCAGCGCTTCGGTGACGCTCTGCTGGATCGAAGCGCCCATGGGGCAGAACTCCGTGGTGAAGGTCATCAGGCAGCCCACCTGCCGTTCGTCCGGGTCGATCTCGATCTCGTAGATCAGTCCGAGGTCCACCACGTTCAGCCCCACTTCGGGGTCGTCCACGAAGCGCAGGGCTTCCAGCGCCTTGTCGATCAGTTCATCCTGGCCGGTTCCGTTCATGGTCCGAGTTGTTTGGTGAAGACCATCCTTACGATGCTCCAATTGTACAGCAGGGCCGTGACCAGCAGGGCCACCGCGCCCGTCTTCAGCAGCACGGAGGATGCCTGTGCGATGCCACCGGCGAAGAGGCCGAAGCCCGCCAGGTAGGCCAGCACCATCGCCGCGAAGATGCGGTCGCTGAACAGGTCCTTGGGGCCGGGCATCCGGCCCAGCGAGGCGCGCGGACGGTACACCTTGTTCCAGACGATGAAGGGCAGGGTCTTGAAGGTCATGCCCAGGATGATGGCCGTGAGCCAGCCGAAGAAGATGGTGAAGCCGTAGAGCAGCGCCACGCGGGCGTGTTCGCCGCCGCCGAGGCTGAGCGAGGCGATGAGGACCAGGAGCACCGCGGTGGGCAGCAGCATGAGGGCCACCGCGAGCAGGGCCACGCGCATCTGGGCGTCCACCTTGCGGCGGATGCGCTGGCGGTAGGCCTGGCGGCAGTACCAGGCGAAGAGCAGCAGGGCGGCGACCACCATGGCCACGGGCACGTGGTTCAGCGCCACGGGCATGTCCGTGAGGAAGGACACCGTGTAGCCCATCAGGGCGGTGTTCACCAGGAGGAACACCGCCCAGAGGAGCCGGGGAGCGCTGTACTTGGAGATGAGGAACATGGGGATCAGGCGGGAGCCCACGCCCAGCACCAGCAGCAGGAACCACCCCACGATGCCCAGGTGGGCGTGGAGGCCGAGGTAGTGGATGGAATTGTGCGGCAGCAGCTCGCGGGTGAAGTTGAACAGCAGAGCCAGCCCGAGCGCTGCGGTGAGCAGGAGCCAGGCGGTGGCGGCGAACACGAAGACGGCGTGCACGTTCTCCCTTTTGCTGCGCGCCAGGCCCAGGCCGATGTTGGCCATGAAGGCCAGCACCGCCGCCAGCACCAGCGATCCGCCCAAGCGCGCCGGCAGCCCCAGGTCGAAGCTGTGGAAGCCGTACACGAGCAGCGGTATGCCCGTTGCGGCCAGAAAGAACGAGGCACGCGCCAGCCCCTCGCTGTAGAGGTCCGTTTCCACCAGTACGGGGAACAGCTGGTGGCTGGCACCCAGGATGATCATGGTGCCCCAGCCCAGTGCCATGGTGTGCGTGATGGCCAGCGTGTGCGGGTGGAAGTAGTGTTCGGTGAACGCCCGGTGGGACAGCAGCAGCATCACCGCGGCCACCAGCAGGGAGACCGCAGCGTACACGTAGAAGGGGATCACCACCTTGTGGGAGGTGGTTCGCGCCACGTTGCCGAGCGGGGAGGGGATCATCTACGGCCTGAAGATCAACATCTTCACGTCGCCCTCCGCGATCTCCCAGCTGCGGTGTTCGAACTTCCTGTCCTCCAGCTCGGGCAGCAGGAACATGGGGATGCGCTTGTGGTTGACGAACAGCGCCTGGCCGTCGGGCAGCCGGTCCAGTTCCTCCAGGATGGTCATCATCGGCAGCGGCATCTCCATGTCGCGCACATCGATCTCCTTCATCCGGCCCTTGAACTGCGCGAGCTTCTCCTCCCAGTCGGGACTGCGATGCCCGGCCTCGGTCCCTGCCGCGCTCATGCGCACGGCATCGCCCTTGAAGAAGTAGGTGTGGAACACCCCGCCGTCCAGCACCTCGCCGTAGGTCTGGAAGCCGCGTTTTCCCAGCAATTGCACCAGGGGCACGGGGTCGAAGTCGTTGATGATCCGCAGCGTCTGGCCCGTTCGCAGGGCACCCACCTTCTGCAGGATCAGGTGGAAGGGGTCCTGGCCGCCCGCGAGGATCGGGCGCACGTCGAGGTCCACCACGTCGGCGGGCCTCAGTTGTTGCATGAAGGCCGGCATCGGTGGGGGTGGGGCGGTCGGCGCTTCCGTGGTGTCGGTGTTCACCTGGAAGCCCAGGGGGCGCAGCTTGGCGAAGAAGTCCTCCGGCCGGCAGCCGCCGATCCGGCTGGCCATGCCGATGGTGGCGCGCGAGGCCATCAGCTTGCGCAGCAAGGGGTTGCGCAGCTTGGTGAACTTCGGCGACAGCGAAACGATGGCCTCCAGTGCCTCCGGATTCTCCCGCAGCAGCACCGAGATCTTGGTGTTGACGTCGATCGTCATCTTGTCCGGTTGGTTATCCGCTGTTCACGCTGACCGAGGGCCCATGCCCGCTCCCGATACCCGTCCGCGCTTTCTCGCCCACGCACGATCACCCCTGTTCACCTTCGCGCTGTTCTCCCTTCTTCGCCATGCTCCCTTCATCTCCGCTCTCCGATCTGTCTCGTCCTGAAAAAAGTTGACGGGTTAGTGTTGTAGTTCCTGTCTTGGGTTTACAAGCGTGTTTTCGTCCTGGGAGAGGTTGACACCTCGATAGT
>JACTMO010000082.1 GCA_014584605.1 Bacteroidota bacterium | reverse complement strand
GACCCCAGGACAAGGGTAGGCCGCTTCTTCCGTTCAGCGGGGAGAGAGGGGCGCAAGCCTCTCCTCCTCCTGAAGAAATGATCAGCCTTCTTGTCGGTCTATCCGATTGCGTTTATGAGTTGAATCCGTGGCTCCTATTGTACAGAAGCTGCCAAATGATCACCCATAGCATGACGCTGAGCAACCATAGCACGATCCCGTATTCGCAGAACGTGCTCATAGAGCAGGACTCCCTCGATGAAGAGGCAGGGCGCCTGTTCGACCTCAGTTGGCCACCTCGCTCAGGAAGCGGATGCGCATCAGGCGCAGGTGCTCCTCGCTCACATCGCCGCCGAACTCGTCGATGACGGCCTCCAGGTCGTCGCTCTCCGCATCGCGCAGGAAGTCCATCACCTCCTCCTGCAGGTCGGGGTCCATGTGCTCGTCCAGGTGGTAGCTGATGTCCAGACGCGTGCCGCTCATGACGATGCTCTCCAGCTCGGCGATGAGGTTCACCATGCTGAGGTTCCTGCTCCGGGCGATGCTCTCCAGGGAGAGGCGCTTGTCGATGTTCTGGATGATGTGGACCTTGTTCCCGCTCTTGTTCACCACGCTGCGGACCACCACCTCGTCGGCGCGTTCGATGTCGTTCTCTTCCACGTAGCGCTTGATGAGGTCCACGAACGGCTTGCCGTACTTCTGCGCCTTGCCCGGGCCCACGCCGGTGATCTGGGTGAGGTCCTCGATGGTCACCGGGTAGCGCATGGTCATCTCCTCCAGGGAGGGATCGCCGAAGAGCACCCAGGGCTGCAGCTTGAGCTTCTGGGCCTGGGTACGGCGCAGGTCCTTGAGCATGGCCATGAGCTTCTCGTCGGCCGCCGCCCCGCCCTTGCCCATGGGCTCGTCACCCTCGTCGAAGTCGCTGTAGTCGCGCTCCTTCACGAACTCCACCTTCCACGGCTTCTTCAGGAACTTCTTCGCCTGGTCGGTGAGCGTGAGGATGCCGTAGGTCTCGATGTCCTTGTGCAGGAAGCCACCGACCACGGCCTGCCTCATGATCGCCAGCCAGTGGTGCGCTTCCTGGTCGGCGCCCCGTCCGTAACTCTCGAGCGCCGCGCCTTTGTAGGTCTTCATCTCGGCGCTCTCGGTGGAGGTGAGCAGGTCGCAAATGAACTTGGCCCGGTGCCGTTCCTTGCTCTCCTTGATGGCCTCCAGCAGCACACCCAGGTCCTCGGTGGCATCGAAGGCCTCCCGCGGGTTCACGCAGTTGTCGCAGCTGCCGCAGTTGTCGCCGGGCAGCTGTTCACCGAAGTAGTGCAGCAGGAACTTGCGGCGGCACATGCTCGTCTCCGCATAGCTCACCGTGTCCTGCAACAGTTGCTTGCCGATCTCCTGTTCGGCCACCGGTTTGCCCTGCAGGAACTTCTCCAGCTTCTCGATGTCCTTGTAGCTGTAGAAGGCCACGCACTTGCCTTCGCCACCGTCGCGCCCGCCGCGTCCGGTCTCCTGGTAGTAGCTCTCCAGGCTCTTGGGGATGTCGTGGTGCACCACGAAGCGCACGTCCGGCTTGTCGATGCCCATGCCGAAGGCGATGGTGGCCACGATCACGTCCACCTTCTCCATGAGGAACTGGTCCTGGTGGTCGGCGCGTTGCGCCGCGTCCATGCCGGCGTGGTAGGGCAGGGCCTTGATGCCGTTCACCACCAGCAGCTGGGCGATCTCCTCCACCTTCTTGCGGCTCAGGCAGTAGATGATGCCGCTGCGGCCCTCGTGCTGCTTGACGAAGCGGATGATCTCGCGCGCCACCATCTGCTTGGGCCGCACCTCGTAGTACAGGTTCGGCCGGTTGAAGCTGGACTTGTACACCACCGCATCGGGGATGTCCAGGTTCTTCAGGATGTCCTCCTGCACCTTCGCGGTGGCCGTGGCCGTCAGCGCGATCACCGGCACCCGCTTGATCTCGTCGAAGATGGTGCGCAACCGGCGGTACTCGGGACGGAAGTCATGCCCCCACTCGCTGATGCAGTGCGCCTCATCGATGGCGAAGAAGCTGATGCGGATGTCGCTGAGGAACTCGATGTTCTCCTTCTTGGTGAGGCTCTCGGGCGCCACGTACAGGAGCTTGGTGCGGCCGTCCTTGATGTCCTTCTTCACCCGCAGCGACTCGTTGCGCGTGAGCGAGCTGTTGAGGAAGTGGGCCACGCCGGTCTCCGAGCTGAAGCTGCGCACCGCGTCCACCTGGTTCTTCATCAGCGCGATCAGGGGGCTCACCACGATGGCCGTGCCCTCGCTCATCAGGGCGGGCAGCTGGTAACACATGCTCTTGCCCCCGCCCGTGGGCATGATCACGAAGGTGTTACGCCCTTCCAGGACGCTCTGGATGACGGCCTCCTGCTGGCCTTTGAAGGTGCTGAATCCGAAGAATTGCTCGAGTGCTTCCCGAGGGGTCAGGTCGACGTTGATCATCACTTGGTGCGTGCGCTGCATGTGCCTCTGGCAGGTGCAATACAAGGTACGGCATCTTTCCGTACCCGGCACCGCCGACGTTGGCCGGACCAAGGTAACGCTGCCGGGGGGCAACCTGTTGCCACCTCCCGTTGTTGAAGGTCCGTGGAAGGGCGTACCGGGGCCGCCCACCACCCCCGGCTATCTTTGGCCCTTCGTCGAAAAGGGAGCCGACACACCGTGGCCGACAAGGAAATGACCTTCCTGGAGCACCTGGAGGAGCTCCGGTGGGCGCTGATGCGCAGCGCGGTGGCCATCCTGGCGGCCATGCTCCTGGCCTTCTTCTGGAAGGAGTTCGTGTTCGACACCGTGGTGCTGGCCCCGCGCGATCCGGGCTTCATCACCTACCGCGCCTTGTGCGCCCTGAGCCAGCGGCTGGGGATGGGCGTGTCCCTGTGCATCCACGACCTGGGCTTCGAGCTGCAGAACATCAGCATGAGCGGCCAGTTCCTCACCCATCTGAAGGTGAGCTTCGTGGCCGGCCTGATCGCGGCCTCGCCCTATGTGCTGTGGGAGCTGTGGCGCTTCATCGCTCCGGGGCTGAGTGAACGCGAACGTCGCACGGCCCGCAGTGCGGTGGTCTTCGCGGGGCTGCTCTTCCTGCTCGGGGTGCTTTTCGGCTATTTCGTCGTGGCCCCCATGAGCATCCAGTTCCTGGGCGGCTACAAGGTGAGCGAGGCCGTGCGCAACACCATCGCCCTGGACAGCTTCATCGGCACCATGACCTCCGTGCCGCTGTGGACCGGGGTGATGTTCCAGCTGCCCCTGGCCGTGCTGTTGCTCGCCAGGCTCGGCCTGATGGGCGCGGCCGTGATGCGCAAGTACCGGCGCCATGCCTTCGTGGGCATCCTGGTCGTGGCCGCAGTGATCACCCCGCCCGACGTGACCAGCCAGGTGCTCGTGAGCCTGCCCCTGTTGCTGCTCTACGAGGTGAGCATCGTGCTGGCCGCGCGCGTGGAGCGTCGTGCACTGGCCGCCGAAAGGCCGGCAACCCCCCTCGCACAAGCGCGTTGAAATGGCGCGGATGGCCTGCCGGAACGCCTTGCGCACATCCCTCCGGGCCGCCGCCCTGCTGCTGCTGGTATGCGGCACCGGGGCATGGGCCCAGACCACCCGCGTCTCGGGGTCGGTGACCGACGCGCGCACCGGCGAGCCGCTCCCCTTCGTCAACGTGGGCTTCGTCAACAGCCGCGTGGCCACCACCACCGACCTGGACGGCCGCTACGTCCTGGACACCTACTACGCCACCGACTCCCTGCGGGCGAGCATGCTGGGCTATGCGCCCCAGGTGCGCCCCGTGCGGCGCGACCGCGAGCAGCACATCGACTTCGCCCTGGACGCCGGCACCGCCGAACTGCAGGAGGTCACCATCCGCCCCCAGCAGCGCAACCCGGCCTTCGAGATCCTGGACCGTGTGGTGGCCAACAAGCCCGCCAACAACCGGGAGAAGCTGACCTACTACAGCCACGAGACGTACAATAAGGTGGAGTTCGACGTCAACAACCTCACACGACGCTTCGTGGAGAACAAGCTGTGGAAGCCCTTCCGCTTCGTGTTCGACCACATGGACAGTACGGATGCCAAGCCCTACCTGCCCATCTTCATCAGTGAGTCGCTCAGCGATGTGCACTACCGCCAGCAGCCGCGGGCCAAGCGCGAGGTGATCCGCGCCACCAAGCAGAGCGGCATCAACAACCAGAGCATCTCGCTGCTGATGGGCGACATGTACCAGAACGTCAACATCTACGACAACTTCCTGGTGCTCTTCGGCAAGAACTTCATCAGCCCCATCGCCGACGGCGGCCGCCTGTTCTACGACTACTACCTGACGGACAGCGCCTGGGTGGGCACCAATTGGTGCTACAGGCTGGAGTTCCATCCCAAGCGGCGGAGCGAACTGGCCTTCGATGGCGAGATGTGGATCGCCGACACGGCCTATGCGGTGAAGCGTGTGCAGGCCGGTTTTCCCGAGGCCATCAACCTCAACTACGTGCAGGGCTTCTGGGTGGAGCAGCAGTACGAGCCCGTGAAGAACGAGGTGTGGATGCTCACCCGCGACGCCCTGGTGGTGGACCTGAGCATCTTCCGCCGGCGCACCAAGGGCTTCTACGGCCGACGCACCGCCACCTATCGCAACTTCACCATCAATGAGCCGGCCGATCCCTCCTTCTACGAAGGGGCCGAGCTCGTTCGCGTGGAGAAGGACAGCAGCACCCTTGCTCCGGACTATTGGGAGGAGCACCGGCACGAGCCGCTGAACGAGCGGGAGTCCACGATCTACGAGATGGTGGACACCGTGCAGACCATCCCGCGCTTCCGCACCTTCGTGGACCTGGTGAACATGCTGGTCACCGGCTATTATCCGGCCGGACCGCTGGAGTACGGACCGTATTACACGATCTACAGCTTCAATGCGGTGGAGGGCGGCCGTCTTCGTGCCGGACTGCGCACCAGCAACGACTGGAGCCGCCGCACCGAGCTGGAGGGGTACGCCGCCTACGGACTGCTCGACCGGTCGTTCAAGGGCATGGTGGGCGGCCAGACCTTCATCACCAAGCAGCCGCGCCAGCTCGCCGGCCTCTACCTGCGGCACGACATTGAGCAGCTCGGCCAGAGCCAGAGCGCCTTCCGCTCGGACAACGTGCTGAGCAGCACCTTCCGCCGCAACCCCGCCAACAAGCTCACCCTGGTGGACGAGGTGCGCCTGTCCTATGAGCTGGAGCCCTTCACCGGCCTCAACCACCAGCTCACCGTCCGCTACCGCAACCTTTTCCCGCGCGGCGATCTGCGCTACCTGCGACCGACCTTCGGCGAAGGCTTCACCCTTCAGGAGGTCCCCAGCATCACCAGCCTCGAGGTGGCCCTCAACACCCGCTTCGCCTGGGGTGAGAAGTATGTGAGCGGGGAGTTCCGCCGGGTGAGCCTCGGGACCTTCAAGCCCGTGGTGGAGTTCTACGGTGCCGTCGGCCTGCCGGGCGTGCTCGGCAGCGGGTTCGAGTACTACAAGGCCATCGCCCGCATCGACCAGCGCATACAGCTGGGCGCCATCGGCTGGTCGCGCTACCGCCTGGAGGGTGGCCGCATCTGGGGCAGGCTGCCCTACCCGCTGCTGATCCTGCACACCGGCAACGAGACCTTCTATTCGTACGACGACGCCTTCAACACGATGAACTTCTTCGAGTTCATCAGCGACCGCTATGTGAGCCTCAAGCTCGAACACCACTTCGAAGGCTTCTTCCTGAACAAGGTGCCGCTGCTCCGCAAGTTGAAGCTGCGCGAGGTGGTGTGCGGCAAGGCCCTGATCGGTGACCTGGACGGAAGCCACAGCGAGACCATGCTGCTGCTGCCCGGCATGTACAGGCTGTACGACGGGCCCTTCCTGGAGGCCAGCGCCGGCATTGAGAACATCCTGAACCTGATCCGGGTGGACGGCGTGTGGCGCCTCACCTACCAGGACCATCCGAACATCAGCCTCTTCGCCATACGTTTGAAATTCCACTTCGATTTCTGATGCTGCGCGCCGACGAACTCGTGAAACGCTACAAGCGGCGCACCGTGGTGGGCGGCGTGAGCGTACAGGTGGCCCAGGGTGAGATCGTGGGCCTGCTGGGCCCCAATGGCGCTGGCAAGACCACCACCTTCTACATGATCACGGGCCTCATCAAGCCCAACGACGGCCGCATCCGGCTGGAGGACCGCGACATCACCGACCTGCCGATGTACAAACGCGCGCAGCTCGGCATCGGTTACCTGCCGCAGGAGGCCAGCGTGTTCCGCAAGCTCAGCGTGGAGGACAACATCAGGGCCATCCTGGAGATGACCGGCCGGCCCAGCCCCGAACAGGAGCGACGCCTGGAGGAGCTGCTCGAGGAGTTCGGCCTGAAACATGTGCGCACCAACCGGGGCGACGTGCTCAGCGGCGGTGAGCGACGCCGCACCGAGATCGCCCGCGCCCTGGCCACCGACCCCAAGTTCATCCTGCTGGACGAGCCCTTTGCCGGGGTGGACCCCATCGCCGTGGAGGATATCCAGGCCATCGTGGCCAAGCTCAAAAGGCGGAACATCGGCGTGCTGATCACCGACCACAACGTGCAGGAGACCCTCAGCATCACCGACCGGGCCTACCTGCTCTTCGAGGGCAGGATCCTCAAGCAGGGCACCGCCGAGGAACTGGCCGCCGATGAGACCGTGCGGCGCGTTTACCTCGGAAAGAACTTCGAACTGAGAAGAAAGGTGTGAGGCGATGGGTCGGGCGTTGGAGCCTGACACCGGCCCCCTCGCGGCCCGGTCCTGGCGACTTGATCCTTGTTCAGGCCTCCTCCACCGAGAAGCTGTACTTCTCCATGATGAGGTTGGCCAGGAGCTTCCGGCACGCCTCGTCCACCTTGGCCTCGGCGGCCTTGCGGTCCTCGGCCTCCAGGCGCAGGGTGATGTGCTTGCCGATGCGCACGCCCGTGATCTCGGGGAGGCCCAGGTTGGGCATCGCCCCGCTCACGGCCTTGCCCTGCGGGTCCAGGAGGTTGTCGTGGGGCATCACGTCGATGGAGGCTTTGAAGGTCTTCATGGTCGGGTAGGTTCACCACACGGAGGGCACACCCCAATGCGGTCGGGGCTCGGGGGCTGTTTCTTTTTTCTCTGTGCCTCTGTGGTTAAGCATTCTTTGGGAAGAGCTTGCCCCAGAGTGGGCTCAGCAGGTAGATGATCAGGATCAAAGGAACGGCAAGCACGCCGTACAACAGCACCAACAGCACCCCGGCACCCAGCAGCAGGAGGGTCGCCTCGTTGCCTTTCCAGCCTCTGTGCTTGAACTTCAGGGAGGGGAGGGGAAGCTCGGAGAGCATGAGGCCAGCGAGCACCACGGAGAGCACGAGCAGGCCATAGGGGGCGCGCAACAGGTGCTGGGCGGCACCGATGAGCGCATCGTGGCCCGGACCGGGATGGACGGCCACACCCGTGGACCCCAGCACCACCGAAACCCAGAAGAGCCCGTTCGACGGGGTGGGAAGGCCGAGGAAGCCGCTGGTCTGCCGGCTGTCCAGGTTGAACTTGGCCAGGCGCCAGCACGAGGCGATCACCAGGACGATGGCCGATGCGAACACAGGCCAGGCCGTCCCGTCCACCGACGTAAGGAGGCCGGAAAGGCGCGGATAGGCCAGGGTCGCGCTTGCCGTATCGGATAGGATCGATGCGGTCCAGAACACGGCGAACGCCGGCGCCACCCCGAAGCTCACCAGGTCCGCCAGGCTGTCCAGCTGTGTTCCCAGCGGGGTGCCGCCGCCCAGGGCCCGTGCAGCCAGACCGTCGAACACATCGAACAGGGCCGCCGCGAACACCAGCCAACACGCCTCTGTTAGCTGTCCCTGGGCGGCCAGCAGGACGGAGGCCATGCCGCAGCCTAGGTTCGCGGTCGTGAGCAGGTCGGGAAGCCGCGGCAGGCGTGCCATCGATGGGCGGGAGGCGCGGTCAGTGGCCATCGCCCCGGGCCGAAATTGGGATAATTTCGGGGCAATAAAGCAGGCCACCCTCAGTTAGAGGCTGCGTCAACCACCCAACGGATGAGGACCTTGAGCAGCACCGGCCTGTACGGCATCGCGGTCGCCCTGATCGCAAGCATCACCGCCACCGGCCTCGTGGCCCAGGACGCCCCCAAGTACAGCAACGAGTTCCTCGCCATCGGCGTGGGTGCCCGCGCGCTCGGCATGGGTTATAGCTTCACGGCCTCGGCCAGCGACGTCACCGCCGGCTACTGGAACCCGGCCGGCCTGCTGCGCGTGCAAAGCGACCTGCAGATCGGCGCGATGCACAGCGAGTACTTCGCCGGCATCGCCAAGTACGACTTCGTGGGCGTGGCCAAGCCGCTGGACAGCGCCAGCACCCTGGGGGTCACTTTCGTGCGTTTCGGCGTGGACGACATCCCCAACACCACCGCCCTGATCGACAATGACGGCAACGTGGACTACGATCGCATCACCACCTTCACCGCGGCCGACCATGCCCTGCTGATCAGCTATGCACGCCGGCTGCGCATACCGGGGCTGACGGTGGGCGGCAACGCGAAGGTGATCTACCGCCGCGTGGGCGAGTTCGCCAGCGCCTGGGGTTTCGGACTGGACGTGGCCGCGCAGTATGAGATGGACAAGTGGCATTTCGCCGCCGTGGCCCGCGACGTCACCGGCACCTACAACGCCTGGAGCTATTCCCTGGACCCGCAGACCATCGAGACCTTCCAGCTCACCGGCAACGATCTGCCCCGGAACAGCACCGAGGTCACGCTTCCCAGGCTGACGCTGGGCGCCGCACGCACGTTCCGCTTCGGCGGCAAGGTGGGCCTGGTCGCCGAGCTCGATCTGGAGAACACCTTCGACGGGCAGCGCAACACCCTGATCAGCACGGGCACCTGGAGCGCCGATCCCCGCTTCGGCCTGGAGGTGGGCTACGCCGGGGTGGTCTTTGTGCGCGCCGGGGTGAACAACTTCCAGTACGTCACCGACATCTCCGACGCGCGCCGGTTGAACTTCCAGCCCAACATCGGTGCCGGCCTGAAGATCCGCGGCATCGCAGTGGACTACGCCCTGACCGACATCGGTGACAACTCCATCGCGCTGTACAGCAACGTGTTCAGCCTGCGGTTCGACATCTTCAAACGACGAGGTTCATGAAGCGCGCGGGCACGGTCCCCCTCGCGATGCTGGCCGCTGCGACGGCCCTGGCACAGCCTTACGGCAACGAGTGGATCGACCTGTCCCGACCCTATTGGTGCTTCACCGCAGCGGCCGACGGCATCCTGCGCATCGACAGCGCCACCCTTGCCGCAGCCGGATTCCCGGTGGCCACCGTGGACCCGCGCACCATCCAGCTCTTCGGGCGTGAGCAGGAGCTGCCCGTCTTCATCCAGGGCGAGGACGACGGTGTGCTGAACGGAACGGACCACATCGAGGTGCGCGTTGCGCGCAACGACGGCTGGCTGGACGGTGCGCTCTACGAAGTGCCCGGCACCCAGGGCAACCCTTATCACAGCCTGTACAACGACAGCATCCGCTACTACCTCACCTGGTCGGCCGGGACCGGGGCACCCCTGCGGATGAAGCCCTATGTCAACATGGACTTCACGCCGCACACACCGCGTCCGTGGGTCTGGCGCGAAGCGCTCGCCCAGTTCTGGCTCACGTATTACCTGGGCGACCGCGGCCTGTTCGGGGCCACCTCCTCCTTCATGGTGGAAGGGGAGGGCTACTTCCGCAGCTGGCCGCTGGAGACCTACGGGGCCGACGGCACGCTCCCCTTCCAGGTGCCTTCGCAGAACCCGTACCAGCAGCCGGACGCACCACCCTCGCACATCGAGCTGGCCGTGGCCGGCGCCAACGCCACCGGCACGGGCCAGTGCGACGACCACCATCTGCGCGTGTACTACGGCGCCAACCTCGTACAGGCGCTGGACACCACCTACCGTGGATACCAGCTGCGGAGACTGGGCTTTGATCTGCCTACGGGTGCCCTGGACACCTGGGCGACCAACGTGCAGCTGCGTGCCGTGTACGACCTGCAGACCTGCTCCGGCGCCAACTACCAGGACCGTCAGAACATCGCCTACATCAAGCTGCGTTATCCGCGTGCCCTGAATTTCGGGGGCGACCCCATCGCCGATGTGCGCGTTCCGCACAATGGGACCACGGACACCCTGGCCCTGTTGCGGTTCAACGGCTTCTTCGGCACCCCGCTCGTGTACGCCTATGGCGACACGGTGCGCCGTGTGGAGGCGGTGCCCGACGGCTTCGGGTACTGGCAGGCCCTGGTGCCCCTGGCGCCCAACGCCACCGAGACCCGCGTGTTCCTGTACCGCCAGGAGCAGATCGCCGCACCGACGGACCTGCGGCCGGTGACCTCCGGGGGGCAGTTCACCGACCTGGTACAGGCCCAGCAGGACTCGGCGGTCCTCATCGTCACCCACCATTCGCTGCGCGCTGCCGCCGACCAGTACGCGGCCATGTGCGCCACCAGCCCCACCAACCCCCGCAATGCCGTGGTGGTGGACATGGACGAACTGTACGACCAGTTCGGTGGCGGGGTGCCCAAGCATCCGCTGGCCATCCGCCGTTTCGCCAAGGCCGCGCTGGACCTTTGGGACACCGATCCGCAGGCGCTCTTCCTGATGGGCAAATCCGTCATCGCACCTTCGGTCAACGGCCTCAACGGGCACCGGGATGACCCATCGGTCTATTCCCAATGCCTGGTGCCCACCTTCGGCTTTCCACCCAGCGACGTATGCTTCACCCTGGGCCTGGGCGGTGACCCCACGGACATGCCCATCCCTGTGGGTCGACTGGCCGCCTCGACACCGGACATGGTGGACCAGTACCGCGCCAAAGTGCAGCAGTTCGAAGCCTGGGGCGAGCCCGAGCCGTGGATGAAGAACATCCTGCACTTCCGGGGCGGTTTCACGGCGTCCGAACATCAGCAGTTCAGCAACTACCTCCGGGAGTATGAGCTGCTGGCCGAGGACACCAACTTCATCGGCAGGGTGGTCCAGTTCAACAAGAACAACCCCGGCGTGCTGGGCCAGGCCTCGGCCGATAGCGTGAAGCACCTGATCGAGGATGAGGGCGTGACCCTGATGACCTTCTTCGCCCACGCCTCGGGCGGCGGGTTCGACATCACCATCGACAACCCGGCGAACTACAACTGGAACGGCAAGTACCCGGCCATCATCGGCAACAGCTGTTACGCCGGCAACGTGCACCTGGCCACCGCCGAAAGTGCCAGTGAGAAGTACGTGCTGGTGCCCAACGCCGGTGCCGTGGCCTTCATGGCCTCGGTGGACCTTGGCCTGAGCAACATGCTGTACAACTACACCTGGGAATGGTACCGCAGCTTCAGCCAGGTCAACTACGGGAGATCGATCGGTGCGCACATGCGGCATGCCGTGCACCAGCAGTTGCAAGGCGGAGGCTACCTCCCGGCCAACAACGCCCAAACCTTCACCCTGCACGGCGATCCCGCGCTGGTGCTGCACTCCTTCGACCGGCCCGACCTGTCGGTGAGCGCCCCGGACGTGCTGCTCTCCCCCGATCCGGTCACGGCCGACCTGGACACCTTCACGGTGGACGTGGTGGTGACCAACCTCGGCAAGGGCGTCGGTGTCGGCACCAACGTGGTGTTGCAGCGTCGCTTGGTGGAGGAGAACCAGGTGCTGCAGCCGATGTACGCGCCCGTCTCCGCCGCCACCTTCAAGGACACGGTCCGCTTCCGGCTGCCGGTGCTCGCCACCGAGGGCGGGCAGGGCCTCAACGCGCTGGATGTGCGCGTGGACCTGGACCCGGACCTCATCCCCGAGATGGACGACCTGGGGAACAATGCCGTGCAGGCCTCGCT
The DNA here is from genome assembly GCA_014584605.1 of Bacteroidota bacterium. Taxonomy (GTDB): domain Bacteria; phylum Bacteroidota; class Bacteroidia; order Flavobacteriales_F; family PHOS-HE28; genus PHOS-HE28. Next base: position 42,899 of record JACTMO010000082.1, on the reverse strand, counting down.
GCTGATCACCAGCGGCGAGATCTTCCCGGTGGAGCCTTTCGAGTTCGCCATCATCCCCGATGCCGCACCGACCTTGAAGGCCAGCACGGGCGACCCCTTCGCGCCGGTACGGTCCTACCGCTTCCAGATCGACACCACCGACACCTACGACAGCCCGGTGATGGAGGAGGTGCTGATCAACGCCCCTGGCGGCGTGGTCAGCTGGTCGCCCCAGCAGATCTTCGGCCTCAACGCACAGCAGGACAGCCTGGTGTTCTTCTGGCGCTGCACCCCGGACAGTACGGGCGACGGCTCCCCCGACTGGCGCGGATCCTCCTTCCAGCATATCACCGACCGCCGGGGATGGGGGCAGGCCCATTTCTTCCAGTTCAAGGACGATGCCTTCCTGCAGGTGGTCCATGACCGGCCCCAGCGCAAGTTCCTGTTCAATGACGCCCCGCGCGGCATCCGCTGCGAGGTCACCGGCAACAGCGGTCTGCTGTGCAGCTACTTCATCGACCTGCAATGGGTGGACGGCCAGGGTTGCGGCGGTGAGCGCGCCCTCCATGTGGCCGTGATCGACCCGGCCACCTTCGAGCCGTGGAAGACCTGCTGGAACGGCCAGGACACCGATCACCAGTTCGGCAACGTGAACAGTTGCGACAGCCTGTGCGAGCGGAGCAACCGCGCCCAGATGTACTTCTCCTACTGGCCCTCGAGCCCCTCGCACATGGCCGGCCTGACCGACCTGTTGCAGAACCAGGTGCCGACGGGCTACCACGTGCTGATGTGGAGCTACCTCGGTCTCAACAAACCCGGCATGGATGCCAACGGTGGCCAGCCGCTCTACGACGCCTTCAACGCCATCGGGGCCACCGACCTGCAGACCGCGCCGGACACGGTGCCCTACATCTTCTTCGGGACCAAGGGCGATCCCGGCTCCGTCATCCAGGTGATGGGCGCCTACAGCAACGACGCGATCGACCTGTCCACCTTCGTCACCACACAGGGTGTGGCCGGAGACATCGTGGCCCCATGGGCCGGGCCCGCCTCCGAGTGGAAGGGGATGTATTGGGACGAGGCCCCCAACGACATCCGCGACAGCGTGAACATCCAGGTGTTCGGGGTGACGCCCCAGGGGGCGGAGCAGCTCGTGTTCGAACGCGGCGGTCCGCTGGACTCCATTCCGCAGAACGTGTTCCAGAGCGGGATCGACGCCGCGCAGTTCCCTTACGTACGCCTGCGGGCCAAGCTGCTCAACGACTCGGTGGCCGCCCCGCTGCCCTCCCAATTGCGCCGCTGGCAACTGCTGATGACGCCCGAGCCCGAGTGCGCCATCGACCCGCCGTTGGGCTTCCTCAGCAACCTGGAGGGCATCGCCGAGCCGATGCAGGCCCAGCTGGCCGTGGCCGTCCACAACATCAGTCCCTTCGACATGGACAGCCTGCTGATGCACGCCTGGGTGGTGGGGGCCAACGGTCAGCGCCGCGCCGTACACAACAGGCGCAACGCTCCTCTGCCCGCCGGCGGGGTGCTGATGGACACCATCCGGTTCAGCACCGACGGGCTCGGCGGGCTCAACACCGTGATCATCGAGGCCAACCCGGTGGACAGCACCACCGGCCTCTACGACCAGTATGAGCAGTACCACTTCAACAACATCGCACAGCTCCGCTTCACCGTCAGCGAGGACAAGGAGAACCCGTTGCTCGACGTGACCTTCGACGGGGTGCACATCCTGGACGGCGACATCGTGAGCGCCCGGCCCGAAGTGCTGGTGACCCTGGACGATGAGAACCCGGTGCTGCTGATGGACCAGCCCACCGACACGGTCCACTTCAAGGTCTTCCTCACCGACCCGTCGGGCACGATACGCCGCATCCACTTCCGCGACGGTACGGGCACCGAGCAGATGCGTTTCCTGCCCGCCACGGGCCAGGACAACATCGCGCGCATCGACTACCGGCCGGTGTTCACCGTGGACGGCATCTACAAGCTCACCGTGCAGGCCGACGATGTGAGCGGCAACATCTCCGGCGACCGCGACCATTCCATCCGCTTCGAGGTCATCACCCGGCCCACCATCACCGACGTGCTCAACTATCCGAACCCCTTCACCACCAGCACGCGCTTCGTGTTCACCGTCACCGGAAGCGAACCACCGACCTACCTCAAGCTGCAGATCCTCACGATCACCGGTCGCGTGGTGCGTGAGGTGGGCCTGGCCGAGCTCGGGCCCGTGCGCGTGGGGCGCAACATCACCGAGTTCGCCTGGGACGGCACCGACCAGTTCGGCGACCGGCTGGGCCGGGGTGTGTACCTGTACCGTGTGATCGCGCAGTTGCACGGTGAGGACATGGAGCGCCGGGAGTCCGGTGCATCGGCGTACACCGAGAAGGGATTCGGCAAGATGTACCTGCTCTACTGAGCGGTCCTACCTTCGGCGGCATCGTGCGCGACCTCGCCCATCTTGGTCTGGCCCTGCTGGGCGGAGCGCTGCTCACCCTCGGCTGGCCCGCTTCCGGCAGCCTCTCCCCGCTGCTCCTCGTGGGCCTGGTGCCCCTGATGCTGGTGGTGGAGCTGCGCTGCCCTCCTCACGGACGCTGCGCACGGCGCGGCACCGGTTGGATGCTTTTCGCCGGTCTGGCCCTTTGGAACCTGATCACCACCTCGTGGCTGGGCGAGGTGCAGGAGAGCCAGGGCACGCGCCTGCTCCTCGGGGTCGGTGTGATGTTGGCCAACGCCGGTCTTCAGCTCGCCGCCTTTGCGGTGGGAAGGCGTGTGCGCCGGCGGCACGGCCGGTGGGCGGGTTGGGCCGCCTTCGCGGCCTGGTGGCTGTGCTGGGAGGTGCTTCACATGCGCTGGGACCTGCAATGGCCGTGGCTCACGCTGGGCAACGGTTTCGCCGTGCGGCCCCAATGGGTGCAGTGGTACGAGGTCACCGGCCATCTGGGCGGCTCGTTGTGGGTGCTGGCCGCGAACCTGTTGGTGCTCCGCTGGATGCTGGCGGGTGGGCGCCCCCGCACGGCCTGGGCCCCTGTGCTCGCCATGGTCGTTCCGGTGGTGGTCTCGTGGGTGCGCTTCGCCACGTATCAGGAAAATGGGGCGCCCCTTCAGGTGGTGGTGGTGCAGCCATCCATCGACCCCTACTCCGAGAAGTTCGGCGGCATCGATCCGCTGGCGCAGCTCGACGGCATGCTCGCGCTGGCCGAGCCGCTGGTGACGGACAGCACGCGCCTGCTGCTGCTGCCGGAGACCGCCCTGCAGGAAGCCTCGCGGGTGTTCCTGGACGCGGACGGTGCGCTGGAGCTCGAGGGGTTGTGGGAGAACGACCTCGAGGCCTCGGGCAGTGTGCAGCGCATCCGGGACTGGCAGCGACGCCATCCCCACTGCGCCGTGCTTGCGGGCATGTCCAGCTCCCGCCTGCTCGATCGGGAGGAACGCAGCCTGGTGGCCCGCCCCATCGGCGGTACCGACCGCTTCTACGAGGCGGCCAACGCCGCCTTGTTCGTGGACCCGCACGGGGCTGCGGCGGCCTATCACAAGAGCAAGCTGGTGGCCGGGGTGGAGCTCCTGCCTTTCCAGGAATTGCTCGGCGGGCTCGAAGCGCTTTCCATCGACATGGGCGGCACCACCGGCAGTCTGGTCCGGCAAGCACAGCGCAGCGTCTTCCGCCCGGCCGACGGTGGCTTTGCGGCCGCTCCGGTGATCTGCTACGAGTCGGTCTTCGGCGACTACGTGGCGGACTATGTGCGCAACGGGGCGGACCTGATCGCCATCCTTACCAACGACGCCTGGTGGGGCGACAGCTTCGGGTACCGGCAGCACCTGGCCTATGCGAGCCTGCGAGCCATCGAGACCCGAAGGGATGTGGCGCGGTCGGCCAACACCGGGACGAGCTGCTTCATCGATCAACGCGGTATCGCCCATCAGGCCACACCGTGGTGGCGGCAGGCGACCATCCGGGGCACCGTCCACCTAAATCAGGCACGGACGCCTTTCGTGGCCTTGGGCGAGCTGCTCCGCTGGGCCGCCCTGCTGGCCGGTGCGCTGGCTCTTTGCGCGGCCTTCCTGCCCTGGCCCACGCGTGAGCGTCCATGAGAAAAGGCGCCGGGGAGGCGCCTTTCCATCCGTGTCGTTGTCGTTCGGTCATTGCAGATGCACCCGGCGGCTCATGCGGTCGCCGTTGTTCTGCAACTGCACCACGTAGATGCCCGTGGCGATCGTTCCGGTGGGCACCACCACCTGGGTGATGCCGTTGGCGATCGCCACACGGGGTTGCACCGCCATCACCTTGCCCTGCGCATCCACCAGGGTCAGGTCGTAGCTGTTGTCAAGCGTGCTGCTCACGGTGACCACCAGCACCTCACCCGCATCGAAGGCGTTCACGATCTCGGTGCCCGTGCCCATGCCGCAGCCGGCCGCCACCACCTGGCTCAGGGTCGCGGTGCGGTCCATGTCCGTTTGTGCCAGGCGGTAGTACGCCATCGTGGTCGGCTCGGGGTCCTCGAAGGAGTAAGTGGTCGCGGCCATGCTGTTGCCCACGCCATCCACCTGCCCGATAGTGGCCCAGGCGATGTTGTCCAGGCTCTTCTCCACCAGGAAATAGTCGTTGTTATGCTCGGTGGCGGTGGTCCAGTTCAACTGTACGCGACCGTCCTTGCACACACCGCTGAAGTTCACCAGTTCCACCGGCAGCGGGTTGTCGATGTCCGAGAGGGTCCACGACCGGAAGAAGTCCGCATCGGCGATGACCCCCGCGGCCGGAACGGCCACCGAGTACGGGGCGTTGGACCACACACAGGTGGGCAGGTAGTCGCCCCATTTGTTGGTGCCGAAATTGAAGCGCTGGGCCATCAGCGGGTTGGCGGCCGCGATGGTGTTGCCCGCCGTGATCTCCGCCGCATCGTAGCGGAACACCATGGAGGCGTCCGGCTTGTTCGCGTAAGCGAAGCCGGATGCCTGGGTGTCGATGACCCAGAAACGGTCCACCACGTGCCCCGATTCGTTGGTGGCACCAGGGGTGAGGTTGGTGCCCGTGTCCCAGTTGTTCATGTGGGTCACGTCCGAGGGCTGGTACAACGCATTGTTCCAACGGTTCGCCGGGGCGACCGCCGCATCGGTGCCGTCGTAATTGTAGGTGGAGAAGAGCACCGACCCTCCGGCGCTGCCTGCCCCGAGCACCGTGTAGGATAGGGGGATCTTCACGTTCCCGGGGTTCGTGAACGGAATGGAGTAGGTGCCGGTCCCCGTGCCAATGGACCAGCGGATGAAGTTGCGCTCGCGTTCGGAGACGATGTTGGCCCCGGTCCCCGCCACGGTGATGGCGTTGGTGTTCGGGTTGTCCACGACCAGGTACGTCGGCTGGATCGCCGGCGTGTTCGGATCGAAGACCACGTAGGCGTTGTTGTTGATCACCAGTCGCGCCTGTCCGAGAACGGCGCCAGCGACCAGAACACAGGACAGCGTGAGTAACTTTTTCGTCATGGCAACCTCAAATGTAGGCGGTTCTTTTTCTGGCGACAACCCGGCAACGCCGAAAGCAATGCCGAAGATCGGGTTCCTTCGGGCTGGAGGACGAAGCTTACCGGCCTGATGGTCAGTGGGTTTGTGCACCTGCTACCCGTTGTTGGGCCGGAAGGCCCCTGGTTCAGGCAGTTGACGCGGCCGTAGGCCGGAGGTTGCTTCCCTGGGGATAACTTCGGGGGCCATGCGCACCATCCGATCGCTGGATCACGCCCTCGCGTTCGACGCACGCGCACTGCGGGGCGAACAACGCTGGCTCTATCGCAGCGCGGCAGACCGGGGCATGGCGGTGCTGGGCGTGGGTTGCACCGACCTGCTGGAGGTGCATGATCCGGACACCGCGTTCGCCCGGTGGCGTCGGTTCCTTCAACAAGGACGGCCCTCCATGGGTTTCCTGACCTACGCGCTGCGCGAACCGCTCTTCGGTCAGCGGTCCCGGCATCCCCAGCGGACCGACCAGCCGTTGTTGCGCTGGTTCGTGCCGGAGGTCATGGTGTGCTGGGAGAAGGGACGCACGCATTTTCTCGCTTCCGACCCGAAGGCCGTGGACCGCCTGATCGATCGCCTCAGCGCCCCGCAGGAGGAGTTGCGCCCGGAGCCGTGGAACGGATGGGAACTGACCACGGGAATGGAGGCCTATCTGAGCCATGCAGGCCACCTGCTCGACCACATCCAGCGGGGCGACATCTACGAGGTGAACCTGTGCGTGGAGCGCAGGGCCAGCCTTCCGGGAAGGGACCCGCACACGGCCTTCATGGCGGGACTGAGGCGTACCCAAGCCGCGTTCGCCGCCTTCCATGCCTGGGACCAACGGTACATCCTCTGCTTCTCGCCGGAACGCTTTCTGTGGACCGGTGGTGGACGGGTGCACTGCGAGCCGATGAAGGGCACCCGACCCCGCGCCGCCGACCCCGATACCGACCGGGCCCTGGCCGCCGAGCTGGCCCGGGACCCCAAGGAACGGGCCGAGAACATCATGGCCACCGATGTGGTCCGCCATGACCTGAGCCGGGTGGCGGCGGAGGGCTCCGTGGTGGTGCCCGAGCTTTGCGGGGTCCGCAGCCGTGGCGCGGTACACCAGATGGTATCCCGTGTGGAGGCGCGCCTGGCCGACGACCTGCTCCCCGCCGATGCCGTGGTGGCCGCCTTTCCCATGGCGTCCATGACCGGCGCCCCGAAGTACCGCGCCATGGACCTGATCGACCGACAGGAGGACCAGCCCCGCGGGCTCTTCAGCGGCACCATCGGCTGGTGCGACGCCCGCTGCGACCTCGACCTCAATGTGGTGATCCGCACCGTGGAATATGACGCCCGGACCGGCGACGCCCGGCTGGTGACCGGCAGCGCCCTCACGGCGGCATGCGACCTGCATCGCGAGTGGGCGGAGTGTGCCCTGAAGGCCGATTCCGTCATCCAAGCCCTTGGTGATGCTGCTCCCTGAAGTGCGCGAGGCGCTGCGTCGGCACGCCCTGCTGAAGCCCGGAGAACCCGTGCTGGTGGCCTTGAGCGGGGGCCTGGACAGCATGGTGCTGCTGGACGTGCTGCGCCGCCTGGGACATCCCGTCGTGGCCGCCCACGCCGAGCACGGACTGCGCGGTCGGCAAGGGGAGGAGGACAGCGCCTGGACGCTGCGCTACTGTACGGAGCGCGGCATCCCTGTGGAGACCGTGGCGCTGCAGGTGCCCCGGCTGCGCGCTTCGGCGCGGGGATCGGTGGAAATGCTCGCCCGGGATGCCCGGGCCGCGTGGCTGAAGGCTACCGGCCTGCGGCTTGGACTGGACCGCATCGCCACCGCGCACCACCGCGATGATGCCCTCGAGACCCTGCTGATGAACCTGCTGCGCGGCACCGGCCACCGGGGATGGCGCGGGATCCCGCGCCGCAGCGGGCCCTTCATCCGGCCCCTGCTCGATGTACCGCGCAAGGCGATCGCCGCCCATGCCGCGGCGCACGACATCCCCTTCCGCGAGGACCCCACCAACGCCGATCCCGCCCACCTGCGGAACCGCGTACGCCACGAGCTGCTGCCCCTGCTGCAACGCATGAGCCCCGGCTTCGAACGGGCCATGGCCCGCTCGGCCCTCCGCCTGGACGAGCTGGTGGCGTTCTGGGAGCTGCACGCCCCGGACCGCCCTTCCGACCCGGAAGGCATCCCGTTCGACCTGTTGGAAGCGGCGCCGCTGCCGCGCTTGTTGCTCCACGAGGCCCTGTGCCGTCACGGGCTGCATCCCGACCAGCTCGACCGGGTGCTGCAGGCCGTGGCACACCGCCGCACCGGAACCCGCTTTCCGCTCAAGGATGGTCAGATGCTGGTGGACCGCGACCGCTTGCGCTGGTGCCCTCCGCAGCAGCCGCATCCCGAGTATGTCGTCGGCACCGGCCTGGAACTGCCGGAGCCTGCACCTGTACGCCTGGTGGCCGGACCTGTACCTCCCGGGACCGTGGATGAGCGGCATGTGGTACGCCTGGCGGCCGATCGCCTGCGCCCGCCGCTCGTGCTGCGCCCCTGGCGTGCCGGCGACCGCTTCAGGCCGCACGGCGGACGCGGCTCGCGCCTGGTGAGCGACCTGTTGATCGACGCCAAGGTGCCCCGCGACCGGAAGGGCGCGGTGTACGTGCTCTGTGCCGACGGTCGGATCGCGTGGGTGGTGGGGCACCGCCTCGCGGAAGGCTTCGCGGCACCACCCGATGCGACCGACGTTGTTTTCGGTGTGCCGGTGGCCGCTCCCGGCGACCCTTGAACCCGCTTGTTGGCGACCCGCCGGGCCGGGGTCGACCGGCCATCGGCCTTCCAAGGTGAACCGCCATTGCACCGCGCCTGTGTACCTTCAGGGCCCAACCGCACCATCGCCCATGAAACCGACCGCTGCGCAGACCATCGCCAAGGAAGATCTGGGCCGACTTCGCTTTCCGCCGGAGCCCGTCACCTTGTCCGAGCCACATCGCGACGAGCTGGCCCGCAAACTCGCCCGTGCCGTGCGCCTCGGGAACGGTGAACATGGCAAGTGCCGCATCCTGTTCCGCGATGCGGAAGGGTTGAAGGCTGTGGAGACCACCATCTGGTCCGCCGATGAGCGTGCCATCGTGCTGAAGTCCGGAGCCACCATCCCCTTGGCCCGGGTGATCGACATCGAGATGCCGCTCTGATCCGTCAGGATCACGATCCAAGTCGAAAATGGCCGGTCGGGTCCTCGGCCGGCCCAGCTACTTTTGCGGACCTTCCCGCCGTACATGAGCTACGCCGCCCTGCTGTCCTTTCTCGCCCTGCTCCAGACGCCCCCGGCGGGCCCTGTGCGCTGGCATTTCGAGGCTGCGGCGGGTCCGAAGGACCGTGTGGAGGTGCGCCTGCAGGCCACCCTGGAGGCCGGCTGGCACATGTACGCGCTGGAGCTGCCACGGAACGACGGCCCGCTCCCCACCGTGGTGCGCCTGCACCCCGGGGAGGGCCATAAAGGCACCGTGGAGCTGCACGAACCGAAACCCGTGGAGGAGATGGACCCCAACTTCGGCATGGTGGTACGGCATCACTCCGGGCAACCGGTGTTCCGCGTGGTGACCAGGCGCACCACGGACCAGGCCTTCCAGCTGTCCGGCGAGGTGGAGTACATGCTTTGCAACGACCGCACCTGCCTGCCGCCGGTCGCGGTGCCCTTCACGCTGGAGGTGCCTGCGGTGACGAAGTGAACCCATGCACCGAACGCTTGCCCCCATCGTCTGCGCCCTCGCCCTGGGCGCGCATGCCCAGTTGCCCGGTGGGGCGACCCCCGCACCCGCAGAACCCGTCCGTTGGAGCATCAGCATGGTGCAGGTGGAAGGTGCCCAGTGGGACCTGATCTTCCGCGCGGACATCATCGACGGCTGGTACGTGTACTCCCAGCAGAGCTTCGGCGATGCCGGGCCGATGCCCACACGCCTGTCCTTCGATACGCTGGCACACGTGACCCTGATGGGCCCTCCGGCCGAGACAGGCGCCCATGTGGTGCAGGGGCACGATCCGGTGTTCGACATGCCGGTGAAGAAGTTCAAGGGGCATGCGCTCTTCACACAACGCGTGACCCTTACCGATCCTTCGGCACCCATCACCGGAAGCCTGGAGTACATGAGCTGCGACGACCGGGCGTGCGTCTTCCCCGACCCGGTGCATTTCCGCATCACCCCGTCCGCCGACCGGGCAGAGATGGGGGCCATGCCCTTCGCCCAGGCCCCCCCTGCGAGCGATGACCCGGCGCAGTGGACGGTGACGGCCCGTGACCTGGGCGCGGGCCGCTGGGCCCTGGCCTTCACGGCCACCGTGCGCGAAGGCTGGTATGTGTACAGCCAGGAGGCCTTCGGCGACGGTCCCATTCCCACCAGCATCGCCTTCGACACGGTGCCGTATTTCGCACCCGAGGGCGCACCCACCGAGGAGGGCGCCGGGAAGGTGGAGGGTCATGACCCCATCTTCGACATGAAGGTGCGCAAGTACAAGGGCACGGTCGTCTTCACCCGTACGGTGCGCGTGGAAGACCCGCAACGCCCCGTCACCGGCAGCATCAACTACATGAGCTGCAACGACGAGGCCTGTGTCTTCCCCGATCCGCTGGCCTTCTCGATCGTACCGGCCACCGGGGCCACGACCCTCGGTGCCCAGGCCGGCAGCGACCTGGCCGTGGTGGACGGGCCGTTGTACAAGCTCCCCAACGTGGACCTGGACGCCCCGGTGGTGAAGGCCACTGCGGGCGCCGAAGTGACCGAGCTCCGTTCGTCCACCTCACTGTGGCGGATCTTCCTGCTGGGCTTCATCGGCGGGCTGCTCGCCCTGCTCACCCCGTGCGTCTTCCCCATGATCCCGCTCACGGTGAGCTTCTTCACCAAGGGCAGCGAGGACCGCGGCAAGGGACTGCGCAGTGCGCTCACCTACGGCGGCTTCATCCTGCTCATCTATCTGCTCTTCAGCCTGCCGTTCCACCTGCTGGGCTCGGTGAACCCGGAGATCTTCAACGAGATCAGCACCAACCCCTGGCTCAACGTTTTCTTCTTCGTGATCTTCCTGGTCTTCGCGGTCAGCTTCTTCGGCTACTTCGAGATCACCCTGCCCAGCAGCTGGGTGAACAGCATGGACCAGAAGGCCTCGCGCTTCGGGGGGCTCATCGGCATCTTCTTCATGGCGCTGACCCTGGCGCTGGTCTCCTTCAGCTGTACCGGCCCCATCCTGGGTTCGCTGCTGGCCGGTGCGCTCACGGCCGATGGGGGGGCGTGGCAGCTCACGGTGGGCCTGGGCGGGTTCGGGCTGGCCCTGGCGCTGCCCTTCGCCCTGTTCGCCCTCTTCCCCAGCTGGCTCAACAGCCTGCCGCGCAGCGGCAGCTGGCTCAACAGCGTGAAAGTGGTGCTGGGCTTCGCCGAGGTGGCGCTGGCCTTCAAGTTCCTGAGCAACGCGGACCTGGTGAAGCACTGGGGCCTGGTGCGTTATGAGCTGTTCATGGCCGTGTGGGTGCTCTGCGCCCTGGGCATCGTGCTCTATCTGGCGGGTCTGATCCGTTTCCCGCACGACGGTCCGGTGACCAGGCGGTCCGGCCTGCGCTGGGCCTTCACCGCCCTGTTCGCCGTGGCCACCGTGTACCTGGCCATGGGCTTCCGCTTCAACGCCGACACCAACACCTTCCGCACCCTCAAGCTGATGAGCGGCCTGGCCCCGCCGGTGGGCTACAGCTGGGTGTTCCCCAAGCACTGCCCGCACAACCTGGACTGTTTCCACGACCTGGACGCCGCACAGGCCCATGCCCGCACCACCGGCAAACCGATGCTGCTGGACTTCACCGGCTATGCCTGCGTGAACTGCAGGAAGATGGAAGAGCACGTGTGGCCGGAGCCGGAGGTCTACGACCTGATCAAGGACCGCTATGTGTTGGTGTCGCTCTACGTGGATGACAAGAAGGAGCTGCCGAAGGAAGAGCAGCACCTATACGTCACCGCCACCGGCAAGCAGAAACCCATCGTGACCCTGGGCAACAAGTGGAGCACCGTGCAGGCCGAGACCTTCCGGATCAGCTCACAACCCTACTATGCCCTGCTGAGCCCGGAGGGCCGCCTGCTCACGGACCCGGTGGCCTATACGCCGGACGTGGTCGAGTACCAGGCCTTCCTGGAGCGCGGTGTGGAGGCCATGCAGATCCTCGATCAGCGGGCCGAGCGCTGAACCTGCCTGGGTGGGTCTTTACGTACAGCCCTCCACCGCGGTCCTTCCAGCCCTGCGCCGTTGCGCGAAACCCCACCGGGAACCGGGCCTTTCCCGGTGCGCCCAGAACCCTGTGGCGCGGTCCGTTCCGTTGCGGAGAAGCGCGTTCCGGGGCGGCCCGTTGCGGGTGAAGCGCCCAATGTCCATCTTACCGGTCCGGCGGTTGACGTGTTCCACGTCGTTCGCAAGGGCAGATGGACGAAGGGACCATGACCGTGACCAAGTGCCACCTTGCGATAAGCCCTGCGCTCGGGTGGCAACGGGGCGGCCCTTTGATCTGACGCATCTTTGGAGCCATGAGCAACGAACGCATCCGCGCGCATTTCACCGAGGCCGCCGACGTGCTGGCCCGCTTCCTGGGCGACCCGGCCAACCTGACCGCCGTGGAACAGGCCGCCGCCTTCATGGCCTATTGCCTCAAGCAGGGTGCGAAGGTGATCAGCTGTGGGAACGGCGGAAGCATGTGCGATGCCATGCACTTCGCCGAGGAGCTCACGGGCCGCTATCGCGACGACCGTCCGCCGATCGCGGCCCTCTCGATCAGTGACCCGAGCCACCTGACCTGCGTGGGCAACGACCACGGCTTCGATCAGGTGTTCGCACGCTTCGTGCAGGCCCATGGCCGCGAGGGCGACGTGCTGCTGGCCATCAGCACCAGCGGCAACAGCCCCAACGTATTGCGTGCCGCCGAGGCCGCGCGTGCGCAGGGGATGCATGTGGTGGGCCTCACCGGCAAGGACGGCGGTCGCCTGGCGGAGCTCTGCACGGTGGAGGTGCGGGTGCCGCATCAGGGCTACGCGGACCGCATCCAGGAGGTGCACATCAAGGTGATCCACGCCTTCATCGATCATATCGAGCGCGAACTGAACTGAAGCGGCATGCTCGTCAAGGTGTTCGGCAGCGCGGTCTTCGGCATCAACGCCACCATCGTCACCGCCGAGGTCAGCGTCACCAAGGGGGTCAAGTTCTACCTGGTGGGGCTGCCGGACAACGCGGTGAAGGAGAGCTACCACCGGATGGACAGCGCCGTGCGCAGCTGCGGCCTGGATTTCCCCCGCGGCAAGCGCACGGTGATCAACCTGGCGCCCGCCGACGTGCATAAGGAGGGCTCGGCCTACGACCTTCCGATGGCCGTCGGCATCCTCGGCAGCACGGGTCAGGTACCCACCGAACGCTTTGCCGACCATCTCCTCATGGGCGAGCTGTCCATGGACGGCGGAGTGCGTCCCATCAAGGGTGCGCTCCCCATCGCCATCGAGGCCAAACGCAAGGGGTTCAAGGGGGTGATCGTGCCCAAGACCAACGCGCGCGAGGCAGCCATCGTTGACGGGATCACCGTGTACGGGGTGACCCACCTGCGCGAGGTGATCGACATCCTGGAGGGTGGAAGTGCCGTGGCGCCCGAGCAGGTGGATATCGCGGCCGAGTTCGCGGCCAGCAGCCGCACCTACTCGGTGGACATCGCGGACGTGAAGGGGCAGGAGAACATCAAACGGGCCTTCGAGATCGCCGCTGCGGGCGGCCACAACATCATCCTCATCGGCCCCCCGGGGGCGGGCAAGACGATGCTGGCCAAGCGGCTGCCCACCATCCTGCCGCCGCTGCACATCGAGGAGGCGTTGGAGACCACCAAGATCCACAGCGTGGCCGGCAAGCTGCGCAAGGAGGACAGCCTGCTCAGCGTGCGCCCTTTCCGCGCTCCGCACCACACCATCAGCGATGTGGCCCTGGTGGGCGGGGGCAGCCATCCCCAGCCCGGCGAGATCAGCCTGGCCCACAACGGGGTGCTCTTCCTGGACGAACTGCCCGAGTTCAAGCGCACCGTGCTGGAGGTGCTGCGGCAACCCCTGGAGGACCGGGTGGTGACCATCTCGCGGGCCCGCTCCACGGTGGAATACCCGGCGAGCTTCATGCTGGTGGCGGCCATGAACCCCTGCCCCTGCGGGTTCCACAATCACCCGGACAAGGAGTGCGTATGCGCGCCGGGCATGGTGCAGAAGTACCTCACGCGCATCAGCGGACCGCTGCTGGACCGCATCGACATCCACATCGAGGTGACCCCCGTGCCCTTCAGCGAACTGAGCGCCGAACGCAGCTCGGAACGCAGCGCCGAGATCCGCCAGCGCGTGGTGCGGGCCCGGGAGCTGCAACAACGCCGCTTCGCCGGCATCGGCCTGCACAGCAACGCCCAGATGAGCAGCCAGCAGCTGCGGAGCATCTGCCGGATCGACGGAACGGGGAAGGCTCTGCTGGAGCGGGCCATGGAGCGGCTGGGCCTGAGCGCGCGGGCCTACGACCGGATCCTGAAGGTGGCGCGCACCATCGCCGACCTGGCCGGGAGCCCGGACATCCGCAACGAGCACCTGGCCGAGGCCATCCAGTACCGCAGCCTGGACCGCGAGGGCTGGGCGGGATGAAGCCGGTGTAACCCGTTCCTGGGCGATGACGTAGGAGGGAATGTCCGGAAGCTCCGGACCCCAACTCCAACGCTGTGCGTACCACGCTGCATTCCCTGCTCATCGCGCTCTCTGCGGTGGTCATGCTGCCCCGGCCGGGCGCTGCGGCCCAGGACCCGGAGCGCATCTACCTCAACGCCCTCCTGGAGCCCACCACCGACCGCAAAGCCGCCTTCTACCGCGTGTGGGAAGGTATGGAAGGGCAGTACTTCATCGGACGCACCTATTCCATGGACGGCAAGCTGAAGGCCGAGGGACGCTACCTGGACCAGGAGCTCACTTTGGAGCATGGCCATTTCACCTACTACCACGCCAACGGCAAAGTGGAGAGCTCGGGCGACTATGCCCAGGGGCTCAAATCGGGGCTGTGGCAGCGCTACGACGTGTGGGGCAGGCCGCTTGCCGAGAAGGTGTACGACCCCGAGCCGCTGGCCGATATCGTGTACACACGTGCCCAGACCATGCCCAGTTTTCCCGGCGGGGAGAAGGCGCTGGTGCGCTATGTCCGAAGCAAGGTGACCGACGAGAAGAAGCAACGCTCCAGGACCGAGGTGACGGCCAGCTTCATCGTGGAGAAGAACGGGGCATTGACCGATGTGAAGGTGGTGAAGGGGACGGACCCTGCCAGCGACGAGAAGCTGGTGGACGCCCTCCGGGCCACTCCGGCCTGGGAGCCCGGACGCGACAAGGGGCGGCCGGTGCGCGTGCAGATGCAGCTGCCCTTGGAATACTGATCGAACCAGACGCCATACCATAGGTCGAAGGCTCCGGGACCCCCGGGGCCTTCGCCGTTCATGACCGGGCGGTCAGGCCTCCCTGCCGTGGCATTGTTTGAACTTCTTGCCGCTGCCGCACGGGCAGGGGTCGTTCCGACCCACCTTCTTCTCCACGCGCACGGGCTGCACCGGACGCGGAGGGCCGGCCTGTGGGGGCGGGGGGGCGGTGCGCGATGCGGGCGCTGCGGGACGCGGGGCCGCCCCCGTGCTGCTGCTCGGACCATAGCCCGGCACATCGGTGCGGCTGGTCTGCAAGCGCTGCTGCGGCGGGCGCGGTGCCTGGGCCTGTTGCACGTTGGGCTGCGCGGTGGGCAGGCCGGCCCCGCTCAGGAAGCCGATGACCTCGCCGTTGACGCGGTCCACCATGTCCTTGAAGAGGTTGAAGCTCTCCAGCTTGTAGATCAGCAGCGGGTCCTTCTGCTCCAGGCTCGCGTTCTGCACGTTGCGGCGCAGATCGTCCATCTCCCGCAGGTGCTCCTTCCATTCATGGTCGATGGTGGCCAGGGTGATGAACTTCTCCACGCTGGTGGACAGTTCCCGTCCTTCCGACCGGTAGCAGCGCTCCAGGTTCGCCACCACCTGCATGGTGCGGATGCCGTCGGTGATGGGCACCACGATGTTCTCGTACTGGGCCCCCTGGTTGAGGAACACATCGCTGATCACCGGCAGGGCCTGGCGCCCCATGTCGCTGGTGCGCCGGCCGTAGGCGGCCAGGGCGTTCTCCATCACCTTTTCGACCAGTTCGTTCCGGTCGGCCTTGCGGAAGTCCTCGGCGGCCAGGGGGCTCTCGCAGTGCAGACGGCGATACAGCTCCAGCTGGAAACCCTCGTGGTCGCCCGCTTCGTGGTACTGGTCCACGATGCCCTGGGCCACATCGTGGAACATGTTGAGGATGTCCAGCTTCAGGCGT
The DNA here is from genome assembly GCA_014584605.1 of Bacteroidota bacterium. Classification (GTDB taxonomy): domain Bacteria; phylum Bacteroidota; class Bacteroidia; order Flavobacteriales_F; family PHOS-HE28; genus PHOS-HE28. The sequence goes on along the minus strand of JACTMO010000082.1, from coordinate 27,038 downwards.
TCGCCGAACAGTGCGTGGTTGCGGCGCTTGTAGATCACCGTGCGCTGGCTGTTCATCACGTCGTCGTACTCCAGCAGCCGCTTACGGATGCCGAAGTTGTTCTCCTCCACCTTCTTCTGCGCACGTTCGATGCTGCGCGTGACCATGGCGTGCTGGATCACCTCGCCTTCCTTGAGGCCCAGGGTGTCCATGAGCTTGGCGATGCGCTCACTGCCGAACAGGCGCATGAGGTCGTCCTCCAGGCTGATGTAGAACTGGGAGGAGCCCGGGTCGCCCTGGCGGCCGCTGCGGCCCCGGAGCTGCCGGTCCACCCGTCGGCTCTCGTGCTTCTCGGTGCCGATGATGGCCAGGCCACCGGCCTCCTTCACGCCGGGCCCGAGCTTGATGTCGGTCCCACGGCCGGCCATGTTGGTGGCGATGGTGACGGTGCCCGGCAGGCCGGCGTGCGCCACGATCTCGGCCTCACGGGCGTGCTGTTTGGCGTTCAGCACGTTGTGCTTGATGCCCCGCATGGTGAGCATCTTGCTCATCAATTCGCTCACCTCCACGCTGGTGGTGCCCACCAGCACCGGTCGCCCGGCCCCCTGGAGCTTCACGATCTCCTCGATCACCGCCGTGTATTTTTCGCGCTTGGTCTTGAACACCATGTCCTCGTTGTCCACGCGGACCACGGGGCGGTTGGTGGGGATGACCATCACATCCAGCTTGTAGATGTCCCAGAACTCCTGCGCCTCGGTCTCCGCCGTGCCGGTCATGCCGGCCAGCTTGTGGTACATGCGGAAGTAGTTCTGCAGGGTGATGGTGGCGTAGGTCTGCGTGGCGGCCTCCACCTTCACCTTCTCCTTGCTCTCGATGGCCTGGTGGAGCCCGTCGCTGTACCGGCGGCCTTCCATGATGCGGCCGGTCTGTTCGTCCACGATCTTCACCTTGCCGTCCATCACCACGTACTCCACGTCCTTCTCGAAGAGGGCGTAGGCGCGGATGAGCTGGTTCACCGTGTGGATGCGCTCGCTCTTGATGCCGAACTCGCGCAGCAGTTCGTCCTTGCGACGCGCCTTCTCCTCCAGCGAGGCGCCGCTGCGTTCGATCTCGGCGATGGTGGCGCCCACGTCGGGCATGATGAAGAACTGCGTGTCCTGCACGTCGCCGCTGATCAGGTCCACCCCCTTCTCGGTGAGCTCGATCTGGTTGTGTTTCTCCTCGATGACGAAGAAGAGCTCCTGGTCCACCTTGGGCATCTCCTTGGCCTGGTCCTGCAGGTAGTGGTTCTCCGTGCGCTGCAGCAGGGCGCGCACCCCGGGTTCGCTGAGGAACTTGATCAGGGCCGAGTTCTTGGGCAGGCCCCGGTGGGCACGCAGCAGGGCCAGGCCACCGCGCTCCTGCGCATCCTTGCCGATGCTGCCGTCGCCCAGGCCCTTGAGCAGTTCCTTGGCCTCGGCGAGCAGCTTGGTGACGAGCTGGCGCTGTACGGCGTAGAGACGCTCCACGCGCGGCTTGTACTCGTCGAACTGGTGCACCTCGCCCTTGGGCGTGGGGCCGCTGATGATGAGGGGCGTGCGCGCGTCGTCGATCAGCACACTGTCCACCTCGTCCACAATGGCGAAATGGTGCTTGCGCTGCACCTGTGCGGCCGGTGCGTGGGCCATGTTGTCGCGCAGGTAGTCGAAGCCGAACTCGTTGTTGGTGCCGAAGGTGATGTCGGCCAGATAGGCTTTGCGGCGCTCGGTGCCGTTGGGCTGGTGCTTGTCGATGCAGTCCACGCTCAGGCCGTGGAACTCGTAGATCGGCCCCATCCATTCGCTGTCGCGTTTGCTGAGGTAGTCGTTCACCGTGACCACGTGCACGCCGCGGCCGGCCAGCGCGTTGAGGAACACCGGGAGCGTGGCCACCAGGGTCTTGCCCTCACCGGTGCCCATCTCGGCGATGCGTCCCTTGTGCAGGGCGATGCCCCCGATGAGCTGCACGTCGTAGTGCACCATGTCCCATACGACCGTGTTGCCGGCGGCGGTCCAGCTGTTGCGCCAGATGGCGTGGTCGCCCTCGATGCGTATGCTGTCGCGTGCGGCCGCCAGTTCGCGGTCCATCGCCGTGGCTTTTACGCGCAGCTCGCTGTTCTCCTTGAAGCGGCGGGCGGTGTCCTTCACGATGGCGAAGGCCTCGGGCAGGATCTCGGCGAGCACCTCCTCGGTGGCGGCCACCATGGCGGCCTCCAGCTTGTCGATGCGTTGGTAACGTTCCTCCCGGTCGTGGATGTCCATGCCGGGTTCGGCATCGATCTCGGCGCGCAGGGCGTCGGCCTGTTCCCGGTCGGCCTTGACCCGTTCGCGGATGCGCTCGCGCAGGGCCTCGCTCCGGGCGCGCAGGGCGTCATGGTCCAGGGCGGCGAGCTCGGTGTACCGGGCCTTCACCTGTTCGACCATCGGCGCCACCTCCTTGAGGTCGCGCGTGGCCTTGTCACCGAAAATGGACTTGATGGCTTTGTTGAAGACTCCGATCATGGCTCGATGCAGGAATGGGCCCCCGGTCGGACCGGTGGTGCGGGCGAAAGCGCGCGAAGTTACTGTGGATCGAACGAGCACGGACCAAGCGGCCCAAGGTCCTCAGGGGCCTTGGCATCCCGGGCCGACGCGGTGCGACCCTGGCCGGACCGCTCGTGCCGGTGTGATGGCCGGTGAACGGCCGCCGCTCCTGCCCGGACCCGGCCCGATCAGTATTCGTCCTCGTTGAAGAAGAAGTCCTCCTTCGAAGGGTAGTCCGGCCAGATGTCCTCAATGCTCTCGAACACCTCTTCGTCGTCCTCGATGGCCTGCAGGTTCTCCACCACTTCCAGGGGGGCACCGGTACGCATCGCGAAATCGATGAGCTCGTCCTTGGTGGCGGGCCAGGGCGCATCCTCCAGGTAGGAGGCCAGTTCCAGTGTCCAGTACATCGTGCGCGGGTTGCTCGTTCCGGTAAAACGGGCGCAAATATAGCCGGATGCCCCAGCGGGCGCCGGGTAGTTTTCAACCACCGGGCACCGGCCGGAGGCCAACCTGCGCTTTTCCTTCAGCCGCGCGGCCTCCAAGGGGTTTCGGTCGCCTTCAGCCGGAGGGCGATGTGGCGGGCGAGGACGAAGAGCAGGTCGCTGAGGCGGTTGAGGTACTCCACCGCCAGCGGTGGCACCGGGGCCGTGGCCGCGAGCTCCACCACGCGCCGTTCGGCCCTGCGGCACACGGTGCGGCAGACATGTGCCTGCGACACGCACGGATGCCCGCCGGGTAGGATGAAGTTGCGCATCGGTGGCAGCTCGCCGTCCATGGCGTCCATGGCGTCCTCCAAAGCCTTGACATGACCTTCGGTGAGGGGAGGCACCTGAAAGCGGTCGGCGTCCTCCTGTGCGGCACAGGCCAGCCGCGAACCCAGTGCGAACAAGCTTTCCTGCACCCGTTCCAGCAGTGCCTGATGCTCGGCGGGCGCCTGGTCCCGGAGCAGGCCCAGGTGGCTGTTGAGCTCGTCCACCGTGCCGTAGGCCTCGATGCGGCGATCGTCCTTGGCCACGCGTTGCCCACCCAGCAGGCCGGTGCTGCCCTTGTCTCCGGTGCGGGTGTAGATCTTCATGCGCAACAGGCGATGGTCGCTGCGGGGCTTCAGTAGCGGGAGCGGAAGTGCTGGTGTGCCTGGCCGCTGCGCAGGAACACCAGACCCATGTCGAACAGGTCGATCGTCACGGTGACCCGCGGACGGGCCTTCACTTCCTCCCAGGCCTCTTCCATGCCGCGGCTCCAGTGGATATCGTCCAGGATGATCAGCGAATCCTCATGCGCCCTGGTCATGCACTGATCGAACAGGTCGAGGGTGGCCGCCTTCTCGTGATGGCCGTCGATGAAGGCCATGTCCAGCCGTTCCATGGTGCGCAGCACTTCGGGCAGGCGTGTGCGGAACGAGCCCAGCACGGGGCGGATGTTGCCCAGCCGCGACCGCTCGAAGTGATGCTGGGCGATCTGGAAGGTGCATGGGCAGCCCTCCACGGTGGTCACCGTGCCCTCCTCAGCGCCGAGCGCGAGGTAGAGCGTAGTGAGCCCGAACGAGGTGCCCAGTTCCAGCACGGTGGCCGGGTTGAAGTAGCGTGCCAGACGGAAGAGCAACCGCGCCTGCCGTGGCGGCTTCAGGGCGGTGCGGGCGATGTCGGCCACCTGCCGTACCGGCCTGTCGAGCACGCGCGAACCCGCCCCCAGGTCGTTGACCTCGATCGTCCGGTCGCTGGCCAGCAATTCCTCCCGCAACTGTTCGACCGCCGCGAACTCGGGCCGCGTACGGTCGTCGCGCAGCACCTCGGTGATCAACGCATACACAAAGGGCGAGTGGATGCCATGCGGACCGCGCGACCGCACCAGGTGGGTGAGGTAGCTGCCGATGCGCTGCAGGTGCTGTTCCATGGTCGCCGTACCGGGCCAAATGTACCCGGGACCGGGTTTGCGCCCAGGGGGGCCTTCCCAGCGGCCCAACAGCCGATCGTGGACAGGGCGGAAGGTCGGGGTCCTGGCAGGAAGGCTTGCTGGAAGAGCACGCGACCGCCAGGCCGATGACCCCGGTGGCCGGGATCCCCGCATGAAGGACCCCGGCGGTTCTCCCATCCCGGCAGGGCCCTCGGTCCGTGGTTCCGCCGACGTGGGGCATGGGAGCGGGTCGATGCCCTGGACCTGACGCCGGTCAGTCGCGGGGAGCCGTCCGGGGTGCCGACCTTTGCGCCATGGCCCAGAAGGTGCGGGAGCTGGTGCGCTGCTACCATTGCGGGGATGCTTGCGCCGGTGAGCACGTACGGGCGGAGGGCCTCGACTTCTGCTGCCCGGGCTGCCACGCCGTGTACGGCCTGTTGCAGGAGAGCGGTCTGTGCGACTACTACGCGCTGAGCGAACGGCCCGGAACGAAGGCGGAGCGCGACGGGCAGGCCATGCGCTCCGAGCTTTTCGACCTGCCCGAGGTGCGCGACCGGCTGGTGGAGCACAGCGCGGACGGCATCACGCGGGTGACCTTTCATATCCCCGCGATCCACTGCAGCAGTTGCATCTGGCTCCTGGAGCATCTGAACCGCATCGATGCCGCAGTGCTGAGGTCGCGTGTGCGCTTCACCAGCAAGGAGCTCACGATCACTTTCCGGGAGGAGCGTATGAGCCTGCGCGCCCTGGTGGAACTGTTGCGCCGCCTGGGTTATGCGCCCTCGCCGGTGGGGCGGCCCTCGGGGGCGGCGGGTGGGATCCCGCGGGTGCTGTACCTGCGGCTGGGCATCGCCGCCTTCGCCTTCGGCAACATCATGTTGTTCAGTTTCCCCGAATACCTCGGGGCCGATGCGAGCGATCAGCAGCTGAAACGCGGCTTCCAGTTCCTGAGCCTGCTGTTCTCGTTGCCGGTGGTGCTCTTCAGCAGCACCGACTATTTCCGGTCCGCCTGGGCGGGCCTGCGCACACGCCAGGTGAACATCGACCAGCCCATCGCCCTGGGCATCATCGCCTTGTTCGCGCGAAGCGTGTGGGATGTGGCGACGGGCGCCGGGCCGGGCTACTTCGATTCGCTGGCGGGCCTGCTCTTTTTCCTCCTGGTGGGCCGATGGTACCAGGCCTACACGTACGGGGCGCTCAGTTTCGACCGGGGATTGAACGACTTCCTGCCGCTGGTGGTGCTGCGCCGTTCGGGCGATGCGGAGGTGCCGGTGGGCGTGGCCGACCTGCGTCCGGGCGACCGGATCACGGTGCGCGACCAGGAGATCGTGCCGGTGGACGCGGTGCTGCTGGAGGGCGAGGCCCACATCGACAACAGCTTCATCACCGGTGAACCGCTGCCGGTGCGGCGCTCCGTGGGCGAGGTGGTGAAGGCCGGCGGGCGGCAGCGCGGGGCCGCCATCCTCCTGGAGGTGCTGCGCCCCTTTGCGGACAGCCACCTGAAGCGTCTTTGGGAGGAACATGCCTCCGGGGAGGGCCGCCCGGGCATGCCCCGCCTGATCGATGCGGTGGCCCGACGCTTCACCGTTGCCGTGGTGCTGCTGGCCGCCGGGGCCGGCCTGTACTGGTGGGGCCGCGATGCGGCACAGGTCTGGCCGGTGGTCACCGCCGTGCTGATCGTGGCCTGTCCCTGCGCCCTGGCCCTGAGCATGCCCTTCACCTATGGCCATACCATCCGCCTGCTGGGCCGTCGCGGGCTCTTCCTGCGCGATGCCCAGGTGGTGGAGCGGCTCGCCGCGGTGGACACCACCGTGTTCGACAAGACGGGCACCCTCACGGAGCGGGAGGCCCACAGCGTGCGCTTCGTGGGCCCCCTGCCCGATGCTGCGGTCCTGGCCCGCATCCGCAGCCTGGCCCGCAACAGCATGCATCCGCTCAGCACCGTGCTGTACCACCACCTGCGCGGCGAGGCGGGCAGGGCCGTCGAGGTGCGCGAGGAGGCGGGTTCGGGTATCCGGGGCACGGTGGACGGTCATGCCCTGCGCATCGGGTCGGCCGCTTTCACCGGTGGGCGCGAGGCCGGGCGCGTGAACGGCACCGCCCATGTGCATGTGGCGATGGACGGCCGGCACCTGGGGCATTTCGAGGTGGGCAAGCGGGCGCGCAGCGGCATGGCCGCGGTGGTGGGGGCCAGCGCATGCCTCACGGACACCCATCTGCTCACCGGCGACCAGGCCGTGGATGCCGAGGTGGCCGCCGTGTTCGCCCCGCACCAGCTGCACACCGGATGCTCGCCGGCCGACAAGGCGCGGTTCGTGCAGGGCTTGCAGGCCAGGGGCCGCCGCGTGCTGATGGTCGGCGACGGGCTGAACGATGCCGGCGCGCTGCGCCAGAGCGATGTGGGCATCACCGTCAGCGAGACCAGCGCGGCCCTGACCCCGGCCAGCGACGCCATCCTGGACGTGCGGGCCTTTGGCGACCTGCCCGCCGCGCTCCGCCTGGCCCGCAGTGCCCGTCGCATCGTGTACGGCAGCCTGATGCTCTCCCTGGCCTACAACATCACAGGCGTCAGTTTCGCCGTCAGCGGGCATCTCACCCCCCTGGTGGCCGCCATCCTGATGCCCTTGAGCTCGGTGACCGTGGTGGGCTTCGTTTCTTTGTGCGTGTGGACCAGGGCCCGGCAGCTTGGACTGCACGCGAAGGATGACGGAGGTCAGACCGAAACATGAGCTCCGTCAGTATCGGTGCGTGACAGAGCCGTGACCTTTGGCCCCCGAGCGAGCGACATGAGCGTCATCTTCCTGCTGATCGCGGCCAGCACCATCGTAGCGGTGCTCTTCCTGGCCGCCTTCCTGTGGGCGGTGCGCTCCGGTCAGTATGAGGATGACCGCTCGCCTGCGGTGCGCATGCTGGGCGATGACCGGCCCAACGGTCCGACCAACCCGATGAACAACACCCAAGTGAAGCGATGATCGAGCGGTTCAAGTACGACAACAAGATCGTGTACGCCTTCCTACTGGCCACGATCATCTTCGGCGTGGTGGGCATGCTGGTGGGCCTGACGGCCGCATTCCAGCTGGTGATGCCCTCGTGGAACTTCGCCGAGTGGTTCTCCTTCGGCCGGCTGCGGCCCCTGCACACCAACGCGGTGATCTTCGCCTTCGTGGGCAACGGCATCTTCGCCGGCGTCTACTACAGCCTGCAGCGCCTGGTGAAGGCCCGCATGTACAGCGACCTGCTGAGCTGGCTGCATTTCTGGGGCTGGCAGCTCATCATCCTGGCCGCCGCCGTCACCCTGCCCATGGGCCTCACCTCCGGCAAGGAGTACGCCGAGCTGGAGTGGCCCATCGACATCGCCATCACCCTGATCTGGGTGGTCTTCGGCATCAACATGTTCGGCACGATCATCAAGCGTCGCGAACGCCACCTCTACGTGGCCATCTGGTTCTACCTCGCCACCTGGGTGACGGTGGCCATGCTGCACATCGTGAACAGCTTCGAGGTGCCGGTGAGCCTGGGCAAGAGCTACAGCTGGTATGCCGGTGTGCAGGACGCCCTGGTGCAGTGGTGGTACGGCCACAACGCCGTGGCTTTCTTCCTGACCACGCCCTACCTGGGCCTGATGTACTACTTCATGCCCAAGGCCGCCAACCGCCCGGTGTACAGCTACAAGCTCTCGATCATCCACTTCTGGGCGCTGATCTTCCTCTACATCTGGGCGGGGCCGCACCACTTGCTGTACAGCTCGCTGCCCGAGTGGGCGCAGAGCCTGGGCACCGTGTTCAGCATCATGCTCATCGCCCCCAGCTGGGGCGGCATGCTCAACGGGTTGCTCACCCTGCGCGGCGCCTGGGACCGTGTGCGCGAGGACCCCATCCTGAAGTTCTTCGTGGTGGCCATCACCTGCTACGGCATGGCCACCCTGGAGGGCCCGCTGTTGAGCACCAAGTTCTTCAACAGCATCAGCCACTTCACCGACTGGACCATCGCGCACGTGCACGTGGGCGGCCTGGGCTGGAACGGCTTCCTCACCTTCGGCATGGTGTACTGGCTGGTGCCGCGCCTGTTCGGCACCAGGCTGTACAGCAAGTCCCTGGCCAACGCGCACTTCTGGATCGGCACCCTGGGCATCGTGTTCTACGCCGTGCCCCTGTACTTCGCCGGCTTCACCCAGAGCCTGATGTGGAAGCAGTTCACCCCGGACGGCTACCTGGTGTACAAGAACTTCCTGGACACCGTGCTGCAGATCAAATACGCCTACTGGCTGCGTGGCCTGGGCGGTGCGCTCTTCCTGATCGGCACCCTGATGATGGTGTACAACGTGTGGCGCACTGCGACCGCCGGTCGCCTCATCCGCGATGAGGAGGCCGAGGCGTCGGCCCTGGAGAAGACCTATGCAGGCGAGAGCGCCGGTCACTGGCACCGCTGGATCGAGCGCCGGCCCGTCCAGCTGCTGGTGTGGAGCCTGGTCGTGGTGGCCCTTGGCGGCATCTTCGAGCTGGTGCCCACCTTCCTCATCAAGAGCAACGTGCCCACCATCGCCAGCGTGAAACCATACACGCCGCTGGAACTGCAGGGACGCGACATCTACGTGCGCGAGGGCTGTTACACCTGCCACTCCCAGATGGTGCGCCCCTTCCGCAGCGAGACCGAACGCTATGGCGAGTACAGCAAGGCCGGCGAGTTCGTGTACGACCACCCCTTCCAGTGGGGCAGCAAGCGCACCGGCCCCGATCTGCACCGCGTGGGCGGCAAGTACCCCGATAGCTGGCACTACTACCACATGTTCGACCCCACGAGCATGAGCGCGGGTTCGCTGATGCCCGCCTACCCCTGGCTCTTTGAGAAGCCCATCGACGTGGCCAGCACCCCGGCCAAGATCCGGGCGATGCAGACCCTCGGCGTGCCCTACCCCGAAGGCTATGCGGACCGCGCCAACGAGGACCTCGCGGCACAGGCCCAGGCCGTGGCGGCCAGCCTGAAGAAGGACAAGATCGAGACCAGTCCCGAGCTGGAGATCGTGGCCCTGATCGCCTACCTGCAACGCCTGGGAACGGATATCAGACCGTCGGCCCAGGCCACCGCCGCCAACTGACGATCCGGGTCCGCCGCACGGCCATGCTCAAGTTCATCAAGCACCACCTGACCTCGATCGATGGCGTGGAACTGTTCCCGCTCATCGCCTTCGTGCTCTTCCTGCTGGTGTTCATCGCCTCCAGCGTGATGGTGCTGACGAGCGACCGGCGGCGCATCAAGCAACTGGAGGAGCTGCCCTTCTCCGACAACCCCAACGACCGAACGCTTCATCCATGAAGAACATGACCTGCTGGAAGCGACGCCTGCTCCCGATCGGGGCGGCCCTGCTGATCCCCGGCCCGGGCTGGGCCCAGGGCACCGATGCCGTGGCCACCGCCACTTCGGGGTCCATGGAGCTCGTCTATCTGCTGCTCGCCGTCGCCGTGCTGCAGGTGGGGATCGTCCTTTCCCTGTCGAGCGTGCTGCGGGCGTTGGGCGGCACCGGCACCGTGGCCGCGAACTTCTTCAAGGGCCGCAAGACCGCCGTATTGCTGGCCCTGGGAGGGGGCGCCGCCGCTGGCGACCTCCATGCGGCCACCGGGCTCACCACGCCGCTTGTCACCGTGAACGGTCTGATGTGGTGGATGATCGTCCTCAACATCGTCCTCTTCGCCATCATCGTCGTCCAGCTCTCGGTGGTGCGGGGCATGACCCGCCTGCTCACGGGCCAGCCGGACATCGATGCCCCGGCCGCACCCACAGGGCCTTCGTTCGTGGATTCCATCCTACAGCGCCTCACGCGTTCGGTGAAGGTGGAGCAGGAGAAGGACGTGCTGATCCAGCACGACTACGACGGCATTCGCGAACTGGACAACGTGCTGCCGCCCTGGTGGCTCTGGCTCTTCTACGGGACGATCATCTGGAGCGTGGTCTTCCTGCTCAACGTCCACGTGTTCGATCTCTGGCCCACGGGTGAGGAGGAGTACCGGCAGGAAATGGCCGAGGCCAAGGCCGAAGTGGAGGCCTACCTGAAGAAGTCCGCGGGCACGGTGGATGAGAACAACGTGACGGCGCTCACCGAGGAGGCCGCCATCGCCGGAGGCAAGGCCACCTACGACGCTTTCTGCAAGGCCTGCCATGGCGGTGCCGGTGAAGGCGGGGTGGGCCCCAACCTCACGGACGACCATTGGAAGCACGGTGGCGGCATCCAGAACGTGTTCAAGACCATCAAGTACGGCGTGCCCGAAAAGGGCATGATCGCCTGGAAGGCCCAGCTCAAGCCGACCGAGATCCAGGCCGTGGCCTCCTACATCCTGAAACTGCACGGCACCAACCCGCCGAACGCCAAGGCTCCGGAGGGCGACCTCTGGACCGGAGCGGGCGCGGCGGCACCTGCCGACACCCGGTCCGCCCCGGCGGACAGCACGGCCGCGACGGCCATCCACTGAGATGGGCCGCACCGGGCCTACGCCACCACCCGACGAGAGCTTCCGCGACTCCATCGCCACGGTGGACAAGCAGGGCAAGCGGGTATGGATCCACCCCAAGAAGCCGGCCGGCAAGTGGTTCAACCGGCGCAAGCTGTTCGGATACACCCTGCTGGCCTTGCTGCTGCTGGGGCCCTTCATCCACATCGGCGGCGAGCCCCTGCTGCAGATCGATGTGCTCGAACGGCGCTTCGTCATCCTCGGTCAGACCTTCTGGCCGGAGGACATCCACCTGTTCGTTCTCGGCTTCCTGGCCAGCATCGTCTTCATCGCGCTCTTCACCGTGGCCTTCGGCCGGCTCTTCTGCGGATGGGCCTGTCCGCAGACCATCTTCATGGAACTGGTGTACCGCCGCATCGAGTACTGGATCGAGGGCGACTGGAAACAACAGCAGGCCCTGGACAGAAGGAGCTGGGATGCCGACAAACTGCTGCGCAAGGGGGCCAAGCACGTGCTGTTCTTCCTGGTGGCCTTCGTGATCGGCAATACCTTCCTGGGCTACATCATCGGCAGCGACAACCTCATCCGCATCATCACCGAACCACCGGCGCAGCACCTCGGCGGGTTTGCGGCCATGTTCGGCTTCTCGCTGATGTTCTACGGGGTCTTCGCCTTCATGCGCGAACAGGTATGCACCACGGTGTGCCCTTACGGTCGCCTGCAAGGGGTGCTGCTGGACCGCCATTCGGTGGTGATCGCCTACGACCGGGTGCGTGGGGAGCAGCGCGGCCTCTTCCGCAAGGGCGAGGACAGGTCCGCCGCCGACAAGGGCGATTGCATCGATTGCAAGGCCTGTGTGCACGTGTGCCCCACCGGTATCGACATCCGCAATGGCACCCAGCTCGAATGCGTGAACTGCACGGCCTGCATCGACGCCTGCGACCACATGATGGAGGCCGTGGGCCTGCCCAAGGGCCTGATCCGCTATGCCAGCGAGGCCGAGATCGCCCAGCGCAAGCCGTTCCGGTGGACGACCCGCATGAAGGCATACAGTGCGGTGCTCCTGGCGCTCATCGGTGTCATCCTCGCCTTGATCGTCCTGCGGAGCGATGTGGAGACCACCGTGCTGCGGACCCCGGGCATGCTCTACCAGACGCGGCCGGACGGGCGCATCAGCAACCTGTACAACTACCATGTGGTGAACAAGACCTCCCGACCGATGTCCATCCGCTTCGAGGTCCAGCAGCCCGCGGCCGAGCTGCAGCTGGTGGGCCGGGCCATCGATCTGGAACCCGCCGCCATGGCCCAGGGCAGCCTGTTCATCATCCTGCCGGCCTCGGCCCTGGACGGCATGAAGACCCGGGTCGACATCGATGTGTACGGCGATGACCGCCTGCTGGAGAAGGTGTCCACTTCCTTTGTGGGGCCCATTGGCATCAAACGACCATGAAGTTCAATTGGGGAACCGGGACCGCGATCGCCCTGGGGGCCTTCATCGCCCTTATGGTGGGCTTCATGGTGAAGGCCTCCACCGAGCAGGAACAGCTGGTGGCCGAGGACTACTACGCGCAGGAGTTGCGCTACCAGGAGAGGCTGGACCAGTTGAACCGGACGGGCAGCGGGCAGGCGGACCTGCAGGTGGTCGGCGATTCCCTGCTGGTCACCCTTTCGGAAGTGGCACCGTCGGTGGTCCTCCTCCGTCTGCAACGACCTTCCGATGAGCGGGCCGACCGGTCCTTCGAGCTGCGTCCCGATGACGCAGGTCGCTGTGGTGTCCCGCTGACCGGCCTGCTGCGTGGCCTGTACAAGGCCGAGCTGGAATGGACCGGCCCTGCCGGCATCGTGCTGGTGGAGGAACGCATCGTGCTGCCATGACGGCCGCGCCGATCACCGCTCTGTTGCTGGGCCTGTTGGGCAGCGCCCACTGTCTGGCGATGTGCGGCCCGCTGCATCTGGCCGTGGCCCACGGCAGCTCCGGGCGTGCACGGGCGCTGCGCACCGCGGTGCTGCTCAACCTGGGCCGTGTGCTCACCTACATGGCCATCGGTGCGCTGTTCGGCCTGTTCGGTCGGGGGCTGGGCCTGGCCGGTCTGCAGCGCGCGGTGGCGATCGCCCTGGCCGGCCTGATGGCGGCCGTGCTGCTGGTGCCCACCGTGGCCGACCGCATGAAGCGCCCGTTGATGCCCGCCGCATGGATGGCCCGCCTGCGTACGGCGGTGGCCACCCGTCTGCACCGGGGCCGACCGACCACCGTGCTGGCCACCGGCATGTTGAACGGCCTGCTTCCCTGTGGCCTGGTGTACGCCGCCGTGGCCGGAGCCCTCGCCCAGGATGGGGCGGCGAGCGGTGCGCTCTTCATGGCCGCCTTCGGCCTGGGCACCTGGCCCGCCCTCTTCGCCGTCCGGCTTGCGGGCCTTTCGGTGGGTGGGCGCCTGCGCACCCACCTGTCGCGCTGGATGCCTGTGGGCTACGCGCTGATGGCCGGCCTCCTGCTGGTCCGCGGACTGGCGCTCGACATTCCCTACCTCAGCCCCGCTGCGGTGGACGTTCCTACCCGGGTGGAGGCCTGCCCGTGACGGCCGTCGCCGGTCGCGCCAGGCGGGGCGGGATCGATCGGGACCATCCTCAACCGATGACCTCGGCTTTGGGATAGCGCTGCTTCCAGAACTCGAGCGCCTTGAGGTTGGCGAGCGTGATCACAGTACGGGCGTCGAGACGCACCTTGATGCGTTCGATGCCCTCACGGACCGGTTGAGCGAGGATCAGGGCTTTTTTCTTGCGGGGCATGGCCGTGTATGTTGTGTTGTTGTGAACGTGATCAAGTCCTTTCGAGCGCTGCGCGTCCGAGCGCAAGCCTGACGGACAAAGCAGGAACGACCCGGTTCCGCACATAGTTTGCCGAAGCCCGCTTCGGACGCCCGGTTTCACATCTTTTAACGGCGGCGGCGCCTGACGCATGGTGGCGGGGCCGCTTGTGGAGCGGGCTCCGCGTCAGGGACGACGCGGTGTGCCGGACCTCTGTGCGGCAAGCCGGTCCGTTGCGCGATGCGCACGCACCTGCGGCCAGCAGATGGGCAGCCAGGCGCTGAAGCGGTCCGGGTGGGCGCGAAGTTCCCGGTCCAGGTCCGCATCGGTCACGGCGCGCCACTCCATCACCTCGGCGGCGTTGAGTTGGATGAGGCCGACGTGGCGCACGAAGAGCACATGGTCCAGTTCATGTTCCACGAGCCCGTTGTCCAGTTCGGCGCGGTAGATGAACGAGAAACGGTGCTCCAGCGCACGGTTCCGGATGCCCATCTCCTCCCACAGACGCCTTGCGGCCGCTTCCAGCAAGGGTTCGCCGGGGCGTGGATGCCCGCAGCAGGTGTTGGTCCAGAGCCCGGCGCTGTGGTACTTGTCCGAGGCGCGCCGCTGGAGGATCAGCCGGTCGTTGATGTCGTAGGCGAACACCGAGAACGCCCGGTGCAGTTCGCCGTTGCGGTGCGCCTCCAGCTTGTCGCGGATGCCGATGGGCGTATCGTGCCCGTCCACGAGCACCACCTCGTCCTGCCGATCGTTCGCACCGCTGATCACAGGAGCCCGAGGCTGTGCCGCACGTAGCTGGTGGTGAGCAGGGCCAGCTTGCTGCGGTTGCGCACCTGCACCCGCTCGCGCAGGATGTGCTCCGTGGGCAGGGCCTTGATCTTGTGCAGCAGGCTGCGGTAGTACACATAGGCGATGTACACCCCGAAACGCGCACCGCGCGGCAGCTGTCGGATGCCCTGGATGGCCGCATCGAAGTCCGCTTCGATGTCCGCTTCGATCGAGCGCTTGACCCCATCGTCCATGCGGCTCACGTCCAGACCGGGGAAGTAGGTGCGGCCCAGGTCGTGGTGGTCGTGCCTCAGGTCGCGCAGGAAGTTCACCTTCTGGAAGGCCGCGCCCAGGCGCATGGCCGGGGCGCGCAGCCTTTCGAACAGGGCATGGTCGCCCTCGCAGAACACCTTCAGACACATCAAGCCCACCACCTCCGCGCTCCCCAGGATGTACCGCTCGAAGCTTCCACGGTCGTGCACGGTGTCGCGCAGGTCCATGTCCATGCTGTTCAGGAAGGTGTCGTACAACGTGCGGTCGATGCCGTAGGTGTGGACCACTCGCTGGAAGCTGTGCAGGATGGGGTTGAGGCTGATGCCCTCGGCGATGGCCGTGCAGGTGTCCTCCCTGAAGCGGCGCAGCAGGGCGGGCTTGTCGTGGGTGTGGAAGCTGTCCACGATCTCGTCGGCGAAGCGCACGAAGCCGTAGATGGCGTGGATGGGACCGCGAAAGCGCCGGTCCAGGGAACGGATGCCCAGGGAGAAGGACGTGCTGTAGCTGAGCGTGGTGTGCCTGCTGGCTTTCAGGCACACGGCGTCGTACAGGGCCATCCGGTTCATGCGTTCGCGCGTTGGAGGTCCCTGGCCACGAGCCCGGCCACCACCTGCCCGCTGATCAGGGCGGGCGGCACGCCCGGCCCCGGCACGGTGTGTTGGCCGGTGTGATAGAGCCCGGCCACCTTGCGACTGCGCATCCGGGGCCGCCATACTGCGGTCTGCCGCAGGGTGCTCGCCAGCCCGTAGGCATTGCCCTTGAACGCGTTGTAGTCCCGCTCGAAGTCCGTGACGCAGTAGCTGCGCACGTACGCCAGATGCGGCCGCAGGTCCTGCCCGGTATGCCGGCCCAGGCGGTCGAGCAGCATCTCCTGGTAGCGCTGCCGCACCTCGGGCCCGTCGGGCAGGCCGGGAGCGATGGGGATCAGGGCGAACACGTTCTCGTGCCCGTCCGGAGCGAGCCCGGGGTCCGTGACCGATGGTACGGACACGTACATCAACGGCCGGCTCGGCCAGCGCGGTGTGTCATAGATCTCTCCCACGTGCCGGTCCAGGTCCTCGTCGAAGAACAGGTTGTGGTGCAGCACTTTGTTGAGCCGGGTTCGGAAGCCCAAGTAGAACAACAGGGAGGAGGGGGTCATCACGCGCTGGTCCCAATAGGCCGCAGAGTAGGCGCGGTCCCCGGGGGACAGCAGCTGCTGGTCCACGTGGTGGTAGTCGGCACCGGCCACCACCACATCGGCCCGCAGGTCGCCTTGGGCGGTGCGCACACCGACGGCCCGGCTGTCGCGTACGGTGATGCCTTCCACCGGGCGGCCGTACAGGAAGCGGACCCCCTGGGCCTCGGCCACACGCACCATGCCCTCCACGATGCGGCCCATGCCTCCCATGGGATACCAGGTGCCGAGCGCCATGTCCGCATGGTTCATCAGGCTGTACAACGCCGGGATGCGCGCCGGAGAGGCGCCGAGGAAGAGCACCGGGAACTCCATGAGCAGGCGCAGCCGCGGGTGGCGGAAATGCCCGGCCACATGCGACCGCAGCGAGCGGAACACCGAACTGCGAAGGAGTCCCGCCAGCAGTTCGGGATGCGCGTACTCGGCCCAGCTCAGGCCGGGGCGGTGCACGAGCTTTTGCATGCCCAGCTCGTATTTCCGGCGCGCCTCGCCGAGGAAGCGGTCCAGCTGCGCGCCCGCACCCGGCTCGATGCGTTCAAAGAACGCGCGCAGTGCGTCAGGGCCCGCCGGGACCGGCCAGGCGTCCCCATCGTCGAAGATCACCTGGTAGGAGGGGTCCAGGCGCAGCAGCCGGTAGTGGTCCTCCACCCGCTCGCCGAATTGCGCGAACCACTGCTCGAACACATCGGGCATCCAGTACCAGCTGGGGCCCATGTCGAAGACATACCCCGCCTCACGCCATACGCGTGCGCGGCCGCCCGGCGTGGCGTTCTTCTCCACCACGGTGACCGTAAAGCCCCGCCGGGCCAGTGAGGCGGCCGCAGAGATCCCGGCGAAGCCGGCACCGATCACCAAGGCCGTGCGTGCCATGCGGGTGGGCTTTTTTCGTGCTGCGGCAGGGCGATCCCGGGCCGACCGGTTCCATCGAGGGCCGCTGTACCGGCGACCAGTACCAGCATCACGAGCTCCAGCGAAAGGTCCATGGCGGCAGGGCGGGTGCTGCCGCACCCTTCGCGAAGTAATGGAGTTGCGGCCGGAGATCGATCATGGGCCGGGAAGGCTTCATGGCCGGGCCGCCACGGATGGGGACTTGGCAGTAACCGCATACTTTTGGCCCCGTCGTCGACGACCGCCCCGGCGCCCCCCGGTGGAAATCGACGCTGCCTTGTTCTTTTCGTGGCCCGGTCCGGCCCTGAACTCCGCATGGTCGGAGGGATGCCCGGCGCCTGCCGAACGATCTCCCGGGAGCATAGCTCAGCTGGTTCAGAGCATCTGCCTTACAAGCAGAGGGTCATTGGTTCGAATCCGATTGCTCCCACCGAAACCCTTCGGCGATGGCCGAGGGTCTTTTTTGTGGCGTGTGGCTGGTTCAGCGCATCCCGCCACCGGCGGGAGGGTCATTGGTTCGGATCCGATCGCTCCCACATCGGAGGAAGTTTTTATTTTCGCGCCCCGCAACGGGACCTTAGCTCAGCTGGTTCAGAGCGCATGCTTCACACGCATGAGGTCACTGGTTCGAATCCAGTAGGTCCCACGAAGCCCCGCGATCGCGGGGCTTTTTCGTGGTGGGTGGGAGCTGGTTCAGAGCGTCCCGCCCACGGGCGGGAAGGTCACTGGTCGGATCCAGTAGGTCCCACGAAGCCCCGCGATCGCGGGGCTGGTTCATCCGGGAGTAGCGTGGACAGGGGAGTGGATCGATGGCTGTATCGGCCTGCATCCGCCCGGGATCAAAGCACCTCGGCCACCACGAACACGCTGCCGGTCACCAGCACGAGGTCGTCGGTGGCCGCTGCCGCGCGGGCCGCGTGGAACGCGTCGCGGACGGAGGGGTACGCCCGACCGTGCAAGCCGAGGTCGGCCGCGGCCCGGGCGAGTTGTTCGGCGGGCAGGCCGCGCGGGATGTCGGCCTTGCAGAAATGGTAGGACGCGTCGGTCGGCAGCTGGCCCAAGGCTGGTCGCAGGTCCTTGTCGTTCACCATGCCCAGCACCACGTGCAGGCGCCGGTGGGGGGTGCGGCCGAGCATGTCGCGCACCACGGCCAGCCCGTCGGCGTTGTGCGCCACATCGGCCACCACCAGCGGTGTGCGACCCAGCACCTGCCAGCGACCGCGCAGGCCGGTGGTGGCCGCAGCGGAGGCGAGGCCCAGGGCCACGGCCTCATCGGAGATGCGCCAGCCGCGTTCCCGCAACAGGTCCACTGCGGTGAGCACGGTGCGGGCGTTGCGTTCCTGGTGCGGGCCGGCGAGGTCGGGCCGGGCGGGTAACGGTCGTTCATGGTCCACCATCACCAGGGGCGCGTCCACGGCGGCGGCACGCTGGCGGAACAGGTCGGCCACCGCCCCGTGCGCCTCGCCGATCACCACCGGGATGCCGGGCTTGATGATGCCGGCCTTTTCCGCCGCGATGGCCTCCGGACTACCGCCCAGCAGCTCCACGTGGTCCAGGGCGATGTTGGTGATCACGGCCACCTCCGGGCTCACCACGTTGCTGCTGTCCAGGCGGCCGCCCAGCCCGGTCTCCACCACGGCGATGTCCACGGCGGCCTCGCGAAAGTGGGCGAAGGCCAGGGCGATGCTCCATTCAAAGAAGCTGGGTACGAGCGGCTCGAAGGCGGCCCGGTGCTCCTCCACGAAACGCACCACCGCCTCCTCGGTGATCATGGCGCCGTTCACCCGCACGCGCTCCCGGAAGTCGGTGAGGTGCGGGCTGGTGGTGAGGCCGGTGCGCAGACCCGCGTGCTGCAGGATGCTCGCCAGCATGTGGCTGGTGCTCCCCTTGCCATTGGTGCCGGCCACGTGCACGCAGCGCAGGCCGTGCTCCGGGTGGTCCAGGGCGGCCATGAGGGCGTGTGTGGTGTGCAGGTCGGCCTTGTAGGCGGCCTTGCCCACGCGATGGAACATGGGCAGGCGGGCCTGCAGGTAGGCCAGGGTCTCGGGGTAGGTCATGCCTCCCTTATTCGAGGATGAACACGAAGGTCATCTCACCCTTTTGCTCGGCGGCCGCGTCGGGCTTGGGGGTGAAGGCGCAGGCCATCGCAGCCTTCCGGGCGATGTTGAACAGGGTCTGGCTGGTGGTGGTGCTCTTGTCCAGGTTCTGTGTCACCCGCGTCACCTTGCCGGTGCGGTCCACGAAGATGTTCAGCACCACCTTGCCGCCTTCGCTCGGCTTGTCGGTGATGTTCGGCCCGCGCGCCAGCCCACGACCGCCCAGGCGGATGTCCCAGCCTTTGCCATGGAAGGTGCCGAGCCCGTCGGGCACGCCGCTGGGCACGCCCTGGTTGCCGCTCTGCTCGGAGCTGCCCTCGCCGCTCTCACCGCTGCCCTTGTTGCCCCACTGGTTCAAGGCGTTCTGCAGCCCGGTGCTGATGGTGGGCTCCTTGGGCTTGGTGGGCTTGGTGCTGTCCTTCGGTTTGTCCTTGGGCTTGTCCTTGGGCTTGACCACCTCCACGTCGCTGGCCTCGTCGGTCGCCACATCTTCGGGCTGTTCCTCGCTGGTGGTTGCGGCCGCGCTCTGGCTCTGGTCGCCGGGGTCGGGCGTCTCCACGTCACCGCTGCCGACCAGGTCGGTGCCGAAGTCGGCCATGGCCACCTCCACGGTCTCTTCGGGCAGCGGCGGATCGTACTCCGTGAGGCCGACGAAGAGGTAGAGCAGCAGCAGCAGGGCGTGGAGCACTACGGTGGCGATGGCGCCGGTGGTCCGGTCGCGCCGTTGGTCGTGCAGGGCCGCAGCGGTCATGGCGTGGGCGTGGGGGTTGCCGGGGCCGTCGGCGCGGCGTCCGCGGTGGCGGGGGTGGGCGCGCCGGCCAGCACGATGCGCCACTTGTTGCGCTTGGCGATGTCGAGCACGTGGACCATCACGCCGGTGGGCACCTCCTGGGCCACCCGGAGCACGATGGCATCCTGGGCGGTATGCCGGGCCATCTCGGCGATGAGCGCGGGCTCCAGTCCGGAGGGGGCCACGGGTTGGCCGTTGAGCAGGGCCTTGTCGGCGCTTTCCAGGCGCAGGGCCACCTTGGGCTGTTCCCTGGAAGGCTTGCTGTGTCCCTTGGGCAGGTCCACCGGCAGGGCGAAGGGGCTCACCATCGTGCTCACGATCACGAAGAAGATCAGCAGCAGAAAGACCAAGTCGGTCATGCTGCTGAGGCTGAAACCGGCGTCGACCTTATGGGTGCTGCGGATCGCCATGGTTCACTTGGGCCGTGTGGCCAGGATGACCTTCCATTGGTTGCGCTTGGCGATCTCCATCACGCCCACGGTGATCCCCGCGGGCACGCTCTGGTCCACATGGATCACCAGGCTCTTGTCGCCGTTCACCGCCACCATCCTGTCCTTCAGTACACCTTCGAGGTCCAGGGGATCGATGAGCTCGTTGTTGACGCTGAAGTGCTGGTCGGCGTCGATGCGCACGCCCACCTGCGGCTTTTCCTTGGTCTTGTTGGCGCTGACGGGCAGGTCCACCGGCAGGGTACTGGGGCTCACCATGGTGCTGATGATCACGAAGAAGATCAGCAGCAGGAAGACCAGGTCGGTCATGCTGCTGAGGCTGAAGCCCGCGTCGACCTTGTTACTGGACCGGAGCGCCACGGTGCGATGTTATTTGGCGGGCGATTCGAGCACTTCCATGAACTCGATGGTGCGCGATTCCATCTTCTGCACCACCTTGTTCACGCGGGCCACCAGCAGGTTGTAGCCGATGTAGGCCGGGATGCCGATCACCAGACCGGCCACGGTGGTGATCATGGCCTGCATCATGCCGCCGCTGAGCTGGCTGAGCTCGACGCCGGCGCCGCTCACTTCCATGGTGTGGAAGGTGACCACCATGCCCACCACGGTGCCAAGGAAGCCGAGCATGGGCGCGGCGCCGGACACCGTGGCCAGCACGGGCAGGCCGCTCTCCAGGCGGTAGATCTCCAGCTTGCCCTGGTTCTCGATGCTCACCTCGATGTCCTTCAACGGCTTGCCGATGCGGTTGATGCCCTTCTCGAGCATGCGGGCCACCGGCGTGTTGCTGGTCTGGCACAGGTTGCGGGCGCTGTCGATCTTGCCCTCGTGGATGTAGTCGCGGATCTTGGCCATGAAGTCCTTCTCATCGCGCAGGGCCCTGCGGATGGCCATGCTGCGTTCGATGATGATGTACACGGCGGCCATGGACATCAGGCCCAGCGGCCCCATGATGTACCAGCCCCCCATCTTGATGAGCTCCCAGAGCGAGAGGGTGGTCTCCTGGGGGACCACGGGTGCGGTGGTGGTCTGTTCCAGCACCTGGCGGGCCGCGTCGGTGGCGTCCTGGATCTGGGCGAAGAACTCGATGGGCATGGTTCGGGGGTGTTCGGTTCAACGCGGGACGCATCCCGCGCATTGTTCAGGTGAGCTGTTCGAGCGCGATGGCGTAGGCCGTGCGGGTGAGGTGGAGCTTGTGCGGATGGCGGGCGTGGGCGTTCTCCAGGGCCCTGCCGATGGTATCGCTGACGTCGGTGAAGATGGCGCGATCGCCCAGGTCGCTTCCCGGCCGCATGCAATAGGCGAACACCCGCGCCATGCCGCAGTTGGCGATGAAGTCGGGGATCACGCTCACGCGGCCGTCGGCGTGCTCGGCGATGGGGCCGTAAAAGATCTCGGGGTCGGCGAAGGGCACGTTGGCCCCGCTGGCGATCACCTCCAGCCCGCCGGCCACCAGGCGGTCCACCTGTTCCCGGGTCACCAGCCGGCTGGCGGCACAGGGCAGGAAGACCTCCGCACCCAGGTCCCAGATGCGTTCGTTCACCTCGTCGAAGGGCATCATGTCCTGCATGCGCAGGGCGTTGCCGGCCTTGTCCAGGAAAAGTTTCCGCACCTGCTCGGCGCTCAGGCCGTCGGGCACCAGGGCTCCGCCGTGACGGTCGATGATGCCCGTGATGCGGGCGCCATGCTGGGCCAGGTACAGGCCCGCGGCCGCGGCCACGTTGCCCCAGCCCTGCACCACCACGCGCTTGCCCTCCAGCTGTCCGCCGTAAACGCGGTAATAGTGGCGCACGCTTTCGGCCACCCCCCAGCCGGTGATCAGGTCGGCCACGGCGTACTTGTCGGCCACGGGCACGTAGGCCAGGTCGTCCACCACCTTGCTCACCCCTTCGCGCAACTGGGCGATGGCCGGCAGCTTCACTTCCTCCTGGGCGCCGATGTGGCCGTGGACCACGCCCTCCTGCGGATGTCGCAGCCCGTAGCGCTCGGTGATGGGGATCACGTCATGCAGCTCGTCCACGTTGAGGTCGCCGCCGGTGCCGTAGTAGGTCTTCAGCAGGGGCATCACGGCCTTGTACCAACGGTCGAGCACGGCGTTCTTGCGGGGGTCGGCCGGGTCGAAGTCGATGCCGCTCTTGGCGCCGCCGATCGGCGGGCCGCTCACGGTGAACTTCACCTCCATGGTCTTGGCCAGGCTCTCCACCTCGCGGCGGTCCAGCCCCTTGCGCATGCGCGTGCCGCCGCCGGCCGCTCCTCCTCGCAGGCTGTTGATCACCACCCAGCCTCGTGCACCGGTGGGCGCGTCGTTCCACTCGAGCACGATCTCGGGGGCGCGTTGCTCAAAGCGGCGCAGGGTGTCCTTCATCGGTGCGTGGCCGCCGGGGAGCGGCGGCGGCCAAAGGTAACCGGCGCCTCCGGCGCGGCCCGGCCCCCAGCGACCGCTCTTCCAACCCGGGTTGTTGATAGCGGACCTCTTCAGGGCAGGTACAGGGCACCGCCCACACTGGAACGCACCGCGCCTGTCACCGAGGCCAGTGCGTTCACCTCGCACCGCAGGCGCAACAGGCCCAACAGGGCGAAGAGGAAGGCCTCCTTGAAGTCCACGAGCAGGGGGGCGGGCACGTGCAGCGCGGCGGCGCTCCGGGCTTGCATCCGCTCCAGCAGCAGCGTGTTGCGGGCACCGCCGCCGGTCACCAGCACGCTCCGCACGGCGTGCCGGTCCAGCTCCGCCGCGATGCGACGCGCCACGTGCTCGCTCACGGTGCGCAAACGGTCCGCCAGCGGCAGTTCGGGGCTCTGGACCAGCGGGCGCATCTCCGCCTCGAACCACTCGCGCCCCAGGGCGCGCGGCGGCGCCTGGTGGTAGAAGGGCAGGGCCTCCAGCGCGGCCAGCAACCGATCGTTCACCGTCCCTTCGCGGGCCATCATGCCGTCGGCGTCATAGGGCCGGCCGACCTCGCGGGCCAGCAGGTCCAGGGCCTGGTTGCAGGGACCGATGTCGTAGCCCACCGTACCCTCGCGGTGCACGGCCAGGTTGGCGATGCCGCCCAGGTTCAGGAAGGCCTCCCGCCCGGGGAAGAGCAGCCGTTCGGCGAGCGGCACCAACGGTGCGCCCTGGCCGCCCAGGGCCACGTCGGTGCTCCGCAGGTCGCACACCGTGGCGATGCCCGAACGCGCCGCGATGCGGGCGCCGCAGCCGATGGCGGCGGTGAGCCCTTCGGCGGGACGGTGGAAGAGGGTGTGCCCGTGGGAGCTCACCA
Organism: Bacteroidota bacterium; assembly: GCA_014584605.1. Classification (GTDB taxonomy): domain Bacteria; phylum Bacteroidota; class Bacteroidia; order Flavobacteriales_F; family PHOS-HE28; genus PHOS-HE28. Next base: position 3,677 of record JACTMO010000082.1, on the reverse strand, counting down.
GGTCCACCGCCTCTCCGGCGGCCATCGCCCGGCAGGCCCCGCCGATGTGGTCGCCCAGGTCGCGGTGCAGGCGGGCGGCCTCGAGCGCCGTACCGTCCATGGCCTCGCGCAGCCGCTCCTGCAGGGCAGGAGGGAAGGGCTCGGTGCGCGCCCGGTCGATGCGCCCCGACCAACGGCCCGCCTCGTGCGTGAAGCTGCACAGCGCCAGGTCCAGGCCGTCCAAGGAACTGCCGGACATGACGCCGATCACGCGCGCCGGATGCGAAGCATCGCCCACCATGGAGGCGAAGGTATCCGCTACCTTTGCCAACCCGCACCAGCGGCCATACCCGACCAGCCATGGACGTGCTCTCCGGAACCGCGATGAACTTCCAGCTAAGCGAGGAACAGAAGGCCGTGCGCGACGCCGCGCGCGACTTCGCCCAGAACGTCCTGAAGCCCGGTGTGATCGAGCGCGACCGCGAACAGCGCTTCCCCAAGGACGAGATCAGGCAGCTGGGCGAGCTCGGCTTCCTGGGCATGATGGTGAGCCCCGAGTACGGCGGCGGCGGCATGGACACCGTGAGCTATGTGCTGGCCATGGAGGAGATCAGCAAGGTGGACGCCAGCTGCAGCGTGGTGATGAGCGTGAACAACAGCCTGGTGTGCTGGGGCCTGGAGACCTACGGCAACGAGGAGCAGAAGCGCAAGTACCTGGTGCCGCTGGCCAAGGGGGAGAAGATCGGGGCCTTCTGCCTCAGCGAGCCCGAGGCCGGCAGCGACGCCACCAGCCAGCGCACCACCGCCATCGACAAGGGCGACCATTACCTGCTGAACGGCACCAAGAACTGGATCACCAACGGCGGCAGCGCCAGCACCTACCTGGTGATGGCCCAGACCGACGTGGCCAAGGGCCACAAGGGCATCAACTGCCTCATCGTGGAGAAGGGCATGCCCGGCTTCACCGTGGGTGCCAAGGAGGACAAGCTGGGCATCCGCGGCAGCGACACGCACACCCTGATGTTCCAGGACGTGAAGGTGCCCAAGGCCAACCGCATCGGCGAGGACGGCTTCGGCTTCAAGTTCGCCATGAAGACCCTGGCCGGCGGCCGCATCGGCATCGCCGCACAGGCCCTCGGCATCGCCAGCGGCGCCTTCGAACTGGCCGTGGCGTACAGCAAGGAGCGCAAGGCCTTCGGCAAACCCATCTGCGACCATCAGGCCATCCAGTTCAAGCTGGCCGACATGGCCACCGAGATCGAGGCGGCCCGCCTGCTGTGCCTGAAGGCCGCCTGGCTGAAGGATACCCACGGCAACTACGACCTGGCCGGCAGCATGGCCAAGCTCTTCGCCAGCGAGGTGGCCATGAAGACCACCGTGGAGGCGGTGCAGGTGCACGGCGGCTACGGCTACGTCAAGGAGTACCACGTGGAACGCCTGATGCGCGACGCCAAGATCACGCAGATCTACGAGGGCACCAGCGAGGTGCAGCGCATCGTGATCGGCCGCAGCATGCTGAAGGAAGGGTAGGCGGGACGCCCGTTGGGATCAAGTTTGCCGGAATTGCCGTTACTGGCAAGGAACGATGACGGATCGTAGCATGGCGTGCTTGGCTCTCGCACAGCTGAGCGACGGGTCGGAGGGGCTGAAAAATAGCGGATCCCCAGGTCCGACGAACGGCATGGATCCCTCGACCGGGCAATGCAAAGGTTGGTTCGAGCAACAACTCGTCCACTGGCCCCTGACCGGCTGATCGTTCGCATTTCCATCGAGTGATCGGGGAGACGACCCATCGGATGAACCTTCCCCGCTTTCAAGTCGAACTTTCCATGCGGTGTTCACCGATAAATTCGTGGGTCTTAATAACCGGCAGCATGAAAACGGCACACCTGTTCTCCTTCTTGTCCATGTTGATGGCACTAAGCACGTATGCCCAGGCACCGGACTGGGTTTGGGCGGTCCGGGCCGGAGGGGAAGGGGCGGAAGAGGCGCTGGCAGCGGCTGTCGATGCGGACAATAATGTGTACGCCGCCGGATACTTCAGCAGTGCATCCGTGACCTTTGGTAACACTACCTTGACGCAGGATGCCTACGAGGACGCTTTCCTGACGAAATACGACAGTGATGGCACGGTGCTTTGGGCAAGAAAGGCCACCGGAGAATGGTATGACGAGGTCATGGATGTGGCGGTCGACGGGGAAGGGAACCCCATCATCGTCGGCTTCTATTCCAGTTCCACGCTCGATCTGGATGGGACCGTGATCACCAATGGCGGGTATTTTGATGGCTTCATCGCCAAGTATTCCCCTGACGGCACGTTACTCTGGGCGCGGAGTTTCGGTGGGACCGCACTGGAGCATTTTTACGGTGTGGCGACCGATGCGGATGGCAACATCTACGTCACGGGTGATTTCGGGACCGACGGGATCGCCTTTGGGGACAGCATCCTGACCAACCTGCAGTACCCGGATGCCATGATCCTGAAATATGATCCGGATGGGAATGAACTCTGGGCGGTGCGGATCGCCAGTGACTTCGGTGATGAGGGCACCTGTGTCGCCACGGATCAACTGGGGCGCGTCATAGTGGGCGGCTATTTCCCCGGCGCGCAGCTGGATGTCGGTGGCGGCACACCCCTTGCGAATAACGGTGCCTCGGATGGCTTCATCGCGGCCTATGATGGGGACGGTGCCCTGCAGTGGGCTGTGGATGTAGGCGGAACGGGAACCGAGGAGATCCACGGCATCACCACCGATGCGATGAACAACGTGGCCGTGACCGGAACGTTCGACAGCGAAAGCCTGACCATCGGATCAACCATCCTGGACAACCCGAACGGTACGGAGGCAGCCTTGATCGCGAAGTTCAACAACGCAGGTGTCGCGCAATGGGCCCTCATGGCCGGAGGTGGATACAACTATGGCACCGACATCGCAGCGGATCCGAGCGGTGACCTTGTCGTTTCCGGCTATTTCGAGAGCGATCTGCTCACCTTCGGATCCATCGAGTTCGACCTGGTCGAGGAAGAGATGGACGTTTTCGCCGTGAAGTGCTCCAGCAACGGGCAGTACGATTGGGCCGTGACCGCCGGGAGCGACGGGCAGGACCAGGCACACGGAATCTGTACGGGGGGGGATGGCAGTGTGATCTACTGCGGGTGGTTCAATGGTGCATACATCACTTTTGGTGGCACGGACCTCGTCAACGTTCAAGGCTCCGATGACCTCTTCCTGGCCAAGATGGACGGCCCGACAGGCATGGTCGAAGGCAACATCAAGCCGGACCTGCTCATCACACCGAACCCGGTGCAGGATCGTTTCCAGGTAAGGCTCCCGTCGGGCTGGACAGAGGCTGAGGTCAGTGTGCTCGATCCCCGGGGGCGTGTTGTGCTTCGCCATGCTCCAACGCGCATCGACCGCGCCTCCTTGGATGTGGGTGCGCTGGCCGAAGGCGCCTATGCCGTGGTGGTGCGTTCGAACGGCTTCTCCGCTTCCTCTCCCTTCATCATTGCCAGATAGACACCGGCGGGAACGTATGGGCCGGAGATGGTGTGATCCCTCGTGTCAGGTATGGATGGTGTCGGCATCATCGTTGGCCTAGTGGGCACCTCTAATAACCTGTGAGCAACTTTCGGCTTCGGGATCTTGACAGATCAGAGCGGGGCGGATCTCTTTGGAGGCATGAAGCACCAACCGCAT